>JAFXQK010000042.1 GCA_017527205.1 Lachnospiraceae bacterium | reverse complement strand
CCTCTGCTCTACCAACTGAGCTATCTGGGCAATCGGACTTGAAGCTCGCATGACAC
The DNA here is from genome assembly GCA_017527205.1 of Lachnospiraceae bacterium. Classification (GTDB taxonomy): domain Bacteria; phylum Bacillota; class Clostridia; order Lachnospirales; family Lachnospiraceae; genus Acetatifactor. The sequence goes on along the minus strand of JAFXQK010000042.1, from coordinate 27,061 downwards.
TGTAGATACGATTTTCTGTGTCACAACAAGGGTATTTTACCTTGCTTCAGTCCAAATGTCAATACCTTGAAATAAATTTTTTTATTTCTTATTTGTCCCTTACCAATTCGCGGGTTTCTTTCGGATAGTCAACTCTCCATCCCAAGTGCTCGCCAGAAGCTCTGACCGCGTCCCCAGGTAGGAATTAATTGCCTCTTGAAACTCTGCCGCTTCCTTCTCATAGTCCTTCGCCGTCTCAGAATTGATGGTTCTTTCCTCTAAGATTTGCTCTTCTCCCTTCTGATTGAGCCAAAAGACCTTATAATATCCATACATGGTTCCCTGCGTAGCCTCCAAGGGAACATAATATACAAGATAGGGCATCCTCTGATACATGGTAACGTAATACTTTCCCCAGCCCACATGCGGCAATGCAAGCATGGCCTCCCAAAGGAACAGTCCATGTTCGTCTCTGGCATCTATGGTAAGAAACGCCTGATTATCCTCCTCAATGGCTGCATAATCCACGGTAATGCTATCAAGATAGCCGTCATGTGTAATGTCACAGGTGATCACGTTCCTGCCATCCTGCAAATCAACAGAATAGCTAGAAGCCTGACTCATCCTCTGCTGCCATTCCATATAAACTTCAAAACGCTTCCGTAGGGAAGTAAGGCTTTCTCGCAAGTTGTCCATGCCTGTGCAAGGAACATATTTCTGGGTCACGTTGATCGGGGAAATGGAACTCGTCTGTGCAAAAGCGATCTCACTGTTGACGCAGTCGGCTAATTCGTTCCAAATCTCCCAAGCCTCAAAGGCTACTGCAATGGTCTTACCCTTATATGTGCTCTGTCCCAGCGTTCCTGAAGAGATCCTGTTGCCCTGTGTCAGATCTGTCATCGCAATCAGCTGCCCGTCCTTCATCCAGCCGTTCAGCTTCTCCGTATATGTCATCAAATCCTCCACAGAGAAAGCACCCTCCAAGCTATTGATGTCTGCCGCAACGTTTGCCGTATCAATAATGTTTTCCCCGCCGAGAGTATCCAATGCAATCACCTGATAGGTCGGATTCATGATCCCCTGCCACATGCCGTGGTTAGAAAGCAAAAGATAATGCTTTCCCTCCCGCTCGCAAAGGGAAATGATGCCATTTCCGGTCTGCGCATTCGCAAGAGCCTGCTCCCAGATAATATTTTCTTTGTCGAAGGTTCCCTCGGGCACGCTTCCCTTCTTCCAGCTCTCCGCCTGTCTTGCGCCATCATATACCCTGACGATGCAAACGTCGCCCTGCATCATGCGATTTTCCCAAGAAGTCGCCTTATTCTCCTCCTGATAGGTTACGCTCGTAACGATCCAGTCAGGCACGTCGTCATGCGTCAGTTCTACCTGATGGGTCAGGATCACCTCTTCACCTGCGAATCCTTCTGAAAGGTCAATCTGATTGATGGGCCCCGGCCACGCCTTCTCCAGCTGAATGTTTCCGATGCTAAAGCTACCATCCTCATGATATTGAATCTGACAATCCAGATCGATCCCACCATATTCAACATCTCCCTTGTTTGTAAGCTGTATTCCACTGCTTACGTCATAAAATAGATAGTCATCCATCACGGAGAAGCTCTCTGTCTGACCATAGCTTAGCCATAAAAACTGCTCCTCACCCGATGCCAACAGAGGAATATCCTCCAAGGAGGCAAAAGCAACGTCGCCATCCTTTGTCTCTACGCGGAGCATAAGAGTCTTTTCGTCATATTGGTAGGTAATCTTCTGTTCCAACTGCCCATACATTCCCTGACTCTTGGGTTCATGAATTTCCAGCCCATCCTCCGTGACCTCAATCACGCGAAGCCAATTTCCAAAGGTACCCGTGCCAGTCTTTCCTAACGTGATCAGCGCAAACTCCTTCTGCCCGTCATGGTCATAGTCACCGCAATACATCTGTGGGATATCAGAGCGAATGTTTGTCCAATAGCCATGGATGGGATATGCCTGATCGCCTACCCTAAGCATCATGGCGCATCCATCATACAGACCATAAAGGCATGCATCTGCTTCAGGTATTTCCCCAAGGATACAGTACTTTCCTAGCTTCTCATGATTCCAGCACGCATAAATATTTTCCGTGTTGTATTCTTGCATCTCCTGCCGATTGCGTCCATACTCGACATCCTCTACCTGTAATGTCACGCCGCGAAGCTGCTCTGCCGTTGTCTCTGCCAGCTCTTCCTTTTGCTTTTCGATACGATCCAGCTTTGCGAGCAGAGTCTTTCTAGAATCCTCGGTGAGCAAGGGGTCCGCAAGTAATTCCTCCATAAGCTGATAAGGATACCAAGCCTCACCTCGCCGTGCCATACTGTAATGTGCCGTTTCGCCATTTGCAAAAGTATACTCCACAATAACGCTGCTAAATGACTCCTGATATGCCTTACCGCTGCCGCCCTTAAGGGGAAGAAGCGTCTCTAATGCAGTCACGGGATCAAGAAGCGCCTGATACTTTTCCGGTTCCTCCGTTTTCCAGTTTTGCGTCAGTTCATCAAGATAGTAAACATCATACCAACCCTCATCATATCCAAAATAGGGGACATTGACGGGTGCCGTGCGCTGACCCTTGACGTCTCGGAACCGCAGGTATGACGGTATTGCCTGCTCGAGGCTTGTAATCTCCGTAATGATACCAGAAGTCTGCGCGTCCTTATCCGGCTCCTTTTCCGTCTGCGAAGCAGCTGCGGATTCTGCCACCTTTTCATTTGTCTTTTCGTCCGTCTTCTCCTCTGTGCCCGTTGCCGGCCTTGTTGCGAGGCAGCCTCCAAGAAGAACCACTAAAACGGTCATGCTAATTGTCATCCAAAGAGGCATTTTCCGGAATTTCAAAACCTCCTTGATTCTGCTCTCCGCATTGCTTTCTCCAAAGGCTGCGGAAAGAGAAAGTCCGCTGCGTCTCTGGGCAAAATGAAGCAGTGCCTTCGCGTAATCTCCCCTGTTCTCCTGTCCGATTTTGGAAAGAACGCCCTCATCGCATGCCATCTCCAAATCCTTGTGGAAGCACCTTACGCAAAGCCAAGCCACGGGATTCCACCAGTGCAGACAAAGCGCCAAGTAGGAAATCAGCTTCCACAGCGGATCCAGGCGGCTTAAGTGCATTGCCTCATGATGCAAAATCAACTCTTTTTCTTTGGAAGAAATCTTTTTCAAAGCCCCGTCCTGCTCTTGAAAATAGAACGGCACGTAAATTCCTCTGCGAAACACGCCAAAGGACATGGGAACGCCTGAGACGTCGCTGCTCTTTATGGGATATTTTCCCCATGCGCCCATGGGAATTGCTTCCTCAAGCTTCTTGGAAAGCCTTACATAAAGACCAATACCATACAGAAGGAACAGTCCTGCGCCAAACGCCCAAATCACGCCGCACACGTTCAAAAAGCATTTTCCTGCAACACTCTGAAACCACAAGGCTGCGACCGCGTAGCTGCTGCGAAGGGAAAACTCCTTGCCTTCCGAATGCAACATGTCCTGCGGCTCCATGGCGCTTTCACTTCCCTGCGAATTCTGGATTTCCCATGCGTTTTGCACGTCCTGTGCCGTCTGATCTCCGTACGCGCTTTCCATGTTCTGAGCCTTCTGATCTCCGTACGCGCTTTCCGTGTCCCGTGCATTTTGAATGCCCTGAGCCGTCTGAGTTTCCGGCGTGTTTTGATGATATAACGCCCCCTGCGACCCCGGGTTTTCTTGAGAATCTAGTAGCTCCTCTCCATCTTGGATCCCCTGAGGATTCCAGGTCTCCTTTGATACCTGGGAGCCTTGTGCGGATTGGACATTCTGCAAAGCTTGGACCCCTTGTGGGCCTTGGACATTCTGCGAAGCCTGGGCATCTTGCAAGTCGTTGGGTTCCAGCGATGCTTGTGCATCCTTTGAGCCCGGCGCCTCTTGGCTTTCCAGTGCCTTTTGACCCTCAAACGCCTCTTGGCTCCCTGACGGGTCCTGCTGCTCTGCCATGCCGCGTCCATCCATCGCCGTGAGCAGCGTCCCGTCCTCACCGTGAAAGACATCCTTCCCCTCCACTGCTGTCATGTCTGCTGCCTGTTCTATTTGGCCCTCCGCAGTCCAATTCTCCCAAAAAGCGGGAATGGGTCCTTCAGCGGTATAAGGGCATAGTAATCTAAAAAAGACCGCAACCCACAAAAGATTAGCGATGCGTTTGGAATACCGCCGAAAGAGAGGTCTTACGGCCAGGACAATGCAAACGATGACCGTCGCCTCTAATGCAAAATGAAAATATTCCTGAAAAAACTGTGTCATTCCATCGCCTCCTCAATCATCCTCTGAAGCCGCTCTGCTTCCTCCTTGGAAAGCTTCCGATCCTGCAAAAATGCCGCGAAGAAATCGGGAAGTGAACCACCATACGCCTTATGAAGTAGGGACTCTCCCTCGGATTTGCCGACCTGCTCCTTCTCCACGAGGGATTCCACCATCTTGTTCTCAAATAAAAGCAGCCCCTTGTCCCCCATACGTTTTAACATGGTATAAACCGTGGACTTTTTCCAATCATATTTTTCCAGACAGATTCCGGCAAGCTCCATCGCCGAAATCGGCTCCTTGTCCCAAATCACGTCCATCAATCGATATTCACTCTCACTCAGCTTTACATCCATCATACTTCCGACCTCTCCCGTTTCCTTCTGCCCGCCATGCGAATCAGTAATTTTTACATGAAAAATTCTAATTCCTATTTCTTTTTCTCTTGGTCTACGCTTGTAGAACTATCTTTATTCTACATATGTAGACTAATTACGTCAAGCCTTTTTCATGACTTTTTTACTTTTCTTTTTTTCTGTCCCGTATTATACTATTTTCAGGAAAAACCCTTATTTTACGGGAATTGCAACCGCCAGTTGACAAATTGAAAAGTCCGATTTATGGCGTGCAACCTCCCGCCATGCTACGATGAACTTGCTTAAGCGAGAACACAAAATGCATGTTAGTTAAATTCAGAAAGGGGAATGAGAAATGATATTAGCAGATAAGATTATGAATGAAAGAAAAAAGAATGGATGGTCTCAGGAGGAGCTTGCTGAGAAGCTCGCAGTTTCCAGACAGTCCATTTCAAAATGGGAGGGCGCGCAGGCCATTCCCGATATCCAGAAGATCATCAAGATGGCAGAGCTTTTTGGCGTCAGCACGGATTATCTCTTAAAGGATGACATGGAACCCGAGACAACGAATCCTTCTTCGGACACATTAGCCGCAGACGGCTCTTCCACAAGCTTCGTTCGCGTCTCCTTAGAGGAAGCAAATGAATTTTTGGATTTAGAAGAAAAAATGGTACCTAGATTGGCGAACACGGTAAGCCTTTGCATTTTTGCCCCGGCACTGCTGTTGTTCCTCATTGCAGTTTCAGAGGTGCCTGGTTTTCCCGCGGGGACGACCCTAATGACGGGCATCGGCGTGATTGGTCTACTGCTTCTGATTGCCGTTGCCGTGTTCTTCTTCATCATTGACGGTGCAAAAATGAAGCGCTTTGAATATCTGGAATCAAGTCCCATCGAAACCCTCTATGGTGTCACTGGCATGGTAAAGGAGCGAAAAAAAGCGACTGAGCAGGCACATGTCACCATGATCGCCCTCGGCGTGATCCTCTGCATCCTGAGCGTGATCCCCCTGATCATCGTCTCCTTCCTGTCCGCGCCTGACTATCTGATCCTTTTGATGGTATCTGTTTTGCTCCTCTTCGTGTGCGGCGGCGTGAATCTTCTGGTTCGTGCCTGCTCCATGAACGGTGCTTATGACAAGCTTCTTCAGGAGGGCGATTACTCCATCACCGAAAAGAAAAGGAGTCCCATGGTGAGCGCCATCAGCTCCATCTATTGGGTTTTGATGGTTGCCATCTATCTCGGCTGGAGCTTTTTGACCAATGATTGGGGGCGTTCTTGGATCCTTTGGCCCGTGGCTGGCGTTGCCTTCGGCATCGTCATGACCATCACCAGAGTCATCTCCGACAGCAAAAACCGCTAACCCATCATAAAAGAGGACATCCTCGCAGGAGGTGTCCTCTTTTTCTAATAGTTTAAGCTCCGCATGCTGCCTTCATCAAAGGTATATTCTGGCGTCCGAAAAGGAAAAGTGATCTCATCCTCATAATACCAGGGATCCTCCGGATGGCGATTGTTCTTCAGAAGATGAAATTCCTGTGCGGGCATATAACCCTGTGCCAGCAAAAATGCCTTTTTTCCCTCTTCATTGACGCACGCATCGACCACCATCACGACATGTCCGGGACTTCCTCCATACAGAAAGACGTCGCCTGCCTTTAAGAGCGACAAAAGCGTCGGCTCCGATTCCTTCTCCATGGAAAGCGTACCTGCATAGCAGAAAATCGTACGCAGATACCTGACAAAGCACTCATACGAGGCATCCCTGGATTTTGACTTAATCCAGGAAACATTATTGCCGTTGATGGTCACGCGATTTCCTTCGCGCCATTTCGTGTACTCCACCAAAAATCCATTCGTGAAATGAAACTTGATTCGATCATATTGCTCGGTCGCCCAAAAATATTCCGCGTACATTCTCATCACGGAATCCGCACATTGCTGCAAATCGTAATTTTCAATGGGCAAGGCAAATACGGCGGCGTGAGCGGACTGATTTCCCTTCTCGCTCCCGTCATATAGAAGGACCTTACTCCCTGCTGGTTTTAATGGATACTGCCGAAGAAATTCCTCAAAGCTCCCCTCCTGAACCTCGACCCGTTCATACCCGGGAGGCGTCAGCACCCTCGTCTCCAGCGTTTCGCCTGCATCCTGTATGATATTGACTGCACTTGCGTTAGTCACGATGCCTTCCATCGTCAGGTCTTCCTCCTCCGAAGAGGCTTCCTCCGTCGCAGGCTTGCTCGATTTCGCGGCTTTTTTATTTGGGTCCGCTTCCCCCGTCATTCCTTGCGTCTCCGCATCCTCAGCCACGGAAATCGGCTCTACAATCAGAACCGGCTCCTCCTCTTCGCCGCAGGCCGCAAGCAAAAAGCAAAGCATCCCCGTGAAAAAAAGCACGCGCATCCTTTTTGTAATATTTTTATATTGTTTCCACATATCTATTATGACTTACACTCGTCCTCCATTTAATTTTGCCATGGATGCCATCGTAGGAATTTTCATGGGACAGACATCCACACAGGAAAGAGCCTTGGAACAGCCCCCTCCAAAATGTTCACCATAGATTTTCTTGATATCCTTTGCTTTATCCCGATTTCTGGACGCCACCAGATAACAATCGTTTGCAAAGGCCGCACCATAAAAGGTCTCCCCATTGACGTAATTCGGGCAAACCTCCAGACAAAGCCCGCACTTTAAGCACTTTGCCGCCAAATACTGATGCTCGTGCCCCTGCTTCTCACCCTGCTGGTACTCCCCGATATACATGTTGGTCTTTTTCAGATTTTCCTGAATGGAGGTGCGATCCACCACGAGATCATGGATCACAGGAAACTTTTGCAGGGGCTGAATGGTCAGCTCCTTCCCCTTACAATCCTTTAGAAAGGTCTCACAGGCCAGAGCCGGAACGCCATTGATCACCATGGCGCATGCCCCGCAGATACCCTGCAGGCAGGAGCATTCCCAACCAATTCTGGTCGTACTCTTCCCCTCATCATTGATGATGTCATCATGATAATTGATATAATCCAAAAGCCCTGCCACGGACGTATCCTCCGGGCCATCATAAGTAAAGCCTTCCCAATAGGGAGCAGTTACAGGTGCGATCCGACGCTGAATCCTAACTTTCATAGGTTCCCTCCTTGTCAAGCCAGGTGCGATAAGCCCCTTCCTCATACGAAATCACGGTGGCATGGCACTTATCAGCCTCCGTTTTCGGGAAATCGCTGCGATAATGCGCGCCGCGGCTTTCCGTTCGCGCCTTGGCACAAGTTAGCACAGCTCTAGCCAGTGTCAAAATTCCGTTCAGACTATAGTTAAAATACGGCATGACGCTGTTGTCATACTGGAGGCGGTCGGCGATTTCCAAATAATAATCGACATCCTTGATGCCACTGTCAAGGCTTGCTTCCTCCCTGACAATGCCAAGATCCTTTTGCATGGTTTCCGCCAAAAGATCCCTGACGTAAGCAACCGGAAATTTACTCTCCGTATTCTGTCGCTTCTCCAAGAGGTGCTGCTGCTCGTCAATAAAGCTTGTAAAATCAGGGCGCTTTCTTGCTTCTTCCCTTCCTGCGATTTCCTCTGCCGCGATCCGACCGCCGTAGAGCGCCGCAAGCAGCGAATTTCCCCCAAGGCGATTTGCTCCGTGATACATGGAGGCACACTCACCAATGGCAAAAAGTCCACGCACGTTCGTCTCATGGCGCAGATTTACGGCAAATCCGCCCATGAAGAAATGCACGGACGGCGCCACGGGAATCGGCTCCTTCGTAACGTCAATTCCCCGATATTTCCTACAAAGATCACGAATCTCAGGAAGCCTTTGATCGATCAGCCGCTCCCCTAAGAAGGATACGTCAAGAAACACTTCCTTATTCGTCAGAAATATTTCCCTTGAGACGACGTCGCGCGTCATCAGATTTCCGCGCTCCCCGTATCGATCCTCCATAAAATAGACTCGTTGTCCATTCTCAAGATAAAAAAGTCTGCCGCCCTCCCCGCGCGCTGCCTCAGAAATCAGCATGCGCTTCTGAGAGGTCTCGAGCGTCGTTGGATGATACTGAATAAACTCCAGATTCTTTAAGTCCACTCCCTGTTGAAAGAGTCTTCCCTGCGTATAACCGTCACATTGTGTGGATCCGGTCGTCTTCCCAAATAAAGCATTCTGCCCGCCGGTTGCCATGACAACGGCATCAGCATAAACAGGCTGAAGGTTCCTTGTCGCCTCATCATATAAAAGCGCACCATAGCATACGCCATCTTCGATCAGCGCTGAATGAAAACAGCTCCAAAGCCTTCTCTGGATCAGCCCTGCCGCCTCGTAGCGTCTCGTCTCCATGATCAGCGCAGAAACGATCTGCTTCCCCGTGGAGGCTCCGCAATAATAGGTCCTTTTATGAGATTGCCCGCCGAAAGCCCTTCGCGCAGGCCGCCCATTTTCATCTACGGAAAAAACCGTCCCGATACTTTCCAGATAATGAAGAATCTCCTCCGCGTGCTCACAAAGGCCGCTCACGGCCCTTTGACCGCCAAGACCCGCGCCGCCCTTTAGCGTATCTTCGATATGAGACGCTACGCTATCGCCCTCGTCATTTTCTGAAAGCACCGCATTGATTCCCCCTGCCGCCATAACAGACTGTGAGCGCTCCGAAGGAAAGGGGGCCGCCAACGTCACGTGTAAGCCCATGGATGCGCAGCGCACAGCCGCAGCCATGCCTGAAATCCCGCTGCCAATGACCAAAACCTCCCTCATGCCGCTCCTCCCGTTGTTAAAAACATAAGAATCTGCCCTCTGACCACTGCTATCACGGATACCAAAAACAAGATGACACTAATGACATAAACCACAAGATCCATCACCCTCTGGCGTTCCCTGGAGGAGAGCCATCCCAGCGTGATCAGTGCTTTAGAAAACGATACGGCCGCATGCGAAAGGATTGTTCCAAAGAACAAAACCTCAACCAGAACAAGCAACCACCACGCAGCCAGCTTTCCCTGTTCCGCCGCGCCCTTCAACAGTTCAAAGGTTTTCAGATGCAAAATCAGCATGGGAAAAATCAAGGCCGCAGAAACGCGCTGGATGATCGTCCTCGCGTTTTTCTTTGGATACGTCGAAAGACGCGTTCCGTCTTCCTGCAAAAAAACGATCATCATGCCAAGGACGGCATGAATACATACGCAAACCATAAAAGGGATCGCCGTCGCCGTCTTCAACACAGGATTGTAATAAAAGGTCAAATAGCAAAAATCATTATACCCGATATGCAAAAGCATGCCTAAAAAGGCCAGAAGGGACACGTACGCATTACATTTTTTGAAAGCCATGTTTGATCCTCTCTTTCCTGTTTGATAAACATAGCATAACACGTTTCCAGTGCTGACACAATCATAAGCTCATAAGCTTGACATGTTCGGTTTATTGTGATAAACTAAATGTGGTTTATGATGATAAACCCATTTTGTTAACTGTATTTGCATTTCGCTTTGGAGGTGTTCGCATGAAACATTGGAAAGTTAGAAAATGCAAAGAGCTTGAAAGGAGAATTCCCATGGCTGATTATGATTTGGGTTACGTACAGGAGCGCTTCGCAGACATTGTTTGGGCGAACGAGCCCATCGCGTCCGGCGAGCTGGTGAAAATATGTGAAAAGGAATTATGCTGGAAAAAGCCGACAACCTATACGGTACTGCGAAAGCTTTGCGAAAAGGGACTTTTTCAGAATGCGAACGGCATCGTTTCCTCTTTGGTGAGTCGGGATACCTTTTATAAGGCACGCAGCCAGCAGATCGTGCGAGACTCCTTTGGCGGCTCCCTGCCTGCCTTTATCACTGCCTTTATTTCCGGGCAGCCCCTAAGCAATGAAGAGGCCGACGAAATTCAACAGATGATCGAAAAATTTCGAAAGGAGGGGAAATCATGACTGAACTCTTTTTTCAGGCACTGAACGCAAGCTTTATGGCAGGCTGGCTCATTTTGGCAGTGCTCCTTGTGCGTGCCCTGCTGAAAAGAGCGCCGAAATGGATTTCCTGCGCCCTTTGGGCACTGGTCGCACTTAGGTTATTGCTTCCCTTTTCCATCGAAAGTCCCTTAAGCCTGCTGCCAAGCGCAAAGCCCATCTCCATTGCCTCCGAAAAGGAAATGGAGCTTCCTTCACCGCAAAATGCGTCTGACTCCATGAGTGAATCAGATATCATTGCAACGCCAAAGAACCAGGATAGCAATGGATTCAACGGATCGATTGCCTTTGATCCAGCGATAGGAACATCCTTACCCGATGCAGACGAACCGTCTGCCGCCATTCCTAATTCGGATCTCGCACCGCAAGCTGAAACGAAGACTGCCTCATTGGATACGCAGTTGCAGCTCACCCTTTTTGATTCTGGCGCGTTTGGTCTTGGAAAAATCGACTTTGCCATATCTGAAAAATGGATCCAGCTATTCTCCACCCTGTGGCTCCTTGGGCTTGGAATCCTGCTTCTTCAGGCATTCCTCCGTTTCCTTCTGCTCAAACGGACGGTCTCCGTCTCCTTGGAAAGAGAAGTACATGAGCTGTTTGCCGCTTCCAACGGTCGCAGCTTGCCCGTTCGAGAATGCGATGAGGTGAAGTCACCCTTTTTACTTGGTATTTTGAAACCCATCATTTACATCCCCTCAAGGCTGGATAATCCCGCGCTTCGATATGTTCTGCTCCATGAGCAGGCGCACCTCAAACGACTTGATCACCTGTGGAAGCCCTTTGGATATCTCCTGCTTTCCATCTATTGGTTCCACCCCCTTTGCTGGGTTGCCTACGCGCTCTTTTGCCGCGACATGGAATCGGCCTGCGATGAAAAGGTGGTCCGCAGCCTAGACCATGACGGCAAGGCAGCCTATTCTGAGGCTTTACTTGGCTTTAGTCTGCCAAAGTCTGCCATCACCGCTTGCCCCCTGGCCTTCGGAGAAAACAATACGAAACAGCGCGTAAAGGATATCTTAAGCTACAAAAAGCCCGCCTTTTGGGTCATCCTGGCTGCCCTCGCATGTGTAATTGTCTTAGCTATTTGCTTTTTAACCAATCCGAAAAATGCTTCGAACGACTCTGACGAAACCTCCAGCATCGCGAGCACGGAGGAATCGAACTCTATAGAGGACACGGAGGTTGCTTCCTCCGAAACAGACCCTTCCGATCAAGAAGTGGTTGAAGCATGGGATCCGGAAAGTGATCGCATTCCGTCTCAAGAGGAGCTCATTCAATATTGGTATGATCACAGGGATTATCCCTTAAAGGCAGGCTCCGCAGCATGGTTAAGATACTTTTCCATGGGTCTTCTCTACAAAATGCAAGGACCGCCAGAGGATCTCTTAAAGGAGATGAGCTCTGATGAGTTGGCAGAACTTCTTTTTCGATATCCTGGAGGCATCTTGACAGAATTTGCCGGTGATACGGCATATATGCAAATTGAAGTCTTTAAGGGGAAATGCAATATTTTTGAAGAGCTCACCAACCGAACGGATGGACCACATGCCATTTTGAATGCCTTTTCAAAGATAGAGCTGGACTTTGATGCAATTAAGGGACCGAATTGTTATCAGGATATCGGATATAACGCAGAACAATTCGTGTATTATTATGTCACCTATTATCAAGATCAGTTCTCTGCCGAAGACATTGCGTATTATGAAGAGATTTATCAAGACAGATATGAGAAGTATTATTCAGACTACCTAAGGAAGGCTTCTTCTAACAGTGGTCTCTTTCGCAAGGTGGTTTTCTCCGTCGGGGATTCGGATCGAGCAAATAAAACCTTTGTCTATTCCAGGGAAGCCTTTAAGGAACTGAAAAATATATGGTATGAGAGAAAGGACTATCCCAATCTGTTTTGGGATGCGCCGTCTGGTTACTGTGGGTATAGTAATTACCCAATCAACGATATCACGGAAGCTGACATTATCGACATATTAAATCCACCGAGCGATCTGTTAAAGACGCTTTCCACGGCGGAAATCGCCAGCCTGACCTTACGATATTACAGTCAAATAGCTTTTAGCAACTGGACTTTGGGCACCCAGCTGGGAAAGACCATATTGGAGGAAGGCACCACTGACACCTTCTTCAAATACATGGAAAAGAACTGTGATCTGCTGAAAGAACTGCTAAAGCGAGAGGACGGCATCCCTTGTTTTATTGATGCCTATGGCGAACACAGGATAACCAGTTCGGATTACGCGTCCCTTTCCAAGGACGACATGTTGTTTTACGATACCATTGAGGAGTACCTTGCCTGCCGTTTTATGGACAGGTATCTGAATCGCTTCACGGAAGAGGACAAACAGCATTACTATGAGGTCTATGATCAGAAAAAGCCTCTTTACGACCAGATCAAGGACGCTGCCACGCGGGAGATTTTTGAAACGAAGCTCTCGAGGCAGCGGCAATAGTCAGGCAGATACCTGACAGATTTTCACTTAAAGAACCATACTTGATTATAGTTCACAAAACAGTTCCAGCTTTGCAATGAGGTCCTCCAGAATATATCTGGAGTCCACGTCGGTATACATTTTCACCATGGGGCGTGCGTCGGGATTTCCATCCTGCGCCGCCTCCTTTTTTTCTGATGACGCCCATACAATCGAGGAGGTATCCTCGGCCACGACGGGCGCGGGAACATAATGAAAATGACCGCAGTCGGGATTCAGCGCCAACGCGATGGCGGGGGAATCGCCAAGAGACCAGCTCTCTCCCTTCGTCCAGCCTGCACCTTCGGAATTGTTGTAATTCACAAGATTCCAGAAAAGATGCTCGCCAATTTTGCCGCAGGGCAGAATCCTTTTTTGAATCTCTGCAATGCCAATCAGGATCGTCGTATAGACTGTGGACGGAACAATCCAAATGTCTCCGCCGCACGAAAGCACAAGATTTGCTGCCGTAATGTCATTGCCTGCATTAAACTCCCGAAAGGGCGCGGGATGCGGTGCTTCTCCATGCGTTCCAATCCAGATCACCGTCATGCGCTGAATGATTTCAGGACAGGCCTGCATGGCAACCGCCACGTTCGTAATGGCTCCCTGACAGAGCACGTACAAAGGCCTTTCATCCTCCTTCATGGCTTCCTCGATAAGGAATTTTACGCCCTCGGACAGCTCCGGGAAATTTTTCTGAGCATCGCATGTTTCCTGCTTGACACCACTTGTGTCCATAGGGCCTTCCTGTCCGCGGTGCGCGAGGCTTGCGTCCATCCCCATGCAGTCAAGAATTGTCAGGATTTCCTGATAGCTTTTTTCCATGGAGCCCTGCTCCCTAAAATGCTCGGCCAAAATTCCCTTAACCATGAGCTTCGGGCTCAGCAGCGCCTGCACGATCGCAAAGGGATCATCTGCCTCACACGCAGCATCCGTGTCAAGGATCACCCTAATTTTCTTATAGTCGGGAACATCATATAAAAAAGCCACTTTTCCATCCTCCTTTACTGCGTGCCCTTGCTTCCTATTGTACGGCATAAAGCATGTGCAATATCTCACTGTTCCTCCAGTAGCTTCAGCACAACCTTGACGTTATCCCTGTCCATCTGCTTATAATCCACGGACTTTCCAGTCACCTCATTTTCCTTTTCCGACAGCTCGTCCAGCTCATCCCAAGTCACAAGGCAGGCGTGCTGCTTGTTTGCCGCATCCTTTGAAATACGAATGTGACCAACACCTCCAACGGCGACCTCCTTGCGGAACTGATTCGCGCGTTCCTCCCACGTCTCATCACTCATCCTGACATAACCCATGCTAAAATGAAAGGCATTCCAGCGAAGATGCTCCGTCTTTGCCATGTTTTCCAGCTTTTCCTCCGTCAGTTCCTTGGAGTGATCCTCGCAAAGTCTGCCCAGATAACCTGAAAGAAAATCCGCGCTCGCCCGGCAGCTCATGCGGCTGAAATAATCGCAGGCCATCCATTGATCCCTTGGAAGCCCCGCAGGATCGTTATAGTAGTGATTAATCCTCATGGCGAGGTCATCCATCGTTCCGCCAAACAAAATGTCCGCGTCATGGAGACTCGCATATTCACTCTCATTATGACTTCTGTGGCAGACCACGCTGTCATTACAGCACTGATAGATTGGAAGCTCCCGTCCTGCTTTTGTCATAAAATCCATGATGGCATACGCGATTTCGCTGCCCTTTTTCAAATTTCCGACGGAGATCACGACATAGGTCAGCGTCTTCGCATGCTCCTCCAAGAAGTCACAGATCTGGACGCTTCTGCCCGTATGGGGATGGAAGGTAATGTCATAGTTTTGAAGCATTGCCGCATATCTTCTGCGATAAAAGCCATCCACGCTTCCACAGCCGGGATCAAAAACATGTGCATGGAAGGTGCTTCCCTCAAACTGTCCGTTGGCAATGACCTTTTTCAAAACCTCCTGCCCCATGGGGCCAAAGCCCACCAACAAAACCTCGACGTCGGCCTTGGCAAGTCCGTTGTCGTCAAATTCCACGACCTTGCTCAGAGGATACTTTTGCAGCAACAATCTTGCCGTCAGCTCTGAATGATCAAAGGCCTTTACCTCACCATACCCATAATGGTCCTTTGTTGCCTGAAGGTCTCCGCCATGACGCTCCTCCTGTCCCAGAAGTACCAGGGAAGTACGCGTAGGCGCTATGTCCGCCTTCTTTAATAGTCCTAGCAGATGAACGACGTACTTGACACTCGAATCCTCATCCTCCGACAGGGCATACAAATGCAACGTGCGCTTAGGGTTTTGCATGGAAATCCTTTTTAGGAAGGCCGCCTGCGGCTCCAAGGCAACGTCATCCGAATAGAGCAGAGCCCCCATCTGACGAATGGCAAGCTCCTGCGAAGCATCCGCACGTCCCACAAACACAACCGCCTTATGCTTATCTGCAGCAATGTGTCTGCCAAGGGTCAGCGAGCTGTCCGTAATTCCGTAAATAAGCTCCACGTCGCGCACGTTTAGGAGGAGCTGCTGGAGCTTTTTGATGGCTCCCTTCCCCAGAGCAAGTACCGCGGCACTCGCCATGGAATAATATGCGAAAAAATGAATGGTCCAAAACAGGAACAGCCATCCCGCATCCCTGATGCCTACCTTGTCAAGGGCATCGCGGAATACTGCCTCATTGTTCACGCCAACAAACATGCGGCCCACGTCGATCAGGGTCCTAAGCACGGCAGACATACTCTCAAACATGTTCCTGTGCCCGTGCGAGTAACTAAATCCATAGATTACGATACCGCCCGCAGCCGCGATGAAAAAGGCGATGCCCGTGATCTTCTCCCTCTGCTCCTGCTCCAATGCCACATAGAGAATCAGCGCCAGAAAGAAGGCTGCTGAAATCAATATTACTGTCATGTCAATTGCCATGTTACTTTATCTCCCCTAGTATCTCCCAAGCAGAATCATCCAATAGCTGCTCTTTTTTATCCAAGACATCGTAAGGAACCAGCAGCGTGTGATGCCTGAGCGAATTCTCACGCACGGGCGCGTAGCTCCAGTTGTTCATGATGTGAAAACGCATCCAACGCTTATGCTCCAGCCATCTGCATGCCTCCTTTTGTTCCTCCGTCATGACGCAATACTTTTTGAAGGCTTTGGCACAATTCTCTGGCGTCACCTGCGTAATGTTCTCCTGCGGCAACAAAAGTCGAATTTTCGTGAGCAAATGATCCGCCGCGGCAATATTCGACTGTCTGTGGAACTCCGAAAGCTCCGTCCAGGTGCTGCCGCCGCCTGTCTTGTTCCGATAAAAATCGTTCAGCATGATCGCCATGCGATTCAGCTTTTCCTGCATCACCATCTCGCGGTTCATCAGCCTGACGTCCCCACCAAAGCTTCTGCAGCGATCATCCGCCTTGGATGCATAAACATCCACCTTCGCCTTCGTCGGAAAGTATCGGCGCAGCTGCGTCATGCGGGATAGGTTAACCTCTTCGTCATCCGCACAAAAGAGAATTCGATTTGCCTGAAGCAAGAGCTCGGCGGAAGCATTCCACGCATTCCCCTTGAAATAAACGCCATCCTCCCCCTCAGGCTTTGCATTGATTCCAACGATGTGACCCAGCTCAAAATGATCCCTGCGGAATTCCTCCCAATCTCCAAACACATAATACTTCAAGGAATGCTCCCAAGGAAGCACGTTGATCAGCAGGCCTCTCTCCAACAAATGACGAGCTATTTTTCCATCGCCAATCAGGACAATGACCTCCTCGTCCGCCTCTATGGGGTAGCTCGTCCAATAGCTTCTCGCAATCGTGTCAGGACGATGGAACAACACCATTCCCTCCGGCACGCGGTCAGGCGCATGATCCGCATCACAATAAACGTGAAGCCCTGCCCGTCCCTCTCTTTCCAAAAGCCCACAGCCGAGATTATAATTCTCCCAGCCATTCTCCGTCATAAAAAAGACGTTACAAGCCTTTAAGGGATCCTGCCTTTTCACCACAACCTCCAGGGGATCGTCAATGATCACGTGATGCCGCATGGTCGGAAAATGCTCCTGCGACAATGTCTCCTCGTTCCCACAAAAAACATAGGCGGCATGCGGATCCTCTTTCGCCAGGCGTTCTGCCAAAAGCTGCGTCCGCTCATCCAGCGTGGAAAATACGTACCAATCCTTATGCCTCATAAACCAGAGGCGAAAGCTTGGCAGCAGTCGTCCAAAAAGAATGGTAAACACAAGACCTAGCAAAAAGGTCAAAACGCCGGCGCTGGAAATCATCATGATGGCACCGATGGCCTTACCAGCCATCGTCACAGGCGTTACGTCGCCATAACCAACCGTCGTCAACGTCGCAAGCAGATACCAAGCAGCATCTCCAAAGCTGGTAATGCTGGTCTCTTCCCCCTTCGGAAGTGTTTCCACGAGAAATAAAAGCAACGTCAGCAGAAAATAAAACACGACAATCGAAAAAATAATCTGAAGAATCCGTTTCTTTTTCATGTGCACTAGACCCTCTTTTGTAATGATTCTATCTGTAATGATTCAAATGATAATTATTTAAATCCTACAACCTTTTTGACTTCTATTTTCTCGTTAAATTCCTTCTCGCCGCTGGCAGCGATAAAGTCCTCCTTCATGAGAACGATCTGGCTTTTCCCCGCAAGGGAGCAGCGAAGCGCCGCCTTTGACCAGGTACGCTCATACAGGTTTCTGACGAAACGTGCATTTGCGAATTCCTTGGACTGCATGTATTGCTCAGACAATGCCTCGAAATACTTATGCGCTTCCTCCTCCAAGCCGACGTCATACATGAAATGCTTTCGCACCATCAGCATAAAAATGTCAAATAACTGCCTTTTGTTATAATTCGGGAAATGCAAAATAACAGGCATTCTGCTTCGAATGCCAGGGTTCGCTTTCATCAGCGTCTCCATTTCATCCGTATATCCCGCCATGACAACCAGCATGTCATCCCTATGGTTTTCCATCTCGGAGATCAGCGTCGTAATGGCCTCCCTGCCAAAATCATTGTTGGTGTGGCTGTCGTCATAAAGCGCGTATGCCTCGTCGATAAAGAGTACGGAACCATAAGAATCCCTACAGATTGTCGCCGTCTTTACGGACGTCTGTCCGACATATTCTGCGACAAGATCCCTGCCACTATATTCAAAGAAGGCTCCCTTTCGAAGGATTCCCTCCTCACGCATGATCTGACCAATGATGCGCGCAACCGTTGTCTTTCCTGTTCCGGGTGCCCCCGTAAAACGCATGTGAATGGAGGGACGCTCAAGCTTCTCATTCGACATGGCTACCTTAATCTGCGAAATGATCTCCTTGATTCTGGCAGTAATCTCCTCCATGCCAATGAGTTCAGCCAGTGCGTCATAGCCCGTCAGCTTATTTTTTTCTTCCCTGACAATGCCACTAATTTCGTCCGCCACCAGCGTTTTAGGATCAATCTCTTCCCCTTTTCCAAGCTTCCCAGCGTCTTTGGAAGCCTTCCTCAGAATGACCTCATGGGCAATCTTTTCGATCGTTTTAAAGCCATAAAAACGACCATCCATCTTCTCCTGATGAATTCTTTCCGTTACCAGTTCCATGATGTCCGTGCTGGGAAATATGTTAATGCCCGTCAGATGATCCCAAAAAGCCTCCATCAGGCAAAGGTCGGAATATGGCGGAATCTGTATCGTCTCGAGTAGCAGCATGTCGGAAAGAAGATTCGATATCTCATCAAATGCCTTCTTCTCCAAGAAGGGGATGCGAAAGACGATCACGTAATCGTTCTGCACGTCCTCCAGGCGCCTTACAAGTCTGCGAAGGTCATCCATCTTTTTCCCTTCAAGATAATAGGAAATATCCAAACCAACAACATAGGCGTTCTTTTTGGTATCTTCGTCTCTCAGATAATCCATCGCGGAATCCTCATCATAGAAACCATTTTTCTCCTCCGCACCCATCGTCAGTTCGCAGTAAGCAGCTTCTCCGCCATTCTCAGGCTTTGGGAACGCCTCAAGCGCTATCAGATAGCTGGATAGGGCAGACAGAATGGTGGAGAAACCGCAACCGGGATCCATGGCGCAAAGGTAATTTTGCTTTTTTATGACATCCTCTGCACCCATCTCCTTTAGCAGCGGATACCTCTCCGAAAGCTCCGTGATTCTCCGCATGAAGTCGTCCATCCCATATAAATTCTGATAGATGCCCTGTGTATACTTATAGACAAGATTGGTCTCTGCGTCACCGGATTCCGCAATCAAAATCTCCTCAAGGCCCTCTGCGGGAAATGCCTTATTCCACGCATTCTGCAAAATCTCCCGACACATTATCTTTGACTCTGCCTGCATTTTGATGCTGATAAACGTAAATCGACTAACCTTTAAAAGGGCCTGCGATTCCTTGGGAATACCTTCCAGTATCTCAGAGCCATACTGTCCTAGCTCCTCTGCCCGTTCCTTCGCAAATTCTAAGGTCAGTGCAAGTCTTGCAATATACTCCTTCATGCCTTTTTCCTCTTTCCATCTCTTTCTCAAGGGATTGCTCCGTTTTCCTACGCCTTCGTTCCTAGGTCTGAATCTTCAAGGCAGATGTCCACGGCGTCACAGTTTGACACGGTTCCCTTCGCCCAAGGACTCCCCACGTCGCATCTTCCAAGGTGGTGCCGTTCCTTGACAACCCCCTTCTCCTGCGCCTCAGAAAAGTCCACGGAAAGGCGGCTGACACCACTCTCCATTTTCCCTTCAATCATTTGAATCAGTTCATCGATCTCTTTTTCATCCATAACGCTGCCCTCTTAGTATTTTATCACCTAAAAGCTTGCTATTTCAACTCACAAAAGAAGCCTGCATAAGGAAATTGATAATGTATCACCTGATTTCCAAACAGCTCCTTGACCTCTCCCTGTGCCTTGCCATCCAAAATCTCCCTCGCGCCACCGATCAGCTTTTCAATCAGGGCTGGCTCCACGGGAAAAGCACCATGAGAGGGATAGATCACGTCGAAGCGATTCCGATAGGTACAAAGCTTTTGCATGCTTGGAATATAATCCGCAAGATTTCGAAAAGGTCCAAACATATAGATCGTTCCACTTTGTACGGAATCGCCAGAGAATAACACGCGCGCATTCACGTCAAGAATGGCAACGCTTCCTGGCGTATGTCCAGGAATGTCAATGATCTCTAAGGGTCTGTCGCCAAGGTCAAGGACGTCGCCCTCCTTGATGGGACGAATTGCCGCACCGCTCCCCTTCATTCCATAGTTGCCTTCTTCTGCAGGACTCATATAGCAGAATTCAAAGGCTCCATTTCCGGAAATATGATCTCTGTCTGCATGCGTATTTAAGAGCTCTAACGGCTTCTTCGTGACCGTTTTAGCAATATCCATGGCATTTGGCGTCGTCATTCCGCTGTCTATCATCAGCGCTTTCTCCATACCCTCTAAAACAAAGAACCGCACCATGCCATCCTCTACGCGCCAAGTGTTTTCATTGATCCGAATTACCTCTGCCATGTTTCATCCTCCTACCTTTTCTTGTTTCAACTCCCGATAGTTCCGTTTCTCAGTTACGCGCCAAGGCAAAATACCCCTGCGCCTTTTCCCGTAAATATCCCGGATATTTTTCCCGAAATGATTTCTTTTCCGCGATGGAATCCGTATAGTACCGAAGCCCCAGTTCAAAACAAATCTTTCGAATTACCTTAGGCAAAAGCTCCATCTCTTTCTCAGAAAGAAGCTCCCCTGCCATGCTCCGATACCCCCGTAACAAGCTCTGTGCCAAGGTCTGATCCATTTTTCCGTCCTTGGCACAGCAGGACCTGATGCAATCCGCAAGATCCTCCAAAAGGGATCCTTGCATCACCGTGTCCAAATCGATAAAGGCCTTGACCTTGCCCTCTTGAAACAAAATGTTCGCAAGCTTTGGATCCCCATGGATCAGACGCGTTTTATCCAGCGTAAGAGAAAGCATTTCTTCCAGCCTGGAATGAATCTCTTCCTCTAAATCCATATCCCTTTGCTCTTCATCAAAGGTTCCATTTTCGAATAAACCACAAAATCGGTCATAATAATGCTTCAGGTCATGCAGCATGGGATAAACTGCCCGCGGCGTCCCTGGGAGCGCCTGCAAAATTAGGTGCATCCTCGCCAGCCCCTGCCCACAGGAAAAAAGCGCGTTTTCTGACAACGGCAGCGCAAGCACCTCCCCCTCGATCATGGGATACATTCTCCAATGATCTCCCTCCTGATCCGTGAAAAAGCGATTCCCGTCTTTCGTCCTGAGCCAAACGGGATAAGGCCAGCCTGCCGCTTCAAAGGCTTGTGCATATAATAAATAATTATGCTCCAGTGCCGCAATGTCCATGGCCTTGCGGATGCGCTGGCATACATAGCCGCTTCCATCCTCCGTCTCGACGCGGAAGGTATCATTGACGTGTCCGTCGCCAAAGGGAGTCGCCAACATGATATGCTCTTGTATAAATTTCTTGCAGATTCCTTCTATGTTGTTCATATTCTTCTCCGGAAATTCCCTTTCCATAGCCACTTGCACGCGATTCCGCGTAAGCTTGCCGCCATCGTTCCGCATCCTCCCTACCGTGCCTTCGGTATCCGAATTACAATTCCGAAAAGGCCGTCCTGAAGCTCTGCCTTGATCTCTCCACCCATGTGCGTCACGATCTTCTTGGCAATGGCAAGGCCAAGCCCCGTCGTCTTTTTCGAACGAGACTTATCCGTTGTGAAAAACCGGTCAAACAGGCGATCCAAATCCTCGATGGCAATGTCACCTGCATCATTTCGGAAACAAAAGGCATAAGCCTCCGGCTCTTGCCAGGAGGCTATGGAATAGTTCGTTTTTCCATGAACTAAAGAATTAAAGATAATGTTGGAGAAGACTCTGGTCACGGCATCTGCATCGCCTAAAACCTTAAACTCCTCCTCAGCGATCTGGATGTCTGGCTCTTCGCCCTTCGCTTCAAAATTGGAATAGAATGAAACGGCAGTATTGCGAAGGATCGCATTCAGGTCAATCATGGTTTCATGATACTCAAAGGAATCCGACTCTAATCTTGCAAAATCAAACAACTGATTCAAAAGACGTTTCAAGGTATCCGAACGCTCCAAAATGGTATCCACCGCCATCACGTCCTTCTCAGAAAGACTTTCCGAATTCTTTAAGATCTTCGCATATCCCTCAATAGAGGTCAGGGGCGTCCGCACGTCGTGAGCAAGATTGGTGATGGTCTCCTTGATGGTCTCATCCTTTCGCCGAAGCTCTGAAATATTCTTTCGATACTGATCCACCAAAAGATTGATTTCATCTATCAGCTTCCCCACCTCCTTCGTCTGGAAGTCAATGGGAACCATGATGGAGGTGTCTCCCTCCTGCAGCGTCTCGATAAACTGCCGAAGCCTGATCATCTGGCGCTGCATCATAAGTAAGTAAAGAAGCAGAAGGAAGCAAAAGAGCCCCAAAACCGCTATGAGAATACCCGTTCCTAAACTCACTTTCCACTCCTTTCATAATTTAATCGCTGCGCGATCATATGCTCCGTTTTGCTCGGCTCCGTTATAGCGATGAAAATTCCGTCTCAATTACAGCGCCGTAATTTTCATCGGTCACCTCGCGTCACTTCGCTTTATCAAAATCGCTGCGCGATCATATGCTCTATTTCTTATTTTGCTTTATTCGATGTCGCGACTGCGTTCCACAAGAAGCACGGCAAGACTGCAAAGGATCAAATATGCTGCAAAAACGATCAGAATTCGAATCCACTCACTTTGTCCCGTAAAGCTTATCAGCATGGGCTGTGCGAATGCCCAGCTGCCCGTCAGCGCATCTCCAAGTGACAGTGCACCCTCCAGTTTGGACAGCACCATGGTACCAAAAATCATTAAAACCATGTTTAGTGAGGAAGAAATTTCTCCAATCTTGATCAAAAAACTGATTGCCAGAATCAGGATTGCCGCCGTACCGTGTGCGACCGTCTGTAACAGAAAATACCGGAAAAGATTTCCTGCGAAGGCGCCATCCGTTTGCATGCCTAAAGCGCACGTGCCATATGCGGCGCCCGTAGTTATGGCTACAAAACTGATCATGATCGTTAACACCAGGATACACAGCACCTTGGAAAAAAAGAAGCTCGTTTTCGAAATTCCCCTGGCAATCAAAAGCTTCCAAGACTTGTCCTTAAACTCGGTGGTAAACAGAGTACTGGCGCTTACCAATAGCGGAATCCTGATGGCATGGAAGGCCATAAAATCTCTCCAATATTTCTCCAAAGCATAAGTATCTGACAAATCCAGCTTTGCATCTGCACTCCATGCGATCATACTGCCGACAAGCAGCGACCATACTGCAGTTCCAACTAGGCCGATCCAGGTTGCCTTGTCATGAAACAGCTTATAAAAAGAGGCTCTGATCATATGCTTCATTGCCTTGCCTCCGCCGTCATGAGATTATTGAAGAATTCCTCAAGGCTCTCGCCGACATGGACAATCTCGCCGACCTCTACGCCGCCGCGCACCATGGCCGTAACAACCTTGGAGGACTCATCCACATAATCAAATAGCCGAATGGTCTCTGCGTCGATCACCTCATAATTCTCTGTTCCCAGCTCCTTTTCGCATACCATTGCTGCCTTTGCCGTATCGGAAACCTTGAGTCTTAAGCAGGTCTTGCTCTTCTCCTCCAGCTCCTCCTCAGAGAGCTCCTGAATCAAATGACCGCCTTTCATAAAGCCATAACGGGTTGCCACCTTGGACACCTCATCCAGCAGATGACTGGAGATCAGAATCGTCGTCTGGTTTTCCTCATTCAGCTTCTTTAAGAGCTGACGAATCTCCTGAATACCCATGGGATCCAGACCATTCATCGGCTCATCCAAAATCAGAAAGTCAGGAGAGCCAAGGAGCGCGATACCGATGGCCAGTCTTTGCTTCATGCCAAGGGAGGTCTTCCTAATCGCCTTCCCCGCATGCTTCGTCATGCCGACAAGCTCTAAGATTCGATCCACCTCGCCAGCCTTATGACAACCAAATGCCCTCGCAAACATTTCCAGATTGTCCCGAACTGACAACCGCGTGTCCAATGCAGGGGAATCAATCAGGCATCCCATGCGAAAGCGTGCCACCTCCGGATGCTGATTCTCGAATAAAATGACCTCTCCGCTGGTCGGCGTCGCAAGACCGCTCAGCATCTTCATCAGGGTAGACTTTCCGGCACCATTCTCTCCGATCAGTGCATAAATGTCACCCTTCTCTATACTCATGTTTACTTCAGAAACTGCTGCAAATCCATGATATTTCTTCGTCAATGCGTTTGTTTTTACAATGCCTTTCATCTTTTTTCTCCCTTCGTCTGCAACCTCATTAAGATCATTATCCCGTAAGAGTTTAAGGAAAGCTTTCAAAAATGTTTAAGGAATTCATAAAGTTCTCATTGTAAAAACCAATTATTCGATGTCTTTCTGCTTTAAGAAGGTAATGGTAATGACGCTGCAAACCACCAGATATCCTAGGAATGCAATACTAATTCTTCCCCAGTTGGTAACTCCGCCAAAATCTACAAATGCCGTCTGTGAAAATGCCCAATAGTCCGTAATCAGCTCTCCCAACGAAAGCGCACTTTCAAGGCCGTGCAGAATGACATACCCCAAAACCATCATCATCAAACATAGAATGGACGCGATCTCACCGCGCTTTACAATACAGATCACCATGATGGTAATGATTGCAATGGAACAATGTGCAATGGTCTGTCCCAGGAAAAACAAAAGCACGTTTCCAACATAGGCAGCATCCACGGTCGCGTGAAGCAAAACCACATTGCCGATAGCAAGCGTTAAAATGGATACAAAACAAAGGATGACCGTCAGGCAAAGCATGCTGATCAGCTTGGAAAAGAAGTAGCTGGCCTTGGAAATCCCCTTTGCGATCAAAAGCTTCCAGGATTTGTCACGAAACTCTCCCGAAAACAGAAGCACCGCACTGATAATCAGCGGAACCTCTATGGCATGCAGGCCGATAAACCCATACCAGCGATTCGCGAGTTCCGAGACGTCCACAATGCCGCGTGCATTGCTGGTAAGCACCTGTGCCATGATCACGATCATCGACCAACAGGCAGTTCCCACAAGGCAAAGCACAAAAGCCTTGTCGCGAAACATCTTATAGAATGAAGCCCTCATTACATTTAACATCTGTTTTCCTCCTTAAACCTTCCCTCATCTACGGGCTGTTCTCTTTACAAATCTTAGCTTACGGGAAGAATTTAAGAAAATCATATACAAAAGTTTAAGGAATTCATAAAGAATCCATTTTAAACCCAATGCCCCACACCGTTTTTACATAGGAGCGATCCGGCTCCAGCGCGGCCAGCTTCTTTCGAATGTTGCTGACATGCACGCTGATCGTATTATCGCTCGCATCCGGCTGTTCATTCCAAAGCTTTTCATAGATCATGTCCTTCGTAAAGACTACGGACGGCCTCTCCATTAAGATCTCTAAAATGGCAAATTCATTTTTAGTCAAGGCCACTGGTTGTCCAAGCTGCGTCAGGGTCTTCGCATCAGAATCCAGCTCCAGATTTCCATAGGTCAATACTCTCGCCACAGGCGCGGAATTATTTCTACGCAATACGATCTCTATGCGTGCCAACAGCTCCTCCGGATCAAAGGGCTTAGTCACGTAATCCTCCGCACCACCCTTAAGAAGCACCAGCTTACTCGCGACGTCATCCTTCGCGGAAAGCGCAATCACGGGCGTGGGACAATGCTTCACAATGTATTCCAGAACCTCTTCTCCCGTCATTCCGGGGAGCATCAGGTCCAGCACCACCAGCTGATATTTATTTCTTTCCAAAAGCATTACGGCTTCCGTTCCAGAGTATGCTCCATCTGTGCGATAGCCCTTACCCAAAAGGTACTCTCGCACCATCTTATTGATCGCCTGATCATCATCTACCACCAAAATACTTCGCATAAATCCCCCTTAACAACTCGGGGCTTGGTTTGATGGTCTCCCCTCAGGCCATTCAAACCATCCCCTTGAGATTCTAAGCCGTACCACATTTTGAGAATAAATATATGGTTACGGCATTATCACATATGTTTTCTCTATCAATAAGTCGTTTTAATGCTTTAATCTTCACCTATCAGATGTACCGTTTGGTAGGCGTGTCCAGTTGCAGGCAGATATTTATTTATGACATCCTTGGTTTTCAGTTTCAGGCTTGAGGTACACACACAAGGATGACAGCCTACATATTCTCCCGTCAGAACATCCTCGTCGATGAGAAGCTGCACGGCGTGATCATGATCATTCATAAGTCCCATAATACTGACGGCACCAGGTTCAATGTCGAGATATTTCAACATGTCCTCAGGCTCCGCAAAGGAAAGTCTCGCAGAATTGATCTGGCTGGACAACTCCTTCGTCTTGAATTTCTTATCTCCAGGCATCATCAGGAGGTAAAACTTCGTCTTTTGACGATTGCAAAGAAACAGATTCTTACAGATCACCACACCAAGCACTGCATCAATGACATTGCAGGCCTCCATGTTGTTCGCAGGCTCATGATCCGTGCGCTCATATTCAATTCCCAACTGATCTAAAAAATCATAGGTTCTAATCTCTCTGGGGAGCCGCCCTTCTTCGTTTTCAGGCCGCCCGTGAAATAACTCCATTGCCTTAGTTTCCCCCTCATCTATCTTTTTGCGAAACTTATGATACCTTATCTTTTTGCGTGCCATGCGACACGTCTCCATTATAACATAGGCGGTGCTAAAACCACAACCACGTGGCTCAACATTCTTATTTCCGGGCAAAGAAAAAGACAGCCCGATCAAGACTGTCTTTTTGTATCTATTATTTCTGGCTATGTCACAACAAACAGTTGATAAATAGCCATTTTTATAGGGGAGTATCAGAACTCCCCTACAAACTGTTATTTGCAGTTATCTATACTCATTTGGAATTTCGATATGAAGTGTCTCACACAATAACTTCACATCAT
>JAFXQK010000002.1 GCA_017527205.1 Lachnospiraceae bacterium | reverse complement strand
TGCTACGAAATCTTCAATATTCAAAGACTTTACAAAGGCAGGACTTAAAAGCATTGTTTTAAGGCTTTCCTGCTCTGCGACAGTCAACTTACCGATAATATCTAATGCGTCTTTGATATTAGTCATATCCAATTACCTCCTTCGGTGGTACTGTTTCTTACTATTATTATACGCTATTTCTCGTCAAAAATCAACCATTTGTTGTGACAGAGCCAATCGTAAAAAGAACCACAATAAATTCATTTATCGTGCCAGATTGAAGACAAAGTCCGAGGTTGATTGCCTCGGACTATTTTTTTATTCAAAAAGTGCCTTGAGGCCTTGTCTTCAATCTGAAAGAACACGGCATGACCGCGTTCTTTTTGACCTTTTGCATGATTCCCCTGCACCCTTACAAATCTCTTTTATGTTAATACCCGAAGGTCAGAAGCTGCCAGCCGCCGTCTGCCGTGCGCGCCAGCCACCATTCATAATCCATGTAATCCGTATCCGGTTCAAATACGACCGCTTCACCGGGTGCCACGTGGAAATCACTGGTGAATTTAGCCACCTGCACGTAATCCTTCCCTGGGTCGAGCTCATTCATCCACTTTACGTTCTTCTCGTTTTGGAACTCGTCTCCCGCATAGCGAATGGCATGAAGCTCACAGCCTGCAAAGGCTGCAAACTTACACTTAATCTGTAAGATCGCCGCGTCCAAGTCTTCCTTGTCGTAAAGAGAGGAGGTCCCATAGTCGATGGTCACGTCCGGATCCGTCGCCTCTCCCAGCCAAACCTCAAGCGTTAGGCCGGGCTTTGCCATGATTTGTCTTGCCCTCCGCCTCTTCGAAGACCTGCGATGACGGCTGGCTTACCTCCTGCGAAATCTCCTGCGTCATTGTTTCGCCGTCAGTCTGATTTTTCCCTTCACAGGCCGTCAGGGCCATCGTCATGCACAGGAGTAAATTGCAAATTTTTTTTGAATAAAATTCTTTTTCACGTCAATTTCCTCTTTCACAAGTTTTTCGTTTCCCTTATTTTCTGGTGCGCGCAACGCGATGGGCAACGTTCTGCCAGAGATGCGCAATTACGCCAAAGTCCTTTCGTAATGACTGCGGCAATGTCGGAATGCGGTCGTAAAGGAGCTGCAGCCATTCCATCTCCTGCCCCATGAAATCGAGGATCTCGATGGTATGCGTGCGCGTGTTTCCACTCTTCGACTCGCTGATGCCCGTGACGACGCCGCTCACCTGCACTTGCACTTCCCCGCTTCCCACCGTGCATTCCACGGACTCGCCGAGGCTTACGTTCTCACTGTCATCCAAGAACACGGTCAGATTGTGCTCCGTCATCTGCGTAGTCACGCCTTCATAGTGCTTCTCCCTTGCCTTCAGGCTCACCATCTCGGCATCCAAAACCCTTACGACCTCACCGTCGCTGTCACGACCGTCGATCAGAAACAGCGCCATGATCAGGAAATATGAGTTTCTGATCAGCCAGAAGAGCAGAATCAGATAGCTTACGGCCTGCATGGCCTCAAAGATTATGATCATGCGGATGATGCCTGCCACGGACAAAGCCAAAAGAATCAGGAACGGTACCATGGAGCGCACGTCACGCTTGCGCTTTCCGCTACGTTTTGACTTATCCGTTACCTTAAACTTCGAAAGGCTGATTCCCACGGATTCCTTGAGGATCGGAATAAACAAATGCGGCATGACGCTAGTCTCATAGATGCCGCTCCACTTTGTGGAGATGGCATTCTTACTGTTCACGCGCAGGCTCAGATCCTGCAGAACAAACATGGGAAGCCAGAACGCAAGAAGCTCCAGCCAGTTACACTTAAACACCGGAATCGCAAACGTCGCGAAAAGCAGCGGCGACAGCACGTAGATAAAATTCTTGATTGGGGAATACCAATAGATCACGGAGCTCCAATAGCTGACCTTCTGAGCCAGTGTGAGCTTTCTCCTCCAGATCTTGAGCTTCTTTGCGGTCACGATCACCCCTCGGCCCCAACGGGTTCGCTGCTGAATATGCTCCCGGAAGGTATGCGGCGTTTGGCCGCTGGCCATGGGCTCAGGCAGCGCCAGGCTCACGTAACCTGCAGATTCAATGAGGAGTCCCGTCGCAAAGTCCTCCGTAATGGATTCGGTAAAAAATCCGCCAATGTCCTCCAGGGCGCGGCGCGCAAGGATGGTGTTGGATCCTCCGTAGATGACGCTGTTTGTCGTCGTCTTAGCAGGCTCTATGGTGCGATAGAAGAAGTCCTGCTCATTCGGTGCCCGCCTTTCGGAATACAGCGCGTGCTGGAACACGTCGGGATCATAGAAGCACTGAGGCGTCTGCAAAAGCCCGAGATGCAATCGCTCCTCCTCCGGTCTTTTCTGCTCGCGGAGCTCCATGTCCACAAAGTACGGAATTGTTTTTAACAGAAAATCGCTCTTCACAACCATGTCGGCATCAAGCGTCACAATATAAGGTGCACTTGTCAGTGCGAGGGCATGATTTAAGTTGCCTGCCTTTGCTCCCTTATTATCCGGGCGGTCAAAATATCCAACTCCCATTTCCTCCGCAAGTGCTCTCACATGTGGTCTTCTGTTGTCGTCGCAGACCCACACGTGAACCTTGCTAAGGTCAGGATATTTCAAATGCTTACAGCCATTGATCGTCTTCCGAAGGAGCTCGACGGGCTCATTATAGGTCGCTATGAATATGTCAACATCAGGCCATGCATCCTTCGGAATCTCCGGAAGGGGATGCTTTTTCAGGCCTAAAAGGTTTCTAAACAGGATCAGGGATTCCACAAATCCCAATACTTCCACGATTAGGAGCAATATGTTTCCGGCAATGGCGATGGGACCGGCCTCGACGGGAATGGAATAAACGATTCTCCAGCAAAGATAAACCAGCGTGCAATAAATGCTGAGGACCAGACAGATCTTCCCAAAGATTTGAACGTTCCTTCCGCCTTCCTTTTCCCCGTCTGAGCGGATTACATCGTCATAAGTCAGGCGCTTTTTTTTGCGGGCCGCGCGATACAGACACCCAACTAAAATGCTGAAAAGCAGAATCCCGCCGGCGATTGCCGCGAACTTCGTCCAAGAGGAGACCGCCTTGCTGCCGCGCTCTCCCAGGGAGTTCGTAATCCACTTGCGAACGCTCGCCATGGCATCCTTCTTGACGAACGCCGATGAAACGCTGATCGATTTGGGATCCTTTCCGCTGACGACCTCACGAACCCACTTTCCGGTCGTGGTCAGATCCTGATCCCTGATGGTGCCCTTGGGATCAAAACCAGGCTTAAAAAATGCAGAGGACTCATCCTTGTCAGACAAACTCCAGATGGCGTAGCTGATCTTATGCTCGTTTAAGAGCGTGAACCATTCTGCCGCAGAAGTAAAGTCAATGCTTCCGTCACCATCCGCCTCACAGATGCCGCATTCACTGATAAATACCGGAAGTCCCGCCTCCAGAGCAGCCGTTAATTCTCCCCGAAGCCCCTCTCCGTGACTGGCTGCGTAAAAATGCAGCACGTAGGTCACGTTGTCAAATTCCAGCGGCCGCAGGATCGCTCCAGCAAGGTTTCTGTCCCACTCAGGCGTACCGACAACGATCACGGATTCCTGGATATTCTTTCGGATTACGGGAATGACCTGATTTGCATAGGTCAGAACGTCCGACCAGGCTGCCGGGCCATTGGGTTCATTACAGATCTCAAAAAGCAGGTTCGGGCAATCCTTGTATTCCGCCGTGATCCGCTCAAAAAATTCCTTGGCCTCTTTCACCTGCTCATTGGGGTCTCCATGCTCCAGCATGTGCCAGTCCACAAGGACGTATGCGTCAGCCTTGATCGCCGCCTCAATGCCTTGCTTTAACAGTGAATAACTCTCTTCCTTTTTATCACTGCAATAAATATTCGCATACATTGCAAGTCGGAACATGTTACAATCCCAGTCATTTGCGACCTGGGAAAACAGGTTTTCGTTTAAATAATCCGGATACCAGGTCAGCCCGTGCGTGCTGACGCCGCGAAGCTGAATCGCCTGTCCGGATGCGTCCGCAAGCCCGTTTCCCTCGACGTGAAGTCTTCCGTTCACGGAAGGTCTTGCCGTATAGACTTCCTTCGCCGCGCGTACGCGATTCCCAAAGCTAACCGTCAACAAGCATACCGCCAATATGATCCACCAAAGCTTTCTTCCTGACTTCATGCGTTTTTCCATGCTCGTCCCTCCATATTCCATCCCCAAGCTCTCCCTTAGAGCTCTCTTGGAGATTTTTTCCCAAGAATATATGTTTCATTTTATCAGAATAATTCGTAAATTTCAATTCAAATGCTTTTATTTTCAGTTTGTTTTTGTCATCCCTCGAAAAAGGAGAAGCACCATGGCTCTCTGCCATGATGCCCAGATTGAAGACAAACGAGGTTTTGGAAAAGCATCCAAAACCTCGTTTTTTATGCAAATGCTGCTTTTATCAAAAAAGTGGCTAAAAACGGCTTGTTTGGGCCGCCAAGTAATCCCATCTTATCCATCATGTTTTTTGAAATAGCCTTCCTTGGTCATCGGTCTTTTGTACGGGAACAGCGGGTCAATTCCCTTGTCGATTTTTCTTAACAAGTGATCTTGCGGAACCATGTCGTCCATGCAAAGCATAACGATCTGTTCCCTTTTCTTGTCAGGATTCTGTGTCATCATGGGCCGGACCTCCTGGGTGATTTATAAGATAATTATATCACAAAAAGTGCCAAAAAGCCAGTAAATACAAGGCCTCAAGGCACTTTTTGAATAAAAAAATAGTCCGAGGCAATCAACCTCGGACTTTGTCTTCAATCTGCCACAATAAATTCATTTATCGTGCTTTCGCTTACAATATTCGATTTTTCCAATCCGTTGCCGCAGTACTGCTAAATCTCCTCCAAATCCAGCACTTTTATGTCATTGTCTTCCAATAACTGCGCAAAGACGCCCTTGCCCTCCACCAGTGTTCCCGAAAAGCTGCCGTCATAGATCTGCTTCACTCCGCAGGAAGGACTTCTTGATTGGAGAATTGCCAGGTCAATGTTTTCTTCAATGGCTTTTTTGAGACAAAGCTCTGCGCCAGATCTGAATTCTGTATCCTTGCTCTCGCCGTTCTTGTTTGTAACGACTCCATTTACGATCTCACAAGGAATCCTTGGCGTAGTAAGTCCCCCCGCAACCTCTGGACACACCGGAATCACTTCATGCCCCTTGACATACTCAAAGACTTTCTCACTGTAGTTATTGCCACCATTATACTTGCAATTTTGCCCCAACAAGCAGGCACTGACTAGCAGCTTCATCTTAAGCCTCGCAGTCCATGACAACCCTGCTGGATACGAACGGACGAACCTTCGTCGTTGCTACCTCAACATGATCGGGATGTACGGTATATCCATTCAGCGCCGCCTCACTCTCAAACTTTGAATCCAGCATCACGTCGCTGTTTGCCGTCTTCAGCGGATCGGTATAAACCTTGATCTCCAAAAGCCCGGGAATCTTCCCCTGCAGGCCTTCCAGCCCCTCTTTAATGCCCTGCTTGATCTTCGCCTTCTGCTCCTCGTCATATTCTTCCTTCAACTGCCACAAAATCACGTGCTTTACCATATTCCATGCCCTCCTAAATGTATGTTTTTCTTTTTGAATTTTTATAATGGGTTCCTTTATTATGATTTTCCAGATATTTTATAAGGATTTGGGGCAAAACACAATCCCAGCCAATGCTTCATGCTCCTGTTTCTTCCGCCCCATCATAAGATGCGACGTCTGCCAGCTTCAGGTTCGCCGTCCTGATCAGGTCCTGCGGTGACAACTCCACCTGCATCCCCACTTTTCCGGCACTCACGTAAATATGCTCAAATGTTGCTGCCGTCTCATGAATAAAGGCGGGAAATTGCTTCTTCATGCCAATCGGAGAACAGCCTCCGTGCACGTAACCCGTGAGCGGCAAAAGCTCCTTTTGTTTGATCATGGCGATGGACTTTTCGCCTGCCGCCTTTGCCGCCTTTTTCAGATCAAGTCCTGCATTCACGGGAACAACAAATACAAAATAATGACCCGACTTTCCCTGCGTCACCAAGGTCTTAAACACACACGCCGCATCCTCGCCAAGGATCCCGGCAATCTCCTCTCCCGTCAGGGTGGCATCCGGCTCATAAGCATGGCTCTCATAAGCGATCTTCTTTCCGTCCAGCACGCGAAGTACGTTTGTCTTTTCTTCTTTTTTCATGATCCGTCTTCCTTTCCCAAGAGACCTCTTCGCCTCATGGCATAATATCTGGCGCTGGCCTCCTGACTTTCCTTCCGCTCACGCCAGTCATCGATCTCGCTCTTTATGGCCAGCATTTCATCTACGACGACCTCTGGCTTTTTCGGTTTTTCGTACCATAAATAGGCGGTCATCCTCTCCATGGCCTTGGGGCTTCCAAGGTTCTTTGCCAGCTCATCTCCAAGGCTCTCCGGAAATCCCAGTGCCGTCACTGCATCGACCAGCGCCTCTCTGGCTCCCCTCCACTCCCTTTGTTCCTCCGTCACCGCACCCACCTCTCTTTACGTTGCCTCCGGTACAAGGCATCCTCCCAATTTCCCTCGACTTGCTCGGGATCGCAAGCATAGCTTGCGATTATTATCCCACGTTTTGGGGCGTAGGACAAGAAATTTTAAAACACATATTGACAAGTTGATTTCTATATGTTACTAATGTATATATCGTATATATACATTTGATTCATTTTTCGTAAGAAATTCTTTTGGGAGGCTGTGCAATGGAATATGAAAATGCCATAGAGATCAAGGATCTCACCAAGCGTTATGACGGTTTTACCCTGGATCATGTTTCCTTTAACGTCCCCCGGGGCAGCATTATGGGCTTTATCGGTCAAAACGGTGCCGGAAAGACCACTACCATCAACTCCATCTTGAACATTATTAAAAAAGACGAGGGCGAGATCAAGATCTTTGGTCTGAATCACGAGGCCCACGAAATCGAGGTGAAGGAACAGATGGCGGCGGTTTTTGACGAGCTTCCCTTTGCGGAGGACCTGAATGCAAAAATACTGTCAAGCGTACTTTCGGGGATTTACAAAAACTGGGATGCGCAGCTTTTTCAGCGCTATCTGGACCGCTTCCAGCTTCCCGGCAGAAAGAAATTCAGTAAATTCTCCAAGGGCATGAAGATGAAACTGCAGCTGGCTTCCGCCCTCTCCCATGGCGCCAAGCTCCTTGTCATGGACGAGGCCACTACGGGCCTTGATCCCGTGGTGCGAAACGAATTTCTGGATCTCTTTTGGGAGTTCATCCAGGAGGAAGACCACAGCATTCTCATGTCCTCTCACATTACCACGGATCTGGAAAAGGTGGCAGACTACG
Organism: Lachnospiraceae bacterium; assembly: GCA_017527205.1. Taxonomy (GTDB): domain Bacteria; phylum Bacillota; class Clostridia; order Lachnospirales; family Lachnospiraceae; genus Acetatifactor. The sequence goes on along the minus strand of JAFXQK010000002.1, from coordinate 160,032 downwards.
TGACCTTTATCGACCGCGGAAGGATTCTTCTTACCGGCATGAAGGATGAGATTTTGGACCGGCACGGCGTCCTGAAATGCACCAAGGCAGATTATGAACAGATCGATCCCAAAGATTACGTCTCCGCAAGGCTGACGGACTTTGGTGCAGAGCTCATGGTAGATGACCGCGCAAGGGCTGCGAAGAAATATGGCGGGCTTGTCTTGGACAAGACCACCCTGGAGGAGATCATGCTTTTCTACGTAAGCGCCAAGGGAGCATCCAAAGTCTTCTCGTAAGGCCGCTTTACTTTTAAGACTTTTTTAACTGCCCTGCAAAAAGCGAAATGTTTACGTGCCATCCAATTTATGATCAAACACGGAGGTATCTATCGTGAAAGGACTTATTTTCAGGGAACTCTATCTGGCAAGAAAGAACCTTCTGTCTTGCTCTGCCATATTCCTATTGTTTTACGGCATATCCTGCCTGACGGGGCTGAGTCTTCGCTTTGGGAACATTGCAAAATACGCCTCTCCCGAAACAAGGGAAGTTTTACGCACCATGCTTCCCGGATGCCTTTTTGCCTGCGCTGCCATCCTGATCGTCACGGCGGGGGAAGCCACGTTTCAGGTATGCACAAAGGATCTGGAAACGCCCTGGCTGCGCTATGCCCTGGCTTCTCCCATGGGGATCCGCAGGTATGTCGGCGCAAAGTATCTGTCCTACCTTCTGCTGACGGGATCTGCGCTCCTTATCAGCGCCCTTTCCCACCTGGCCTGCCTGGCACTTTGGGGCTTTTCCGTTTCCACGCGTTTTCTGCTCTTTTATCTGTTCCTAAGCTGTTTTTCCCTGTTATTTATGACGGTCCTGCTGCCACTTATTTTTTTGTTTCAAAACGGGATCGTCATTAACTTGCTGGCAGCCGTCCCTCTGTTTGGCGGTGTCATCCTGTTTTGCATTTACGCGATAAAAATAGGCTCCAAAAATGATATCCCTGATTTTATCAGCTATCTGAACGTGGTCTGGTATCCGCTGTTTGCAAGGCTATCGGGAGGCTTATCAAAGCCCGCCGTTTGGATTCTGCTTTGCACTCTGATCACTGCCCTTTTTACCGGAAGTTACTTCCTGTCCGTTAAAATCCTGAACAAATTGCGCGTGAAAAAGGGCGGATCACCTAAAGCAAAGCTTTCCGATACTTCGAAAAAAAGCATGATGAAAGATTCCCGAAAGGAGGCTGCAAAATGATCGGAATTCTTCGTAAGGATTTTTATCTGGTGCGCACGCAGCTTTGGATTTTCCTGGGAAGCGCCTTTTTCTTTACAGTGGGCATGACGCTTAGCATAAAGATTGGCATGGCGTTTCCCTCCGATTTTCAGATCCTTGGTGATTCCATCGCCCCCTCGCAGAATTGGTTTGCAAATTTTTGCACGGCTTTGGTCGCATTTATGGTCTTTCTTGGTTGCGAGGCCTTAAAAGGAAATTTACTTCTGGCTGACCAAAACAGAAAGAGCAGGCATTACCTCATGGCAACGCCGCTTAGCATCAAAGGATGCGTAGCCGCAAAATATTATGAATGCGCCATTGTCTCCCTCTTTGGCTTCCTATATCTGACGATATTTGAACTCGTCACCGTGGCACTGACGGGACAGGTTGCAGACCATAGCCTTATGTTTACGTGCCTGGTTTTCCTCGGCCTGTTCCTCAGCGCCCTGGCAATCCCCTTTTACGTGCTGCTGGGAAGAAACGGAATGCACGTAAAGACCGCGCTCATCCTACTGCTTTTATTCCTGGTTTTTCTCTACGGACTATTTGGCGATATTTCGCCCTTTCTGGGAAAGGAAACCTTTGCGGACAGAATGCAAAAGGCAGTTCTTTCCTCGGACAACGAAGCCATCCTTTCCTGGATCCTTGGAGTGGATTACCCAAAGCTTTTGCTCCTTACGCTGGCGCCGCACCTGATCCTTTTGCTTTATTACGTCTCCTATCGCATAACCTGCATGCTTTACAGAAGGGGGGTGGAACTTGGTGAGTAATCATTCCTTTCAAAATACAGACAAAATAAATATTTCCAGTGCTAATGATAAAGAGAATGAAAAGACTTATAAACCCGCGGCGCTCAAGTCCATCGGAATATTCCTCATCGTCATCTTTTTGTTCGATCTTTTGGAATGCTTTGCATGTGCAAGGCTAGAGGATCAGGAAGCGACAGCCTACGTGATCTACCATGTCTTTTTATTCAGTCCGCTCATTGGATGCGTTGTCGCAAGGCTTGTGACAAGGGAAGGCTTCCGGGACGGCATTCTCTGGCCAAGGTTTTCCGGAAATGTCAGAGCCTACGTGCTCGCCATTATCCTCCCCCTTCTCGCGGGACTTTTGGGCGCCGCAACGTGCGCCATGGCACTTCACACAGGACTGACCATTAAGCCGGAGGGTGGCCTTCGCATGGCCTGCTTAAGTCTCCTGCTCCTCTTTGCCCAGGTATATTACGTTGCCTTTATCACGGCCGGCGAGGAGCTGGGCTGGAGAGCCCTGCTTTACGACAAGCTGGAGATCCTCCTTGGCACAAACGGCTCCGTCATCATTGGCGGGATTATATGGGGAGTATGGCATTTCCCCGCACTCTACTATGACGGACTTAATTTCGGCAAGGATTACCCGGGCTTTCCCATTGTCGGCATTCTTCTCATGTGTATCTCCACCATTTTTATGGGCGCCGCCCTGCAGCTGGTGAGAAAAATGAGCGGCTCCGTCATTCCCGCCTGCATTTTCCATGGAGTCGTGGACAGCGTTTACGGTGGACTCCTGTCACTGTTTTTGGACGCGGAGCTGGTACGGGGACACCAATTTATCATTGGCATCTGCGGACTTCTTGTGCCAGCCGTCATCATCGGACTCCCCTGCTGGATCCTGCTGGCGCGGCGCGGGAAAAAATGCTGACGCCGCGTGCATTGCCTTGCCCGGATCGCATAATTACTTTGCAATTCTGCAAAGGGCATGATAAACTAGACTTGGAGTGATTCGCGAATTGCGCGGGAAATCACCGCCGGGCCGGGAGGAACCATGGACATTATCCTTTCAAATGCATCAAATGATCCGATCTACCTGCAGATCGTCAATCAGATCAAGACCATGATCATCAGCGGAGAGCTTGCCGAAGGGGAAGCTCTTCCTTCCATGCGCAATCTTGCCCTGCAGCTTCGCATCAGCGTCATCACCACAAAGCGTGCCTACGAGGAACTGGAGCGGGAAGGCTTTATTGAATCCTACACGGGAAAGGGCAGCTTTGTCAAAGGGCAAAACGCGGAACTCCTTCGCGAAACGAATCTAAAACAGATCGAGGCGCACCTTTCGGAGGCTGCAGAGATCGCCAAGCGCAGCGGCATCGAGCTGTCGGAGATACAATCCATTCTGGAGCTGTTTTATCAAGGCGATGAAACATAACTGGGCGGCCAGGTGCCCTGCAGGAATAAAGCTCATAACAAGACGCCCAGGTACCCTGCAAGAATAAAGCTCATAACAAGACGCCCAAGTGCTCCGCACGAGTATGATCATGAACAAAATTTTGAAGTATTTGAAAAAAAATCAAAAACAGCTGCTGGATGCCGCCGGGGCCATACTGGCGGTTGCTTTGCTTTACCTTTTTTTCCACCTTACGGGCATTGGCTGTCCCATCAAATTCCTGACAGGCGTCTCCTGCCCCGGCTGCGGCATGACCAGAGCCTGCATCAGCGTTGCCACGTTTCATTTCCGCCAGGCCTGGCATTTCCATCCCCTGGTCTATCTCCTTCCCGTTGCCCTGCTCGTTTATCTTTTTCGGCGCCGCATTTCTAACAAAATTTATAAAATTTTAATATTTACATTTCTCTTACTATTTGTTACTATATACCTAGTCCGAATGCTTGGACCTACAAATGATATCGTAGTGTTTCATCCAGAGCAAGGCTTCTTCTTTCGGGCGATCAAATTCATTTTTACCTAAGGAGGATAAAAAATGTTCTGTAGTAATTGTGGTACGGAAGTACCGGAAGGCGCGAATAATTGCCCGAATTGCGGTGCTCCGATTTCTACTGGTGCCAAAGTAAACAATGCAATGAATAATGCAGCCGACATGGCAAAGAATGCCTTTGGTGCAGCCGAGAAGTCTCTTGGCAGTGCCTTTAATGACATCCGCAACGATATTAACAATGGCGGAAACTACCCCACGGGCGGTGCTCTGAAGACGGATCGTAGCCTGGTTGCTTACATCCTGCTGACCATCATCACCTGCGGAATTTATGGTTACTACTTTATTTACACCATGGCAAGAGACGTAAACACCGCCTGTGAGGGCGATGGCGAACAGACCTCTGGTCTGATTGCTTTCATTCTGCTCTCCATGATCACCTGCGGCTTCTACGCTTATTGGTGGTACTACAAGTTGGGCAACCGTCTCAACGCTAACGCTCCCCGCTATGGCCTGACCTTCCAAGAGAACGGCACCACGGTACTTATGTGGTGTGTCATCGGTATGATCGCCTGCGGTATCGGACCCTTCGTTGCAATGCACATCCTAATCAAGAACACCAACACGATCTGCGCTGCATACAACCGTGTTAATGGTCTTGCATAATGTAAGATAGAGAATTATCATTACATACTGAATCAAAAAGAAACGGCATCGTCGTCCAAAAGCGACCATGCCGTTTTTTCTCCCATTTCTTTGCAGCTTCATCTCTGCTGCCTTGTTTGTCCTACAATGTTTTTATCCTATGATGTCTTAATGCCTTCCACTGTTCTCATGTCTCTAGGAATTCAGAATCGTCACGGTTCCTGCCGCTCCATCCACGGTCACCCGATTTCCCGTTTTCAATACCGTCGTGGCATTTCCGCAGCCCACGACCGCAGGGATACCAAATTCCCGTGCTACAATGGCTGCATGGGACAAGGGTGCGCCAATGTCCGTCACCACGGCCAAAACCTTTGGAAACGCCAGCGTCCAACCGATGTTTGTTGCGCTTGTCACGAGAATATCGCCCTTTTGGATCTCCGAAATGTGACTGACGTCCTCTACGACGCGAACCCTGCCCGTCACCTTCCCGACAGCGCCGGGAAAGCCCTTGATCACTTCGTCTGAAAGCTCCTTCCCATCGTTTGAGGATTTTGCCGACTCATCAGAAAAGAAGTCCCTTCTTGCCTGCGGATCGCTTTTCCACTTTTCCGGATCAAAACGGCCCAGAATCAGATTCGGGAAGCAAGGATTTGCAGCATACGCTTCATAGGTTGCACGCCGTTTTTCCAGATATTGCAGCGCCTGGTTATCTCCTTTTAGGACGTCAAACACTTCGTCAAAGGTCAGCATGAAGACATTCTCACCAATGCCGCAAAGGCTACCCGTTTTCAGCAAGTATTCCCGAAAAACGCAGAAGATATATACGCCCTTGCTTCGAATGTCCTCACGGAATTCATTTGCATGAATAAAGGCCGCCATGCGCTTGTCAATCCACTTGCTCTTGGAAGGATACTTTTTCTTAAATTCTTTAAGGTTCGCCTCGTAAGCTTTTCTCTCACGCTCCTGCATGGCACGTACGTCAGAGCCATTCTTTTCATAATCTTCCAAAAGCTCGTCCAGATATGCCGGATTCTCATAAGGCCTCGGCGACATCAGCTCCATTTCTGAGGCACTTCTGTGACCACAGATCTTCAGGTACTCTTCCCTGCTCATCCTTCCCCTTGCCACGTCCTCGAGATATAAAAGCGGTTTCATGGAATCAATGACACCCGTACATCCGCCGCATAAGCTCCGTGCCATCTCTTCCCCTGCGATCTTCGCGATCTTCCCCCGCGTAGTGAAAAGCGCGAGCATGGAGGTTCCACACTCTGCAAGAATGGAGGCCAGACAGTCATTGAGTGTCGGAATCAGCAACGCGTTCCAATACTCCAACAGCGCTTCCCTGCTTTTCAAGTCCTTAATTTGCCTGATCAGCTCCCTTGAAATGTCTGGCAGCTCCGCGATCATGCGATGCTTTTCCTTCTTAGAAAGCTTTGATTTGTTTTTGGGAAAGAAAAGCTGAAAGATTTTTCGTAAAAAAGCCTTTTTATCAAAATAGGTCAGGGGAATCTGCACTCCCTCGGGAATGTTTCCCGCAAGATCTCCCAAGGCTTCAAAGGCTTTTTCCTTCGACTTTCCAAAGCTCACCATGGCGGAGCACATGATGGAAATATTCATGTAAGGCTGCCCACAGACATTGTCGAGCCAATCCGGAAGTCCTAACAGCCCATTGATCTTTTCCAGGACGCTAAAGGTCATGGGGGATACGCTTTTTAAGAAAATCTCGCCCACGTTCGTTCGGGTCAGGAGCTTTCGCCCCGACAGACTTCCGTTGACCTCATAGGTGTCCATGTTTAGCCTTCGCAGCGTCGTGATGGGGCGCGCCTGCAGGATATAAACCTTCCCCTGCGACACCGCCCATTCAATGTCCATCGGCATGCCATAATAGCTCCGAATGCTGCGACAATACTTTCCGAGAGTCTTACCATACCGCGCCATGGGCGAAGCATTTCCCTCTTCATAGACAAGTGTATCCGTCCGAATAGTGAACTCGGTCGCATTCTCCTGTCCTGAAACTAGCTTTTCACCCTCACCCGCCACAAAGTTACCGATCATGATGTCATCCCGTCCGCTGATGGGATCACTCGTAAAGACCACGCCGGCATATTCCGGTTTCACAAACCGCTGGATCACCACGGCCATCCCAAGCTTCTCTAAAGAAAAGCTTTCTCCATAACCCATAACGCGTCCATTCCCTGCTGAAGCAACGACCTGCTCCAGCGCAGTCATGATCTCTTCTTTTCTAACATTCGTAACCGTCTCATATTGCCCCGCAAAGGAGGCACTGCGCCCATCCTCACCGATTGCAGAGGAACGCACCGCATAGGTATGTCCCGAAGGAAAACGTTCGATCAGCTCCTCAAGCTCCTCCCGCGCCTTAGGACTAATCTCGCCCGCGCAAAAGGCATCCTCAGAGATGGCATAGCCCTCAGGAATCGGCAGTTTTAGATATTTGATCATGCGGTCCAGCGATAGTGCCTTTCCGCCAATCTTCCCCTCTATTTCAGAAGGAACCTTTCCCAGTGAATATATGTAGCTCATATTTCCCTCATCAATAAATCAAATCTCATGTCTAAAAACCTTTGCAGCTCCTCATCATTCTCGAGATCTAATCCAAAATCTCTTTTGATATCGTCCTTCCGATAGACGATCAGTTGCATCATAGTCGACAGCTCATAGGCAATCAGCCTGCATTCCATGTCGCTTTTCCTTCCGCCATAATGCCTGACCACAAAAGGATAACTAAAGGATTCCTCGCCCAGATCCCTTCGAAAAAGCACGTGACTTGTGATCGCTTTCGTCAGCTTATAATTGCTCAGCAGAGATTTAATCACAATAAAATGAAGTCTTTTTAAGGTCTCCTTCGGAGACAGGTCTGCTGCCAGAATCTCTTCAACTCCCTGTTCCTTCAAAAACGCCTCATATTTTCGATGAAAAACCTGATGCAACAGGCTTTCCCTAGACCCAAAGCAGTAATTGATCATGGATGGCTTTACGTCCGTTCGGGATGCGATCTGCCTTGAAGTCACCTCCATGGGATCCTTCGCCTCCTCCATCAGTTCTGCCGTTGCCTGAAGAAGCTTTTCCTTTGTAATCTCTAGTTTTTTATCCTTTTGCATAAGCACCTCGCGCATTATTGAACATGTTCAATAATATACTAACAAAATTGCAGGTGGCTGTCAATATACAAATTTACAGCTACCTGCATAATGTTTCTAACCATGCATGGCTTTCAGCCAAATCCTTCGTATTGCCAATACGCATAGCACAAGACCAATCGGAAATACGATTCCGGCAAGAATGCCTGCCTTCAAATTATCCCCTGCCATTTGAGATATGTTACCTACTAAGGTCGGAGCTACGGTTCCGCCCAAGTCCCCGGCTAATGCAAGAAGCGCAAACATTGCCGTTCCGCCCTTTGGAATGGTTTTTGAAGCGACACTGATAGATCCCGGCCACATAATGCCGACGGAGAATCCGCAGAGTGCGCAGCCTATTAATCCCAGGGCAGGAGCATTCCCTAGCCCTGCAAGCAAATAGCAACCAACGCAAAGGATTCCCGAGAAAATCATAAAGGCTGACAGATCAACCTTCTCACCAAATTTACCATAAAGAATTCTGCTGATCCCCATACATATGGCAAACCCGCATGGCCCTGCCAGATCACCTACCGTCTTTGACACTTGGAGTGCAGACTCCGCGAAGGCAGATGCCCATTGGGTCATAGCTATTTCAGAAGAACCCGCGCAGACCATCAGCACAATAAATATCCAAAAAAACTTTGTTTTCAAGAGCTGTCCCATGGTCAGGCCTTCCCCTTCCTCCACAAGCTTCTCTATGGGGCAGGTGACAAAATTATAGATGTTATAAATTGGGATCAATGCCCAAATGCAGGCAAGAATTCTCCAGTTTTCCAATCCAAATACCGTGAAAAACAGTGTTGAAAGTAAAATTACGCCTAAAAAGCCCCAGCAATAAAATGAATGTAACAGGCTCATCATGGACTCTTTGTTTTCAAACGGGCATGCCTCGATTATAGGGCTTGCCAGCACCTCGATCAAACCACTTCCAATGGCATAAACAATGACGCAAATCAGGATTCCAAGAAACGGCGTCGGGGCCACGTCGGGAAGAATGGCAAGTCCGGCAAGTCCCACGCCACATGCGATTTCCGATGCAATAATGCAGGGACGATACCCTAGTTGATCCACTACCTTTGCACAGATAAAATCGACTGCCAGCTGCGTCAAATAGAATACGGCGGATATGACCGCCAAATTGCCAAAAGAAAGCCCATAATCTTCATGAAAGGTTATGTATAACAATGGAAGAAAATTAGCGCAAATAGCCTGCGTAACAAAGCTTAAATAACAGGCAAGTAAGGTTTTTTTATATTTCCGACGTGTGTGCATAACATACTCCTAAGTTCAAAATGATTCCCGCAAAACCAACCCAACAGGGTGATCTTACAACTGCGCCGACATTTCAAAAAGCTCCTCCGGCATGTATTTCTTTTCCGACATTTTGGCGCGATAGAACTCAATATATTTTTCCATGTAGGTAAAATTATAGGTTTTTCCGATGAGTTCCTCGGTATAATACTCTGCCAGTCCCTCAAGTCGGTCGTATGCTTCTATCGAATAAGGAATTTTCTTTCCTAGCAGCATAATGATATATTCATGCAGAAACATGTTCCTGGCCGAATGGTAGTCCCTGTCGACACTGAAAAGATCATAGACATTCCCATCCTCCGATTCATACAGGATTGCCTCGACTCCGTGCTCAATAGAGCTGATTAGTGACGCGCAAAAAAGCTTTTCACTTTTGATTCCTACAAGCGCTTCAGCCTTTTCCTCAAGCCCTTCTTCATCAAATCTCCTTTGCCATTCCTGCGCGGCTTTGGCAAGACGTTTTTCCTCTTCCGGCCATATCCTTGTGCAATAATCCTCTTGATACTTTACAAAAATGCCAAGAATCTCCAAAAGCGCATCCGTATAAGCTTCGAAGCCCTGAAAGCCCCCCTCACCTTTGATCTTATTTATGGCATCCTGCGCATTTCCGGCATACATCCCTATCCAGAAGAGCTTACCATCATATTCGCCGCCCTTCATCGTCAGTTCCTTCTCATATTTCTTTAAGGTCGCAACGTCCTCCGGTGAAACGCTGTCATGATGCTTGTTTCCATAGGCATTATCATAGCCTACCTTGGCCACGGACATTAAATGAAAGAAAAAATTATTGTCCTTGTCATAAACACATTGAATCTTCCCCATGATTCACCCCCATAACGAAAACATACTTATCCCAGTTCATTCTGAAACCCTTATCATAATATCATCTTTGAAAATAGCTTTCAAGGATACAAATCAAGCAATTGGCAGCCTTAAATTTTGGGAGGAAGCTAACATAGATGCAAGACGAACCGGTGTTTGCTTGACATGGTTGTTTTGACTTGCCATGCATCTCCGTTCAGTATTTGCCTGGGCGGGAATGCTTATTCTTATGTTACTTAGGGTCAAGGTTTGTAAATCAAAATCGCAGGTCACCTCTCGGGAAACGTCAAGGTCATACCTCTGTTCCAGAAAGCTTACCTTGGTAAGATCCTTTGAAAATGTCGGCTTTCCCAGTCGCGCATTCAGCCAATCTGAGGTATAGACCTTTTGATCGTCAATAAAAAAGGAATGGCAGACATCCTCATTGCTAAAATGTGGCACGTTTTCCTCATACATGACATGACTTGTTCCAGGGATCACGGCAAAAGAGCTTCCAATGTAATGCTTTACCTCCTGTCCTGTCTCCAAGTCATAAACGAAGAATTCTCCTGTGGAGGGATTGACATGCGTCTCCGCCCCCACAAGCGCATCCGAGAGCCAACAGACTTTTACAATTTCATTACTGGTCTCCGTGTTTAGCCGAAACTCCGTTGGGCGATGATATTCATGCGCGTCGATCACGCCGACAGTCAAAATCGTCTTCCCGTCCTGATTTTCACTCTTGCCATAGAGGTACCTTGACCGGTCTGGCGACAACGCTTTTATGCTCCACTCTTTCATCAGGCTCGGATAGCGATTTCGGCAACATAGGGCGAGATCCTCTCCATATTCGATTAGATCATAATATTTCCACTGTTTCAAGTCCGTAAAGGCTTCTTCCCGGGTTTTCGGAATGGCACCGATTCCATAGACAGTCCACGCCCCAGCCCTCTCAATTTCCGTGCCGTACTGGTACAGTATCCCGCGTGGAAGCTCCTCCACGGATTTTCCCGGAAGGCACAGAAGATATTCTCCCCCCTCCTCCATTCCGGGCGGCAGAATCTCCTCATAAAAAAATTCTCCATCCTTCCATTTCGTTCCAGGCTCCTTTTCGCAACAAAGCTCCGTAACCTTGATCTGACAAGTGTATGCATCCACGATCCTTGTGATCTCCAGGCTTCCCGTGAACCTTGACTCATAGTAATGATAGGGCGCTTCATAACGATTGGCGTATCCGCCGCTAAAGCTGCCATCCTCGTTGATCACCAGCTGCCCGCCAGTGCAGGCACCCGCCGGGAATGCAAATTCCATTTGGCTGATCTCTCTCAAAATCTGCGATTTCAGAACCTGCGGATCCGTAAGTGATACCCTGTGCTGAAAGTCCTCTGAGAGAGACGCAATACTTTCTTCATTGAAATCATGCCAGACCGCCTTTTTCTTGCCGTGTTCCGACATGGTGGCCTTCTTGTACTCATTCTCCGAAACGGATGCATGCTCCACCACAAAGGTATCCGCACCATCAAAAGGCCCCGTCTCATAGGTATACCTATCTTCCATAAAATTGGTCACCGTAAAGCCCGTGATGCGTGCAAAACCATCGTTAACATTCCCCATGTTATATTCATAGGTTCCGTCTGTTTTTAGTTCCCACATGCTTCTGTAATCCACAATGTATGCATAGACCATGTTGCCCCAACGGCGCAAGATCACCCTGCCCTCATTTCCGGCTGAAATGACAAAGAGAATGATCTCCTCTTCCCCGTCTTGGTCCAGATCGACAACGGCAAAGGAATACACCCTCCGGGAAGGATCCGCCGCGCCAAAAAGAAAGTCAATGTCCGCAATGTCCGTACTAAGCAGACAATCATCACCTTCAGCTACGACAAAATTCCTCTGACCGAGAAGCACTGCCTGAAACAGCGTCACGTTATCCTTCACGTCTATGGTTTTGTCCGTCGCCACCATCCCGTCAGTTCCCAATGGTTCTTTCGTCTCCGCAGGTGCATCCGTTTCCGCAAGTGCATCCGTCTCCGCAGACATATTTGCTTCCGCTGACGCATCCGCCGTTTGGGACATATCCCCTTCAGAATTCTCAGAAGAGAGGGCATTGGTCATGAAAAAGACTCCCAGTGCAAGACATGCCAGAATTCCCGCCAGAATGACCCAAAACGATGGCTTCTTATAATTCAACACTGCTTTCACCCTGGACTTGGTTCCGTTCTCCCCGAAAGCCACCGTTCCAAACAGGAAATTTTGTTTTCCCCGGCTTAAGTTCAGGAGCGTCTGGCAGTAGCGCTTGCGCCCCTCCATGTCGAAACCCTTCGTTGCCTTTTCGTCACACGCCATCTCCACGTCCCTGCAAAACAGAAGGTACGAGATCCAGCAAAGCGGATGAAATCAATAGACGCAAAGGATCAGAAAGCCGAGCGGCTTCCAAAGGTAATCCCCCCGCCTTACGTGTGCCCGTTCGTGACAAAGAACGCACTTCAGGTCTTCCTCTCCGATCGTGGCAGGAACATAAATGCTCGGCCTGACAGTTCCCAGAACAAACGGTTCGTCAATGGCGTCACTCATCCAAACGCTTACGCCCGCGCACGTTTCTAGACGCGCCGCCGTCCTAAGCCTGCCGCGTAGCCTTACATAACTGATTACCATGTATCCCAGCATGGCAAGGATGCCTGTAAGCCAGATGCCACTTCCAATGTTCAGCAACACTCCCCGAAACATCTTCCTGAGAATGCCCTCGCCCGTTAAAGCAATGCCTTCATCCGTTACAATGATGCCCTCGCCCGCCGAAAAGACGCCTTCATCCTTTCCTGCTTTGGTGGGTGTCACTTCACTTCGTCCGTCCGCCTGTTGCTTCGTCACTGCCAATGTCTCGTTACCCGAAGTGTTTTCTGAACCATGCTCCATCGTTTCGGAAGTCTCCAAGTTCCACTGATCATTCTGACTTGATGCCCCGCGGTCAGCCGTGGTTCCTTCTGTATGAGGTACGCCTTCACCGACGTTCTCGCGGCCTAATCCCTGCCAATCATTTGCCTCCGAAGGATTCCCTAAGCCTTTCTCAGTGCTTATGCCGCTGGCGTGTCCCACGTCATGATCTTCTGACGAGTTTTTTGTTGCCGTCTCACCCTGCCAGTCTTCCGCCTCGGAAATCCCTGGTTGATTTCCATTGTTTACCGCTTTTCCTTCCTTCTCGTGTGATACAGATACCTTCCACGCGGGAACCAGGCTCCATCTGCTTTCAAACGAGAACGGCATCACGAGACGCAACGCCACCATGCCCCACAAGACGCATGTTAACCACTTCGGGACTCTCTTTAGAAAAGGACGCAACAAGATCACCGCTAGAATCAGAAAGCTCGCCGCAATGCTCAAGTTTATCACATGAATAAACGCTGTTTGTAATGTCGTCATTGTTTCTCCCCCACGTAGGAATCAATCATTCTCTGAATCTCATCTGCTTCCTTTTTTGTCAGCTTCTTACCAGAATAAAATGCCGCAATAAATGCGGGAAGCGACCCGTTAAAGGATTCTTCCACAAACTGCCTGCTCTTTTTTGCAAAGAACTTTTCCCTGCTGATCAGCGTTGTCACGATGCCGTCTTCGTTCTGCAAAATTCCCTTGTCACAGAGCTTTTTAATTACCGTGTAGGTCGTAGATTTTTTCCAGCCCAGCTCCTTAGCGCTGACCTTGACCAGTTCCCCCGAACCGACCGGCTCCCGGTCCCATACCAGCCCCATAAACTTCGTCTGAACGTCACCCAGCTCCAGATTCATTTTTTCTCCCCTTTTCCATTCGTGTTAGGATATTAAGCAAAATGGTCTATCGCGATAGATCTTTATATTTTTAGTCTATCGCACTAGACCATTTTTGTCAATGAATCATTTCTATTATTTGAGATGGTTTCAATTTACTTCTCCTGCATATACAGCGTAGCCCTGTCCTGAATGACGTCAATTACCTCGTCGAGGCTCTTTTCTCCGGAGAAGTAGGTCCTTGCTTCCGTAAAGCCACAGTTCATGACAAGATGTGACTAAATAAATGCGCTGATTATGTTTTCATTTGCAACTAAACACGCGCCCACCCTTCCAGAAGCCTTAATATGGTCTCTTCCATCATGATCTCCATAATCTCGACAAACAACTTCTTGACGGGTAGCACACCAAATCCTTGAATCTTCGGGGTTTGTAAGCATTATTATCTTGCATATTTTTGCCGCCTGTAAATAGGCGCTTTCAAGGCAATTTGGGTGCTGTACGGGTGCTATGCAACTAGTCCTACCATGTCTCATCTTCTTCCATCTCACTAAGTTCCGCCATGTATTTCTCCATTGCTTCCTCAAGTTTTGCATTATATTCGCGCTTATAGCTGAATGCAACCTTTGCAATGACTAAGGATACATTTTTACAATTACTCCGCCTTGGCACTTTTAAAACGGCCGGGAGACATGCCCGTAACCTTCTTAAAACTGCGGATAAAATTAGCATAATCTCCAAAACCGGCTTGATAACACGCTTCCGTCACGTTTGCTCCCTGAAGCAAAAGCGTTTTAGCATAATCTATCTTTTTGTCCAAAAGATATTCTCTCAGCGTCAACCCCGTATGTTTCTTAAACTGCGCGCTAAGATACCCTGGGCTCACGTGGAACCTGTTTGCCAGTCGTTCAAGGCAGATCGGTTCATCCAACCTTTCTAAAACATACTGCATCACGCCCGAAACATAAGACGGCATTACGTTAATTACCTTCCCCTGTCCTCCCAGGTATCGTCTGTTAATCCAAAGGAGCAATAGCGCCGCATAAGCATTTCTCTCAATGCTTTTACCCAAGCCGTCCTGCACGCTACTTTCCAGCTTTCGATACAGTTCCTCGAATTCGACCATCTGATCCGGACTAAGCGTTCGCAAATTTCCCGTTCCGAGCGGTCTTTTGTAAAAACAGTCTGCCAGGTTAAATTCCTCCGTTGACAGTTCATCCAGGTAACTCTTCTTAACGTTCAACACAATGCGTTCATATGGAGCATCCCCCACGCTTTGCATCCTGTGCATTTCATTTGGATTTAAGACCACCAGGCTGCCCCGACCAGGCGTAAAACAGGTCTGTTCTATGTAAAACCGTATGTCTCCTTCATAAAACAGCACAACCTCACATGCATCGTGACGATGATATGCATAGCTGGCATTTCCCAAGGTTCGCTTTCTGGAAAAGGTAATACTTTCGGATATTCTTTCAAGAAAATAATCTTGTTTCACGCAATATTCCCCTTAATATACGCAATAAATATGCTTCAAATTTATACTATCATAGAATTGAGGGACATGCAAGCATGCAGCATTCATAATTTGGGAGGAGCCTGACATGAAATTTGAAATTACAAAGCAAAATGAAATTGCAGCTTTTCTGATTGAGCAGGAAAGTTATGAAGGAATCAAAATGATCGGAAACATGGTAGCTTCCGACGTCGAGTCCGTTTGCAGTCAGAAACCAAGCATTTACGCATCTCTATCGGAAAGTAAGGAAAGCTGCCTGATCCTCATTGCAACGCTCGGACACAGCCCCCTGCTAAACAAACTATCCGCCGAGGGGAAAGTAGATCTGTCCGCAATTAGTGGAAAACGTGAGGT
Source organism: Lachnospiraceae bacterium (assembly GCA_017527205.1). Classification (GTDB taxonomy): domain Bacteria; phylum Bacillota; class Clostridia; order Lachnospirales; family Lachnospiraceae; genus Acetatifactor. The sequence continues at coordinate 144,588 of JAFXQK010000002.1, read as the reverse complement.
TTACCTAATGAAGCTTTTGGAATCACCCTTTCCTGAAGCCCCGCAGGCAAAGCATCTCATGGTCATTGCCGGCAGTGACAAAAGGGGAACCATCTATGGGGCTTTTCGTCTTTCGGAGCTGTGCGGCGTGTCTCCCCTCGTCTTCTGGGGTGACGCAGTTCCCATGAAACAGAGTTATCTTTGCCTGGACCTGCCAGAGATCTTTGTATCTAAAGAGCCCTCCGTAAAGTATCGCGGCTTTTTCATCAACGATGAATGGCCTGCCTTTGGCAACTGGTGTATGGAGAAATTTGGCGGTGTGAACGCTAGGGCATATGAAAAAGTCTTTGAGTTACTTCTCCGGTTGAAGGGAAACTATCTGTGGCCGGCCATGTGGCGCTCCTCCTTTTCCGATGACGGTCCCGGTTTGGAAAGTGCGAAGCTTGCTGATACTTTGGGCGTGATCATGGGCACCTCTCACCATGAGCCCCTTTGCCGCGCCGGGCTTGAATGGCAGCGCGATTACAAAAAATATGGTACGGATCATACTTGGAGCTTTATTTCTAACAGTGATGCCATTACGCGCTTTTGGGAAGACGGCGTTGCGCGTAACAAAGACTTCGAGAACGTGATCACGATCGGCATGCGCGGCGAAAACGATTCTAAGCTTCTTCCAGCTGATGCGACCCTATCCGATAACGTTGCGGTAATTAAGAAAGCGATCACTGTTCAAAATGAAATCCTGCGCAAGACTTATTCAGACGACCTTAAGGATGTTCCCCGCATGCTGGCCATCTACAAGGAAGTGGAGGATTATTACAACGGTGACGATTCCTGTCAGGGACTAAAGGACTGGGAGGAATTGCAGGACGTCATTTTCCTTCTGGCAGATGATAACTATGGAAACCTGCGAAACCTGCCGGATCAAGCTTCCAGGAATCATCCCGGCGGTTTTGGCATGTACTATCACTTCGATTACCACGGGGCACCCGTCAGCTATGAATGGATGAACTGCAACCGCCTGACGAAAACCTGGGAACAGATGACACAGGCTTACGAAGCAGGCGTACGTGAAATGTGGATCGTAAACGTTGGTGACATAAAGGGCGTGGAGTATCCCCTGTGTTATTTTCTGGAATTAGCTTACGACTATGAAACCTGGGGAATCACCGCACCTAACAAGACAAAGCTATTTGAGGAGCAGTGGATCGCGCAGCAGTTTGGCTCCCGTATGTCCGATTCCTCCCGCCAAAAATTGATTAAGGTTATGGAAGGTTACACGAAATGGAACAGCATCCGCTCTCCTGAATCCATGAACGCGGACGTTTATCATCCCACGCATTTTCGCGAGTGCGAACGCATTGCCACGGAAATTGAAACGCTCCTGACGCTTGCCGAAGAGCTACGGCAGGAGCTTTGCGCAGAAGCACTTTCCACTTATTTAAGCATCTTCCACTATACTGTCATATCTTCATTAAGCAACGTCTTGGCCTGCGTCTATGCCGGCATGAACAAGCTGCTCGCAACGCGCGGCTGCATCTCCGCAAATTATTACGGAGATCTCGTCAAAAAATATATTCGAAAGGATCAGGAAGCCGTTGCAAAGTTTCATGAGATGATGGGTGGAAAATGGAATCATTTCATGTGCTCCGCTCATACGGGTTTTCACAGTTGGGATGACAACAACTGGACCTATCCCACGACGCAATGCGTCACGCCGATCTTCGGTGGCAAGGCCGTCATCAGCTTTCGAGGAAGTGATGCCTTCCACGTCGGCGCACATTGGCAGGATAATGGGCCTCTCTTTAATGACGACATGACCAGAAATGACGTAGATGACGTCCTGCTGGATCTTGACAGCCGTGGGGAAGAATCCTACTCTTTTGAAGTGAAGTTTGACGCCCCGTGGCTTTCCTGCGATGCCATGACGGGACGGGTGGAAACCTCTGGAATCTGCAGAAACACCATTTGCTTCCATCGTGACAAGGCAATGCTGAACGGGCGCGAAAGAGCTTTGGTCACCATTCAAATTCAGTTTGATGACGGCAAACGCACTTTTTCCCGTCTGGAACTGGAAGCGGAAGGAAATGGCTGCGAAAGCGGTGTTCAAACAAATAAAACTCAGGATGACAGTCGGCATGTTTTCCTTGAGAGACAGGGCTACTGCTGCATTCCCGCCAAGGACTTCGTGCAGCTTGGTGACGTCCTTGGCAATGGTTTTAGGGTCATCGATTACCTTGGTCGCGAGAGTAGCGCCGTTAAAGCCTTCCCTCCCATGGCATATTACCCGGACGCCTCCAAGGCACCCTTTGTCCGATATGAAATGATTGCAGAGCAAGACGGCGAATATGTTGTCAAAACATATCTCATGGCCCGCAATCCCGTAATAAAAGGCGAACGCAGCAGATTTGCGCTCTCCGTAAATAATAATGCTCCCATCATGCTTTATGCCGTTTCTGAGAATTATTACACGGAATGGTTTAACCAAGAATGGGCCCGCGGGGTGATTGATCACGGAAGAGTCGTTTCGACCACCGTGACTCTAAAAAATGGGAAAAATGACATCTTTCTGTACGCAGGTGAACCTGGCGTCATTGTAGAAAAGATCGTTCTTCATCCGGCAAACATTACACTTCCTGACAGCCTGCTTGGTCCCGCGGCGAGCTGTACGGTCTATCACTGATTTCGTAAACACGTTCATATAGTCCAAGAATCGCAAGCGTCGATTTCATGCACGAATCCGTGATGACAATACGAAGCAATCCATTAACAGTCCTTCCTGAACCATTATGACATGCTAGTGAATGATGATGGTTTCCTCAAAAACACTTACAAAAAATCCCTCATAAGACTTGAACACTCCTATGAGGGATAGTGCCTTTTAGACTTTACGCTTCAGATATTAGTAGGTGCTGTATGCGTGCCTTGCAACAAGGCATACGTGCACTCTCATCGACCTGTTTCTTTTCCAAGCAGGAACTTTTCAATGCCTATATAGTATATTCCATCATCATCATGCCATGGTATGATATTATCCTTAATGACAACTATCTTGCGAAAGGAGTCATTAATGCGCTTCAAGGAATTGACCTCCTGCCTACGTTTTTCCTCGTCTGATACATTGAGTGCCGACTGGATATAAAGCTTGTCACTTCCGTTGTTTGCAACAAAGTCTATTTCAAGCTGTGAACGGACACTTTTTCGTTCTGCATTCTTGTGATTATACTCAACAATTCCGACATCTACACTATAATCACGATAACGAAGTTCGTTGTAAATAATATTCTCCATTATGTGGTTTTCTTCCTGCTGTCGGAAGTTGAGTCTTGCATTACGCAGTCCGATGTCTGAGAAGTAGTATTTGAGCGGCGAACCGATATACTTTCTGCCCTTTACGTCAAACCTCTGTGCCTTGTATAGTAAAAAAGCATCTATGAAGTAATCGAGATATTTTGCAATGGTATCGTCGGTGATACTCATCTTTTTTACGCTCGCAAAGGTGTTTGACAACTTTAAAGGATTGGTAAGAGAACCGACAGACGATGAGATCACGTCCAAAAGGTCTTCAAGAACGCTTTTGGCATGACCTATACTTTTTCTCGTGATGATGTCATCAAGGTATATCTTATCGAAAAGATCGCGGAGATACGCAGCCTTGTCTTCATGTGTCTTTTGCAGCATCACAAGAGGCATTCCGCCGTACGTAAAGTATTCTTGCCAAGCGTCGTGTTTATCGCCGGTGTAGGCGTTATAAAACTCTGAGAATGAAAGCGGGTTTACCCGTATCTCGTCACCTCTGCCACGAAATTCGGTCAGGATATCAGAGGACAGCATCTTTGAATTGCTTCCGGTTACATAAACATCGGCATTCTTTATTTTCATCAAACCCAGCACAACATCAACAAAGCCGACCGTTTCATCGGTTCCCGGAAGATACGGATTCGGTATTTCGGCGACCTTCTGTATCTCGTCAAGGAAGATATAGTACATTCTTTCCTTATCTGTCATGAGCTCACGAATATGCTTTCCGAGTTCTATAGGGTTACGCCAACGAATATTTTCGTCGTCATCAAGAGCCAGCTCGATAATATGCGAATCATCGACTCCTACAGAGTTAAGATATTTATGGTAAATGTCGAACAGGAGATAAGACTTGCCGCAGCGCCGGATACCCGTTATCACCTTGACCATACCGTTTTCTTTCTTGCGGATAAGCATATCAAGGTATTTTTTTCTTTCTATCATAGCGCACCTCACTAGAAGTAAATGCGTGCATACGCATTTTTTTCTATTCATTATAAGATTTTTACAAATGTAAGTCAACAGTTATTTATGAGAAGACTGATATTTACATTATGCATCTCATTAGAATTATGTGCGTATGTACGCAAAATATTCTGGCTCCAATTTATCATAAGACAAAAGCGTCTGTTTACTTTACTGCCTCTGCTTTCAAGCTCTATGCTTGCAGCTACCACATAATCTATGACATTATCACCCTATTCACTTTGCCAATTTTTCCATTTTTTCTTCAATGGCAATAAACCGCTCTTCTTTGCGAACCGGATCATATCTTTCCTGTCCCAAATATGGCAAATAATACCATGCTGTATTGTGAGGCAAACTCTCATCGCTTGTGGTTTTGCAGATTTTTTCGACATACATAAGCATATTTTCAAGACTTGTCAAAGTATCAGCTTTATTACCTAAAGCAACATAATAGGTTGCCATATACCTGTATAACATAGCAATGTTACCATCTAAATCAGCAGACTTTTCTTCATCTATTATTTCCGTTATGAACCTGCAAAAGTCTATCATACGCTCAAAATGACGTATTTTGGCTTCCCACTTGTCCTCCTCATTCGGAAGAATGTATGCCACATAATCACGAAGTCTGTTTACCAAGCAACGGCTCAATGTTATCAGACAGTCCCTGATTTCATCTTCTTTCTGGTGTGCTCCGTCATATAAATCTGTAATAAACATTTCTCTGCATGAATCGATGCTCGGGAGCATTTTTACAACTTCATCATATCCCTGTTCATCCTTAAAAGCTTCTTTATAAAGTACAGCCAAAAACCTGACACATTCAAACCTGAAATCGTAATCATCCGACTGCCTTATAAGATCGCGCAGCATTTTCTCTGCTTCCCTAAGATATGCCTTATTCGGATTCTCCTCAAACCTTTCAGAGCATAAAGCCTTTGCCAGCGAAAGACGTATCTTCATATCACTTGGGAAATCTGCATGAGCCTCCCTCAACAGGTCTATCGCAGAAGGATTATACCCGCAATCCTCTATATGGTTTATTGTAGTATAAATATTCTCACGCCTTGATTCACGTTCCGAAAGCTTTACACCTAGCAGCTCATCTACGCTAATGCCAAAGAATCCTGCAAGATCCGGCAGGTACTCTATTGCGGGATATCCGGATTCAGATTCCCAACGGCTGATAGCCTGAGGGGTAACCCCAATGCTTTCCGCAAGCCTTTCCTGCGTAATGCCTTTCTGATTCCTTAATTTTTTTATATTCTCACCTATTGTTATATTCATTCCGCGTCACTCTCCTATATTATTTGCAACTCAAATACTGTTACCTTTGTTTCTCCTGTAAGCTTACAAACAAAGTATAACGGCAAAACACAAATGAATCAATTATCAATTCATTGTTGTTATATAAACGATTCGTTGTAACCAGACAAAAACACCCCGAAAGGGATGTCATTTCGGAGTGAACAACGCGACACCTCAATTCCGCTTCATCTTACATCATGCAACGCATCTCTTAATTCAGCTATCATCTTTTCAGAATCAAGCGGAATTAATCTTGTACTCATGGTGTCGCTATTCTTATAAGGTGCAAGTGCTCTTTCCTCCAGTAGCAACTGATTATACTCACTAATAGCTTCTGAAAGATTATCGCAAATATGCTGATAAACCTCTTGATAAACTATTTCATTGTACAGCAGAATTATTTCATCATTAATGGCCAAATCCTTGATTTTAGCCAGCTGCCTATTGTCGAAAAAAAATTAAGATTATCATAAACACTCGTATCTAAAAGAACTTTTATGGCCATAACTAACCCCAATAATAGATTATTTTGTATTCGTCGATTCGTCCTCTCTCCATTTTTTCGATTCCTCAATGTTATGAAGCGCCTCATCGTGATAATCACGCGCAATCATTCTCAGCGTGTCCGCAAATCTGGTAAATCCTTCTATTTCAACAGCTGTAGCTTTGTTTCTATATTCATTTTCCAGTTTAAACTCCGAGCTTCCTGTTTCGTCAACACTGTGAATCCCTCTTGAGTTAATGGCCTCAACCAAATAGCCATTAAGCATGTGGCCTCTTTTATCAGAATTCAACCTCCTTGCCACTGTCTTATCAATGAACAATCCATCAACAGAGGCCGGCGAATAGAACAACAATTTACCCAGATAATGTTCAACCGAATCGACCCGTTTTGTTTTTTCTGCAATAGCTATGGCCTCCACTATCCATTTGTTAAAATGTGCACTGTCAAATGAACCATCAGCTCTAGTTCCAGGAACTACTTTCCAGTTCTCGAGTAACCTGTAGATACTAGCGTTAAAAGGAGGCATTTCTTCATCCGACTCTCCCCTATGTATCATTGAGAAGACGCGCATAAATTCTATCGCATCATTTTCAAATTTGCAATATATAGCTTTAACACGAAAAGAATGCTCATATGACATAAGATCTAAAAACTTCCATTCAAGCGAGACTTTCTGTTCTTCAGGCACATTTGACTTTTCTACGTAACCTAATAAGTATTCAACAACATAATAATCATCATTTAGTGCCTCTATATCTGAACATCTTGTCAAAGCATCTGCCACCATTTTTGCAGAGATATTATTCTTGTTAATCTCTATAGCATAATGAAGAATTCCAAGAGCTTCTTTTTCTCTGCCAACCTCTATAAGCCTATCAACCACATAATTTCTCGCTTCGTCGTCCACATCAAAGCCATAAGCTTCAACGTTCTTCCAATAATGCTTTTGGAGTTCTTCATCAGCTTTCCTTGTAACTGATAAGCTTTCCGCCGTTATCGGAAGAAGTTCATAAAGCATAATAGCCTTATCTGGATGCGAATTTGTCAAATAGTCTTTTATGAAGTCACTATCACTTCTATAAGCCTCCCGAACAAACGCTGTGGCAAATGCTGAATTCTTTGAATTTGCCTGTTCTAGCATACGAAGTATTATCTGACATATTTCATCCGAGATTTCAAGATGCGCTACACACATGCCGAAAATTTTTGGATTATCGATTATTTCTAAAAATCTAATAAACAATTCTAATCCAAGTTCAAACACTTTCTTCGCTGCAGCAATTTGTTCCTGAAACAACTTTTCTTCGCTCTCTTTGTAATTTCCTTTATGATCTATAAGTTCCCACTGATCATGTTGAAAAAGCCAGCGCTCTTTCGGAAGCCATATATCATTTTCAAGCTTAGAAATCAACTCATCTATTGGTTGCAATTGTTCTTCCGGAATCGCCCATTCAGCATCAAAAAAATTCCTATGTTTAACAGCAAAATCTTTTAAATGCATCCAGATATAGAATCTTTCTGAATCCGAAAAGTGCAAGAAGCTATCTTTTAATGTTGAAAGGATTTCTGTCCTATTTTTCTCTGGTACGTCATCCATTACCGGAATTAAATCCGTCAATCTGTTTGCATTCTCACTTGCCTGAGAGCACGCAAATGATACCAGATCTAACACTTCATCCCAATAGTCTTGAACTTTAACTCCTTCATCTGAAACTTTCGCTGGCGCGATATAGCTTGCTTTTTTTACCGGATAGCTATTCGTCCTTTGATGAGGAAGTAATGTAAGAAGTAGTTTCCAGGCATTATCAGGATGTTCCATAAAAGCTGCTTTCAATAGCCCCTTTCTTACCCCAGCTTCTGCCTCTGTCTGTGGATACCAGGGGAGCATTATGGTGGAAATCTTATCCAAAAAGACCTCATTCATATCACATAAGGCTACAAGGCATCGACCCGCCTTAGAAAAAGAATCTCTGTATGCGGCCAAAAGTCCAAGTGCTTCACTCAGCGAATATGCAAAATCTCTTGCGTATGTATACCTTCCATCATCAGTTAACGCAGTATAAAGCCCTTTATCCTTATCCCTAATTGCCTCCTCAACCTCATTCAAAAAGGCATCTGGAAATGCCTCGGCAAGTATTGACAGCACCTTAGAATTAGTTATTAGCACTTTCCAATTATCAGAATGTATTATTTTCCCTATTATTTCTCTAACACACGCCTGTATCTTATATTTGGAAAGTGAAACAAATGCGTCAGCATTTGCTCCTGCATACCCCCAAAATTCAAAAAGACTCATTCGAAAAACATCAGAATATATGTAACTCTTTTCTGCGTCGATCAATATTTGATATGTCGAAACTTCTTTATTACTATCAGCCAAATCAAGAAAAGCATCTGTAGAAGATATTACATCGCAAGAGATTGCCTTTATGTTATCTATCTGATCATCAAAAATCCCAGCTGCAATATTCTCTATAAGTTGCTTTCTACTATTTACCTTCCATACTTTGTTCGAAAATGATACAACATCTTGATTTTTTGCATAAAAATCGCGAAGCTCTATTTGAAAAGACGCATATTCTTTTCCGTATATGCGCTCAACTGCCTTACAATCTCCAACTCTGCTTTCGTCCCAGGCCCCAATTAAAGTTGTAACATTTGAAACTGCACATTTCGGCGGAAGATTAATAGGCGCCAATACTTGATAATTGCCCTGCACTTTATGATCATTCAAGTACTCCCTGTCTGGTTGCATCATTACTTCATTTCTGCTTCCCCTACGCATAAAAGCCTGACCTTGTAAAACCGCATGTCTACCAGCAGATTTGTAATTGTCTTCTCCGCTAACAGAATTCTTGACTTCATGAACAACATAATCATTCGTATTTAGCAGGTATACATACCCAAATTCCTTATCTCTAAATGAAACAGTGCCTGTCTGAATCTGCGGTCTTGGAACAATATTATCAGCCCAATTTTGGTACTCATTATCATCAGGTTGGTTGCCATTAATTCCAACCAACTGCTTATCATTGCTCACACCGAAAATAATATACTTTTTTTGCCCAATGCTCTCAGGCGAATTAAGCATAGCTATTACATCTTTAATAAAGTCATGCTTTTTACTCTTCAAATACGGTATTTCTTTATAATCCAAATATGAACACTCTGAAGGCAGTTCGCTTAAAATTTTTTTAATATCTTCTTCTACAAACCACATTACTAACACCCCATGTAATCTAATACTATTTAATTATCTTCAAATACTCCCGTAAATACTTAAATGTGAACGGCAGTACCGTCAGTTGCCCATTATGAACGAATGAAACATTCATTGTAGGAAGCAGCTTATCGAACAGAAGCGGTGCTCCTTCATATCCTTCTAAACAGCGGATGTTCGCTGCTCGCGGGATGTTCCAGCGCATCCCTTCACCTATAGTGCCAACGAAGTAGTACTGCTTTCCATTCTCGTCGAACATCTTTATATTCAGACAAGACGATAGAAATTCTTCTCGTCTCTCTTTTCCACGCAGTTTTGTGTCACCGACGTCTAAAAGAGCCTTTATCTCTGACGCCTCAGGAAGCGTTATAAAACCCGTATCCTTTATCACATTGATTCTTCCTTGACTGTCTCTGATAACGCCCTTAACAGTCTCACAGCGCGTTTTAGCATCCTCGAAAATGTTCACGCAATCCGTATACTCGTTCATTTCAAACAAAGTAAGTTCCTGCTCCTTCATTTCAAAGGAGCCATCCGGATGCACTTGCATAAAAAAATATCTGCTCTGCTCATCTATCTCTGTTTCAATGCCAAAAGAAACATCCTCTAGCAAACTCAGAGATTTCCAATCAAACAGCGTTATTCTTCCTTCTACCAGGTCCTTTTTAATCAAAATTTCATGTACAACCGTCGATATAGCAAATTCCTCGTTTCCAAGTCCATTATACCGAAATAAGCCACATATGCAACTTCTCTCTCTTTGTTAACGCTTTGATAACGCTACCCCGCGTAAATAGGCATTTTTATTAAATTTTGGGGGCTGTACGGGTGCTACGCAACGAGTCTTACCTGCACTCACACGTTCTTTTGAATCATTCACATAGCTTCAGATATGCCTTCTTAACAATGCCGGCCATCAATTTTCTACGTTGTTCAAGGAAATCGGGATATGACATTTTCTCAAAGTCAACCGGAAGTGCATTTTCTTCGCAAGTCTTCTTATATCCTTCCTCACCGAGCTTCTTACGGTATCTTTCAACATATTCTGCCGGCGGATCATCAGAAATATCGATATTTGTATTGTAATCAAGATAGGTGAAATTTGCAATCTGATTACGATCACGGTCACTTGTATATCCTATTCCTGTCAGGTAATTCTTAGGGAATATATGATGTTTGTCGATAGCCTTCTTATCTCCGCTGGCTCCCGGCAAAAGTTTTGCCGCCAGAGTTGTTGTGCTGAACAGCATCGGAGTCCCTAAGACATTCAGAGCTGCTATATACCCAAACCAAGTCGGAGATATTGCCGCTGCACTTACAAGGTCAGCAGGAAGAGTAAGATTGAAATAGTCATCTGAGAATTTAGTGGAAATCACGCCGTTAAGATAATTAACAAATTCTTCGGCGGTATGAACATTTCTCAAATCAGCAAACTGCTTCTCTACTTCGGATTCTGTGGATCCAGTGTAGAAATAAGTAATCGTTGACATGAAAATCCATTTCTTAATGATCTTCTGCAATGCGATCGGCTGAACTTTATAGTCATATTTTCCTATCAGGTAAAGAACATAACAGAAAACAACGGCATTTGTAGATGCAACGATGCTACCATTCACATATCCAGCATCAGCAAACAATCCCATAAATGCATGCCAGTTATTCAAGTTTGTAACCTCATCCAGCGCTTTCTTGAATTTTGTGAGATTGGCATCCATCTCTTCTTTTGTCACAACACCGGTTTCGAGGTTCTTGCCTCGCATGAGCATATAAGCATAACGAAGACGCGCACGACGGAAGCCTACCGCAACAGCCATACGAATAAGGTGCGATGGATCAGCCTTCAGTATAAAGTTATAAGAGGTGCCATCCTTCGGTATACGAGACTCTGCACAGAACTTATCAATTTTATCGTGAACATCATCATCATAAACCGCAAGAAGCGTTTCAATGAAATTCTTCTCGGTCAGTTTCTGTCCACCGGAGTTTACACGCACAAAAACTTCAGCAACATCTTCCTCTGTAGCTTTAGCATTTATACGGAGTGTAGGCAAAGTGTATATAGACAAGTTGAGAAGGTCATTCAAATTAGTTTCGATCGCCTCTTCCTCATCATCGGTGAGTATGGCTTTTCCGTTTCTTTCCCTACCGGCATTGCAATCCTTAATGAACTGCCTGCGGAACTTCGGAACATCGTGATTAGCATCAGCCTCAAATACCGCACTAATTCCGCTGATCCACTCTGGATTTCTTTCATAAGCCTCAGTCCAAACTGCAAACTCACGGGTAATAGGATTGAAAGCAATACGAATTTGCCTCTCAGAGTAATTCTTGTCCTTAACCTTTATTCCCGAAATTGCTGCCAACAAAGCAGTCAGGCGCTGCTGACCGTCAATCACAAGGTAATCCGGCTGAATATAGGTCTTATCATTAGTACCAATGTGGTTTATGGTTTCGTATCCATCTGGTGACTGCCAAAGCATGATATAGCCTATCGGATAACCCTTTAACATCGAGTCAAGCAAATCACGGGCTTTGTTGTCTTTCCATACAAACGGCCTCTGAAGATCCGGAAGGCCAACCTTGCCGTTTTTTACATCACTGAGCAGATCACCAACCTTACTCGGAATGTTGTCAAATAATTCTTTGCCCACAGAATCACCTCTTCTTGTAATTTAATAGTAGAAATAATAAAACAAAATTTTTCCTTTACTTATCCGTTATCACACATTCTTTTTAATCACTCGCAAAACTTCATATATGTCTTCTTGAGTTACACTTTTAGGCATAATACCTCCTATTCTTCAAAAGCGCTTACACTGGCGATATAAGTGAATTCATCATTGCCTGTTGATAAAACAAACTCTTTTTTTGCAGTTGCGATGCTTGTAAAATAATTTCTAAATGGTGCTGATACAGTATCCGCCCATTCTTTGGAAATCGGTTGAGGAATAAGGATTTCTTTGTATCTTTGTCCAACATCCTCTCTGTTTGTTTGCATTAGTGTAACTCTCTGCCATTGCTTACGGGTTTCAGTTAATGATAGTGCCCACAATAAGTAGAACGGAGAATATCCAAAGTCATTTTCATATACTCTTATTACAAATACTTCTTTAGTAAGTACAATTTGTTCTTCCCCCGGTAACAAAATAGCAAATTCGCCAATATTACTACTTGCACGGCTTGGAGAAATAAGATCCCAGGCATGTAAATTACTTTTTCCATCATCTGTTTTCCAGAATTTTTTCGCCAGTTCAATAGATACGAGATTTGTAGGGTTTACGTTTATTCTCATGTTTCTGATATCAGATACTTTTACATAAGGTATGTTTCCATTTCTCATATCATTACTTGGGCTACCATGTCCACCTGAAACCGAAATAATACCTTTATTTATCAACTCTTCTATAGAAATCTGCTCAAATCCTTGAATTGTTTTAAGTTGTTCAAATGGATGCTGTAATGAATAATCATAGTATTGCGGAACAAGGACATCAGCTTTGAGTGTTTCTGAAAGCGGAACGCAAAAAGCTTCATCATTTTGCCTCTGTTGATATTTGATTGCTAATCTTAACAATTCATTATCTATAGTTTTAGTCCGTTCCCCCGCACTATTAACTACAAATCTATCACTACCATTTTTGTATATTCCACAGGTTTGAGGATTAAGGAACGTAACAATATCCGATTCGAGATTAATATTGGTTTTCTTTTTGTCAATTTTCTCAAAGATATACAGATTTGTTTTGGCTCGGCAAAAGCCTTGAAATGCATCCATAGGTACATTAGCAACACAAATAGGCTTCAATCTGTCATTTACCCAATCACGAACAAATTTGTACGAAGGAGAGAAAAAGTATGTTTCCGGAAGAACAATGCAAAGTCGTCCTTTATCCTTCAGCAAATCATAGCATCGATTAAACATTGCAAGCCCTAATTCTATGTCTTTACCCGTATCAACATAATCTGCAATACTTAATCCGGATTTCTTCGCATCTTTGTATTTGATTTTTAATGGAGCTCCGAAAGGCGGATTTGTAAACACCTTTGAAAATCTTCCGTTTTTAAAGGAATTTGTTAATAAATGAGGATATTTGCTTTCCCATGTATGGGTTAAGACGCTATCACCTCTTACACAATGTGCAGAACCATCGCCTAATATCTGCATTATAGCTTTAGTCAACTTTATTCCAATAGCATCTTTATCAATTCCATGAAGATGTAGTTGCGCCCAACGTGAGATTTCTCTTTCTTGGTTCGGATATAATTCTTTAAGTTCTATAAGTGCTTGAATAAGGAATCCACCCGTTCCACAAGCTGGATCTATGATAATGTCATTAAGATTCAAGTCCATAAGCTTCATTGCAGCTTGAATTACTTGTTTGGGAGTAAAATATTGACCTTCTTCTTGTTTTAAAGCAGCACTTCTTAGTACCTGAAAAGCGATAGATACCGTATCGGCTCCAATATCAATGAAGTTGAATTTAGAAATTTTTTCAACTACATCATGAATAGTTGCATTATCAAACCTTATTTCCTGATCTGATTGTGTGATGAATATATCAGGATAAACATCAGTGAATGTGCTGAATTTTTCCTTGATATAATCGCCTGTACCGCTTTCCGTAGCAAAAACACGAAAGTAAACTTCGTTAGTAGGATCAATTTTTCCCTGTTTATCGCTATCAAGTTTTAATAGTATTATGTTACATAGTTGGTCAAGCTGTTCCTCTCTACGAGTAACATTTCCATCTCGTGCAACAACTTTGTCTAATAATTCAGAGAAGGTTTTATATAGCGTGTCCTTAGTTGGTATTACCAAGTCATTAAAAGTCAAATTCACAGATGTTGGACTTATTGGAGCACCTATTAAAGGAATATCTTTAACATTTTTCTTTTTGGGGAAACTTAAACCTTTAGCATCTTTATATACAAATAAAGTTTCAGATGATAAATCAGCATTATTTGCCCAAATTCCTAATTTAACATGAGGCTCTAATGAAAGATATGTTTCAAGTTGCTGTAATCCAACATCTATATTGGGTTGCTTGCATTCTATTACGAAAAGAAGATGTCGGTAATCACCGCAAGTCTCAGAACTTTCGAATACTGCAACATCAACAGGGAAATAATCAAAAGATGTCCCTTTTTCTCTCTTTGATGCTTCTGAGGGGGTTTTAGGTACTTTCCATTCATTCTTTCCAAATACTATTTGCTCAATTTTCCAACCGTAGGAGATTAGACGTTCTACTAAAGGGCCGACAACTAATTCCTGTTCAGGTCCTTCTTTAAGTCTTTCACGAATATAATCAGCTATCATATTTAGTATCCTTTCATTTTTTTGAATGTGAGGTCAAGGCTTGGACTTTGATATTAATGCGCCCACATGCTTAATCTATGAAATCAGACAAATTTGTCCTTCATTCTTTTCATTTCCAAGAAAAGAAAAACGAAATATTAATTATCGTCGGTCATTTCCATTATGTCGCTTACATCACATTGAAGCGCCACGCAGATCTTTTCGATTATTTCCGTATTTACATTCTCGTTCTTAGCCAGCTTGGTTATAGATGCCGAGCTGATTCCTGCAAGCTGCTGCAAATCCTTTTTCTTCATATCTTTGTCTATCAGGAGCTTCCAAAGTTTTTTATAGCTGATGGCCATAGTTTTCCTCGCTTTCTGTTATCAAATATGCCATTAAAAGAATCTTTACAGACATTATAGCACATAAAAGATGAAAAATCAAGATTAATTCCTGCGAGCGCTCGATTTATTCCATGTTTCGCTTGAATTTTAGCGCATTTTGTGTTATAATGATAATAGTTATTATAATTGTTGTGGTTTTGAGTGGATCAGGCAAGCAGATACTCACCTTTGAATTCTCTGACAATTATATCAAAAGTGACCTGTTCTGATTTTATATCAAAAACAGTCTTTGTACCGTTCATAATTATTATAATTCTTATATCAATTATGGCATTCGTTACTTTTGATAGATTCAGGTTCTGTTTTCTTGTTGCCGCCGGTAAAAGAGGTGGGTTCTCTCCCATCGGCAGACTGACAACGCACCGTCGCAATGGTACATGGTCAAATACTTTTTCATCGATAATATATTTCATAGCTATATCTTGATAGAGCTATGGTATGTTAGGAGGCAAAAAAATGATTTATGGTTATTGCCGAATCAGCACAAAAAAGTCATGGTGTTCCGGGATATAAATACCTGATTCATGCAGCAGTACCGGAATACAAATCCGGTCATTCTTCTGACAAGCTGAAAAGCTGCTATGTGAAGGCGCTTACAGATGCCGATACCAACAGTTATGCTTTTTCATATATTTCTGATTGCATTACCTCCGGCAGAGCGGATACCCTGAAGGAAGCCTTAAACGACTTCGAGGCGTACCAGAAAAACCTTCTGCTTGCAGCAAGCTTAAATCGCCCGCTTTCATAACTGAATATTTCAGCTGCATAAGAAAATCCCTCATAAGACTTATAAACAGTCCTATGAGGGATATTGCCTTTCAGGCTTTACGCTTCAGATATTAGTGGGTGCTGTATGGGTGCTACCGTCAGTTTTTGAGCAGTACTCAGCATGTTTTTCAGGCAAAAAGAAAACCTCGCAAACACAATGTTTACGAGGCTTTTCTTTGTTTTTGATAAAAAAGTAAGTTCGAGATTGATTATCTCTTGCTGAACTGAGGAGCACGTCTTGCTGCCTTTAAGCCGTACTTCTTTCTTTCCTTCATACGAGGGTCTCTGGTGAGGAAACCTGCCTTCTTCAGGGTAGGTCTGAACTCAGCATCTACCTGAAGCAGAGCTCTTGCAATACCGTGTCTGATGGCACCAGCCTGACCGGTATATCCGCCGCCCTTTACGTTAACCATTACGTCGTACTTATCAGCGGTCTCGGTTGCAACCAGGGGCTGACGAACGATAACCTTCAGGGTCTCAAGACCAAAGTACTCATCCATGCTTCTCTTATTAATTACAACATCGCCCTTACCAGGTACCAGGTATACTCTTGCGATGGACTTCTTTCTTCTGCCAGTTCCATAGTACTTTTCAGATTTAGCCATGATTTATTCTCCTCCTATCCCTTAGAAAGTCAATACTTCAGGCTTCTGAGCTGCATGCTTGTGCTCAGGTCCTGCGTATACAAATAGCTTGGTGTACATCTGTCTTCCCAAAGGTCCCTTGGGAAGCATGCCCTTAACCGCCATCTCAACTACAGCTTCAGGCTTCTTTGCGAGCTGCTCTTTCAGGGTTGTCTCTTTCATTCCGCCAACGTAATCACTGTGCTTGTAATAGATCTTCTGATCCATCTTCTTACCAGTCACCTTGATCTTCTCAGCGTTGATTACGATTACGTAATCACCGGTATCAAGGAAAGGAGTAAAAATAGGCTTATTCTTGCCTCTCAAAACCTTAGCAACTTCTGAAGCCAGACGGCCCAGAGTCATATTGGTAGCATCTACCACATACCATTTTCTGTCAATGGTAGCAGGACTTGCCATAAAAGTCTTCATTGCGATTTCCTCCGTTATTTTGTTAAGAACTGTTTGCTCTCTCACATTACTCCTCCGCAGATGTCCGGCTACGGAAAAATACGCTTAGAAAGCGGTCGATTTCTATCGTAAAATGCTTTGCCGGGGCTTTGGCTAGGCATTCTGATACATCGTCACATTGGGATATTATAGGATATGAACCGTCTTCTGTCAAGACTATTTCTTCTACATTTGAAAAATTTCTTCACGTTTTTTTGGAAAAACTTCACATATTGCCATCTTTTTTCGTGTTTTCTATTGGCGAATGCCCTTTCATGTTATAAAATAGAAGTGACACCTTTTTGTATCATACGATATTTCAGCCAAAAGTGCAATATTGCGGTGCTGCATTTGCGACGAAATATTCTTCTCCGTAATGTAGCCGAGCGGAAGGAAGCAAAACATTGCAAAGCCATTTTATATAAGAAAGGGAACCCATGGCACAGAAAATCACTTGTCCCGTTTGTTTTACGAAAATGAATGAGGTCGGGCACGACCTGGTCTGTCCCGTATGCGGATATAAGTATTGTGAGGGACACGCTCCCTATACCTACGATGACCACAATCACAATGCTTATAAGAGCTATAATGAAAAGACAACCTATTCTACGGGTTACACGACCGCAGGGCAGGGTTCATCCGCCTCACAGAGTAGCTATACCTCCGCACAAGGCAGCTATCAGGCCAACTCTAAAAATACCTCTTATTCGCAAGGCGGAAATGCCACAAGACAGACCGCGCAGACAAGCGCCCAGCGTCAGACGTCCCGCAAGCCCAAAAAGCCGAAGGGCGTGCGCCTGATTTTTTTCATTGTATTTCTTTACTTTGCGCTTACGATCTTCAGCATCTTCTGGCGTTCCATCAGCGAGAACTGCGATAAGGAGGAACTCATCAGCTTTTTTGAAGAGTACTTCTCTTCCGATACGAGCAATCAGAAAAAAGAGGAAGCCAAGAATACCAAAAGCTCCGCCAGCACTGACGCCGAAGGCCTTACCATGGAGGAGATTTTAGATTATTTCCATACCCTGGAGGCACCGGAAACCCTCTTTCAGGATCTGCTGTGTACGGTTTCTCATAAGCCGGTCAATCAGATCACCCGGGAAGACTGTGAGTCCGTCACTGACATTCAGGTCTATTTTGATGACAATGACCAGGTCTGCATCTATTATCGTCTGACGGATGGCACAGGCGATGATTATCGTCCCGCGAATACGACCTTTGACACCTCAGAGCTTCGGCTGTTTACAAATTTGGAACAATTCCGTGCCTACTCCATTACGAACATGTTCTTTCATCCCGGAGATTTTCGCGGATTAAATCATCTCAACTGTCTGGAGTGCTCCAATACTCCTGCACAGATTTGTGAGCTCCTGGAGGATCCTGAGCAGCTCCAATATCTTATACTGAATTCCAAGGAGCTTGCCTTCGATCTTACTGACATTGAGAAATTCCAGAATCTATATGTCTTGGAGATTACTTCCATCGGCGTTGACAATGCGGATGGCATCGGTCAAATTACAGGCCTGACCGATTTTACCATGGACACGACCACCAAGCCTAGTGATTTTTCTTTTCTGTGCTCTCTTGTCAACATGGAATACCTTGAAATTGAAACGAGGCATCTCACGGATGTTTCTTTCTTGGAATATATGCCGAATTTATTTCACTTGTCCATCAGCGGAGCAATCGACCTGACCGATATTTCCGCCATCCGTAGCTGTCAAAGCATGACGGAGCTCAGCTTAAAGACCGTGACCTCGCTTCAGGATTTCTCTCCCATTGGAGCCCTTGGCAATCTTGACACGCTCAACATTGACGATTGTGGTTTGAAGGACGTATCCTTTATGTCTTCCCTCAAGAATCTCATTTATGTTTCTTTGACCTACAACGAGATTACTGATCTATCGCCGCTAGAGGCTCTGCCTCTCCTGAGTGACGTCTATGTTTATGGAAATTCCATTGAAAATTACGGAACGCTCGATCGATCCATTCTTTACGAATGATCATAAATAAATGAACAAAGGATTTGATTTAGAAATGAACACAAAAAGACACGTATTTCGCTTGCTGCCCTTAGTTTTTCTTATTCTTTTGCTTTGCGCCGGCTGCGGCGGCCAAGCTACCGGGACTTCGTCATCCTTAGATGCTTCGCTTTCCTCTGCCATGCAGGGAGACCCCATTATCACGCCAGTTCCGATCGAGACGCCCGACGCGGCTTCTGAGTCTACGCCAGAGCCTACCCCAGAACCTACGCCAGATCCCGAATTGACGCTGATGGCCCTCGGAGACAATCTGATGCATATGGGAATTGTTGGATCGGGAAAGCAAAAGGATGGTACCAGAAATTATGATTTTCTGTTCGAAGACATTCATGACTTTATTGATTTGGCAGATGTCAGCGTGATCAATCAGGAGACAATCTTTGGCGGCAACGACCTTGGCTTCTCCGGTTATCCCTATTTCAACTCTCCCACGGAGGTTGGCGATGCCATCGTAAACGCCGGTTTTGACGTTGTCCTTCAGGCGACGAATCACACGCTGGATCAAAAGCAGGAAGGTATTGAGCACTGCATGAACTATTGGAAGACGCATCCTGAAATCCTTATGGTCGGTTTGCATGACCGCTATGAGGATGAGGATGGCAATCTTCTTCCTGCGAAGGATCGCATTCCCTTGATCACCAAAAACGGCATCACACTCGCAATTCTCAACTATACCTATGGTCCCAATGCCGAAATTCTTCCGAAATATGCCCGCGGCAGAATGGACGTGCTCTGCAAATGGGAGGAAAAGAATGGCGCCCTTGACTTTACGACGATCAATCCTCAGGTTTTGGAGGAGATCGCGGCTGCTGAAGAAATTGCCGATGCCGTTGTCGTCTTCCCTCACTGGGGCGCAGAATATGTCACGACGCCAAGTAAATACCAGAAGACCTTCGCAAAACAGATGGCAGAGGCCGGCGCTGACCTCATCATTGGCGCACATCCTCACGTGACGCAGCCCGTGGAATGGGTTACGGCAGATAACGGCAATGAATGCCTTTGCTACTACTCGCTTGGAAATTATGTTTCCACGCAGCAGGATCCCATCTCCATGCTGGAAAACATGGCCTGGGTGACCTTCCGCAAGACGGACGGCGTTACTTCTATTGTTGATGAAATGTCGGGAAGCATTCCCCTCGTCTTCCAGTATTATTCCGGGCCGCTCCGCTTTGGAGGCGTTTATCTTTTGGAGGAATACACGCAGGATGTTGCCAACAAGCACGGCATCCGCAATTGGGGCAAGAAGAACCTTTACGTGGAAGACCTTTGGAAATGGAGCAACGAGATCCTCGGAGACAGCGTCAAGTCCGCCTACGAGCTCACAGGCCTGCGCGATCCCGCCCAATCCGAAGAACCCGCAGGGTGAAAACTTTCTAAGCCCCCGGGGGTGCGGTGCCCCTACTTCTGAACGGCTCGGACAGTTCTAAATTCATCGTTCGTCATGTAGCAGGCGGCGCTATAAAAGATGGCGCCGCCACATGGCTCCGATTCATTAAGAACTGCCGGCTAATTGTTCATAAGCAGGGGCACCGCACCCCCTTGGCACACACAAAATCCCAGCAAGTCATTTAATTTATTATGCACTACTATAATATCCACCAAAAAAAGCCTAATCAGAATTACCCAATCTTTCTTATGATTCCAGATATGTTTTCATGAAGGACCCAGATGGATTACCTGTTGGATTTTATGAGTGACAGACATTTTTTGACAAGTATAAAGATTTGGAGAAAACCATGCATCCATTGATCATTATTCTTATGATATTAATTGCCATGGCTGCAATAATCAGTTTGGTGGCGATTATTATGCAGCCGAATAGTGTATATAAGAATCGACCGGAAGAAAGAAATCCAATGGAAGGGAAAAAAGTAGTCTTTGTCGAGAATGAAAAAGAACCCGAAAATGCAGATGGCGTAAAAGGTCACCTTGAGGCTGTCGGGATTTCGGACCATCATGCCGGATTTTATGAGAAATTTGTTAAACGGTTATTTGACGTTATACTTAGTCTGGGAGGATTAATTGTCCTTTCACCAGTTTTTCTTGTTTTATCGATTTTAATAGTAATAGACGATCCAGGACCTATTCTATTTACACAAAAAAGAGTTGGAAGAAATAAGAGATACTTTAAGCTACACAAATTCCGTAGCATGAAAATGAGTACGCCTCATGACAGACCTACGCACATGCTCGAAAACCCAGAGCAGTACATCACGAAGGTTGGCAAGTTTATTAGGAATCATTCATTAGATGAGCTTCCTCAGCTCTGGGACATCCTCATTGGAAACATGAGCGTTATCGGACCAAGACCCGGGCTTTGGAATCAGGATTTTTTGACCTCAGAACGCGATAAGTATGGCGCAAATGACATAAAGCCTGGATTGACAGGGTTGGCCCAGATTAATGGCAGGGACGAGCTGGAAATCCCAGTAAAGGCGGAACTTGATGGCAAGTATTGCAGGAACATGGGTTTTAAGATGGATGTCAAGTGCTTCCTTGGGTCCGTAGGAATCTTCGGCGGCGATAAGAGCGTTGTTGAAGGCAGAACAGGCGAGCTGAAGAAACAGGAGCAAAAACAATGAAGAAAGTGCTCATAACAGGGGCAAATTCATATATCGGTATGAGCTTTGAGCAATATGCTACAGAACATTATAGCGAATGGCTGCAAGTGAATACTGTTGACATGATTGACGGAAGCTGGAGGAAAAAAAATTTTTCTCCGTATGACATTGTATTTCACGTGGCAGGGATGGCTCATGCTGATATCGGAAATGTGACCGATGACGTAAAGGCTAAGTATTACGCGATTAATACGGATTTGGCAATTGAAACGGCACGCAAAGCAAAGTCAGATGGCGTTAAGCAGTTTGTATTCATGTCATCAGTGATTATTTACGGCGATTCTGCACCATACGGAAAAATCAAAAGAATTACAAGAGACACGGAACCACAACCCGCAAATTTTTACGGAGACAGTAAGTGGCGTGCTGATCAAGGGGTTCGGAAACTGGCAGATGAGAATTATACGGTTTGCGTCCTTAGATCTCCGATGATTTATGGAAAAGGATGCAAAGGAAATTATCCCATTTTGGCAAAGATAGCAAAGAAATCACCCGTTTTCCCAAACATAGAAAATGAAAGATCTATGCTGTACATAGAAAATTTATGTGAATTCTTATGTCAAGTAATGATAAGGGGAGAAGGTGGAATCTTTTGGCCCCAGAATGCAGAGTATAGTAAGACTAGTGACATGGTTCAGTGTATAGCTGATGCGTTGGGACATAGAATTTGGGTCAGCAAGGCATTTAACTGGGCGATTCAATTAGCTTCCCGCATTCCCGGCAAAATAGGCTGTCTGGCAAATAAGGCCTTTGGAAATCAGACATACGATCCTGGTATGAGTAAATGTGATTTTGAGTATCAGATAGTGGATTTGAAAACATCAATAGAGAGGACGGAAGGATCATGGCAAAAAAAGATCAATTAAGAATCTATTGATCTTTAGTATATCCGCATTATCACGTCCTCTGATTATCCCAGCCACTTTTTAGCATAGCCATCATAACAATATCAACATACCCATCATATCTTAGAAATCCATCGCGCATTATGCCTTCTTTTATAAAACCTACTTTCTCGTAGGTACTAATGGCGGGTACATTATCTGCCATAACAGTAAGATAGATTCTGTGTAATTTAAGTTCTTCGAAACCATATTTTAATGTTTCATATGTAGCAGACACAGCAAGCCCTTTACCTCGTGCGCTATCTTCACCAATAAAGATTCCATATTCTCCATTATGATTATTATGGTCTATATTCTTTATAAAGGTTGTACCTATGTCTCTTTGATTTTCACCATTTTCAACAATGATAAATTGAGCACACTTTCCCGTCTTAACTAATTTCTCAAAATATGAAATATGTTGTTGATGCTTCAATTCATCCTGAGAATATAAATTTTTCTTAACTGATGGATTATTTCTCCACCTAACAATATTATCTGTATCTGCTAGAGATAATTGCCGCAGTAAAACTTTTCCCACTATTGTATCTCCTATTATATCTTCCGTTTAGTTTAGCAAGTCCCTGCACCAAGCTTTATTGTTTGAGTACTTCACCTTTCCTAATTTCCATTACATACTTAATGACAAGACCTGTGATGTACTTTATGTCATCAAACGTAACCCCCATATGCATAGGAAGCGAAATAACATGTTCGCTTGCAAACTCAGCATTAGGGCATGTTCCCTTACCATACTCATACATACGATAATCTGTGTTAACAACATAATGAACACCAGGATAAACTTCATTACTATTCAAGTACATCATCAATCCATCTCTATCCTGAACAAAAATCTGGAACAAGTGCTGTGAAGTAACGCAGTCATCAGGCACCTTAACCAATCCAATTTGCTTAGGATATTGCTTGAACACTTCTGAATACCACTGTGCAAGAGTTCTGCGATATGCATTATCACGATCAAGATGAGGAAGCTGTGCAAGAGCAATCCCAGCCATGATTGCGTTTCCGTTGTATTTATCACCAACATACTCTACGTCATACTTCCACTTGTAAGTTCCTTCCTTGTTTATCGTACGCGAATATGTATCTTTACTAATTCCAAGCCATGCCTTCTTACGGAAAATCTCATCAAGCTCTGCATCATCTGTACAAATTGCGCCACTATCACCTGTAGGAAGATTCTTAACTGCCTGAAAAGAATATACCGTAACATCTGCATCACCATTTGTTCCCGGAACAGTTCCATCCTTGTAGCGAGTACCAGACATATGAGCAGCATCAAGAATCAGTTTAATGCCACGGCTCTTACAGAGCTTAACAATCTGTTTGAAGCTTCCTGTATTACCACCAAAGCCAACAAATATAACTGCTCTGGTCTTGTCTGTAATATGCTCTTCAACAGACTTCGGATCAAGACAAAGCGTATCATCCACATCCGCAAATACAGCCTTAAGATTACTCTGTGCTATGGCATGATTTGTTGAAATGAATGTCAAAGGTGTAGAAATAATCTCATCTCCATCTGCCCATCCATAAAGCTCCTTCATGGTATCAACGGCCATATATAGACCAGCCGTATTGGAATTGATATAATAAGCAAACTTATGTCCAGTGTATTTCTTCCACTCCTCTTCAAACTCTACTGTCTTGAAGCCCATGCCTGTCCATCCTTTTTCAAGACACTCGCGAACCTGCGCAAGGCACGCCTCCACGTCAAAGTTTGCCTTAAATAATTGAATTCCTGACATAATAGATTCTCCTATGCGTTTGGTCATATAGTGCTTTATTTTTTCTGCTCTCTGTTTTTTTATCTATTCTAAATAAATAAAAGGCATAATAAAACTGTACATTAAGATTGTACCCTCAAAGATGGTTATGACCAACCGACTATCTGTTTACCAGAAATGCGATTTAAACTTTGATTTCTCGCTGAATTCCCCACTAATCCACCTTACCCTCATCATTTATTCCGAATATAAGTAAACGGAGCGTAGAGTCCTCATAACTCTCACGCCCCGTCCTCACATTTTGCATACTGAAAGCAGCAACTACTCCTCCATCTGACTGCTCTTAAACCTATGATAGAGACTATGGATATAATCCCCATAGTTGTTCCCCTTGTGTTTATCCCCTAACTTTTTTAGCTGCTCTAAGGAAATAAATCCCCTCCGCCAGGCCACCTCTTCCAAGCAGTAAACATTCATCCCACACTTATCCTGAACAATCTTCATAAAACTGGATGCTTCCTGAACATTATTCCAATCATCTATCTCTATCTCAACAAAGCCTCGATCAAGCATGAACACATACAGCTCATTTTTTGCTGCATAATCCGAGATAAATGATGAAATATCTGCCTTCTTCGTCATGTCTGAAAGAATATTAGCCGGAAGCAGAAGAATCGGAATATCAGAAAAGTCATACTGTGTTTTTAAAGGTTCACCCGAGTTCGTATTAACCACTTTCATGTTCTGATCAATGACCACGTGAGAGGTACCTCCTGCCATCTTCTTAGGCAGAACCATCATGGTAAAGTGATCTCGATTCATCATGGCTTTTTGGAAAAACCTGGTCTGATCAACGCCATACAAAAAGCATCGGCCATATACGAGCATCACGTTACCTTTCAACGCTCGACTCTCCACAGCGTCAATCAAATTCCCTACCATCGTAGTTAACTTAATGCCGTACTCTTCACCAACTCCAAGCGATGATGCTATGTACCGCTTATCTGCCTCCGTCCCCACAATAGTAATGTTTCTAATGCCAACTAAGAGAAAGTACGAAAGCAGATAATTAATCAGTGGCTTATCATAAATAATAGTTCCCGCATGAATGCCGTATGCGTTTTCATTCAAGACAATGATTCCGCTCCAGCTGCTATCATGATGAACAACGTCTCCTGCCAAAAGAGAGTCCGTGTCCGTATCTAATAATATGGATAATTTTCTAAGATATCCTATTTCCGGCAGTCCTAATCCCCTTTCCCATTTTGAGACTGCTTTATCGCTTATTCCAATCCGGTCTGCCAAATCTTTCTGGGTATAACCTGCGCGTTTGCGTAAATATGCTATTGCCTTGCCTACCTTTTCAACGTCCATACGCTAATCCCTTATTAATATTATTGTATTAAAGATACAAACATTGCACTTAAAAAATCAAACACCATTTGCCATTCAACTACTGTCAGATTGTTCTGATCTTAAATCTTCATCTCCGTGAATGTTAAATTGCTTATACAAATTTCTTCCATCATGTCCTCATCGTACTTTTTTCAACTCTAATCGTATTGATTTTTCTCTTTATTCCTTCCTTAACTTCCGAGATTCCACCTCTCTTAAAGTAGAAAATTGTTTTATAGATCCAGTCTCCACATCTGCTAATTAAATACTGCATCTTTATAAAGCCAATTGTATTTCCTCTCATGGTTCTATTCTTATGCGGTTCCACTAATTCCGGGATTTCGGCGATAAAACCGTCCATGATCAGCTTTGGATCAAATTTCAATTTTAACGTGTCGTAAGCTCCATTCCTGCACTTTGTGATTACATCATGATGGTCAACGGCATACCCTATTGCTTCCAACCACTCCTCCGGTTTATCTCCTACCAACAAGCCATTCTCTTTATCCTTTATGACAAATGTATATGGTTCCGTATTAGAATACAGGCCAACAATACCGAACATCGCATATTCAATGAACTTATTAAAATACTTGCATTTCGTAAATTCATCCGTAACCAACGGAGCCAAGCCAATATCAAAATTTTCATCCGCTATTGTTTTTCTATATTCCTCAAGTGACATGGGAGGGATAAAACTGATGCTCATCTCGTAATCATTTGGATGGATATCTGGATGAACCCCCATAAACGTTAAGGATACTCTGTCAGAATAACATGCACTTAATTCTGACAGCACTGGCCTTATGAATTTATCAAATAAGGGCTTATGTCCCAGCCCCGCTGCGTAAACGATTTTTATTTGATCATTTCTGCCATCAGTATGTTTATTTATTTCTTCCTTTGGTACGGGCGTATCAATAATAACACGCTTGGTAACACCATATTTATCTCCATATCTCTTGCATATATAAGGGCTTGGTGAAACTATCATGTCTACATTCTTTGCTGAAAGTGCAAGTCCTTTTTTCCTCCAAGGCATATTGGGACTACCCTCAGGCAGCATACTAAGGTCATCATCAAGATAGAAAGCCACGGTGATCCCGCACCTGTGTGCAACTTTTGCAAGTCTGGCGAATACGGCATTGTTTGGTCTAATCATATATAAAATGTCACACCATTCAACATCTCGCTTTTTAACTTGTGCAACAGATAAGTATTTTACCGCTATCCGTTTGTCATACTCTGATAGTTCACGAAAAAACTTTTCCGTTACTGCTACCGTTGCTATTATGTTTTCAAAAACGCATAGAACGTTTGCCACTAACTTACCTCTTTCCGTCTGGAAACAATATCCAGCAGCTCGCTGAACACATCTATTTTTAACACCATTGAAAGAATCAGGTATGTAACTCCACCCGATAGAACTTCTGCAATAAGCTTAATAATCTCAGGAATAACTATCGGATTTATACAATGCTGAACTATTAAAACAACAACACACATAAATAAAGACGAAATCAGAGCCTTATAAGTATCTTGAATCCTTTCCATCATTGAATACCCTATCAGTTTTTTTACTTCAATGTGTGTAATCAAAGTTCCAAGACTGACTGCGATAGCATTCATCATGGAGAAATATTTAATCTCCCAATCAAACACAAAGCAGCATAACATTACTCCAGTCAATATGAAAACCATTCTGTATATCTCTGTTTTCAATCTTGTATTACTGTGTCCAAGCCCAAAGAACACCTGAACGTCAATAAGCATCAACGGTGTAGCGATATAATAAATACATATAAACCGCATCATCGGAACGGCCGATAGCCACTTTTCTGAAAACAGAACGACCACTGCCTCTTTTGATATAACTAACATCCCTAGCATGATTGGGAACAAAATATATCCAGTGTATCGGACTACCTTCCTTATCACCTGCTTTAGCTTGGGTATATTATCCTGATACGATGAAACTGTCGGCAGTAGTACGTTAGTCATAGCCCCTATCGTATTCAGCGATATCTGCTCCGGTAAAATATACGCCTTATCCATATAGCCTAAGTCAGCAACAGAATAATGCTTTCCAATAACAAGACTGTTAACACAATTCTCCATGTAATTCACTAACGTGGCTCCTATAACTCCAGCACTAAATCCAAATAGTTCGTTAAATTTATTTTTATCAAAATGGAATTTTGGTCTCCATTTTAGTTTTACAAACAAAATTAGCGTTATGATAGTCTGGTGGAGGAGCCTCTGAATCACTAACGCCCACACGCCCATGCCATAATATGCGCATGCAATCCCTGTCATTCCAGAAATAATTGCAGCTACAGTGTTACACTTCATCAGAAGCTTAAATTGCATATTTCTGTTCACAAACGCATTACGTGTTGAACCAAATGCCTGTATAAAAAGGACTAAGCTCATGACGCGAAGCACTGACGTTAGTTCGGGCTTATTATAGTAGGTAGCAACAAATGGTGAAATCGAGAAAAATATTATGTATAGAACCGTAGAAACACTTGCGCTGATTGCAAATACGCAGGCATAATCCTCGTCACCTACTTCTTTCTTTCTTATTAGAGTCGTTCCAAAGCCTGCATCAATCAGAATCTCTGAAAGATTTGTAAATACAGTGGTCAGTGCAATTAGGCCATAATCATCAGGACTTAGTAGTCTCGCTAATATTACAGAAATAACTAACGATATTCCTCGTCCCGTGAATCGTTCAAGCAGTTTCCAAATGGTTCCTTTGGCAAACTGTTCTTTACTAATTTCTTTCAAATTCTATATACCTCTGCATATTTTAAGTATTTTGAGATGATACCATTCTTATAAGGAAGTGATAATCATTTTCCCCAATACCATTGTCGCCAAGTATCCCAATCGTATTGCCCGTAAATCAAATTATTCTGAAATGCAAGATATTCATCATTATACGTTCCTCTATATGGTAAATTAGAATAATAAGCAAAGAAGATAAGGCATGCAATCAAAATTAGATTTTCCATTCTGACAGATAACAAATTCCACTTACCAGTTTGTAATCTACATTCATCATTCTTAGCGTAGGTAACCATACAAAAAAGTAAAAATTGCCAAATGAATCTATTACTTGCATTGGTGACAAAAAAAGTTGGAACCAGCACCAGCATTGTCAAGCTCAGATAGAATATCTCATCAGCATATTTATTGCTAATTCCCAGACTCATTTCATACCGGTGGCTCTCCTTTCGAGCTCTGTAGCAAAGATAAATAACCACCAAAAGAATTATGATAAGATAAATTGACCACTTAAGCTTCTGTGAGGAATTGGCGGGATCAAACCATTTCAGTCTTCGATAATTTGACGTTAATAAAGAGGCTATTCGATAGAATACTCCAAAATAATACCCGACAACTCCGCCTATAGATATAGTTGCTACAATAATGATGAGTAATGGTTTTATTTTTCTGTTTCTAAAAAAATAGTATGCAACAAAGAAAATTGACGTGAATTGTATTAGGGAAGCAGTAATCATTAACAGCCAAAACTTCTTTTTTTTGTTTTTACCCACTATAATGTCATGATACGCCAGCATAACAAGTATCCCCGCAAATGCCGACCTGATAACTGATATCCCCCAAAGATATGGGAACACCATATACAGTCCCAAGACTTCTGCCTTGTTAACCGTGTATTTGCCTATAGTGTAATTCAACAGTAAAAGAAATAAGGCTCCAAATACCATTCTGAACTGGATAAAATTTAATCCAAGAATGCTACAACCAAACATCATCACATTAAAAAGCGGCTCAAATTCAGTCCAATATCCAAAATTTTGGATATTGTCATATACGGTACTATATAACGGAAAATCACCATTATATGTACACAAGCCAAAGACAAGCCACATAACAAATAGCATCAATACTGTCAACGATTTGGATTTTTTCTTTACTAAACCCAGAATACTGAGTATATAATAGCTTATTTGCAGTGCCATTGAAGCTCCTCGATCAGTTAATTATATTGTGTGACAGCTATGACAAAGCGATCACCAAGTGTCTTTGTATTCACCGTGTTTTCCTACGATAAAGTCATAAATTCCCCTCATTATAAAGTGAAATCTTTGTCTTCTTTCGTCATAGAAGAAAACATGAATCGGACTTCTAACAAGTATCATTAGCATAAATCTAATCTTATATCTAAACGGTGTATATTTTTTTTGTGCCAAGTACAAACTATCTCGAATTTGATAGTATTCTCTTATTGGGTTTCCAACTCTCAAACGTAGTAAACCAATTTTTTTCTCTGAAATACCTACAGAATGATACAAAATAATATTTTCAGTCATCAAGCATTTGTAACCAGCTTTCCGAATTCTCCAACACAAATCCCAGTCTGCCAAGTCCAAAAAAATATCTTCATTCCAAAACCCTACTTTTTGCAAAACATCATACTTGCAAATCATGGAAGACGTAATGATACGCTTAGCCTCAAATATACCCGGCGTTACTTCATAACCATCGTGCGTCTTCTCAATTCTGTCATTGCTACTGTTATAAAATACCGGTCCAAGACATCCTATATTTATGCCATCACGGCTACATTTCTCGTACTCACTTACTAATCTCTTTATATATCCGGCATCAATTTTGGAATCCTGATCAAAAAAAACAATATAATCATCTAAGTTCCATCTTAAATCATTTCTCTTTAAAGGAATATTAAAGGCCTGTGATAAACCTAAATTCTTATTTTTGTGATAATATTCAATTTCAAAACAGATTTTACTTTTGCAGGGTTCATTACTGTTGTCACAAACAATCAACCGATCAACCTGCTCCTTAATCTCCTCTAAATTTTTAATACTATCCATTGAAGGATTATATATCGTTACTATTGCATAAACCATTGTATTTATATCCTTGGAAATCAGATGATAGGCAATACCATGCCCTAATAATATTGATATTTATGGTCTTTTTTGTTCTTAATTTAGAAAATTCTAAAAAATCCCTACTTGAAGCGAATCCCTTAAAAATTCAATGAATGTTTATCCAACTACCGAAAACGTAATCCCATTTTTCTGGTTCAAATGGAACAAATCCGCAATGATGATAAAAGGTAAACTCCCCGAAGTATATCCGTCCATTTATGTCATATAAGTCAACCCTGACATGCCTTAACCCTTTCGATAATTCTTCTGCAATTCTTTTCATTTCGTCAAATTTTTCGGGCTTATTAGGTGGAATGGCGGCATTCTCATGCCCATGTCTCAATTCTAAATGATTACAGTATTCATCATAAAAATCGAATTTAACATCCGAATCTTTTTTCCCTCGGTCCGTAGCGATGAAAAATGCTTTGACTTTACCCTCAAAACAGAAAAACTTATAATCCTTTAACCCGAAACCAGAATCATCCATCATAAACGGTTCAGTAATAATCCTCGGGATCACGTCTTTATAGGCCCATTCCCTTCCTGCCATATACTGTTTTCTCTTCATGGCCTCATTAAAATGCTTTTTAACATACTCTATCGAATAATCATCTTTTTTTCTAAAAACCAACACACTCCCAGAGTCATGAGTACATTTGATTACGAATTCATCAGGCAACATACTAAGATCTATGTCATCAGCTTTTTCCCATACTGCAATTGTCGGAATAATATTAAGGTTGCATATCTTCATGCTTTCCACATATTCCTTGACCTCTTTCTTATCTACTAGTTTGGTGTACAATGGATTTCTATCGTAAAGCTTCATCCATTGTATTTTTTCATTGTATGTCTGTGGATTTTTCAAATTAAGCCTTTTCTTTAATGATAAAAAGAAACGCATTTGCAAATATCGTTTATCTGGTATAAATGATAAAAGATTAGCGATTACTGTTCTTGAACTTCGTTCCAAAATGCTTCACTTCCTCTGCTTTCTCAGAAATGTATCCGACAGAAATTTCATTACGCCCATCGGAGCAACATGCATTATTACCTGCCCTACCGTAACAAAAGCCAAGTCTATCAGTGAACAATATCCCCTCTTATAGTTTTCCCTCATAACGTCTATATAGCTTTTACAGTATTCCCAACTCTTACGCCGTTTGTAATTCCCCTCATTAGATCTAAAAAGCAGAAGTGACTCATTGATATTTAATGCATAACAATCCATATTGATCATTCTCGCGAACAAATCAAGATCTTGCTTTCTGCGCATTTTACCATAGCCACCACAACGCAGTACCTCTGACTTTCTAAACATTACCGTTGAATGATTGAAAGGACTACGTCGTTTCATAAATTTGCATATGCTTTTGTAATCATTGGGAACCACACGGGATGAAACGACCTTAGAAGGGTCATCGTAGAATTCATTAATATTTGTGCCTGCAATTGCCAACTTCGGATTAGCCTCAAATAGTTTTAAAAGCTTTTCACAACGTTCCGGCAATGATATGTCATCTGCATCCATACGAGCCACAAGATCATTTCTGCACTGAAGAAGACCCGCATCCAGAGCTTTTCCTAGCCCCTGGTTTTCACTAAGTTTAACCACCGTGAATAGAGACTTGTTATTCACACAGTATCCTTCAATCACAGACGATAATTCGTCTGCAATTGGTCCATCTTCTACCAATACAAATTGCTCTGCTTTTATCGTCTGATTCAGCATACTATCTATACTCTGTTTTAATTCTTCTGGTGAATTCAAATGATACACCGACATCAAAACACTGTATTGTTCCATGAAACTTCTGTCCTGTTTATCAATTCTTTAAGTAAAACTGTCTGATAATCAAAATCATATTTAGGCATTGACTTCTCAGGGATCAAATCGATCATTTCAGAACACTGGGTGACGTCAACGATCGATCCCGGATAGTCACGGCAGATCAGCAGAAGGCCATCTTCCTGGCGCACAACATACTTGAGGTTGACCGCGCCCGATCTACCGTAACTATCTCATAGGTTATTGAGGTTT
Source organism: Lachnospiraceae bacterium (assembly GCA_017527205.1). Lineage (GTDB taxonomy): Bacteria > Bacillota > Clostridia > Lachnospirales > Lachnospiraceae > Acetatifactor. The sequence goes on along the minus strand of JAFXQK010000002.1, from coordinate 112,098 downwards.
AATCTTCATGGTGAGGCCGATGCGCTTCTTGGGTACGTCCACGGTGAGCACCTGCACGTCCACAATGTCGCCGACACTGACAGCCTCCAGCGGATGCTTGATATAGCGATCCGTGATCTGAGAAATATGTACCAGACCATCCTGATGAACGCCAATGTCTACAAAGACGCCAAAGTCAATGACGTTTCTCACGGTCCCCTTTAGGATCATGCCGGGCTTTAAGTCCTTCATGTCAAGCACGTCGCTTCGAAGAATGGGCTTTGGCATATCCTCTCTGGGGTCTCTTGCAGGCTTTTCCAGCTCCTTCAAAATATCCGTCAGCGTAATCTCTCCGATGCCAAGCTCACTGGCGAGCGCTGCCTTATCCTTCACGCGCTTTTCAAGTCCTGAGACATTCTGGGCATTTCCTGCACTCTGGGAAGTCCTTGCAGCATCCGTTACACCTGCCTTACCATTCGCCGCATTTTTCCCGTTATCCTTCTCCTCAGGAGCCGCAATGACAAGGTTCCCCATGGCAGCGGCAAGTGCCTTGCCCATGGAAGTGTTGGTGTTCTTTACCACCAGCTGCTTACCCTTTCCATTTGCGTTCTGACCACTGCGTCCATTCGCCTTCGCATCGTTTGCACGCGCTCCCTGGGAATTCCCGCCCTCTGCCTTAGCCGTACGCCCTAGCTTTTTGTCCTCTGCCGCCTTCTTCTGCATGGCTCTGACGTCATCCATGGTCAGACCCAGCTTATCAAGGAGCTTTTCTGCTGCCTCATAGCTTTCAGGATGAACGCTGGTCGCATCCAGGGGATTTTCTCCGTCCAGAATCCTCATGAAGCCTGCGCACTGTTCAAATGCCTTGGGACCGAGCTTCGGAACCTTTAGAAGCTGTCTGCGGTTCGTAAACCTACCATTCTGTTCACGATAATCCACGATATTCTTTGCGATGGTCTTATTGATTCCGGAAATGTACTCTAAAAGCGGAGCAGAGGCCGTGTTAACGTCAACGCCGACCTTATTAACGCTGCTCTCTACGACGCCGCCAAGCGCCTCATCGAGCTTTTTCTGGTTCATGTCATGCTGATACTGCCCAACGCCGATGGACTTCGGGTCAATCTTTACCAGCTCTGCCAGCGGATCCTGTAATCTTCTCGCGATGGAAGCCGCGCTACGCTGTCCCACGTCAAACTGCGGGAACTCCTCCGTTGCCAGCTTGCTGGCAGAGTATACGGATGCGCCTGCCTCATTCACGATCACGTATTGTACGGGGCGATCCAGTTCCTTTAGGAGCTCTACTATCACCTGCTCAGATTCACGGGATGCCGTTCCGTTACCTACGGAAATCAGATCCACGTTATATTTCTTAATTAGCTTCTTTAACTCAGCCTTAGCCTCATCCACCTTATTTTGCGGTGCAGTAGGATAAATGACCTTCGTATCCAAAACCTTGCCCGTAGCGTCAACAATGGCAAGCTTACAGCCCGTTCGGAACGCGGGATCCCAGCCAAGGACGACCTTTCCCGCAATGGGAGGCTGCATGAGGAGCTGCTCCAAATTCTTTCCAAAGACGTCAATGGCACCATCCTCCGCCTTTTCGGTCAGGTCGCTTCGGATTTCGCGCTCGATCGCAGGCGCAATCAGACGCTCATAGCTGTCCTGACAAACCTCCTTTAAGGCAGGCGTCGTAAACGCATTTTCGGAGGTGATGATCTTCTTCTCAAGATACCGAAGAATGCGCTCCGTGGGAGCTTCGATCTTAACCGTCAAAATCTTCTCTGCCTCACCACGGTTTAGTGCAAGCACTCGATGTCCTGCAAGCTTCTTCACGGGCTCACTGAAATGATAATACATTTCATAAACGCTCTCTTGCTTCTCGTCCTTGGCAACGCTGGTGACAATGCCCTCCTCGTAGGTTGCGTTACGAATATACAGACGATGCTCCGCGTCATCGGAAATGGACTCAGCAATAATGTCCTTCGCGCCCTGCAGGGCCTCGGCAACATTCTTTACCTGCTTCTCCTCAGGTACGTCCGTACCCGTCACGTACTTCTCCGCTTCCTTCTCCAACGGCTCCGTCGCATTCTGGGCAAGCAGATACTCCGCAAGTCCATCAAGCCCCTTCTCCTTCGCAACACTGGCCCTGGTCTTTCTCTTCGGGCGGTAAGGGCGATACAAGTCCTCAACCGTAACCATGGTCTCTGCGGCCTTAATCTTCGCTTCCAGTTCAGGCGTCAGCTTTCCCTGCTCGCTGATGCTGCTCAGGACCTGCTCCTTCTTCTCCTCCAAATTTCTCAAATAAACCAGTCTTTCATGAAGATTACGCAGCTGCTCATCATTTAACGAACCCGTCACCTCTTTACGATAACGGGAAATAAAGGGAATCGTGTTTCCCTCGTCAATCAGCTTTACGGCAGCTTCCACCTGCCACTTTTGTACCTTCAGTTCTTCCGTGATTTTTGCAATTACGTCCATCCGTCTTAACCTCTCTGCAAATGTACTGACCTTATCGTTTTTCGCTTTTTGTGGCTATCATGCACACGAATCTATTATATCAAACCATATGTCAAAAATCAATTTTATAATTATTTCATTTTCTTATATTTGCTTTCCGCAGGAAATCGTGTTAGAGTAGAAGAGAATAGGGAGATAACGCTTATGAATTTAAATCAAAACGAAATCAATACATATAGCATCCGTTCCTTTGCGCTTGCCTCCATAATTTGTGGCATACTTGCGCTGATGACATTTTTCACGGGCTTCTTTTCTTTGATCACGGGAGGCTTGGGAATTATGTTTGCAGTTCTTTCCCGTCGGGAGGACAGACCCTTTCCCTCCCTAAGCTGGTGGGGCGTCGTATTTTCCTGTATCGGCATCTTTATGGGAGCACTCGTCCTGATTTATGCCATCATGACCATACTGATCCCCTTGATGACTGATCCCAATTATTATCAGGAAATGAATACCATGTATCAGAACCTTTATGGCATCAATCTGGATGACATTTTCCGCGCACAATAAACCTGGATGGAGAGAAACCCGTGAAAACGTCTGCTAAATGCACAATCTTAAAAAATTCGGCAAAGAACCTCATGGCCGGGAAATATTACTTTACCATCATGACGCTCCTTTTTTCCGGCATGATCACTCTGCTGTTTAACCGCTTTACCTTTAACTTAAACCGCCACGTCTGTCTGACGCTCATTGACCTGCTCAACATATCGGAGAACAGTCTCATGATCATGCTTCTCTCCTATATGTTGCCGCTTTTCATGTCCATCGTTCTTGGCGTACTGCAAATTGGCATGTGCCTGTTTTTCCTGAATATCGTAACAGGTCATTCCTTTTATACCTTTGACCTGTTGTACGGCTACCTGCATGAGTTTGGTAAGTCCTTCCGCTTATCCAGTGTACTTACGTTGCTTAACTTTGTTTGTTTTCTGCCCTCCGACGTCTTTCTTGACATCCGTGAAAGCGGCCTGCGCATGACTAACGAGCTCTTTCTGATCCTGGGCGTCCTACAGCTTGTACTGTTTCTCATTTACCTTCCCGTATCCCTTGCGCTGTCTCAGGCCTTCTATGTTTATTTGGATTATCCCGACCTTTCGGTTTCGGAAATTCTGAAGATGAGCGTCAAAATTATGAATGGCAAAAAAAGAGATCTGTTTTACGTGCGCCTAAGCTTTCTTCCTTTGTTTCTCTTGGTGCTGATCACCTTTGGCCTTGGGCTGTTTTGGTTCCTGCCCTATTACCAAGTCACCATGGCACTGTATTATCTGGATCTGATGAAACCCCAGAATCCGTCCTAAGGAATGACCAAAGCAAAAAGCGCGTCAGCAATTCGCCTGACGCGCCTTTTTTATCTTTCCCCTAATTTGCTTGCTTCTATATCATCACTCTTTATTCATCCTGTGATTGAGACTTCGGCTGTCCCATGCTCAGCCACTTCAAATATCCGTTCATGAAGGGATCCAACGCACCGTCCAAAACGGCATCCACGTTTCCCGTCTCCACGTCCGTTCGAAGATCCTTCACCAGCTTATAGGGCTGGAGCACATACGATCGAATTTGATTTCCAAATCCTATCTCCTTCACCTCTCCGCGGATGTCCGAAAGCTTTTCTACGTTTGCCTCCTGCTTTAGCAAAAACAGCTTCGCCTTCAGCATTTGCATGGCCTTGTCCTTGTTTTGGAACTGGCTTCGCTCGTTCTGACAGGTCACGACCGTACCCGTGGGGATATGCGTGATGCGGATTGCAGAGGAGGTCTTATTGATGTGCTGACCACCTGCGCCGCTGCTTCGATAGGTATCAATTCGCAGATCCTTCTCGTCGATTTCGACGTCGAGATCCTCTTCAATCTCCGGCATGACGTCGAGAGACACAAAGGAGGTCTGCCGCTTTCCCTGCGCATTAAACGGGGAAATACGAACCAGTCTGTGTACGCCCTTTTCGGACTTCAAATAGCCATAGGCATTGATGCCATTGACCTGAAAGGTAACGGACTTGATGCCCGCCTCATCGCCATCCAGGAAATCCAGCACTTCAATGGTAAAGCCCTTACGCTCCGCCCAGCGCGTGTACATGCGGTAAAGCATACTGCACCAGTCACAGCTCTCCGTTCCGCCAGCGCCCGCATTCAATTTCAAGATCGCGTTATTCTTATCATATTCTCCTGAAAGAAGCGTGCTGATGCGAAGCTCCTCATACTCGGAGATAAACTCGTCCAGCTCTGCCCGAATTTCGGGGATCATGGACTCGTCATCCTCCTCATAGCCCATTTCGATCAGCGTGAGAATGTCGTCATACTGCGCGGACAGCTTATGACATTCCTCCACGACGTCCTTTAAGTTCTTCAGCTCCTTCATCTTCAAATTGGAACGATCCGGATCGTCCCAAAAGCCCGGAGCCTCCATATCCATCTGAAGCTCTTCGATTCTCTTCTCCTTACTGTCCAAGTCCAGCGAAGCCTTCACCTCCGCCAAGGGCTTTTCGTAGGTCAGAATCTCCGATTTCATTTGATCCAATTCTACCAGTGCCACTATCGTTGTACCTACCTTTTCCTGTTTCCAATGTCTTTAGCTTTGGGCTTATACAGGCCGCCTGCTTTCTCGCCCTGCTTATAAACAACGCAGGCTCTTCGTTTTCACATCCAGCCTGCGTTGTATCTCATCTTTTATCTGTCTGCGTCAATCGGATTCTTTCTGCATTCAGGCCTTGCGTCCGCAGCACTGCTTATATTTCTTGCCGGATCCGCAAGGACAGGGATCATTCGGATATACCTTTGCCGTCTGACGCATTTTGGGAGCCTTTGTCACGGATTCATCCTTATTGGTTCCCGTAACCTTTGCCACCTGCTCACGCTCTACCTTCTGCTCTACCTTTGCGTGGAATAGAATTCTTACGGTCTCCTCGCGAATGTTCTGCGTCATCTCGTCGAACATCTCATAGCCCGCCATCTTGTACTCCACAAGAGGATCCTTCTGACCGAGTGCCTGCAGGCCAATGCCCTGACGCATCTGCTCCATGTCATCAATGTGATCCATCCACTTTCTGTCGATCACCTTCAGCAGGATCACGCGCTCCAACTCACGAATGGCCTCGGGCTCAGGGAACTCTGCCTCCTTGCTCTCATAAAGCTTCACGGCCTCTTCCTTCAGCTGCTGCTTAAGGTCATTCTTTTTGCGCTTCTTAAGTCTTTCAAGGCTCACGGGCTCAAGGGGAATGGTCGGAAGCAAGAGCGAATTCAGCTCCGTGTAATTCCAATCCTCCGCACCCATGTCATCGTTGATGCAGATGTCCACGGAATTCTCAACAATGTCCGTGATCATCTTATAAATAACACCGCGCATGCTCTCGCCGTCCAATACCCTGCGACGCTCGTCATAAATGATCTGTCTCTGCTCACTCATGACGCGGTCATATTCCAACAGATTCTTTCTGACGCCAAAGTTATTGCTCTCAATTCTCTTTTGCGCTGACTCAATGGAAGCCGTGAGCGACTTATGCGCAATCTCCTGACCCTCGGGAACGCCAAGTGCATTAAAGATCTTGATCAGACGTTCAGAACCAAACAATCTCATCAAATCATCTTCCAAGGAGATGTAAAATTTCGACTCACCGGGATCTCCCTGACGACCGGAACGACCGCGCAGCTGATTGTCGATACGGCGGGATTCATGACGCTCCGTACCAATGATCTTAAGACCACCTGCTGCCTTAGCCTCCTCGTCCAGCTTAATATCCGTACCACGACCAGCCATGTTGGTTGCGATGGTTACCGCACCATGAAGACCTGCATCTGCAACGATTTCAGCCTCCATCTCATGGAACTTTGCGTTCAAAACCTTATGCGGAATGCCACGCTTGGAAAGACGACGGCTCAGCTCCTCACTGGCATCAATGTTAATCGTGCCGACCAGAACGGGCTGTCCCTTTGCATGTGCCTCTTCCACGGCATCACAGATGGCATGAAGCTTCTCAGCCTTGGTCTTATATACGGCATCCTGCAGGTCCTGACGAATGACAGGCTTGTTGGTCGGAATCTCAATTACGTCCATGCCATAAATGTCACGGAACTCGTTCTCCTCAGTCAATGCCGTACCAGTCATACCGCACTTCTTCTCAAATAAGTTAAAGAAATTCTGGAAGGTAATGGTTGCAAGCGTCTTGGACTCGCGCTTTACCTTTACCTTTTCCTTTGCCTCAATTGCCTGATGCAAACCGTCGGAATAACGTCTGCCAGGCATAATACGACCCGTAAATTCATCGACAATCAATACCTGATCATCCTTCACCACGTAATCCTGATCACGGAACATCAGGTTGTGCGCGCGCAGTGCAAGGATAATGTTATGCTGAATTTCAAGATTCTCAGGATCCGCAAAGTTCTCAATGTGGAAGAACCGCTCCACCTTTTTCACGCCGTCAGCGGTCAAATTAATGACCTTGTCCTTCTCGTTTACGATGAAGTCTCCCGTCTCCTGCTGCTCAATTCCCATGATGGCATCCAGCTTTGAGAGATCCTTCATGTCCGCGCCACGCTTCATCTGGCGTGCAAGAATGTCACACATTTCATAAAGGGAAGTCGACTTGCCGCTCTCACCGGAAATAATGAGAGGGGTCCTCGCTTCATCAATGAGTACGGAGTCCACCTCGTCAATAATGGCGTAATGTAGTCCGCGGAGCACCAGCTGCTCCTTATAAATCACCATATTATCCCTTAAGTAATCGAAGCCAAGCTCATTGTTGGTCACATAGGTAATGTCGCAGTTATACGCCTTCTGGCGCTCCTCCTGCGTCATGGAATTCAGAACGACTCCAACCTTCAATCCAAGGAATTCATGTACCTGTCCCATCCATTCTGCGTCACGCTTTGCCAAATAGTCATTGACCGTAACGATATGGACACCCTTGCCCTCCAAGGCATTCAAATATGCAGGGGCCGTGGAAACCAGCGTCTTACCTTCACCAGTCTTCATCTCGGCGATACGACCCTGATGCAGGATCACGCCGCCGATGAGCTGCACGCGATAATGCTCAATGCCAAGAACACGTCTTGCCGCCTCACGCACCGTTGCAAATGCCTCCGGGAGAATGTCATCCAGCGTCTCGCCGTCCGCAAGTCTCTTTTTGAATTCCTGCGTCTTCTCGCGAAGCCTTTCATCAGACAGCCCCATCATTTCAGGACGAAGCGCCTCAATCTTGTCAACAATGGGATAAACTCTCTTTAATTCCCTTTCGCTGTGCGTTCCAAAAATCTTTTCAACGATCTTCATTTCTTTTCCTTATCTGCTTCGCGGCCATAAGCCACGTTATTTTATCCACAACATAAACGATATTTTAACAGATTTTCCGATTCGTTTCAATAAAAATCATGTTAAATAAATATGAACAATTATTTTTTAAATAGCGTATTCAATAGACCACGCTTTAAGATCTGTCCGCCGGCGCTGATGAGCTGCGTCTCAATCTTCGCTTTTCTGCGCTCTGCGGCAGCATCCTTCTTTTTCTTCTTAGCTTCCTCTTCGCGCTCCTTCTTCTTTTTCGCTGCCTCTTCCTCTTTTTCCTTCTTCTTGCGGGCAGCCTCCTCTTCCTTCTCGCGCTTCTTTCTCGCTTCCTCCTCTTCCTTCGCCTTCTGCTTTTCCCATTCCTCGCGTTCCTTCTGAAGCTGTGCGCGCTCTGCCTCGAGCTTTGCTTCCTCCTCGGCCTTTTCCTTCTCCTTCGCAAGCATCTCATAGGCAGAATCATTGTCCACCATCTGGTCATACTTGCTCATGCCGTCAGCGCGCATCATAGTGCGTCTTACGCTGTCGTCGCAAGGTGCCATTAAGCTTTGCGGGCAAATGATCTTCGTGTACTGAACGATGGTAGGAATGCCCTTTTCATCCAGGAAGGAGGTCAGCGCTTCGCCAACGCCAAGCTCCATGATGACCTCCTCCGTCTTGAATGCGGGATTGGCGCGAAAGGAGGTTGCCGCCGCGCGAACGGCCTTCTGCTCTGCGGGAGTATACGCACGAAGCGCATGCTGTACCCTGTTGGAGAGCTGTGCCAGTACGGAATCAGGAATGTCGCTGGGGCTCTGGGTTACAAAATAAATGCCAACGCCCTTCGAGCGAATCAGCTTCACGAGCTGCTCAATCTTCTGTACCAAAACCTTTGGCGCGTCCGTAAATAGCATGTGCGCCTCGTCAAAGAAAAATACGAGCTTGGGCTTCTCCGCGTCTCCAGCTTCCGGAAGGCGTTCAAACAACTCCGCCATCAGCCAAAGCATAAAGCTTGCATAGAGCTTGGGATTATGTACCAGCTTCACGCAGTCCAGCATGTTGATCATGCCCTTGCCATACATGTCGGTCCTGATCCAGTCAAAAATATCCAGGTCCGGTTCGCCAAAGAACAGGTCACCTCCCTGCGTCTCCAGCGGCAGGATGGCACGAATAATGCCGCCGATGGACTGCGCGGAAATATTGCCGTAGGCCGTCAGAAACTCCTCTCGATGCTCGCTCAAATAATTTAAGAGTGCCTTCAGGTCCTTCAGATCGATCAAGAGCAGACCCTTGTCGTCCGCGATCTTAAAGGCAATGTTTAATACGCCCTCCTGCGCCTCGGAAAGACCCAAAAGACGGCTTAAAAGGTCTGGACCCATGTCAGAAATCGTCACGCGAATCGGATGACCATTTTCACCATAGACGTCCCAGAAGGTAGTAGAATATGGCTTATACTGGAACTGCCCGCGAATGCCAAACTTATCAATTCGCTTTTCCATGCCCTCATTCTGAGCGCCCGCAGCTGCCATGCCGGAAACGTCGCCCTTGACGTCACAAAGAAATACGGGAACGCCCGCATCCGCAAAGGATTCCGCCATCACCTTCATCGTGATCGTCTTACCCGTTCCGCTCGCGCCTGCAATCAGGCCATGTCTGTTGCACATGTTCAGCGGCAGATAAACGCGCTCACCGTTTGCAAGTCCCATATAAATCTTTCCATCTGAAAACATAATCAAAGCCCTCCAATCTTCCAAATCGAAGAAAAAACCACTAACTTATATTGTAACAGAAAAATGCGATTCTGTCATCTTTTTTGTGCTCTTTCTCCGTGCTTTTGCGCATAGAAAATGCCCCGCATACGCGAGGCATTTTGAAACCACTATGGGAATTAATACTGCTTTGCTTCCTCTTCGCCGCGAAGAACGCGAAGACCGCCCTGTGCCAGAGCCAGAAGCTCGTCCTCACCGGGATATACGGTGAAGGGTGCGATAAATCCACATCTCTTTTCGATGGACTCGCAAACATCCTTGCCATATGCAATGCCGCCGGTCAGGATGATCTGATCTACCTTACCCTCGAGTACGCAGGCCATGGAACCGATGTTCTTAGACACCTGATACAGGAAGGCTTCCTTAGCGGCCTTTGCTGCCTCATCGCCCTCATTTGCACGCTTGGTAACCTCGCGCATGTCGTTGGTTCCAAGATAAGCGTTAAAGCCGCCCTTACCTACGATCTTGGAATATACTTCCTTCTCGGTATACTTACCGGAGAAGCACATCTTAATCAAAGCGCCGCTGGGAACTGCGCCTGCTCTCTCGGGAGAGAACGCACCGTCGCCATCGAGAGCGTTAAATACGTCAACAACCTTACCGTTTAAGTGTGCGCCAACGGATACGCCGCCACCCATGTGAACCACGATCAGGCGAAGGCTCTCATAAGGCTTGCCGATCTCCTTGGCATACCTCTTTGCAACTGCCTTCTGATTCAGCGCATGGAACACGCTGGTACGGGGAAGCTCAGGCACGCCGGAGAAACGTGCAACGGGAGCAAGCTCATCAACTACGACGGGGTCTACGATGAAGGAAGGGATTCCAAGGGAATCACCAATCTCTCTTGCCAGGATGCCTCCAAGGTTGGATGCGTGCTGACCCTGCTTACCAATCACCAAATCATGAAGCAGATCATCCGTCACGGCATAGGTACCGCCGGGGATGGGCTTTAACATGCCGCCGCGTCCTACTACCATGTTAAGGCTCTTCATGTCAAAATTCTTGCTTGCCAACAGATCGGTAATGATCTTCTTTCTAAAATCCTTCTGATCAACGATCGTTGCAAACTGAGAAATCTCCTCCGTCGTATGACGAAGCGTTTCTTCAAACAACAGGGTCTCGTCCTCAAACACGCCGATCTTCGTGGACGTGGAACCCGGGTTGATAATCAAACTCTTGATACCCATGTTTATATTTCCTCCTAACTATTTTGTTAACTGAATGGCTACGCGCCTTCCGATGAGATCCTCTGGGAACGGCTCGGACTGCACTAAGCTCATCGACCGTCCTCATAGATTGGTTGATTTCTGCGGAACTCGGAGCTTCGCTCCTCAAACAGTCCTCGAAATCAACCATTCGGCCAATCGATTTGCTAAGTGCTGCCGGCTAATTGTTCCCAGAGGATCCCATTCGGCAGGCGCTTATCACCGACTGTCCATCATAAATATTGAGTTATCCTTTACTCATCGAATGTTGAAAACAAATAATATTATTGCAATCTATCATGATTTACTTATTTAATTCGTGTGCTACAACTGCTGCAAGTGCGATGGAGTTTACCTTGGTCTCGAAGGTATCGGAACGGCTGGTCAGGATTACGGGAACCTTGGTTCCGGTCAGGATGCATCCGTTCTTTACGCCAGGTACGGTGTGAACCAGTGCCTTATAAACAAGGTTGCCGGCATGAATGTCAGGGAAGAGCAAAATGTCTGCGTCGCCCTGAATCTTACGGCCAGTCGCGCCCTTATGCTTTGCAGCCTCAGGATCGATGGCAAGGTCGAGGGACAGAGGTCCGTCAACGATGCAATCCTTGATTTCGCCGTTTTCGCACATCTCGGTGAGTTGCTGTGCTTCAACGGTTGCCGGCATCTTGGGATTCACTACCTCAACTGCTGCCAAAGGAGCTACCTTAGGATTCTCAATGCCACATGCCTTACATACGGGAACCGTATTCTTGATGATGTTAGCCTTGTCCTCCAGCGTAGGATAGGTCATAAACGCCACGTCGGTCAGGAACAGCAGATGATCGATCGAGGGAATGTCAAACACTGCCACATGGGAAAGGGGACCACCGGTACGAAGGCCAACTTCCTTGTCAAGCACGCTCTTTAAGAAGTTCTTGGTATCGATCAGGCCCTTCATGTACATGTCAACCTTGCCGTCATGAGCAAGCTTTACGGCCGTCAGGGAAGCCTGAATCATGTCCGGCTCGTTGATAATTTCGAAATCATCAATCTTTACGTGAATTTCAGCTGCGATCTCCTTGATCTTTGCTTCATCGCCTACCAATACTGCATCAGCAATGCCGCGATCCTTTGCCGCGCGGACTGCCTCAAGAACGGCGCTGTCCTGTGCCACGGAGATGGCAACCTTCTTCATGCCGCACTCTTTTACCTTTGCCACAAGTTCGTCAAAACCCTTTTTCATTTCTCTCGTTCCTTTCCCGTGCACGATCCCTTTTCTTTTTGTTAGACCATGCATCCTTACTTTATTCTTTTGCCGCAAATATCTGCGGCACGCTATTAGGAATCATATCATTCCCTGTCGTAAAAGTCAACCTTCCCGCAGAAAACAGTCCCTGGCTCAATACCCATATTTTCTTAAGGAATCCTCGATATTCTCGCTAATTCTTTTCCAACCCTCAGGCAACCACTTTGCAAAGCGTTCAAAAACATCCTCTGAGGTAGCTTCTTTTATGATCTCTATGATTTTGTCATTGTCCGTTTCAAGATATTGATACTTTGCCGCCGTAGCGCTAAGTCTTTGAAGGATATCATCCCCGTACTCCTCCATCAAAAAAGAGACAAACCGAAACCCATATTGATATTCCGGTTGAGCAGCATTTCTGTCCGCAACGTTATATTTCCGAAATGCTGCCTCCGGATCCTGAATGATCACGGAATCATCAAATCGGGATTCTGCAGTCTCCAAGCTCATATACTGCAGACAACTCCAACACGGGGTTTCGCTCAGAATTGACCCGTGATACTGTGCATAACATCCGATGCCTTCCTCCAGAACCTGTCCTAAATGAGGGCTCTGGCGAAGCCGAAGCACGTGAGCCAGCTCATGAAAAATCACCTCTCTCGTGCTATATTCCGGATCGAAATCCCGGTCAAACAACATGATCTCATTGGTATCAGACCATTCAACCGCACCATCGCCCTGATCCCTTGCAATCATGATCTGAACCTTGTCCTCGGATGCCTGAATCCCTTGAAAAGCATCTCCCAGAAATACTTCCCGCCAATGATGATTCTTCACGTAATCTGTCACAGAAAAGCTGAAACCCAGAATCTGTTCATCAATGCGCATGATCTCTTCCACTTGATTCTTCAGATCCCCTGGAAGGGTTGTTCCTTTCTCCAAGTACAACACGTACCGCTCTCCCTCCAGATATCCGTAATCCTCCATCAGTACCTGATCCCCTGCATTCCCGCTAAATCGTGCCGATACTTCCGTCACGGCGCTTACCATGTTGGATTCCTCACTGGCTGCCAAGGGTTCCTTTTGCGTCTTGTTGTCACTGCATGCGGAAAGCATTAGAACGCTCAAGGCCATCACGGCACTCAGTCGAATTTTCCCCAAAAGTGATTGTTTTGTTGATACATTTTTATAGACCCTCTCCTATCTTCCGAACGTGTTTGCTTCATCAAGATATGAGATGATTTCATCCAACCGATCCACGCAGGCATCCAGGTACTTCCTGTCTTCCTTGCTTGGCCTTGTCTGATCGGGCACCATGACCACCTTTAATCCTGCGCGGTATGCAGAGAGCACGCCATTCGGTGCGTCTTCCACCGCCATGCAATCCTTGGGGTCAAGCCCTAGCTGCTCGCAGGCATAGAGATAAATGTCAGGCGAGGGCTTTCCCTCCTTCACCTGTGTCGCGCTGATGAGCTTGCTAAAATATGGACGGATTCCCGTGAGATTTAAATACTTCTCCGTTCTCTCCAAGGGTGATGCCGTAGCAACGGCGGCCGGAATGCCCCGCCGCCGCAACTCTTCTAATATTTCCACCGCTCCCGGCTTTAATTGGATGCCCTCTTTTTCAAGACATTCCTCCATCATTTCCGTTCTGCGGGCCCGAATGGCATAGTAATCTAAGTCTTCCCCAAACCATTCCTTTAATCTTGCCGGTGCAAAGGGACGCCCTAAGCTCCGCATGGAAAGTACCTGCTCATCCGTCAAATGATAACCAAATTCCGCCATGGCAATGGGCCAAAACCTTCGGTAATACTTTTCCGTGTCTACCAGTGTCCCGTCCATGTCAAATAAAACTGCTTTTATCATTTCACTCTTCTCCTGCCTTTACTAAAAGAGAAAGCCTTCCATCCTATAAGCGCTTTTCAATCTCTTCGATCAAAATCTTCAGGGCTTTGATTCGCGCGTATTTTTTGTCATTGGATTCGAGGACGTACCAAGGCGCCGTCGTGGTATTGGTCTTTTGGAGCATCTCATTGATGGCTTCCTCATAGAGATCCCACTTCTCACGATTTCTCCAGTCCTCATCCGTGATCTTCCACTGCTTTTCAGGCGTGTTCTGTCGATCCGTAAAGCGCTCTAGCTGCGTGTCCTTGTCGATCTGTACCCAGAACTTAATGACGATGGCGCCCCAGTCCGTGAGTTCCTTCTCGAATTCATTGATTTCATTATAAGCTCTCTGCCAATCATTCTCCGAGCAGAATCCCTCCAGACGCTCTACCATGACACGGCCATACCAGGTACGGTCAAAGATCGCAACATGTCCTGAACGAGGAAGTCTCGTCCAGAATCTCCAGAGATAATGTCTTGCCTTCTCATGAGGCTCAGGGCTCGCAATGGGATGTACCTCAAAGCCTCTGGGATCCAGGGCACCCGTAATTCGTTTAATGTTACCGCCCTTTCCCGCTGCATCCCAGCCCTCGTAGGCGATGATCACGGGAATACGCTTGCGGTAGAGCTCGTTATGCAGCTTCGAAAGCTTCTTCTGAAGCTGATCCAGCTCCTTTTTGTAATCCTCCTCCGCAACCTTCTTGTTTAGGGAAATCTCCGAAAGCTTTTTCGTCTTGCGAAGCGGGAAAACGTTCTGCAGAATCGGCACGGCCTGCGCGCCGCGGGACAATGCCATGTCAATGCCATTGACCATGATGTCCAAAACCTGAACCTCAGCCCACTTTTTATTCTTTGCATCGATAATGTACCAGGGAGCCTGCGACTGATTCGTCTCGCGCAGATACTCGTCAAAGGCATTCATGCACTTCTCATAGTGCTTATTCTGCCAAAGATCCCAGTCGCTCACGCGCCACCTCGTGTTCTTGTCATCCAAAAGGCCGTCAATGCGCTTCTTCTGCTCCTTCTCATCAATGTGGAAGAAAAATTTCAGAACAAGATACCCATTGTCGGTGAGCTGCCTTTCAAACTGGCGGATGCTGACCATGCGCCTTTGATAGGTATCCGCATCCAGCTCGCCGCGAAGATACTCACTCGTCACTTCATCCATCCAGCTGCCGTCGAGGAACTCAAACTTTCCGGCCTCGGGAATCTTTACAAAGTGTCGGTACAAGAAAGGCTTTCTCTGCTCATCTTCACTTTTGGCATGCATCGTTGCCACCTTGAAAAATCTCGGGTCAATGTTGCGAATAATTTTTCCAAGAATGCTTCCCTTGCCTGCTGCACCCCAGCCTTCAAAAACAACCAGTACGGGGAGCTTATGATCCTTGATCTCCGTTTGCTTTGCAAACAGCTTTGCACGAAGCTCTTCCACTCTCTTTTCGACTTCCTCATCCGTCGGTCGTTCCGATTTCTTAAAATCCTTTAACATCCGCGTAACCTCCTTTTTCAAAAAATACCCCAAATGCATCTGCTTTTATTCTAACATATCCACAGGAAAATCGCAACCAACGGCTCCCCTGCCAAAGCCTCGACTATTTTCAAAAATCCCCTTCCTCTTCAATCAATTCCTCCAATGTCTGATACAATCGATCAGGCTCCACCGGCTTCGACAAATGCGCGTTCATGCCTGCCTGAAGCGACCGTTGTACGTCCTCGTCGAAGGCATTCGCCGTCATCGCAATGATGGGGATGCGTTTTGCATCCGGCCTTTGCAGCGAACGAATGGCAGCCGCAGCTTCGAGCCCATCCATCTCCGGCATGCGAATGTCCATCAGAATGGCATCATAATAACCAGCCTCGCTCTTTTCAAACATCTCCAGCGCTACCCTGCCATTCTCCGCATGCTCTATCTCTGCTTCACGCATCATAAGAATCTGTTCCATGATTTCCGCATTGATCTGTACGTCCTCTGCCAGCAGAATGCGCTTTCCCTTCAGCGTGGCCCGCTTTTTTTCTTTGGAATCCGTTGGCTCAGCGACAGGCTCCGGACACTCGCTGTTTAGCAGTGTTACGATCACCGTGACCGTCGTGCCAACCCCCTTCTCAGATTCAACGGAGATCGTTCCATTCATTTGTTCTACAATGCTCTTGGTGATGGCCATTCCAAGTCCCGTGCTGCCGTATTTATGTTTTCTGCTTGCATCCTCCTGGGAAAAGGCTTCAAAAATCTTCGGCAGAAAATCCTTATCCATGCCAATTCCCGTATCTTTTACGCAGAATTTCAGCGTGGAATGATCCTCGTACGCGGCCAGCCGCTCCACCGTCAGCAGGATTTCTCCGGGTGCATCCGTAAACTTAATGCTATTTGAAAGAACATTGATCAGCACCTGCTTTAGCTTCATGGCATCGCCGACATAGGAGTCACTCAAATCACCCTTGATCTGGCATTCATAACGTAATCCTTTTTCCGTACACTGTGAGGTCAGCATCCCGTTTATCTGATCAAGCATGCCTCGGAAGGAAAATTCTTCCCTTCGCATGTCGAGACGCCCTGACTCAATGCGGGTCATGTCAAGAATGTCGTTGATCAGCTCAAGCAGATGGCCCGCGCTGTCTCCGATTTTCTCAAGGTATTCCCTGGCTTCCCCTGGAAGTGCCTCGCTTTGAAGTGCCAGGTTGTCAAAACCGATAATTGCGTTCATGGGCGTTCGCATTTCGTGGCTCATATTGGAAAGAAAAACCGTCTTTGCACGATTGGCCTGCTGCGCCGCATCCAATGCGTCTGCCAGAGACCTCTGGCTTTTTTCCAGCTCGTCGTTCGCTTCCTCCAGCTCCTTTCGCGCCTTCTCCTGATTTGCGATCTCCCTCTTGGACCGCTTTCTGTCATGCACCAGAAACAGAATGAGAACCACTGCCACACAAAGGATAATACTTCCGAAGAATGCCATGTTGTTTCTGATCATGTCCAGGAGGGTATATTCATAGAGCTGATCCGCGTAACGAAATGCAAGATTTTGTGCATAATCGGTTCCAAGAATGTTGATCCCCCGATTGATGAGCATCAATAGCCCTGCGTTTCCGATCTGAACGCCAAAGCTACGATCATCATCATATGTGGTCTGGATTAAAGAAAGCTCCCTGTAACGGCTGTTTCTCAAAATGTCATTCACCCGAAGGCCGTTTAAGGTGGTACACCCAACCTTCCCGTCGTTTACTGCCTTCAAGCACTTTTCAATGGAAGGATAAAACGTGATCTCCGCAGAAGGATAATGCGCTTTGACAAAATAATACTGCATGCGGTTGTTTTCATTTACCGCAAAGCTCGAAATGGTCTTCTCAGAATAGTCGCCCTTATAGACAAGCTCCGTGGCGGATGAGGTAACGGGCGTCGACTGAAAGATACCGCTCTCCTCAGAATAATACATGCCTCCGCCCACGGGAAAGGCAACGTCGATTTCTTCCGACGTCAACGCTGCAATCATGTCATCATAGCTGTCATAGCCGACATAGGAGACCGTCAATTTGTCAACGTAAAGCGCCTCCAGCATCCTTGCCACCACGTCCTTGACAATTCCCGTCGCTTCGCCATTCTTCGCCGTATCACTGTACGGAAGATAATGATTCAAATATCCAATCCTCAGCTTGTCGTGTTCTGCCAGCCACTCCTTCTCAGCATCCGAAAATGCCTGACTGGAAATACTGGCGGAATAGTACTTGCCCTGCAAAAAAGAAACATAGTTTGGTTCACTGATGCTAAGCTGTGCCTGCGCTGCATTTAGCTTTGACAAGAGGTCCTGCCTTGTCTTACTGACGCAGAGATAATAGTCTGATCTCCCGAAGGAATAAAGAAGCTCTGCCTTTTCCCGCCCATATGCGCCATCTCCCTCTGCCGCAAGGACGTCAACGGACCGACTGTCAAATGCCTCAAAGAGCGGCTCATAATCCCGAAAGCGAATCACCTCTGCCTTTACGCCCTGCTCCTTCAGATAATGGTCCAGCATGTCGGCCATGGCACTGTCTAAAACTCCTATCCGTTTCCCTGACAGGCTTTCAGGGTGAATCGTGATGGCATCATCGTCATTGTGCTTCACAAGATTATAGGTTTCATTTCCCATCGGAGCATTGGGATACCCAAGCAACGCTTCCCGATCCTCTCTCCATGCCAGTCCTGCCAGCAGGTCAATCTTCCCATCCAAAAGCATCTGATAAAGATCCCCAAATTTCCCATAGACATAGCTATAATGCCAGCCCGTGTATTCCGAAATCTTCTGATAGTATTCATAGGCATAACCCGTTTTTACTGCACCCTCGCGCGCTCCCTCCTGAAACACCTCGTTCTCATAATAACCGACGCGCACCAACTCTTCTTCGCTGGCTGAAGCAAAGGCCGTGGTCGACAAAACCGCTGCCAAACATGCGGCGAGAAAAACGAAGGCGCCTATCCATTTTATCCGTACGTGCCACCAGGTTTTCATCCTTATCCTCCCTCGTCTTCCATGCCATTTTGGGATGCTCTGCCAGAAAAATACCATGATAAAATAAATTCAATTCCTATTGATTCTTATGTTACCATAACTTTGACCATCACGCAATCCATGCCGTTTCCGCAGCTGCCCCTCGCCCCTCCTTGCCATCCTCCTTAAAATTTGTTATAATAATTATTGAAAAGAAAGCGATCCGCAAATGAATTTGCGGCGACTAGCATGGTCCATGTGAGGTGTTTCATGTCTGATTTTATGCAAAAGGCAATTAAGACAACCTTTCTTCAGCTGTTGGAGCAAAAGCCCTTAAGCCAGATCACGGTGAAAATGATCGTCGAAGAATGCGGCATCAACCGCAATTCCTTTTATTATCATTATCAGGATCTCCCCGCCCTCATTGAGGAAATCTTTCAGGAACAGGCGGATGCCATCATCGAAAGCCATCCCACCATTGAATCCATCGAGGATGCCTTAAAGATCGCTGCGGATTTTGCATCCAAACAGCGCCGCGCCATTCTTCACGTCTACAATTCCGTCAACCGTGATATTTTTGAAAAGTATCTCTGGCGCGTATGCGATCACGTCGTGACGAAATATGGGGAAGCCCTTGCCGTCGGCAAAAGGATTTCCGATGAAGACCGTGATTTGATTGGACGCTTTTATAAATGCGAATGCTTTGGACTGATGACACTATGGCTAAACGAAAACATGAACCGCAACCTGACAAAGGACATTGAACGCTTCTGCCAGCTTCACCGCGGCATGGTGGAGGAAATGTTCCATCGTTGCAGCGAAGGCTAAGCCCTGAAATCATTTTTTAGACAAATTTGCTCCCGTGCCTAAATTTTGGGCATGGGATTTTTTTTGCCCGTTTTCAAGCTTCGCCTGGCGAGGTATCTTATGTTCAAGAATTGAAAGCAAAAAAAACGAAGCATTTTTAAGGAGGTTGATCTACATGAAATTTGCAAAGGCGGTTGTAAAGTACCGCATTCCCATTTTGCTCATCACGTTGCTTCTGATGATTCCCGCAGGTTTCGGCTATGTTGCAACCAGAGTCAATTACGACATGCTGGACTATCTTCCAACAAGCATGGATACGGTCGTCGGTCAAAAGGAGCTTATGGACGATTTTGGAAAGGGAGCCTTCTCCCTTTTAATTTTGGAGGATATGCCGAACAAGGACGTCTCAGCGTTAAAGACACAGCTTGAGCAGGTTATGCATGTTGAAACAGTGCTTTGGTATGATTCCTTTGCAGACCTTTCCGTTCCCATGGAGCTCCTGCCCGAGAAGGTATACAAGGCATTTAACACGGACAACGCAACGATGATGGCCGTCTTCTTTGACACTTCCACCTCGGCGGACGTCACAATGGATGCCATCCGCGAGATCCGCTCCATCGCCGGAAAGCAGTGCTTTGTCTCTGGCATGTCTGCTCTGGTAACCGACTTAAAGGATTTGTGCGAAAAGGAAGAGCCGATCTATGTTGGCATTGCCGTTGCCCTGGCGCTGGCAGCCATGCTTCTGCTTTTGGACAGCTGGCTGGTTCCGTTTGTATTCCTTGCCTCCATCGGCATGATGATCCTTTTAAATCTTGGTTCCAATTATTTTCTTGGAGAGATCTCATATATAACGAAAGCGCTCTCCGCAGTATTACAGCTCGCCGTGACGATGGATTACTCCATCTTCCTGTGGCACAGCTACAATGAACAGTTACAAAATCACAGTGACAAAAAAGAGGCCATGGCAGTAGCCATTCACGAAACGCTGACCAGCGTTGTGGGAAGCTCCATCACGACCGTGGCAGGCTTTATCGCCCTGTGCTTCATGACCTTTACCATGGGACGCGACCTCGGCATTGTCATGGCAAAGGGCGTCATCCTTGGCGTGATTGGATGCGTCACGGTGCTGCCTTCCCTGATTCTTTGTTTTGACAAGCCCTTGCAGGCAACGAAGCATCGTTCCCTCATCCCTGATTCCACAAAGCTTTCCAAGATCGTCGTAAAGGTCTTTCCTCTCTTCCTTGGATGCTTTGCCCTAATTATCCCGCCTGCCTATCTCGGCTATGAAAAGGCAAACGGCGAGGTTTACTATGACATGGGCGAATGCCTTCCGAAGGACATGGCCTACGTCATTGCAAATGCAAAGCTCCATGATGATTTTGACATAGCATCCACGCACATGGTTTTGGTCGATGCTTCCCTTTCCCAGAAGGAGGTCAAGGCCATGACGAAGGAAATGGAACAGGTTTCCGGCGTGAAATATGTCGTGGGACTGGATTCCCTGCTTGGCTCTCGCGTTCCGGAGGAATTCCTTCCTGAGTCCGTTACCAGCAAGCTAAAGAGTGGCAAATGGCAGCTGCTCCTCATCAATTCAAAGTTTAAGGTTGCCAGCGACGAAGTCAACGGTCAAATCAATGAACTGAATTACATTTTGAAAAAATATGATCAGGGCGGCATGCTGATCGGAGAAGCGCCCTGTATGAAGGACATGATCGAGACGACGGATCACGACTTCAAAGTCGTAAACATGGTATCGATCTTAGCCATCTTTGTCATTATCGCCCTGGTGGAAAAAAGTGTATCCCTGCCCTTCCTTTTGATCTCCGTGATTGAGGTTGCCATCTTCATCAATCTGGGACTTCCTCATTATCTTGGGCAGAGCCTTCCCTTCATCGCACCGATTTGCATCAGTACGATCCAGTTAGGAGCCACGGTTGACTACGCCATCCTGATGACCACGAGATACAAGGCAGAGCGAATCGCCGGGGAGGCAAAGCAGGCATCCGTTCTCACGGCCCTGAAGTCTTCCATTCCCTCGATTATCGTATCCGGCATGGGACTCTTCGCCGCAACCTTCGGCGTTGCCCTTTACTCCGACATTGACATCATCAGTTCCATGTGCATGCTTATGGCAAGAGGCGCCGTCATCAGCGTTTTGATGGTCATCTTCATCCTGCCCGCACTGCTCCTCGCCTTCGACCGCATCATCTGCGATACGACGGCTAACATGAGACATATTTATCATCAGCCTCCCAAAAATTGGGAAGAATTACCGCAATAGCAGAAATAAATCGATTTGAAAAAATATGGAGGTATCTGTCATGAAAAAGAAAACCGTTGTCAAATTAATTACTCTTTGTTTATGCGGCGCGTTGACCATAACCAGCGCTGCTTCCCTTGTAAGCGCGAATGGCGCAGCAGAAAATGAAAGCACCTTGACTGCCACGGGAGCCCCGGAAAGTACGGAGGCGGCCACGATTGCAGAAATCTTAAATGGATATGTTACGGCCCCAGACAATGCAAACGCTTCTGAATCAAAAAACACGGAAAAGGATGAGACCGTTTATGTCTTGGCAGGCGCTGACGGAAGCTCACAAAAAATCATTGTCAGCGATTGGCTAAAGAATCCATCAGGGGCCACTTCCATAAAGGATTTGACGAGCCTTACCGAAGTGGAAAACGTTAAGGGCGACGAAGCCTGCACGTGGAGTGAGGACGGCATCACTTGGAGCAGTCAGGGAAAGGACGTCTATTACCAGGGAACCTCCTCAAAGGAGCTGCCCGTCTCCGTAAAGGTAACCTATCTTCTAGATGGCAAGGAGATTACGCCAGAAGCATTAAAGGGAAAAAGCGGTCACGTCACAATCCGTTATACCTATGAAAACCATCAGCAGGAAACCGTTCTGATCGGTGGTAACAAGGAACAGATTTCCGTCCCCTTTGCCATGCTGACGGGCGTTTTATTGGATGGAGAAGCATTTACTAACGTCGAGGTCATCGGAGGAAAGCTGTTCAATGATGGAGACCGCAACATTGTTGTCGGACTCGCCTTCCCTGGTCTTCAGGAAAATCTCAATTTAGATGCTGAAAAGTTCACCATTCCTGACTCCTTGGAAATCCAGGCAGACGTCCAGAATTTCTCCATCGGAACTGCCGTAACGGTTGCAACCAATGAACTGTTTAACAAACTCGACATGGAGAAATTTGATTCCATCAGCGATCTGCAAAATGCCATGGGACAGCTGACGGATGGCATGACGCAGCTCTTGGACGGATCCGGTCAGCTCACGGATGGTTTAAGCCAGCTTTTGGAAAAATCGGGCGAACTCGTAAATGGCGTGGATCAGCTTGCTTCCGGAGCCAAAGAGTTGCAAAAGGGAACCGCATCATTGGATGGCGGCGCTGCAGATCTCGCTGCAGGCGCATCGAAGCTCAGCAGCGGACTTTCCACCATTGCCTCAAATAATGACAGCTTAAATGGCGGGGCCCGTCAGGTATTTGAGACACTGCTGGCAACGGCAAGAACCCAGCTGCTTTCCGCAGGGCTTACCGTTCCCGAGATGACGATTGAAAACTATGGCACCGTTCTAAACGGCGTGATTGCTTCCCTGGATGAAAATGCCGTATATGCCACTGCCCTTCAGACCGTGACGGACGCCGTCAACGCAAAGAGGGACTACATTCAGCAGCAGGTAACGGCAGCAGTTACTGCTGAGGTGGAAAATGGCGTGAAGGCAGCCGTTCAAAGTCAGGTAACGGCTCAGGTCACCTCCGCAGTTCAAAGCGAGGTTGCTTCTAAGGTAACGTCGACGATCCGTCAAAATGTTTTTGCACAGGTCGTACAGACCGCAACCGGCATGGACGTAGAGACTTATCAAGGCGCCGTCACCGCCGGCATGATTTCTGAGGAGAATCAAAACGCGATCCTTGCAGCCGTAGATGCCAAGATGGCATCGGAGGAAATTCAGGCGATGATCTCTGCAAAAACAGAGGAACAAGTAAGCAGTGAGGAAGTAAAGGGCATGATCACCCAGACAATTGAGGCGAAAATGGCCTCTGAGGAGATATCGTCACTCATTTCTTCCAACGTAACGGCAAAGCTGGCAGAGGATTCCATACAGCAGTTGATCGCACAAAATACGGAGATTCAGGTTCAAAAGGCCATCACTGACACCATGGCAGGTGAAGAGGTTCAAGGCAAGCTTGCAGCCGCCAGCGCAGGCGCTAAGGCAGTCATTGACCTAAAGTCATCTCTCGATAGCTACAACACCTTCTACGGGGGCATTCAGAGCTATACCGCAGGCGTGGCACAGGCCGCCGCAGGAGCCGGTCAATTGGCAGCTGGCACGCAGGCTCTTAAGGATGGCACGGCAAAGCTCTCCGCCGGTGCAACGCAGCTAAGTGATGGCATGACAACCCTGCAGGCTTCTCTTCCCGCCCTTGTAGATGGCATCACGCAGCTCTGTGACGGCAGTGCGGCATTAAAGGATGGTTTGCAGAAATTCGATGAGGAAGGCATTCAGAAGCTGACGGGAGCCGTAAATGGTGATCTGGAAGCCCTCTCTGAGCGCGCCAAGGCAACCATCCATGCCTCCAAGCATTACAATAACTTCTCTGGCATTTCGGATGACATGTCAGGTCAGGTCAAATTCATCTATCGCATCGCCGGAATTGAATAGCAATAAAAAGAATGGGGCTGGCTTTATGCCAACCCCATTCCTTATTTTATGATAGGAGAAAATTTAGAAACCCACATTAAGGAAGCATGTCGGAATCACCAAAGAACTCTTTCCACTTTGCAGTACGCTCGTCAATGATTGCCTGTCCGCCAGAGCTTAAGTAATTCTTTAATTCCGTGTCCCATACCTTATCAAAATCAGCTACGGATGCAACAACTGCCTTGTCGTAAACAGTGTCTCTGAGCTGGCTTAAGGTATCACCAACACCCTCTTCTGCTGCGATGGCGCCAACGTTTACGTTCTTGCCAATGCGAAGATCCGTATTAGCAATCTTGTGGGAGTTCATAACGTCCTCAGCAGGGATGCCGGGATAGTTCAGAGCTCTGGACTTATTGGTCAACTCTTCGCTGGTCAGCTTCAGTCCGTTTACGGTAATGGTATAGTCGATGTTCATACCGGAGTTCATGATTGCATTGCCGGTAGCGGCCTTAACCTGGATTGCGCCGTCGGAGGTTACGTCATGAGTAACGCCCTCGTCACCAATCTGCAGGTACTGGATGTGCTCAGGAGCGCTGATCCAGTCAAGGTACAGCAGGGATGCCAGAGGCTCCTTGTTGGTTGCAGGGAAGAATACCTTACGGTCGATCGGGCCAGACACGAACTTCGTGTGAGTGCCATTCTTATCCTCGAAGGGATCGATTGCAACGAACTTTGCGTCCTTGCCAACGTTTCTCTGCAGGTTAGCGTTGATGCTGTCATCACCGTTTCTGTAAGGATAATCCCAGTTATGAGTGAACGCGCCAACGAAACCAGCCTTCATCATGTCGTCCTCAGTAGTATCGCCGCTGCCATACTGTGCAAAGTCATTCCACATAAGACCCATGTTGTACCACTTGTTCAGAAGTCTTACGCCTTCCTTGGTGCCGTTCTCGGTGAGCTTTCTGTCATCAAATCCATTGATGTAGAATTCCTTATCAGACATCTTAGGATCGAGGAAGGACTCAATCAGGGTTGCTGCTCTCCAACCTACGTCGTAGCTTACGGAGTAAGGAATCATTCTGGATGCATCTGAACCAAGCAGAGTATCTGCATTATCCTTGAATGCAACGAGCATTTTCTCGAACTCATCCTTCGTGGTAGGAGCCTTCATGCCAAGCTTATCCAGCCAGTCCTGACGAACGAAGGTAAGGACACGATTGGATACTGCCAACTTCGCTTCCACGCACCAAAGGGTACCAGTCTTAGGATCCTTATCCCAGTTAATATTGGTGTCACCCAACCAATTCCACAGGTTAGGAAGATCTTTCTTATAAGTCTCTACGTAAGGTGCCAGATCGATTACGCCGCCCATGTTTGCATAGGTCTGAATGGTGGGATAGCTGTAGGTTACACATACGTCAGGTGCGCTGTTTGCAGAAAGGAGGTTATTGATCTCCTCAACCTCGGTCCAACGAGGAACCTTCTTAAAGGTTACGTCTACGTTGTGATCCTCAAGCATACCCTTCTTGATGTAATCGGTGTACATGTTGTTTTCAGGATCAGAACCGCCGTCATTTCCACGGTCATAGATCTCAACAACGATGTGCTTGGTCTCTTTGAACTTACCATTTTCGAAGTCCGCTGCAGCCTTTTGCACTTCGGGATCTGCCTTGCTTTCCCCACTGCCGTTCCCGCCACATGCTGCCATGGTTGCTGCCATGGAGCAAACCAGCAGGATTGAAAGAATTTTCTTCTTCATTTACTGTTTCCTCCCTTTTTAGAAAAAATAAGTGATTTGGTATTTATAACTAACGGGTTGCCCCGATAATTATCGCTTGGATCATTCCTTGACCGCTCCTAACGTTACGCCCTGAATAAAGAATCTTTGAAGCCAAGGATAGATGCAAAGGATGGGCACGGTGGAAAACATAACGACCGCTGCCTTCATGGCCGCGCCAAGACCGGGCGTGGTGAAGCCTTCGTTGGTTGCCACTTCCATCTTGTTCATGCTGTTGATGATGTTAAACAAATAGAGCTGCAGGGGATAGAGCTTCTCCTCCTTTATATACATCAACGCATCGCCGTAACCATTCCAACGACCCACCGCATAGAACAACGCCAGCGTTGCTAAAACGGGCTTGGAAAGCGGCACGTAAATCTTTATAAGGATCTGGAAAAAGCTTGCGCCGTCGATTTCCGCAGATTCACGAAGGCTGTCCGGGATGCCATAGAAAAAGCTTCGCATGATGATCATGTTGTAAACGCTAAGGCAACTCGGAATGATCAAAACCAGCGGATTGTCCAAAAGTCCAAGGCTTCTCATCAGCAGGTAGTTCGGAATGGTGCCTGCGTTAAAGAACATCGTGATCGTAATAAATACGTTGATGACGTTGCGGCCCTTCAGCTTTTCGAAAATCAGCGGATATGCGCAGAGCGTCGTCATAGTCAGGGATACAAAAGTACAAATTACCGTAAGGATAACCGTCCAGACAAAGGACCACACATATTTACTGTTTTGAAACACCTGCACGTAGGCGTCAAAGTTAAGACCCTTGGGAAGCAAATACACCTCATTACGCACCAAGGCGTAGGATCCGCTTAGGGATTTTGCAAGCAGGTTGACCATCGGCAGTACGCAAAGCAGGCTTACGATCACGCATACAATGACGAAAATCCAGTCTCCCACGACGGCTTGTCTAGATTTTACTTTCATGACTTTCTTCCCCCTTTACCAAATACCGCGTTCGCCAAGCTTTCTCGAAACGAAGTTGGCGCTTAGGATCAAGATGATACCGATAACGGACTGGAACAGACCAACCGCCGTCGTAAGCGAGAACTGTGATCCTTTAATACCGGCATTATATACATAGGTCGCAATGACCTCAGAATAATCGGATACCAAACGGTTGCCAAGAGCCATGGGACGCTCCATGCCACCGCCCATGATATAACCAAGGTTCATGATCAGGAGTACGACGATCGTCGGCTTTAGGCTCGGCAGCGTAATGTGCCACATCTTTTGGAATCTACCCGCACCATCCATTGCCGCTGCCTCATAAAGATCGGGGCTGATGCCCGCGATGGCCGCTAAGTATACGATGGAATTCCAACCGAAGCTCTGCCAAATGCCCCATCCTACGTAAGTGAACACCCAAGGCATATTCTCCGTCAGGAAAGGAATCGGCTTTCCGCCAAGGCTCGTCACCAGCATATTTACCATGCCGGAATCCTTTGCGAACAGCTGCAGGGAAAGGCTTCCGATGATAACCCAGGAAAGGAAGTGCGGCATGTACGCGATGGTCTGTACGCACTTCTTGAAGCCCTTAAACGGCAACTCATTTAAGATCAGCGCGAAGATGATCGGCATTGGGAAGCCAAGAAGGAGATCCAGGAAATTCAGAAGAAGCGTATTGCGCAGCGCCTTCAAGAATGCAGGCTTCTGAAACGCTTCAATGAAATACTGGAAGCCATGATTGTTCGCCCAAGGCATGGTCCAAACATTTTTACCGATCATGTATTTCTTGAATGCGATCTGTACGTATGCCATGGGCACGTACTTGAACACAAGCAAATAAATCAGCGGCAATGCAAGCAATGCATACAATTGCCAATAGCGACGCATGTACGTGCCAAAG
Source organism: Lachnospiraceae bacterium (assembly GCA_017527205.1). Classification (GTDB taxonomy): domain Bacteria; phylum Bacillota; class Clostridia; order Lachnospirales; family Lachnospiraceae; genus Acetatifactor. The sequence continues at coordinate 84,715 of JAFXQK010000002.1, read as the reverse complement.
CTCACCTGCTGCTTTGGTACAACAATCTTTTTTACCTTTTCTTCTTTCTTCTCGGCGGCCACGAAATAGCCCTCCTTCCGACATTGTGCTTTTTGCTCATAAAGAAATGCAAGCTCTATCAAAAATCATAACATTTTCACAATGCTAAATCTTTGTAAAAAAGGATTTTAATATTGCAAAAATCACACAGTTCACGTAAAATTATGGTGAATGGTTTCCTTAAAATTCTTGTTAAAAGTTTAACACTGCGCATTTTTTGTGCATTTCTAAAGAGGATAAAAGCAATGGAAGTTTCTGTTTTGGAATATCATAAAAAGGACAAAAAGATCTATTCTGAGATTGACGGCCATTTTCATTCCGTCTATGAGATCTATTATTTTATCTGTGGCGATGCAGACATCATGGTCGAAGGCAAAATTTACCCATTAAAGCCTCACACTCTCTTTTTAATTCGCCCCGGAGTGCTCCACGGCATCCGCGTGAATTCGCGTGCTGACTATGTTCGCAACGTGCTCTACCTCTCTCCGGACAACCTGATGCCGGAGCGCAGACAGCTCCTGACGGACCTCATGCCGAGCCATAAAAAAAAGCCCTCCCTCGAGGTTCTCTATGAACACACGGAGGCCTTTCATTTAGATGAATTTTTTTATCACATTCATCAGCTAGAGGACCAGCCAAAGGAGCTTCAAGAGATGCTCTCTCCCATCTTTTTGGAGGCGCTCCTCGCACAGATCCACATCCTCGGCCGCACGTTAAAGCCTGCAACCTTTATCAATGCCATGCCCGACAAGATGCTTGAGATCATCAACTTCGTCGACGGGCACCTCACCGAGCCCCAAACCTTGGAGAGCATCTCCTCCCATTTCTTCATCAGTAAGAACTATCTGAATACCAACTTTAAGAAATACCTCGGCACCACCGCCATGGACTACGTGCGCAACAAACGCGTCATCCTTGCACGTCAAGCCATGCAAAAAGGAGCCTCCGCCATGGATGCCGCCCTGCAAAGCGGCTTCACCGACTATAGCTCCTTCTACCGCGCCTACGTAAAATATGCGGGATCCTCCCCCCGCTCAGACATGACACCGTAAAAAAGCGGCAAGGCAATCGCCCTGCCGCTTTTTATTTACGCAACCTTTTTCTCTTTTCTTCTTCGGCGATAGCCAAGGCTTCCCGTTACCACGGCGCAGGATACCAAAGCAAGGACTGCCCAGGAAAAAGCTCCTGTCCCATTATCTCCAGACGCCGGTGAAGTGATGCTTCCCTTTTCCGGTGCAGGCAAGATCGTAAACTTGAATTCCAAGTGCGAACTGTCACTAAAGAGTACGCGCATCGTATGCTCGCCCACGGAAAGCGTATCTAAATATTTCTTTAAGAGCGTGATCTTTACGCTACCCGCCTCAGCGACATAATTGGCCTTGTCCACGGGAATTCCGTCCACCTCTATGCCGACAAAGGTCACAAACAAAACAGGATCTTTCGTCGTATGCTTTACGACAACCTTCATGCCACCTACCGCGCCACTCACATAGCTTGTGCTTCCGCTGGTGGGATCCAGATAATAAAACTCCTCCTGCGTCTGTGTCATGGCGCTCCCCGCAGGAATCACTTCTGCCTCTTCCACGCCACAAAGCGTACAGAAGTGACTCTTAGAGCCTTCCTCCGTTTCAGTCGCATTTTTTGTCACCGTCCAGGCGCCCCAAACATGTGCGTGGTTCTTCGGAAGATTATTAACTGGCGTTGCAGCCGTGATCGGCTTGCCCTTTGCAGCCACGGGAATCGTGATGATCCAAGAAGCATCCGTTCCTGCGACAGCCACCTTTACGATGGCATTACCACCGGCATCCGTCTCTTTGGCCGTAAGGACACCATTGTTATCGACTGTTGCCACCTCAGGCACCATGCTAGTCCAGGTAAGACTCCCTTCCGTTCCATTCACGATCAGTCCTGACACAAGATTTCTGGTCTCCTTCGCATTCATTTTTGCCACGGAGCCTACATATGCTATGCTGGTGATGGGATCCGCCTTTTTCTGAACGTTCGTACTAGCGTAATCAATTTGCGCCACGATTCCGTTATAGCTACGAACGCCAATGGTCTGCAGCAGCAAAACCTTCTGACCAAGACTCAGTCCCTTGGCCGCATATCGGAAGGTCGTTGCCGCCTTTGCATCAGCCCCTGCCGCATCCAGAAGCTTCACAACGTCCTCCGCTCCTGCGGCCTGCTTATTTCCCGTTCCCAGATTTGCTTCATCCATTGCCGTAAACGAACCACCCAGCACGTTCTTATCGTTCTCCACACAGATCGTTACCAGGGAAGTCACGTCATCCACCAGCACCGGCTTATCAAAGACGATCTCCACATACTCCTCGTTTGCCGTAAGTTCCTTCACCTTCGCGCCCGTGATGGCAACCATTGAAAGATTTACGTCGGTATGTGCAGGCGGCACGTTCAGTACCGCACTCTCAGCGCTCACGTAACCATCCTTTTCAAAGACCACCTTCCACGCACCGATCAGTACGTCCCAGCCATAATGACCATATGCATCCGTATTGTGCGGGTTTGGATCCTCGCCGTAGCTTTCCGAATCCCAAACAACCCATTTGTCCGCCTCAGGCGTTCCGCTCACAAGTACACCATTCGCATCAAAGGTCCAGCCTGCCGTAGAACCAGTATACTGATAAATTGTCGCCGTCACGCCCTGCACGACATGACTCTCGATGCCCTCATATACATAACCGGAGGGGTCGATGTGGTAACAAGGATTCTCGCCAAAATATTGATCAATCAATTCCCTTCCATATTGTGAAATCAAGTAATCCATTCCATAGGCATCTAACTCAGCCTGCAAATATTTTTTTATTCTGAGTGCACGAGCTGCCATATCTGAATTCATTGTCGCATACCTTCTGAAATGGCTTTCAAGGTTTTCTATCTTTTTATCCACAAAAGCATATTTTGCTGCGGAAGAAACATACTTCCCCAAAAGCCCTATCCCCGGTATTGATCCAACCACTTTCGTCAATGCATTACCTACCAGACAACTTTCATGAAATCTAATGTATTCCATTCTCATATCTTCTGGCATATTGCTTGCCCAATAGGCTTCTTCCCTCGCTCCCTGCATAAAATCCCCATACAGATTTCCATAAGTGTTGACTTCTTTGCCTGCTTCCAAATATGGCTTGATGACATTTGCACGTTCACCATAATACTTAGCTGTTTGACTAATGGTGGCCGCCTTCCCTGCACCAGCCTTCACGATCTTAATCACGCCATCTGGTCCTGGAAGCTTTCGAGACGCCAATGCACTCTTTATTCTCTGATTCAAGTCATTGTTTTCAAGCATGAACGGCATAGGATTCAATGCAGAACCATTCTTCTTTGCAACGGGTAACAAATAGCTAGCATCTGAGCATTCCAGAGTCTGGGTCATAATAACATTATCAGGATCATAATCCGTACTCACCTTTAGTGTTGCCTTATATTCTCCTTGATCCATCAATGCCACACTATATCCAATCCGTTCTTCCTGCTTCTCTGAGAAATCAATATAATTCTCATAGATAACTGCCGGCTCGCCTTTATCGTCCATTACTTTCATGGCAGGCCAATACAAACGCAGATTTCCATCCACATACGGCGTAAAGTCATCCAGCACTCCGTCCGCCACGTCTTTTGCATAAAGATTCCATGCTGCTTCTGTCTGTGCCAATGTCCAACCATTCTCTGGGCTTACACTCTCTACGGTCCACCCCTCCGGCAGATCATTCGCCGTAAGATCACTTTCATCGGATAGATTAGCCAAATCGACAGACGGCATGTTTTCATAAGTTCTTGCTACCTTTAGGGAATAGGATATGCCAAAATCCTTGGGTGGATTCAAGTAATCACCCAAAATCCCCGTACCTACATAATTATATCCATCCGCATCCTCTTCCACGCGTTCTAGGCGAAATGCAAAATTATCACAGTCCTCTGGGACATTTGCCACTGCATAAACATTTTCCACCATATCTGGGTCATCAAAACGAGCACGGAAGGTAAATGCCAATGTTCCATTCCAAAAAAGATCAACATTAGCATTTCTATTTTTCTCATACTCTTTTCTTGCTTCCCGACTTCTGATATTAGAATGATATACTGGAGATTTATCTGTATCTTTTCCGTTTATTTCCATTTCATAATACCATTTCTCCAGAATAGGGGCGTCCTCATAAACCGTTACATAATCCTGATTCTTTATGATCTGCTTTTGTCCAATTCCATCAATATAACGTAAGCAGATTTCCACCTCATAGACATTGGGATAGCGTTCCGGTTCGCTCATAGGTACAAATAAATAGCCAACACCCTCCTCAGAATTGTATAAACCATATGATTCTAGCCACTCTTTTGGTATCCATATGTGAGGTGCACCACCTTCAGCAGCATCTTCCCAAACCATAGCTGGGGTTTCAGCTTTTTCGCTAGATTGATTCTTAAAGAAAGAATAACCTCTACTTAATTGCATTCCAGCGGAACGACCCGAATATCCGCCACTACTAAAACTCCCACTAGCAAACATTCCCAAACTAGAAGGCGGCATAAATGGCATGATGCTATCGGAGTATTCCACGGGAATTCCATCTATGTTTAACGCAATTTCGAAATTCACCTGTCTTGTTTCGAACTTAAGCCATACACCTTCTCTATAGATACCACAAGCTTTTCTATATTCCTCCATATTTCGATAATGTACATCCCAAACGGTCGTACCATCAATGATAGGATCGGGATCCCAGAACCTTCCGCCCACTGTCTGTAATCCGTAAACATTTGGCGCATGAACCAATTCTCCTTTTTTTACAGAGCTTTCAACAGGCTCATCATAAACGATCTCGTTTGAACTCACGTCATGGCTGATTCCATAAGAGAAAAGGTCTGCGGATATCCGAAAACATCTCTGTTCCACATACTTTCCATCTTGCAAAACATACCCCAAGACAGAATTATCCTTCAATAAATCCGAAGATTGAATGGCAAAGCACAAATTATGCCTATTAATTTCCGTATCTCCTTCATATCTCTGAATTAAAACCTTACCATCCACCATGATAGCGGGTTCATGATCTATCTTTATATCATAGGCACCTTCTGGAAGCTTTATGTAACTGTCACCCATCAAATAAGAAGTTTGACTTAACCTAACAAGCAGATTTCCATCTGGCAAGGCAGTAATGTTCTTTAATTCTGTCGTAAGTCCATGTCTTCTGTTAATTCTAACAATTTTATCCTTTAGGCAGATGTTGACAATGCCAGATTGTCGAAAAATGTTTATTTCCTTCCTAACTGCATTTTTCTCATTCTCCCAAAAAGGGTACATATTAGACAGGACATCATCTAGTAAGTCACCATATCCAACGAATAGAGTAAAGTTACCGTTGGAAAACTTGAGTGGATTCGTCAATACAAATTGTGTTCCAGCTTGATCCCGGCTAAACTCTGTGTCAGGATAATGGTTTTGATCAAACATACGGAAGATCAGTTGATTCAAATCAGAATCTGACATTGGCTGACCATCTGCGCCAAGAATATTCAATCGGTAAATCATTTGATACGGAAGATATATTGTTTGGTTCCTCCCGTTGGGCACATATTCTACCGCAAATGCATTGATATTAGCGCCCTTTTGATCTTCAAAAAACAAATTCCTAAATGGTAAAATCATGCATTTCACATTTTCGCCTAACGCAACATGAACTCTTTCGCTTCTTGAATTTAAACTTCGTTCAACGGCCATTACCTGCCCCTGATGAACATAAGCAAAGCCAACATAATCATTTACTGCATTTCCGTCTAAATCTCTGACATATAAACCACCTGACTCCATTATGTCACTAAAGTCCAAACTCTCATCCTGATCAGGATCAAAGCTTTTAACGAGTTTAGGAAACAAGTTCTCCCATTCCTTCATTTTCAATTCACGATTTACTATGACAACTGATTTTGGCATTACCATAACAACCATGTTCTGGTTATCATCTGCTGTTCCCGCAGAAGTGCTTGAAGGTATGTATTCAATGGTAAAAGACTCATCTGCCGTTATAGTGTTTTTTTCGTATTCACTATACTTTTGAGATACTGAATTATAAACCAAAATGGAATAGTCGTCTCCATCATTCGGAAGTAAAATTTTTATCGTCTTATATGTTCTTAACGATATAGCATAAATCATTTCGTCATCCAAATCATTGAGGCTTCCATTTGCAGCAGCAAGATGGTATTTTTTCGGCAAAAGCTGCTCTCTCACTTTCCACTTTACTTCATATCCGCTAAACTCGAACGCATTGTCACTCTTTCCGTCGCCATCCGTATCTATTAAGATTTCTTCATAGGTTTGTCCGTCAACATTAAAATGAATCTTCACGCCATTCATGTCAGCACCATTTTGAATTTGAAATACAGGTTTATACACCTTCTGCGATAAAACGGTTAGATTTAACTTTCCTTTTAACCGTGTCCCCTCCAGTGAATAGTAAGCAGAATTCACGGTACAAACATCTGACAAATTCCTAGATTGAACATGAGCCACATAAGTATCCGAAGCATCTCCAATCATGCGAGCACTTGCCTTGCCCTGTGAATCCAAATACACAACCGTCGGCGCCTCCCTCAGCGTTGCCGAGGAATAAACCGATACAGATATTCCTTCAAGACTAACGCCTGCAGGAAGTTCCGCCAAACTGTCAGAAAAATCTATGGTAACAGTTTGCAAATCAGCAATAAGACTCTCAGAAATGGTATCCCCGTTTGTCACACCTCTTCTTTCGATCATTTTTTCAGGAATTATCACGCCATCCTTCTCGGTTTTAAGAACGCGCAAAGAGACCTCATAACCTGACCCTGCCGGAAGAAGCAATACTGCCTTACCTTCATGGTCTAGATACAGGCTACCATGTCCCTTAGCCATGCCATTCTGCCAAATATTCGTCATCACGTAAAACTGGTTCAGGTCCACCCCTGCTGCCGTCAAGGCAACGTGAACCACAACCAGATCCTCCTGCGCGCCCACGGGAAGCTGATAGGTCAATCCCGTCGTCACCTTTGAAAGATCTACGCCCACCTGATCCAGAAGCTGATAGCACTTATCCTCCTCTGCCTTGTAAACGTACTCGGTCCCTTTGACAAATACCCTCTCACCACTCCACCAAAAGGCCGTATTGCCATTGGGATCCACAAGATACCCTTCTTCATTTACTGACCAGCCATAGCCATTGTTCTTCAAATGATAACTGCTGACAATGCCAGGCTGTTTGATGCGAACCATGCCGTGGAAGCCATTCGTTACGGTGCTTAGATCCGCACTAATGGCATTGGCTTCGCCGCTCGTCACGGTAAGCGCGCTAGGTTGTGAATAAACGACCTTTCCGCTGATCACAAGTGCCAGTTCATAGGTATCCTCTAAGACATCCGAAAACTCGTAGGTTCCAGCATCGCCATCCTGCGTGATGGGCAGAGAATAGGATCTCTCGCCGCGCAGCTGCACGCAACCGCTCTTCGAAAGAAATGCTTTTGCAAATCCTGCATTCGGAAGATTTAGGCTTACCGTAACATCGCAGGAAGGAGGTAATACGGACGGTGCCTTCGCGCCAACTTCACTTGTCTTTTCTGATTCTCCGCTGGCGTTTACCGCTGTCACGGCATAGGTCAGGTTCTGCCCTGCATACTCTGCCTGATCAACGTAAGTGGTCTCCGTGATCGGGCTCTCGGTAATGCGTACCCCATCCCTATACACGTGATAGCCCGTCGTTTTGCGCAATGGTTCGGGCGCACTCCAGCTTAAGCTCATGTCGAGCGTTCCGCGCAGTCCGGGCGTCACCGTCAGGTTCGTAGGCATCGGAGGCACGGCAAGCGTCGCCGTTACGGAGATTGCCGCCGTCTTATCAGACTCGCCGCCCCGATTCTTTGCGGAAACCGCGTATGAATAAGCATTCCCAGCCGTCAGATCACTGTCCTGATATTCCAATTCTTCCGTCGTCGCAAGAACGACATCGTTACAATAGACAACATAGGCCGTTGCCCCTTCAGAAGCCTCCCATGAAAGCTTTGCGCCAAGTTCGTTATCCGCTTCTGTCTGGAAATTTGCGGGCGCGGCAGGGGGATTTACCTGCTGTGTCTCGCTGGGAATCTTATAAAGATAGGCCGTCGGATTGCTCCAATCATCCACAGTTTCAGACCAAGGAAGGCCTATACGATATTCTATGTACTCATCAGCCGTACCTTCGTAACAAACCTCCCTGTTAACCAACCACGGCTCATTATAAGCCTCTAAGGATGAGGGATCTCCCTCGGTATAACTCATGTAAATGTTACCGAGGTAAACGCCATTGGCATCTACACCTGCAGTCAGTTCGTATTCACTCGATCTCCAGGTAACGGACATCTCACTCTCGCATAAAAACCAGCCCGTTCCCTCTCCAAGCTCCAAATACAGGGTGGCATAATCGAAGCCACCTTCAATCTGTGCGCTACCGTTGATGACCGTCATGCTTTCCACGGTCATCCTGGCCAAGTCTGGAAGGATGTCCATGCCCTCCGGCGTTATGATCGAAATCTCCCCGTCTTCATAGGTTGCCTGCATCACGTCGCCGCTGCTCGTCAGCACGTACCAGGAGCTTGTAGCGAGGTCGCGCCCCATGAGAACGCAGGTATCACCATCCTGCAAATCATCCAGCGTTTCCACCAGCTCAAACTTTGTCTCTCCGTCATCCCCGCCCGGACCGACCACAATGAATCCCTCTGCACGCGCGGTAAGACCCTCGATGGGCACTAGCCCAAGGATCATGACCAATGTCAAAAGCCATGCCCAAAATCGATTTACCATTCTTTGTTTTTTTGTCATTTTCACGTCTTTTCCCCCACTTCTCCTAAGAATTGCAAAAATAACCGCATCATAAAGAAATTCTACTCTTTTTCCCGAAAAATGTCCCCCGCCAAATGGCGGGGAAAACCATTTTCTAATCATCTTGTAAAACCTTTTTTCGTGAGTTACAATATACTTAAGTTTCTGGGAGGAGGGAAAGCCATCATGACGACAGTCAAAAAAATGCTTCTGCTGCTTTTGCAGCTTGTCATTCTTTATTGCATTTCCGCCTTCATCTCGTTATTTGCCCCGGACGTTTTTTTGCTTCGCTACAGTTCAACCTTTTTTTTGATGGCAGTTTCCGTGGCACTTCTTCTTTATTTTGCGGATCACGTGATCGATCACGCCACGCGCAGATTTCTCGTAGACATCGGCGAACTGATCACGGTTTGGGTCGCACTGCGCGGTGCGAAATATATTGCCTTTACGGAGACGGAGCCCATCGCGCGTACCATCTGGTATCTCTATTATGTCCCTGCAATGCTGATCCCTTTGCTCTCACTGTTCGCGGCGCTTTCCGTCGGACGCGAGCACTGGAACCTGCGTCCCTGGCTGACGCGTCTTTCCATCGGCGTCACCACCCTTTTCATCTTGTTATTTGCAACGAATGACCTTCACCAGCTGGCCTTTCATTTTCATCCCGGATTCGAAGGCTGGGACTCTGATTATGGCAGAGGTCCTGTCTTTTGGCTTGCTTACCTATGGATTTTTCTGCTGATCCTCGGAACGTTTTACATTCTGTATCACAGATGCAAGCTTTCCTCCAGCCGTCGTCTCATCTGGATTCCGGCGCTTCCCACGGCGTTTGGTGCCGTATACCTTTCCCTCTATGCTGCCGGACTGTGGCCACGCATCAATGGCCACTACTTCGGTGAATTTCCTGAAACGGTCTGCTTTGTTACGGCAGGCATCTGGCTCAGCCTTCTTTGCGTTGGGCTGATCCCTTCCAATGCAGAATATCGAAAGCTTTTTACGCTTTCAAGCCTCGGTGCACAGATCGCGGATAAGGATTATCAGATTCTCTACAAAAGCTCCAATGCTGCAGAGCTTTCACGGGAACAAATGTCAGCCAAAGGAAGCATCTTCCTTAACCCTAACACGCGGCTTCACCGCAAGGAGGTTTCCGGCGGTTACGTTTACTGGCAGGGAGACGAAACCGAACTGAATCGGATCAACGCAGAGCTAAAGGAGGTTGCCGAAAGACTGGCTGAAGAATCTGAGCTGTTGCGATTAGAAAATGAATTAAAGCAAAAACGCGCTCAGATCGAGACACAGACGAAAACCTACGATGAGCTTGCGACATGCGTTTTACCACAATCACAAAAAATCGCCATGCTAAGTGCAAGTACCGGGCAAACAGCTGAGGAATTCCATGCGAACATGCAGATGGTCTGTCTTTTGGCGACCTATATCAAACGCTATGCCAATCTCTTTCTCCTTGCTAAGGATCACAAAGAAATGGAGGCAGGCGAGCTATGGCTTGCCATCTCGGAATCACTTAAGGCAGTTCGCGAGCTAGGCATTCCCACAGAAGGATTCAGTTCTTTTCAAGGGAGCATTTCCACGAATTCCTTATTGAACGCCTATTCCCTTTTTCAAGCGCTTTTGGAGCAGGCATTGCCGACGCTTCAGGGCCTGCAGGTCATCATGAACGTGCAGGAAATCAAACTGGTTTTGGAGGGCGGACGAATTCTTCTTCCTGCGGATTGTAATGCTACGCTATCAGAAGAGGAAGGGACAACCTACGTGAGCATTCCCTTTGGAAAGGCAGGTGAGCCCACATGAATTCACTCCTTTCGATCTCCGTACCAATCCAAAATCTTCTCTGCTTTTGGGCACAGTTAACCTGTCTTGGAAGCATTGCAAATGAATTCCTGCTTTGGCGGCAGCACCGTCACCGCGCCTTTTTTCTTTCTTCCGTCTGTGCGACCCTATGCTTTTTTATCATTCATGTTTGCATGGAAGGCACGCAGCTTCGCGTCCACGGAACCACGAATGGCTTTGCGCAAAAGCTTTTACAATGGCCCTTTGAGGTTTATGTTTTCTGTCTTTTAGCCGTTTCGACGCTATGCGTCATCAGCTATCGCAGCGTACTTCTATGGGGGAAAACTCACGTTACCTCCGCTTCGATCAAAGAAAGCATTGATGAGCTTCCTGCGGGTGTCTGTTATTATCTGGAGGACAACCGTTGCATTTTGTCAAACCACCGCATGAAGAATATTTGCCTTGCTCTCCTAAAAGAGCCTCTACAAAACGGTGCCGCCCTTTATGAGGCATCGAAATCTAAGCCGGTCTTTGTGCTTCCTGATGGAACGGCCGTTTCCTTCAGGCACCGCATGATCCCCTTTGACGGCGTGTTTTTACATGAATTGATCGCGGACGACGTCACACTCGCTTACCAAAAAAACGAACAGCTTCGCGTCGACAACGAACGCGCAAGGCGTCTGCAGGAGGGCATCAAGGCCTATGGGGAGACCATCGCTGACACCGTACGTGAGGAGGAGATCCTGCAAGCGAAGGTGAACATTCACGATGGCATGAATCGCATGATCCTTGCGACGAAAAAAGCCATGCAAGAAAGTGCGACGGATGACGAACGCAAAGGCATTCTCCAGATGTGGCAGGGTCAGGCTCTGATGCTTTGCAAGGAAGCCGATACGCAAAAGAGCAATCACGTCGTGACGGACCTGAATACGCTTGCCCAGGTCATTGGCATCAAGCTGCGCTGGAACTCCATACCTCAAACCTCGGATTCTGCCGTCTTATCCCTCTTTTTATCCGCAACTCGGGAAGCCATGATCAATGCTACCAAGCATGCGCATGCAACCTTTCTTAGGATTGACGTGGAAGAAAGCAAAAACGCCCTCCGCGCCACATTCACAAATGACGGAAGGAAGGCCGTAAGCCCCATCCAGGAAACCGGCGGACTTCTCAACTTAAGGGAACGCCTGAAAAAGAGCGGCGGTCACATGCAGATACAGACAGAACCCGAGTTTAAATTGATGATCCAGATTCCGGAAGGAGAAAATCATTATGGCAACGAATGTTTTAATTGTTGAAGATCAGGAAATGCCTCGTCAGCTCTTTGAAATCTTTGTGCGGTCAGACCCGCGCTTTTCTCTCGTTGCCTCCATCTCCAACGCATCTCTGGCCATCGATTTTTGCAGAAATGGCGGGATTGATCTGATCCTGATGGACGTCATGACGGAGCTTGGCAGCAGCGGTCTCGATGCCGCGGAGGAAATAAAAAAGGCATATCCTGAAATTAAGATTATCATCGTGACCAGCATGCCTGAGGATTCGTGGCTTGACCGCGCACGTCGCATTGGCGTGGACAGTTTTTGGTATAAAGAGGCACAAAAGGAGCCGATCCTAACGGTGATGGCGCGTACCATGTCGGGTGAAAAAATCTACCCGAATGCCACGCCTCTCGTTCAGATCGGCTGTACAAATAATCATGATTTTACAAAGCGAGAGCTCGACATTTTGCGGGAGCTCATTTCTGGTGACAGCAATGCGGAAATCGGTGAGCGGCTGGGCATCGAAGCCAGCACCGTCAAGTATCACGTGCAAAACATGCTGGAAAAAACAGGCATGCACACGCGAACGGAGCTCGCCGCCATGGCCAGGAGTCTCGGGATCGTGATTAAGTAAGATTGGAATACTGAAGCCCTCGGGGCGAGCTCCCATTCTTCCCCTCGAGGCATTAGATTATAGGGGTCTTATCACATGAACAACATACCGTGATGTCTCTATTCCATTTACTAAAAATTTCTGTTCTTGTTCAATCCATTTCAGCTCCGTAAACTGATACTCGCCCTTCTCATAGCCGTACCCATCACCAGCGTCTTCGTAAAGGCTGAAGGTTGCGTCCTGACCAGAATATACATTAAAGGTGAGTTCACCGGTCTGTTCTTCGGTGGAGAGCGCAAAGGGCTTCTTCGGTATGACGGAACCTGTCTTCACAAAGACGGGAATGCGGTCGAGGGATGCGTCTGCCAAAATCCACTGACCACCCTCATAATAGCTTTCCGTCCAATAATCATACCACCCACAGCCCGCCGGTAAATATACCCTTCTCACACGTCTTTCATCCAGTCGTTTCGGCTTCTCTGCGCCAAAATAAAAGGCTTCCGTCACGGGACAAATCATCATGGCATCTCCAAAGAGATACTGATCCTTGATCTCCCACGTTTCGCGATCCTTAGAAAACCCAAAGGCAAGAGGCTTCATGATGCTCGCATCCTCCAGATAAGCCTGCCCTGCCAGAGAATAAATATACGGCAGCAGCTCGTAGCGCACCTGATTGGCGTGAAGCAGCGCCTGATAAAAAGGCGCTTCAGGTCTGTCAAACTCCCAGAGCTCCCGGCGAAAATCCGTGCCATGTCCGCGGAAAATGGGAAGAAATGCTCCCCACTGATACCATCTCGTAAAGAGCTCACAATATGCGGGATCCTTTGGCCCCTGATCATACTTTCCGTCCCAGAACCACTGCAAACCGTTCTTGACAAAGAAGGCGCCAATGTCCACCGTCCAATAAGGAAGTCCGCTGGCGCAGAAATTAAGGCCTGCCGCGATCTGACGTCTTAGCGTCTCCCAGGAGGCGGAGATGTCTCCCGACCAAAGTACCGCGCCAAAACGCTGCTGCCCAAGGTATCCACTTCTTGTAAGATTTACAACACGCTTTTCCGCCACGGAATCGTGACCTTCCGACCGCTGATCGCCCTCCTGCTTCCTTCCTTCATGAATTGACCCATCCTTGTTCAAGAAGTCATAAGATGCCCTCTGCCCTTCATACAATGCCTGTGCGTGATAAAACCCATAGGCATTCGTCTTTGTCGCAGGAAGATGCATGGATGCCGCCCGGCAATATTCCTCATAGCTCTTGGCACTTTCCGGCCGAATCAGCGTATTCCACTCCGGCGTAAAGGGTTCACTGTTATCGCACCACCAGGCATCCACGCCATGACAAAACAGTCCCCGCTCCACCTGCTTCCAATAGGTTTCCCTACCTTCACGGGCCAGCGGATTATAGTTATTGATCCCGGGAAGCAACAGCCCTTTTCCCTTAAACTCCTCGTAGTTTTCCGTTCCCGGCGTAAGGTTCGGCCAGATGGAAACCATAAAGTGTACGTGCTCGTCATGCAGCTCATCCGTCATTGCCTTAACGTTTGGAAATCTTTTCGGATCAAAGGTCTTTTGGCCCCATTGTCCATCCGGCCAGGAACACCAATCCAACACAATACAATCGAGTCCGATGCCGCGTCTTCGATATTCCTTGGCAATGCTGAGGATCTCCTCCTGCGTCTCATAGCGCTCCTGTGACTGCCAGTAGCCATACGCCCACTTGGGCAGCAGAACTGCCTTTCCCGTCAGCATACGATAGCCGCGAATCACACCGTCCACGGAAGATGCTTTCATAGAATAAAACACTTTATTTCCGATTTCGTTACAATCTTCCTCCTTTTTCTGCATGGCAACATTGATTGCCGCGCCATACAGGAAGAAAAAGTCCATCTCAGGATCCGTCTCCGTGTAGAGATAGGTTCCCTCCTCCGTATCGTTAAAGATGGCAGCGGCGTAAGTATTACAAAGGATTCCATAGCCCTTCGTGGAAACCAGCATGGGAATGGCGATCTTTCGATTCGCATGATGCAGGTAAATACGCTTCCCGCGAAGAGATCCATAGCCCTCCTCATGCTGTCCCAATCCATAAAGAGCTTCCTCTCCAAAGCACAGATGAAGCCTTGTGTGATAGGCCGTGCCCGTCTGGATTTTTGCCGCCTCGCGCACGACCTCCTTTCGTCCGTCAGGCGTGTCCACATAGGTCTTTTCCATTGCAGTGTCATCCACTCGATAAACGGGGATCTCCTCTAATTCCTTGCTTCGCTCCTCCCTCTCCGCAAGAAGAAGCGCTCCCTTCTCATCATAATAGCAAAACTGATTGCTCTCCCTGTCTATCCTTATGGAAAGACTTTTCATCCGCAGAAAAACAGCCGTCTCCGTCTCTTCATAGGTCCAATCGGAAAATGCAGGAAACGGTAAGACTCCTGGTTTTTCTGCATCTTCCGGCATGGAGGCTTCTGCGCGCTGCCTCTCCAATGTCTCGTGCTTTCCCTCGTCGGAAAAGGTCTCCTTCTCCGTAAACAGTACGCGCACAATGCCATCACAAATCGGAACAAGCTTTTGTCTTCCGCACGCTAATTGCAACCAGAGGGCATCCTCCCTCCGCTCCACTTTGACAATTGTTCTCTTTTTCGCAGGCACGCAATATAACATGGCTTCTCCTTACTCTCGATTCCTATTTTCGCTAAGCAGGTTCTCCTCAATGCTTAAATCCTCTTTCTGATTTTTCTGCTTGCGTTTTTTTCCAATGAGCTTTCTTTTATTCTTGCCTTCTTCTTTCTCTGAGGAATTATTTTTCTCTTGGATTCTTGTTTTTTCTTCTTTTCCTGTTTTCTCTTGATTCCCGACTTTCTCCTTGAGTACGGCTTCTTCCCGAATCGCCGACATCTCCTTAGCCAACGGGAATTCCAGCATAACCTTGAACAAATCAGCGTCTACGTCCAAATGGATGGTTCCGCCCTGTAGCTCCATCAAGCTGCTGACAATGGAAAGACCCAATCCGTTTCCCTCCGCATGTCTGGAGAGATCCCCTCGAACAAAGCGTTCCAATAGCTCTTCCGGTGCAATGTCCAACGCATATTTAGAAACATTCTTGAAGTAAATTCTTGCAAGCTCCCCGCTTCTCTCCGCGCTGAGATAGACACGCGTATCCTTCTGGGCATATTTGCAAATGTTGTTGACCAAGTTATCGAACACACGCCAAAGCATACGGGAATCCGCCATAATGCGTAGCGGCTCCTCACTCTGCTTCACAACAAGCTCCAAGCCCTTTTCCCGAAGGCGCTCCTCATATTCCCCAAGGCATTGTCCCAACAACACTCTCGCATCACAGGGTGCCAAATGTACCTCCAGGTTTCCCGTGGATGCCTTCGAAGCCTCCATAAGATCCTCGATCAGCTTCTTTAAGCGTGAGGATTGCTGATGCAGGTGACTCGCGTAATCCTTAATCTTTTCATTCTCGGTCTCCTCGTTTACGATGAGGTCTGAAAAATTAATGATGGAGGTCAAGGGCGTCTTAATGTCATGAGAGACATTGGTAATGAGCTCCGTCTTAAGTCTCTCACTCTTGAGTCTTTGCTCCACGGCTAAGGAAACACTGTCACCCATGGAATTAACATCCTCACCAAGCTTTTGCAGCGCCCTCGGCAATTCTTTCGTATCGACATGCTGCTCCATGTCTCCTGCCGCAAGACCACTCGTCACCTTTTGGATCCTCCCAATGGCAATGCCATATCTCATCAGCCATGGAATCACCAAAAACTTTAGGATTCCAAGATAGGCAAGAAGCTGGAACAACGCTTTTTCAAACGGAATCAGCCAAAGCATCAGCCCACATTCCAACACCGTAAGTCCAATTTCAAGCAGCACCAGGTTCCAAACCAAGGACAGATTTTGAAATACTTCACACCAGGTATGTGCCGTTTTCCATAGGAATTGGAACACTCCATAGAGAACATTCTCCCGATACCATGCTTTTCCATGCAGGCGATGCACTACATAAAAAATAAGCAGCAGCGCCACGACGATCGCGTAGAACCATCGAACGATCAAGGTTGAAAACTGTCCTTGGTAAAGGGAGAGATAATCTTTCTGAAAAATAAAATAATAACATCCATAGGCAGACAATGCCAAGAGTGCATCCAGCGGAATCTTGTCAAAATTTCCCAGCTTCCATTCTGTTCTCCATGCAAGGCATAGCTCTACAACAAACAAAACCAAAGCAAGGATACCTGCAAAAATCGTGATGAGCACGACAGCATAGCGATGAGAGATCCAAAAAACCTGTAACCAATAATTTTCCGTCTGGATCATCTGAATTCCGCCCATATCAACCTTCAGATAGATGATATAGTTCGGACCATCCTTGCTTCCCGTGGAGGAATTAATATATCGCAGGCTAAAACGATACGCATCTTTCTCATCCGCGGTTGTCATGTTTCCTCCCAGCGGCCTTCCCTGAGAATGGTAAATCTTGTATTGAATCTGATACTGTTCACAAAAGGCATCAGCTGCCTCCCAATCCTGTTCCCTGACAATCTGTAGGAGATATTGGGCAAGCTGATGAGCAAAGTTTTCTTCATCTGCTTCATCGTCAAGAAGCAGATAGTAGCGATCCATCTGAATTCCCGCCTTGACACCAAGCTCCCATAGTCTTCCTGATTGAAACTCCATGAACTCTAAGTACTTTTGACAGCTTGCATCATCCGCCCAAAGAAGATTCTTTTGGTAGAGGGACAAGGTACCCGCGCCAAAAAAGGCTCCGAGCGAAATGCTGATCATCAGCAACAAAAAGAACACAAAAAACCATATCTTTTTCTTCACTTAGCCTTCCTCCATGAGATATCCCTGTCCCCAAATCACCTTGATGTATCTGGGCTCCGCAGGATTAATCTCCAGCTTCTCACGCAAATGTCTGATATGAACGGCAACGGTTCCCTCACTGCCGATGGTGCCCTCCTCCTTCCAGACATAGGTGTAAATCTCAGCTGGCGGGAACACCTTCCCTGGATGCTCCAAAAAGAGCTTTAGGATTTGATATTCCGTCGGTGTCAGGTTGATTTCTTCTCCATCCAAAAGCACCTGCCTTCTCTCGTCATCCATCTCAATGCCGCCAACTCGAAGGTTATGCGTGCGCACTTTGCTTCCGCCAAAGACGGTATAGCGCCGCAGGTGGGACTTTACGCGGGCTGCGACCTCCATGGGATTAAAGGGCTTAGTGATATAATCGTCTGCCCCTTCGCCGAGCCCGATAATTTTATCCATCTCTTCTCCCTTTGCCGTAAGGAATAAGACGGGCACATTGCTAAATTTTCGAATCTCTTCCAATGCCGTAATGCCATCCATTTCCGGCATCATGATATCCATCAAAACGAGGTCGATCTCCTCGTTCCTCATAACCTCGAGCGCTTCCTTTCCCGTGTGCGCCTCAAAGAAACGATAGTCCGAATTTCGCAGATAGATCTTTAACGCATATAAAATGTCTTCCTCATCATCACACAATAAAATCTGATACATTGCGTCACCCCCGCTCCGTCATAGTTCCATGGTAACACTAGCCTCATTCAACTGCAAGAGCCTTAAACAATTCTTAAACTTTGTTTCTTGCTTTTTCCCTGCCAATCCTTTAAAATAGGCTTAACCGTAGTATTCCGAAAGACTGTCCAAACCTTCCCCTCGAGAATATGGAAAGCTTAAGTTAGTGTTATTGAAGACTTTCTCTCGGGAATAATGCAAGTTAAATATATAGCAAGCCTGATTGAAGCTTGTATCAAGGGTAATTGATTATTATGGTTCATTTTGGAAGATGATGGTGGCAATAAAATATTGTAAGTAAGGAGTGGTACGCATGAAGGAACAGTTATATACGATCCCGTTGAATGATGCCGTGGATGCGAAGGATGAATGTCCCTTTTGCTTTATTGAACGGGCCGTGGAGCAGGATCTGATTGATTTTGTGTTGGGAAGCAGCGCGTCTTATATGGAGGCGGACGTCCGTGAAATGACGGACAAGGCCGGCTTTTGCAGAACGCATTTTCAGAAGATGTTTGATTATGGAAACACCCTGGGAAATGCCTGGATTTTGAAAACGCATTATCGCAGAATCATCCATGAGTTTCAGGAACAGACGCGCGGCTTTGCCCCCGGCAAGCTTTCCTTCAAGGACAAGCTCATGCGTCCCAAGGGAGACGCCCCCGTCTCCTCCTTCGGAGCATGGGTGAAGAAAAAGGAGGACTCTTGCTATGTCTGCCAGCACTTTAAGGATACCTACGAACGCTATATGGACACCTTCTTTTACCTCTATAAGCGGGATGACGTCTTCCGCGATAAAATCAAAAACAGCAAGGGCTTTTGTCTGAGTCACTTTGGCGATCTGTGCGACGCGGCAGAGTTAAAGCTTGCCGATAAGGAAAAATCGGAATTCTACTCCATGGTACTGCCCCTGATGGAGCAGAATCTGGAGCGTGTTTCCGAGGACGTCGCATGGATGGTGGAGATGTTTGATTATCAGAATGCCGGCGCTGACTGGAAAAATTCCAAGGATGCGATCCAGCGTGGCATGCAAAAGCTCAAGGGCGGCTATCCCGCCGATGGACCATACAAAGCAAAAAAATAGGAGGAATCACATGAAAACTTTCAGACTGGATCTCTGGAAACCAGAAGAGTATACCTATGAGGCCGCATATGGCTTTATGCCCAACGTTCATGCCTATCTGCACGAGGAGGATGCGGAGGTTCGAAGGTGCATGATCGTTGTTCCGGGCGGCGGCTATTGCATGCTGGCTCCTCACGAGGGCGAGCTGGTCGCCATGGAATATTATCGCATGGGACTCAATGTCTTCGTCCTGACCTATACCAACGACATTACGATGTGCGTTCCCCTAAAAAAGCAGCCCATGTCGGATCTTTCCCGCGCCGTGCGACTTCTGAGAAAGCACGCCGCTGAATATCATTTGAATCCAGACAAGCTCCTGATTTGCGGCTTTTCTGCCGGTGGCCACGTCTGCGGAAGCCTGTGCACGCATTTTGAGGATGTTACGGATCCTGATCCCGAGCTAAATGCACTCTCCAATCGTCCTGACGGTGCCATCTTCGGCTACCCCGTGATTACCTCTGGCGAGTTTACACACATCTATTCCATGCAGGCACTTCTTGGAAAAAATCCTAGTGCGGAGGAGCTGGAGTATTTTTCCTTGGAAAAACAGGTGAAAAAGAATACGCCTCCTTGCTTCCTTTGGCAGACGGCCACGGATGACCTCGTCCCCGTGGAGAATACCTACCTCTTTGCAAAAGCGCTGAAGGAGAAGGGCGTTCCCTTTGCTCACTATGTCTATCCCACGGGCGGTCACGGGCTTTCCGTTGCAAGCATGGAACAGTTCATGGGATGGCACGGCGGTGAATATGTCTGTGAACAGCTAGGCTTTGCCTTAGAGCACGTAAAAAATGATACCGCAGTAGGCATGAATCCTCAGCGCAAGGAAGAACTGATGCAGCAATTCTTTGCCCCCAAGGAACCGCCCAAAAAAGCGCCGGAGGACAAGAATCCTCCAGCGCCTAATGAGTTTATGAAAAAGCTTCAGGCCGGCATCAATCCGTTTGCCGACGTCAATACCTGGGTTGAACTCTCCCGCATCTGGTTTGATCGTCTCCTGGGATAAAATCCGATGGCCTTCCCCTGCGGGAAGGCCATTAACGTTTGCTGATCAAAGTCTGGCTGTTTAACTGCCTTCCCCCCGTGGGAAAAGTGGCACAAAGTGCCGGGTGAGGGCGTTAGCTCCCAAGCACCAGCTTCTTGATCGTGTTAATATACTGCATAATCTCTGACAAAACCATGTCCGCCTGGAAGGAGCCCTCTTGGAAATGCTCCTGAATCAATCCGTCTGCCGCATGATTCATCAGTTGGTACAACAGTCTTCCATCGATGCCGCGCGGCAGCGCATTGAAATGAATGCGCCGATAAATATCCTGATAGGCATTTTCCAAAATTTCTTTTTTCTGTCCGATGATCATCAGCACTTCATTCGCATCCTCATAGGTGCTTCTTGCAAGGAACTGCTGCATGTAGGGATAGCCCTTCATGGCATCGAGTCTCGCAGACTGAATCTGCTTTACCATTTCAAACAGATCCTTCTCACGAGAGCCCACAAAGGTACTCAATTCCAATGACATATATCTCACGCTGTAATCATAGGCAAACTGATAGACTCCCAGCTTATTCTCAAAATAATGAAACAGAAGACCCTTGCTGATGCCAGCCTCCTTCACCACGTCATCCGTGCTGGCATGACGATAGCCGTTGATGGCAAACACCTTCAGCGCTGCATTGATCATTCTGTCCTGCTTTTCTTTTTTCAGTTCAAAAAACTTACCGTTCATCTCCCTGCTCCCATCTTTTGCGATGTTTAAAGTGTAGCACACCCGCCAAAAGCTTTCAAGTGCTATCTTGTTTTATCAAGCTTTTCGAAGGATTTTATAAAAAAATAATACATAATCTCTTTTCAATTTACTAAAATAGTATTAGAATAGGATTATCACTTCACAATAGAAAGGAGCTTCAAACCTATGTCTAGAAAATTTGGAAAATTTATGTTGACCGCTGCCGCCGTTACAACTGCTGCCGCTGCGGCATATTATTTCTCTCAGAAAAAGAAGGCTGATACGGCGCCTGACTTTGATGAAGATTTTGATGATTTCAGTGACGACGGAGATGAGGATACCGACCACAGCTATGTTGAGCTGGACATGGAAGGTAGTGAGGAAAAGAAAAAGATGGATCTGGAAGGAATGGCTTCCAAGGCTTCTGCTACGATTTCCAGCGCCGTGAACAAGGTTGCCACGACTGCAAACCGCGTAATGGATCGTGCGATTGAAAAGGTAGAAGAATTTGTTGGCGACAAGGAAGCAAAGGCAGGAGATCTTGCCGAGAAGGCTTCTGATGTCGCAGAAGACCTTGCCGAGAAGGCTGCCGGCGCTGCTGACGACCTTGCCGAGAAGGCCGCCGATGCTGCTGAAGCCGCTGCCGATAAGATCGACGAAACTGCCGAAAAGGTCGCTGAGGCCGTAGATGATGCTGCAGAAGAACTAAAAGACGAAGACGAGGAAAAGAAGGACGAATAATCGTAATCGTCCCCTTCCAAAAGAAAAGCCCCTTGGAGCCATGTTCCAAGGGGTTTCTTATTGTTTTCATTCTAAGCACCTGCGACTGACTTAACGCTTTTTCCTCTTACCACAGCCAAATGAAAAAGCCTTTGTCTTCTTACCGCTTTGCCAGCCTCTCCTACTTAGGAAGCACGAAGGAGCTCTTTAGGGATACGATGCGGTTCAGTACGAGCGCGTCCTCCTTGGAATCCTTGGGATCCACGCTAAAGAAGCCCTGACGCACAAATTGGAAGCGGTCATAGGGCTTGGCACCTGCAAACGCCGGCTCCAAGAATGCCTTTACTACCGTCAGGCTATTCGGATTCAAAAAGACATTGCCATCCTCATCATATACGCTTCCGGCTGCCTCTGCCTTTTCCTCGTCAATCAAATTTTCATAGAGCCTTACTTCTGCGGGAATCGCAGTCTTTGCCGCCACCCAGTGAATCGTTCCTTTTACCTTTCTTCCATCAGGGCTGTTGCCGCCCTTGGAGGCGGGATCATAGGTACAATGCACCTCGGTCACGTTTCCGTTCTCATCCTTGACGCATCCCGTACATGTCACGAAATAAGCGTTCATCAGACGCACCTCATTTCCCGGAAACATTCTGAAATATTTTTTTGGAGGCTCCTCCATAAAGTCTTCCCGCTCGATATAAAGTTCTTTTCCGAAGGGTACCTTTCTGCTTCCCAGCGCCTCGTTCTCCGGATTGTTCACGGCATCCAGCTCTTCCATCTGCCCATCCGGATAATTGTCAATAATGAGCTTAACAGGATCCAAAATTGCCATGTATCTGGGTGCCTTAGGCTTTAAATCTTCACGGATGCAATACTCCAGTGCGGCATAATCTGCAACGGACTGCGCCTTGGAGACACCGCACATTTCCACAAACATTTTGATGGACTCAGGCGTAAAGCCTCTGCGGCGAAGGGCCGCGATGGAAACCAGTCTCGGGTCATCCCAGCCGTCCACCTTGCCTTCCTGTACCAGCTTTTTGATATATCGCTTACCCGTTACGACATTCTTTAAGTACATCTTTGCCTGCTCGATCTGGCGGGGCGGATGCGGGTATTCCAGCTCTCTCACCACCCAATCATACAAGGGGCGATGATCCTCAAATTCCAGTGTACAGATAGAGTGCGTGATGCCCTCAATGGCATCCTCAATGGGATGGGCAAAATCATACATGGGATAAATGCACCAGGCATCTCCGGTGTTGTGATGGGTCATGTGTGCCACGCGGTAAATGACAGGATCACGCATGTTGATGTTCGGAGAGGCCATGTCGATTTTTGCACGAAGCACCTTCTCACCATCTGCGTACTTTCCCTCCTTCATCTCTTCAAAGAGACGCAGGTTCTCCTCCATGCTCCGCTCGCGATTCGGATCATTGGTTCCAGGCTCGGTAAAGGAGCCGCGTGTTGCCTTGATCTCATCCGCAGTCAGGTCTGAAACATATGCCTTTCCCTTCTGAATCAGCTTTACGGCCGCCTCATACATCTGTCCGAAATAATTGGACGCGAAGAAAAGCCTGTCCTCATAATCTGCGCCAAGCCACTGAACGTCGGCCTTGATGGACTCAACGAATTCAATGTCCTCCTTTGTCGGATTTGTATCGTCAAAGCGCATGTTAAATTTGCCGCCATACTGCTTGGCCAGCCCATAGTTTACAAGAATGGACTTCGCGTGACCAATGTGTAAATATCCGTTGGGTTCCGGAGGAAATCTCGTATGAACGGTGTCATAAACGCCCTCCGCCAAATCCTTGTCAATTGCCTGCTCAATAAAGTTACGGCTGACAACGGACTTCTCCTCCTCCGTCGTCTCTGGTACCTTATTTTCTAAATCTGCCATAGTTCTCTTTCCTTCTTTCCATTGAATTACAAAAACATCACTGTTTCAATATTATCATATTCTTATTATTTGGCAAGTTTTTTTCGTAAAGCATTTCTTTCGATGGCTACTTTCTTCTTCCATGCATGATTCTTGATATAAACGCGCGGGAATCTCTCATTTTGTGCACAATAATAAATTATAGGCATTATTTGTCAGAATAATTGTTGACTTTTCCGAAAATTATTTTTACAATATCATAAAGTAGGATTATTATCTTCCCTATTGACATAACAAACGCAGAAATTACTTGCAGAAAGAGAGGTACGCGACATGAGTAAGCAAACAAGACCTGAATGGCTTGACAATGCCATCTTTTATGAGATTTATCCCCAGTCCTTCTGTGACACGAACGGCGACGGCATCGGCGATTTTCATGGCATCATCGGTAAGCTTGACTATATCAAGGAGCTCGGCTGTAATGCGCTTTGGATCAATCCCTGCTTTGCTTCTCCCTTCGGGGATGCAGGCTATGACGTGTCTGATTATTATCAGGTTGCACCGCGCTATGGAACCAATGAAGATCTGAAAAACTTATTCATCGAAGCTCACGCCCGCGGCATACACGTGCTTCTTGACCTTGTACCTGGTCATACCTCCTCGCAGCATCCCTGGTTTTTGGAATCCATGAAGGCCGAGAAAAATGAATATACGGACCGCTATATCTGGACGGACAGCATCTGGGAAGAACCCGTGGGCTATGGGAGCCTGCGTGGTATTTCTGATCGTGACGGTTCCTGCGTCGTCAATTTCTTTTCCCATCAGCCCGCGCTAAATTACGGTTTCTATAAGCCTGACAAACCATGGCAACAGCCCATGGACGCAGAAGGTCCCCAGGCCAGCTTAGAAGCCATGAAGGATGTCATGCGTTTTTGGCTTGGGATGGGATGCGACGGCTTCCGCGTGGACATGGCAGGTGCCATGGTGAAAAATGACAAGGATGGAAAGGGTACCATAAAGCTTTGGCAAAACGTGCGCGCATTTTTAGATCAAGAATTTCCAAAGGCCGCCATAGTTTCTGAATGGGGCGAACCTGACAAAGCGCTTCAGGGCGGCTTTCACATGGACTTTCTCTTACACTTTGGTCCTTCCCATTACAACGACCTGTTCCGCTGTGAGGAACCCTTCTTCTCTGACCGCGGCAAGGGTGACGTCTCCGCTTTTGTGCAAAAATATCTGGACAGCTATCAAAAGGCAAACCATGAGGGACTGATTTGCATTCCCTCTGGCAACCATGACATGGACAGGCTGGCACGCTCCCTTCACGGCGATAATTTGAAGATCGCGTTCGCCTTCCTGTTGTCCATGCCAGGGGCTCCTTTTATTTATTATGGAGACGAAATTGGCATGCGCTACGTGGAGGGATTAACCTCCGTGGAGGGCGGCTATAATCGCACAGGCTCACGCTCTCCCATGCAGTGGGATGAGACCACGAATGCAGGCTTTAGCTCTGCTTCCAAGGAAAAGCTCTACATATGCATGGATGAAAGTGCTGACCGTCCCACCGTTGCCGCGCAGATGGCAGACGAGGCTTCCCTATATCATGAAGTACAAAGGCTGATTCGCATCAGACAATCGCATCCTGCCCTGCAAAACTGGGGAGACATTCAGTTCCTCCATGCAGAAAAGGAAAGCTATCCCTTGGCCTATGTCAGGAGCTCGCAAAGCCTTTCTGAGAACGAACCTCTGAAGAAAATGACTGATTCAGATGAAAAGAGTGCGGAAAAGATCCTTGTCATTCTAAATCCAGCCAATTGTGAAGTAAGCTTCGCCTGCGACCTTGAGCCCAAGGAATGCATTTACTCCATGGGCGGCGAAATCAAAAAAGAAAGCGGAATGGTTCAAATCCCACCCCGCTTTGCTGGTTTTTATTTGATTTAGTAATCTAGTTCCAAAGGAAAGCTCATCAAATTGAAGGGCACATGACGTACATCCTCCGGATCGTCATCCCATATGAGAATTAATCGTTCTTCTCGAAAGACCGCGCCTGGATTTTCCTCTACGGAATAGGTCCGGGCGGGGCCTTTTGCGTCATAGCCGTCAATCCAATACGCGCGATCCCTGTCCAAATAATATGCCAAATAATATACCTGCACGGTCTGCCAGATTTTATGGTGCACGATCAGAATCGCTTCCTCTCCCGTATTCACTTCGGAATCATACACCTCATATTTTGGCTGAAATCCAAGACCCTCATTGACATACATGGAGGATGCCAGGAAGGCATTTCCAAACAGGGTTACGACAAATCCCGCTGCAGCAAGGATCGTTCGAATTGCCTTTGTGATGGGATGTGTCTTTTGCAAGGACTCATACCCAAGGACCATCACGCCACCTGCAAATCCAACCCAGAAGATACAGATGCAGGCATCTGAAAACTGTTTGGGCGGCAACAAGATTCTCTTTTCTGCATCATAAAACAAGAAGTCTTTGTACCCTTTCCTCATGCATATGACCGCCAATACAAAGACTGCTATCAGGGATCCAGCCTGTAAAAGGATTCCCAGGATGCTGACCCAGCGATAGGACGCGCGCTTTTCTTCTTCCATTTGACACTCTCCGACTTTCAGCCTAAACTTCGTGAATTAGTGATGGAACAGGCGAATTCCCGTAAATGCCATGACCATGTTGTACTTGTCAGCGCACTCGATCACAAGGTCATCGCGAACGGATCCGCCAGGCTGAGCAATGTACTGCACGCCACTCTTATGTGCTCTCTCAATGTTATCAGAGAAGGGGAAGAACG
The DNA here is from genome assembly GCA_017527205.1 of Lachnospiraceae bacterium. Classification (GTDB taxonomy): domain Bacteria; phylum Bacillota; class Clostridia; order Lachnospirales; family Lachnospiraceae; genus Acetatifactor. The sequence continues at coordinate 58,408 of JAFXQK010000002.1, read as the reverse complement.
CATCACTTCCGCAGGTTACGCCCTGCATTTGGTTCAGCCATGCTCTCTTTTCCTCACGGGTAAATACGGCGGGTTTTACCTTGAAGGTCTTCTCCCAAACGCCGTCTGCAAGCACGTCCTCATACTCATCTCCCATATAGACGTCGATGGCATTATCGCGATCCGCACGGCCCAGTCCGTCAACGAACTGCAGACCCATCACCTGAGGAGACTGACGAAGAAACCAGTTGTCAGCCTTCTGGCCGGCAAGTCTCGTACAATGGATTCTGGACTGCTGTCCTGCGCCGATGCCGATGGCCTGACCATCCTTTACGTAGCATACGGAATTGGACTGCGTATATTTCAGGGTAATCAAGGAAATCTTCATGTCGATCAATGCCTTCTCAGGGATCTCCTTGTTTGCGGTTACGATGTTGGAAAGCAGGTCGCCGTTCACGTCCAGCTCATTTCTACCCTGCTCAAAGGTGATGCCGTATACCTGCTTCTTCTCAATGGGAGCGGGAACATAGTTCGGATCAATCTGGATCACGTTATAGTTGCCCTTCTTCTTTGCCTTCAGCATCTCAAGTGCCTCATCGGTATAGCCGGGTGCGATCACACCGTCAGAAACCTCTCTCTTGATCAGTCGTGCGGTATCTGCGTCGCAGACATCAGACAACGCAATGAAATCACCAAAGGAGGACATTCTGTCCGCGCCTCTTGCTCTTGCGTAAGCGCAAGCAAGGGGAGAAAGCTCGCCAAGGTCATCTACCCAATAAATCTTTGCAAGCGTCTCGGAAAGGGGCAGACCTACTGCTGCACCTGCAGGGCTAACGTGCTTAAAGGAGGTTGCCGCAGGAAGGCCGGTTGCCTCCTTGAGCTCCTTTACCAACTGCCAGCCATTAAAGGCATCCAAAAAATTGATATAGCCGGGCTTACCATTCAATACGGTAACAGGCAAATCACTTCCATCCTCCATAAAGATTCTGGAAGGCTTTTGATTCGGGTTACAACCGTACTTCAACTGAATTTCGTTCATTTTTTTCTCCTTAATTTAAATCGCTCCGCGATATTTTGCTACATTTCTCTCGGCTCCGTTTCAGCGATGAAAATTTCGTCTCAAGTTCAGCGCCGCAATTTTCATCGGTCGCCTCGCTTCATTTCGCTTTTTAAATCGCTTCGCGATATTTTGTTATGTTTCTCTTTTATTTGTTCTTGTTTACAATTCTCGTCTCGTATTTACCGGTTGCAATATCGATAAATCTGACAAACAGGGACACCTTGTTATCCTCGTTCAATGCATTCCATACCATCTCGGTGAACGCATCAATGTCGCCGCTTATGTCAACCTTGGTCGGCTCGCCTGCAAAGCTCGGCAGGGGATTTCCATCGCCGATATAGGTGTGAATGAATCTGCCCTCTCCAGCCTTCGGATTGTCATAGGTAAAGGTATAACGATTACAGCAATCGGGATCTCCATCGTTGCTCTTTAAGATGGACATGGCATAGTCATACTTGCCGCCCTCAATGTGCATGAGTCCGGAAATTCTAGGCGTATAGTTCGGGCCATCGGGTTCAAACTCACGGCAACGCAGAGACTGTTCAAAGGTCTCACCACTTGCCATGCCGTCATAAATCGTGTCCGTCTGGTCTCCGTTGGTTACAATCGTGTCATAGCCAAGAACTCTGACGGGCGCATAAATGATCAGGCTGGGATCCTCCAGCTTCGAAGGATCAAACGCTTGCGTGCGAATGCCCTCCCCTTCCGTTACAAAAACGCGGTTTCGGCTGTTAGAGCTTCTACCCATGATAAAATATGCGGTAACCGCATACTTTCCATCACCAGACTTTCCGATGACGATTCCCCTGCCGGGATAACTGTTGCTTGCCAATTCCTGTTGCAGTGATACCATTGCTTCTCCTCCTTCTTACGATTACTACTATTACTTCGCAGCCGCTCCGCTTGTTTTCGTTCCTTTTGGCACTCATAAAAACCGTCTGCTTCGCAGCCGTCGTCGCTGCGCGACTTATGTTTTTATTTCGTGTACGTTCGGGCGAAAACAAATGTCTGCTTCGCAGCCGCTTGTTTTCGTTCCTCACTACAAAAACCGCCTGAGCACGCATAATGACCCAAAGGTCTTATGCATTGCCCAGGCGGTCGGCTTCTTTTCGATCGGCGCTCCCATCCTTCTTAGGATTACGCCCTCCCTGCACTCCCTCGTGGTACTCCACGGCAGTCTCCTGCTTTTCCGCCAGTTGTGCAGCTCATAAATGTATCTTACGTGATTTTGTCGTTTTTTGCAAGCCCTAACTTCGGGATTTTGTCAACTCAGTGCTTGCCCTTTTTCTTCTTGTGGTACTTCTTTTTTGTTGCGCCGTACCGTGCCACGTTTCCTCCGGAAGACCTTATAGAAGTAACGTTCCCGGCTGCCGTGGAAGCATTCCTTGTACCTGATGCGCTCTTTACTCCTAAGCCGCTCTTTGCAGCCAAAGCACCTCCTGCGGGACTCTTAGGGGCAAATGCCTTATAGGCTGCGAATCCGCCGGCCAAAAGCACGATGCCTGCGATCAGCGCGATGATCCAGCCAGATTTCTTTTCCTGCTTTGCATCGCCCTCTGCCGCCTCCTGACCATCCTGCGTTGTCGCTTCATCGCCATTCTTCCCGTTAGAATCGTCCTGCACCGTTCCCTGCTGAGCAAAAGCAGCACCTGCGTGACTGATGGTGGCATCCGGGTTAGCCATCTCTTCCTTCGCTTCGCCCTCCGTTGCCAGCTTAATGGTTCCAAAGCTGGAGGGCTTCTCAGCAGCTATATCTTTCACGTCGCTAAAGGATCGACATCCAATGACATTGCCCTCGCCATCCGTGCTACAAAGCTTTGCCTCAAAACCAACCAGATTATGTACCCTCGGAGAAAGATCCGTCCACTCGAAGGAGGCTTCCACGGCATAGCCCTGCTCGGTCTTTGTCACAGAGGATTCCACCTTCTTTTCCGAAGCTCTTTTCCCCGTAGCCTTCACGGATCCGTCCATGCCAAGCTTGTAATACTTGTCATCTTTATCGTAAGAGATTCCGGCAGAATGGTTCTCATCCAAATAAATCTCAAAGCATGTCTTTGCCGCCTCGCTCTCCTCTACGCCCGTTACCTCTGCATAGACATAAAACTTTTTCTCATCCCAAAGGAACTTGCACTTTGCGTCTGCCGTAATGGTTCCCGTCTCGCCATTCAGCCATACCGTATCTGCCGTATTCCAAACCTCATCCTTTTCGCCGTCCACGGAAGGACTTCCCTTCGAGATTCTCGTGAGTGCAGGCTTAAAGGTACACAGCGCATAATTCAGACTACTCGTCTCCTGGGAATTACGAATATCGTTATAAGAAACTATGTCTCCATTCGCATTGGTAATCTTTACGTCAAACAAGATTTCCTTGCCAAATACAACACCGTCTAAGGGCACCTGAAAGGTTGCTTTATAACCGCCACCGATAGAGCTTGCCTCCTTACGGTTGATCGTAAGGATCGTCGGCGTGATGTCCTCCTTGGCCTGACATTTTTCATCCACGTAAAGCGTTACATAATCCTTTTCCCCGTCCAGGGATTTATCCTTGACCTCTACCTGAAGCTTGAGACCTTCCTCATTCCAGACGGGCGTTAAGGTAGCCGTAGTGTCCCCCTCACCAAATTCATAAGACAAGGCGTCCTGAACCGTTCCGTCATAGCTTCTTCTTGCTTCCACCTTCTTTTGTACGACCTTAATCTTAGAAGGATCCACAAAGGCCCAATATGCAGGCTTTGCCTTATAATCACCGTCAAATAGCAGCGGAACCTGCTTCTTTGTTCCATCCGTGCCGCCGCCCACGTTGCTCCTGCTCTGCAGCCAGGAATAGGGATCGGTTACGCCCCAGAAGGTAATGCCGCCGACTTCATAGCAAGGAAGGGCATCCAATTTCTTTAGCACCTCAAAAATGCTCTGGTAGACAAGCGCCTCGTCCATGTATTCCTGATCCTGCGTTGCCTCGGTGCCGTCGTAATTGTTACTACAGGACAAATCCAGCTCGGTCAGCTGAATCTTTCCAACCAGCTCCAGATAGGTTCTGGCTGCCGTCTCGAAATTCTGAATGCTAAAGTCATTCATTCCATAGTGCGCCTGCATGCCAATGGCATCAATTCTGGTACCTACGCCAGGAGCGCCTGCCTCCGCCTGAACAGCCTTGACAAGCTCGCAGATGCTAGTCATCTTATCCGGCCAAATCTCACCAAAATCATTGTAGTACAGCTCCAGGCTAGCGGGTGCATACTTATTGGCATACTTGAATGCATTGATGATGAACTCGTTGCTCTGGTAAACATGCCACCAGCTGGATTTCTCTCCATGAGTCGGATCCGAAAGCTTTTCCGTTCCGCCCTTGTCATCACGATAAATCTGGGAACCGCCAACACAGGCCTCATTCACAACGTCCCAGCCATAGAAGAGATCCTTATACTTACTGTCAGGACCCACGTAATGCTCTAAAATCGTCTTGATGTACCATTCCAGACGCTGATCCATCACTTCCTTGGAAACATAGTCCTTGGAGGGATCATAATCCTCATGGAAAAACCATTCGGGAGTCTGCGCGTGCCATACCAGCACGTGACCACGAATTCGAATGGGATTGTCAGGATTCTCCTGATTGTATTTCCAAACTGCGTTCACAAAGCGCTCGCCCCTCGACCAATCGATCTTCGGAACCAACAGATCCTTACCATTGAACTTAACGGTCTCCTTGCCAGGGCATACGGCATTGGAATATCCAAAGTTGGAATCTGGCTTCAGCTCATTTCCCGTCGTGACTGCATTTGCGTGCTTTGTCAGTAGCGCCCATTCCTTCTTATTGTCCACGGGATGCGTTACCATGCCGACGATGGTATCCTCACCAAGGGCAGCAGTGATGGCATCCTTAAGGCTCGGAATGTCCTCAAACTGATAAGCCTCCTGCGCCGTCTTCGACTTCATCTTCTTCATCGAAACGCCCGTGATCGAATACGCGCCATTGTTCTTACTACTCTCCTGCTGAAAGCGAAGCACCACCTGCGTGCAACCGTCGCCAACCTGATAGGTACCAGAGAGCTGCACCCACTGACCAACAGGAATCTCCTTCACCAGCGTTCCGCGAATCTCACTGCTGTAGGACTGGCTCAGATACTTCGTCACATTATCCTCGATGACCATCGGTCCGAAGAAGACTTGACGCTCTGAATCCTTCGCATCCTTAAAATCATCCGATAGCTTCACGTAATACGAAATCTCATATTCCGCGCCAGGCTCCACGACGCTTGTGACATCCTGTGAAAAGCCCTGATAGCTTTGGGTTCTCCCAGAAATGGTGGCATAGGTCTTAACGTCATCAAAAATCGCCTCTGCCTGTGATTCCCTCGTAATTGTTGCTCCCGTGTCCAGCCACGCAGACATATCCTCGTCCGCAAAATTGGGATTTTGAATCAAGTTTTCTCCTGCTGCCAGTACTCTGTTTCCAGATACCGCGTTCATCCCGCCAAACATTAGTGATAATGCTAACAGAACTCCTAAAGCGCGTTGCCAATTCTTTCTTGTCTCTTGTTTACGTTCTTGCGATAGTCCTCGCATTTTGCTACTCTCCTTTTTATTTCTTCTGCGATATGTCCTTGCCTAGCTTCATTCCCATAGGCAATGTCACTAAGTAAAGCATTTCATAACCTCGAGGATATGGCTTACCTTTGACCTAATGACACATTATTTTCCTCTATTCTCCACGATTTCCTCGTAAAGATCCAGTCCAAAGCTCGTCAGCTCCGGTGCGTGCTGAATCATCTTAAATGTTCGAACGCCGCCCTGCAATCTCTCCGCCGACAGGAATTCGATATCGGAATCCGGCCGTTCCTGACATTCCTGATACATCTTTCGAGCAAAGGACAACAGGTGCGTTACCGTAAGAATCTTGACCCCAATCTCATTCAAGGCCTTGATAATGTCATAGGCAATGACCGAGCCCTCCTTTTCCGTTGTCGTGGCAAAGGATTCGTTCAAAAGGATTAAGGGGCGCTCTCCCAAATGTTCTATGATCTGGTTCATGCGATTCAGCTCCTCATCGAGACGGCCGCTGTTCATTTCACTATCCTCACGCCGCGTAAAGTGCGTGAACAAATCTGGGAAAATGGCACTTTCAAAGCGCTCCGCCGTCACCATCAGGCCGCTTTGCATCATGACCTGCGCAATGCCAATACTGCGAAGGAAGGTCGATTTTCCGCCCTGATTTGCGCCCGTGACTATGAGGAGCATCTTATGCTTCATGTCGCAGGTATTTCCCACGGCATCCACGCGCTGTTCAAGACACATCACGAACTCCTTCAACTCGCGGAAGGTCAGTCGGTCCTTGTCACAAACCTTCGGGAAGCAATATTCCAGTGAAAAGCGTTTCATCTGATGCTTTAGGTTGACGGCTCCAAGGTAAAAGGCCGACTGCAGATGCAGATTGTCAAAGAAGGGACCAAAGTCACTGACAATCGAAGCCACGCTGCCAATCAGATAGCTGACCACCTGAAATTCCAGCTGCGTCGTCTGATCGCGGATGGCAATCTCCTTCACCGTGGAGAAGGAATCCGGAATTCTCGAATTCTTCAGCTCCTGCAATTTATCAATCGTACCACCTGGCTTGTAGAACTTTTTATTCTGGGAAGCAACCTCCTGTAGCCTTAGGGAGCTGAATTTCAGTCCCTCCTCTAGGCCGCACTCCAAGACGATCCTCGGTCTGACCACCAGACCTCCAAACTCTTCCGTCTCGCGATCTCCCACATAAAAATCGATGTCCGTCAAAATCTTTTGCACATAGGCCTCTCGTTCCTCGGAGTATTCTTCCTTCAAACGCTTTAACAGGCTGCGTAATCCGTGAGAATGCAGCTTTTCCTTCCTCTCCTCCAGCATGTCGCGAATCATGTGCAGGTGCGTTGTCAGCAGGGAAATCACGCGAATGTCGGAAATCAGCTTTGCCGCGGGATTGGAATTGCTCATCTTCTCCATCACGCCGCGTCCCAGCTTATTCCATTCCTCAAGAACCTTCGAACTGATTTCGTAGAGGGAACGAATCAGGTCCTCATTCTCCAGAAAATCTCGTAAAATGTCCTGCCGATACTTTATCGCCTCCTCGGTTCTCAGAGGAATCATCATGACCTTCCGCATGCAATCCTGAATGTAAAGATCCTCTTTGCCGATTTTCTTAACCTGTCCGCTCTCCTCATAGATCACTTCCTTGGCGGCTGACAGAAACAGCGCCTTCAGACCGAGATCCTGAATAATGCTCTTCGCATCATAGTACGGCGGATCCATCAGCTTGTCCGTTTGGTCATATAACAGAAAACTATTCATAACCGCTCCTTTAACTGCTCATACGTGAGCCGGTACTTGTTGACCTGGTTTGCTGCACAGGCGGATTCCTCCGCCTCACTCCGCGCGATGCGGAAGGTTTGTAATCTCTCCTCGTTTAGCATGGCTCGAAGGCTGACCACCTTCGGATGCGCCGATGCCAATTCCTTCAAATGTGTTACGTAGATGCCCTGACAGTTCTGCTCGACGAAATGCGTGAGCACCTTCTTCCCCATGATCTCAGCGTCATAGGTCGCCGCCGTCGTAAACAGTTCATTGATGATGACGAAATCCTTTTCCTCCCCGTCCTCCATCATGGGAGCCAAACGAAGCAGCTCCTCCTTTAGCTTTCCGCGCCCCGTCTCAATACTTTCCTCAACGGAAAAATGCGTCAAAATATTTTTGTAATACCGAACGTTTGCCTTTTTCGCAGGCACGTCCAATCCCATCTTTGTGAAAAACACAAGCTGTCCCAGGCTTCTTGCAAAGGTCGTCTTACCACCTTGATTCGGTCCTGTCAGGATGAAAAAGCTCTCTCCCTTTTGATAGGCAAACTCATTGGCAACAACCTTTCTACCCTCCCGATGGGCAACAATGGAAAGGGCTAAATCGTACAAGCCCTCCGCACTAGTTTCCTCCTCTTCCTTTGCCGTTGGCGTACAGAAGGCAAAGCCTTTCGACTCCATGTCCAGTTGAAATGCGCGATAGGAAAGATAATAAGGAATCTCCTTCCAAAACCGGTAGCAAAATTCCTCTCCAAAGCTCCGATACTTTTCTGCCGTCTCCTTTAAGGCCTGAAACATCTTCGGTCGCTTTGCCGAAAGCACGGACAAACATTCATTTTCCAAGTCGGCAAGGTTCGGACTAATCAAAAACGGGCTCTTCAGTGTTATCCTGTCGCGGTCTCCGCCCTTGTCCATAAAGGCTTCATAATCCCCGATAGTTGTCCCCTCAGAGATGATCATGCGATCCTTTTCATAGGTGATGGTAAAGCGAAATGCCATCAGCTCCTTTAGGACCTTCTCTACCTGCTCTCGCATGGTTTGATACTGTGCAGATGCCAAATGCTCCTTGAGCTTACGTAGAAAGGTCTGCATTCCCTCGGAGGTCAGTTCCATGGTTTGAAGCGCCTCGCAGAGGTCTCCAAACGCCTCGCAGTAATGATGAATGGACCAAAGATGCCAGACATTCTTTTGCATGGAGCTAAGAACTGCTTCCTCTTGCTTTCTGTTTTCCTCCATCTTTCCAGCCACTTCCAGAAACTTTAACAAGGCCTCATGGCAGACCGCCTTTTTTACGTCACCATAAACGGCCCTGCGATATGCCTCACATTCTGCATTCTTGGGAAAGTAGAGAAACATCTTTTTCACCTGATTGTCCCACTGCGACGTCACCTTATCTATGATCTGGTTGAGATTCAGATCCAGATAGAAGGCTGGCCTCGGTGCGTCCGTATGCGGACTTTCCTGCATGTCCAAAATACTAAAGCTTTCCGCCATGTGCTACTCCTTTCTAAATGAAATCGCTTCGCGATGATTGGCTACATTCCACTCGGCTCCATCACTGCGAAGAATATTTCGCTGCAAATTCAGCATCGTAATATTCTTCGGTCGCCTCGCTTCATTTCGCTGATAAAATCGCTTCGCGAGGCTTAAGCGACACGAAGGCACCCCGCCGTTACCGGCTAGGATGCCCCCTTTTTCATCCGTCCGAAAACTAGATATCTATTTCTTATGATTTTCTGTTAATGTTAATGATCTTCTCGTCTTTTTTGCCAACGGACCTTCCCGTAATTCTTTTGGGCTTGGGCTTCTCCTGCTCGGACTTGTCCTGCTTAGGCTTATCTTGCACGGTTTTATCCAGCGTGGCCTTATTTTGCTTGGTTTTATCCTGAGCGGGCTTATTTTGCTTGGACATGTCTTGCTGCTTAGACTCGACTTGATGCTCGGGTTCGTCTTGTCCTGCTTTTGGGGCCCTCTTTTCCTGTTTACCACGAAATTCTACGGTTTTTTCCTTATCAGCTTCCTTCTTGTCCTTCGTAAGGCTCCTGCAATACTTTCTCTCAAAATCCTTTGCAGGCATGGGTCTGTCGAAATAGAAGCCCTGAATATATTTGATCTTCATCTCCTTGATGATGTTATACTGTCTTAAATTCTCCACGCCCTCCACGCAGATGTCGGCTCCAAGTGTCTCAGCAAGCTCGCTGACCAACTTAATGAAATGCTTGGAATAGGAATCCTCCGAAAGATCCTTGACGAAGCTCTGATCCACCTTAATCGTGTCGAATGCGATCTCATGCACGTGATTCAGAGAGGAATACCCCGTTCCAAAATCATCCAGCGCAATCGTCACGCCAAGCTCGCGAATTCTCTTCAAAATATTCTTCATGCGCTCCATGTCATTGATGGCAAGGCTCTCGGTCACCTCCAACGTCAAACGTTCCGGCCTCACTCCCGTTTCCTTCAGCGCATTTTCAACAATTTCCACAATGTCGTTTTGTAGTAACTGAATTACGGAAAGGTTGACGTTCACCTTGTAATCAAAGCCCTTGTCATTCCACTCCTTGCACTGCTTGCACGCCTTCAAAAGCACATGATTTCCGATGGGATTGATCAGGCCCAGATACTCCGCAAGCGGAATAAATTCTGCCGAGGAAAGAAAGCCCAAATTCGTACTGTTCCAGCGAACCAACGCCTCTGCACCCGCGCACCTCGGCTCCCCATCCCGCACGTTCATGATTGGCTGATAAAACACTTCAAATTCGCCAAAGTTCTTCGCCGTTGCCTCTCGCATGCTGTTGCCTATGTCCAGTCTCCGGCGCTCTGCCGAAGTAGAACCATTGTTATAAAACTGAATACGGTTCTTGCCCGCCTTCTTTGCGGCATACATGGCAATATCCGCCTTCTTTACCAGATCCGTAACACTCTCCCCGCCATCAGGGAAGGTGATCGCACCCATGCTCATGGTGCAATAATAATCGGAATCCTTAAGGAACCAAGGCTTCGTAAAAATCTGCTGAATATCCTCCAGAATGATTTCAATTCTGTCATATGATTCCGGCGGAACCACAATGACAAATTCATCACCGCCCATGCGGTAACAAGTTGTCTCGATTCCGGGAATTCTCTGAAAGGCATGCGAAATTGCCTTCAGAAGCGCATCACCATACTGATGTCCCAAGCCCTCGTTAATATGCTTGAAATCATCCAAATCCAAATAGAGCAGGGCACCCGTCTTTTTTTGCTTGATTGCTGATTCAATATGAATGGCCAGATCCCGTTCGCAACAGATACGATTATAAAGCCCCGTCAGGAAATCAATGTATGCCTGCTGCTCAATCTTGCCCTGATAATTCTTTTTTAGGGTAATGTCGTTCATGGAATACATCCGCACGATGCTTCCGTCAACCCAACGAACCTCAGAAACCGTAAGGTCATACCAGCGCTCTTTCTCCCGATAATAAACCTCGCGACGCTCCAGCTGCGTAACACCATCTTGCTCCAATATGGCATCTTTATCTGAAGTTTCCTCTTCGTCATTCAACGTTTCGGCAACGGAAGCACTCTCATCAGCCTTCAAAAGCCACGTAAAGTCATCCTTCCGAAGTTCCGTCGGGAAGGTCTCCTGAAACATACGATTCACGTAAAGGATCCTGCGTCCTCCATCTGCCCGAACCATAACACAGGTATTTAGTCCGTCCAGCACCATCTCCATGGAGCTGTACGCGCTGTTTAAGGAATTCTTCTGAATTCTGCGCGTCAAAACATTGTTTAAAATCTTTACGGCATCTGACGCAAAGATATCCTCTTCCTTTGTAAAAGCGTGACCCTTTCGATGGTTTAGCGAAACGACAAAACCGCTCTCCTTCGGTCCCACCGGGAACAGCATCATGGCTCTCACGCCAAGCCGATAGACGTCACGGAATTCAGGATTCAACATCGTGTCCGCATTTACCGTCATAGGCCGATCCGTCTTTAAAAATGCATATGTCGAGAGATGGGAGGTTCGATCAAAGAAGGATGCAAGTTCTGACTTGCGCCACTCGCAAATCACGTCCATGAATTTCCCATTCTCCTGAAGCTTAAAGATCTGGGCGGTATCCAGTTCCATAAAGATACTAACCGCCTTTAACCACTCGTTCATGATGCCTTCGATTGGCTCCATGCTATCCAAAAGCTGAACGATTCTGGCCAATGCCTGATTCATCTTTACGCGTCGGTCCATTTTCTGGGAATTTGTTTGATTACGAATGTTCTCTGCTTCTGCCCCATAGGCCTGAAGCTTACCCTGTAGAAATGAAATGCTGGCATCCCGAAGGAGCTCCGTGATCTGATAAAAATCATCCTCTCGCATCTCTTCAGGCTTATAGACAATCCAATATAGCTCCTTTTCGCCACGCGCCTGAATGGCAATCGCTGCGACCTGCTTATGGCCTTCAATATTCTCCACGGCCATATCTTCAATGGCATCCTCCCCCATCACCCGTTCCAAGGCGAGCTGCTCCTGCAAACCTCGATAATATCTGTCATCTCCAGATATTCGGGTGATTTTCATCCCCTCTTGATTTAAGCAATACGCCGAAACACCTGATACCTTACAAAATCCATCCTGAAGCCTCTGCAATTCATTTCTGTCCAACAACTCCTGTAATGCCATGGATCTTCCCCACTTTCAAGTCATTTTTCATGGAAACAAAAAACTTCGCGCGCCCCCCAAAAGCAGGCTTCACGAAGTATATTTTAACATATATTTCATTTCTTGTATACTAGGAATTATGGAAGAAATAAGCATTTTCGGCTATCTTTTGGACCGAAGGTTTGCCCTTGCCATACGGCGATATGGCTTACTGATTGAAAGAATCGTTCCATCCGTCAGTTGCACCATTTCCGAGGTAAATTGCAAGACGTGCTCCCGATTTACGACAAAGGAGCGATGGATGGAAAGAAAGCATTTGGGCAGCCTCTCTTTTACGTCCCGCAAGAGTCCATTGAACTCATATTCCTGCCGCCTCGTCTTTATGCGAATGCGTCGTATGTCACTGCACAGATACAGAATGTCATCCACTGGAATGGAATAATAATTCTTGCCAAAACGAAACTTGAAATGCTCTTGCTCTCGATGAAATGATAAAACAGCTCGCTCTAATACCTGCTCCACATCTTTTATGCTAAATCCATTTGTCAGCGCGTCAAATGGCATTGTTTGAATTAATACTTTAGAAAAGTAATCGGTATTGGAAACATAAACCAATCGCATTTGGATCTCGCGCAAATCATCCCTAATCTTCTTTGCAGACTCCAGTTCCAACATTCCTTCGTTCTGTATTCCCAAAAACAATACCTCCAGCTCCTTTCCCGCCAGAAGTGCATCCATCATCTCATCTATCGTCTCCCATATGATTATCTCACATCGAAGGTTTTCCAGTTTGAAATATCGCCGAATTCCTTCTTCCAATGTATTTCTTGCGTTTATGTCACAAATTCCAATGCGAAACATTTTCAGGTCCTCATATTATTATGTCAAGATTTCCATACATGCGAGTCCTTCTGAATGGTTCGCTTTTCATGCGAACCTATTCAGTAAGAACAATGCACGCAGACCTTTCACGGTCGGTGGATGAGATGCATGTTATGTACATAACATGCAATTGTAGAATATATCATCTACGGCATAAGTTGTCAATAGAAAATGTCAAAAAAGCCAAATTGTCATGGTGAACATACGCATTTTCGTGGTTTTCTCCATTCCCGTATTGGCGCGTTCTTCTCTCTTGCCTTCTTCCCTGCCCTCTGCCTTGCCTCCTTCAATCAATTCCGTAATCGCCCTGCACGTCTTCTCTTTTCCTCCCTTTGTCTTCTTCGTCCGTATCAGTTTGCTTAATTCCTTCGAACCCACGAGACTGCTGACAACCTCTATTCCCTGTTTGCTTAACTCATGTACCTGCGTTCCAATGTTATTCTTTATGAGCCATCACGGCCGCACATGCTGCCCTGTAATCCTCTGGCGTTATTTCGAGCGCCTGGCATGCCTTTTCTTCCGTCAAATTCAAGTTTTTCATGAGCATGGTAACATAAATGCATATTTTCTGATTACTCTCTTCCAGTCTGCCCTCCAGTCTGCTTTCCTCTTTCATGTCCTCTATTGCCTTGCACACGTCATGGGTCACCTCCTTTCCATCTTCTTTGTCCTCGTGATCGTGATTTATGATTTCCACATTTCCCATGACCTCCAGCGTCCTGCACGCGTCCGTTGCCATGTGCTGAAACGCTTCCCTGTTCTCCTCGACATATGTCCTTAGCCTTTCCTTGTCCTCCGCCCTTTGCAGAAACCCAAACACTTCCCGCAGATCCGACTTAAAGCTCTCTCCGACCCCTTCTTTTCTGACCTCCACGAGGTGTAGCGGATAATCCGTTATCATGTTCCTGATCTCCTCAGGATACCCCTCCCAGTCAATCATGTCGCGAAGATTCCTGGGGCCGTTCCATTCCTCCTTTCCCCAGTACACCACAAGCAGGATCACGGGCCTTACCGTTTCTCCCTTCGCCATTCCAGACATGTATTCCGCGCCGCTTAAGTCCTTCCTTTTCTCGTGTTCCGCAGCGATCTCACGCCACTGTTCGTGATACATGACCGCTTCCTCATTCAGCATGCGGATCGGCATGGCATAATGCACCTTTGACTGGTTCTCCAGGGAAATGATGGCTACCCTCATCCCAAACCTTGCTTCCTCCACCAGGTCCACGTTCACCCCACTAAGCCTTAGTTTTCTGTTTTGTCGCCTTTTGTCCCTCCGATTTTTCTTCCCGGTAACCCGTGTCGTCCCTTCTTCCGTCACCCTGTAATGCACGTTTTCCATCAACCTTACGTCCTCGGCCCTCACCAGCTGTTTCCCGTTACAGACGTAACAGTTGATCAAGTCTGCTGACCTCTCCGCCTTCTTCAGGTACATGTTTGTCACGACGTCGCTCGTTCCCATAAGTCCCCAAGTCCTCCTTCTGCGCCCTGCGCCCGTAAATGGTTCTTTTGAGGACACTTATGGTCAGCCGTTTTTCCGTGCGCGCGTTATCAACAAGCAGGCAAAAACAAGCCTTCCGCATCCTCAAAAATAAGTGGATAATCGGCCGAATCGCCAATTAGAAGTGAATGAAAGGCATCCTCTGATGGGTCGCCTTTCAGATAAGTGAATTATACGAAATTTTTCTTCAAAAGTCAACAGATCTTAGTCCGCAAAGCAAAAATCCATTTTAAGACCCTTCTCATATCATATACAACTATCTTAAAAAAACAGCGGGTATGCCTTACGGCACACCCGCCACTCTTAAGTCTTTATGCAATTGTAAACCATAGGATTATGCTGGACCAATGTCGATCCATTCAGTCACCCAACGCTGGTAAGTTAAGGACCACAGTCTCCGTTGTCTTCTTCCCTCATATGTACGATAAAACCATACGAATTCTTCTGCCCGAGTCGGTTCTTCTTCCTTGGTGATCGTTACTTCCGTATCTTCCGGGATGACATCCGTAGCCATCACAGGTGTTCCGAATAACATAACAGCAACAGATAACCCTAATAAATATTTCACACTATTCCTAAATCGCATAATCAGTCTTCTCCTTTCACGGAATGTAATCGAAAATCGGAAGGCCATTATAGGGAGGATTTTGAATTTCTTGCTCTGTTAACATACCCTTTGTTTCCATACCTGAAATATAATAATATGTCCCATCTGGTAATCCTAAAAGGAAACAATTAATATCCTCATTGTCATTAGCATTCAAGCTAATCTCAACATTATCTGCTTCCATTGACTTAGGCATTCCTGCCGGTTGCACGATAAAGGAATAAGAAAAGCAAAACAGAACAATACTAATAGCCGCCAAGAAGAATGTCACCTCATCCGAATGCTTCTGAACGGGGTACAATACATCCAAAAATCTGCGTTCCAAGAATCTGCCAGTATGGCTTCTGGCGTAGCCCATGCCAAAGTCTATGTCATGCACTTTTCCTGAACTTAATACATGATTAATTGCCTCCAAATAAGCCAGGCGCTCCTCATCATTCATTCCCAAACATGCTCTTTCATCGCATTCCAACTCCAGCATGTCGATCACCCTACACTTCAAAATGTAGACTATGGGATTCCACCAAAAGATACATTGCGCAATATTCAGTGCCCAAATCTTACAAATGTCTCTCCTAAGATAGTGTGTAATTTCATGGCGAACTACGCCCTGTAACTCCATTTTAGAAAAGAACCTCATCTCTTTTGGAATCAAGATAATGGGATGCATGATACCAGCGGAAACGGCTGTCGAAAATGCGTCCGTGACCGCAATCCTCATGCTACCTTGATAACCTAAACTCCGAACGGCCTGTACAAAAATTTCGTGTAATGGATCATCTTCGGTAACAGGAATTGAACGACGAATGATCTCTTTGATATTCTTTAATTTCTTGCAGAATCTAAAGAACCCTATTCCAATTCCCGTCATCCAGATCAACAACAAAAGCTTGGCAGTCGTGATACCAAAAAACAATTCGTGCTCAGCTAACAATTGTAACGTCGGATACACTTTCCAAACACGTATTTCTTTTGCGACCCAAAACTCAAACGGAAATGCCAATCTGGTAAATCCCAATATGAAAATGAACAAGAGCAAGCCCCATCTTACTCTTTTGGCATGTGCCACCAGAAAACTGGCGGCGAATAGTATCACGCTGGAACAGGTGATACTCATAATTACGGAGAATACAGAAATCGTCATCTAAATTTCCTCTTTTGTCACGATTCCCCTCCAAAACCCTTGACCCCACAGCCGCTATTTAAGCAATTTTACTTCTTTCTCTTACGTAGCTGAGACCTTTTCTCTTCCAAAATGGCTTCAAGAGCTTCGATGTCCTTCTCCTTCACCTGGGTCCTGTCTACCAGCGCCGAAACCACGCTAAGCATCTTCTTTTCGTCCGCTCTCTTAGAAAGCACGTCAAACACATTCAAAAGCTTTTCCTCAACGGTTCCTTCCGGCATACCCTCCTCGATGCACTGCATCATATGGTCTTCCTGAGTGATTACCGCTTCATAGGTCCGACCATACTTCTTTTCCTCGTCAGTGATCTTGATGGCACCCTTGGACAGCATGCTGTTCAGGATGAGGTGGATGGAAGCGGGATTCCAGTTTCTCCCTTCCGTACCTTTTAAGATCTCTGCACGAGACAAAGGACGATTTTCTTTCCACAGAAGCGCCATAATCAAATATTCGTTGTGTGATAACTGCATCTTTTTTTCCTCCTATTTTGCAGCGAACATTTGTTATGTTAATAATCATATTAATCATAGCAAATATTCTTGTGATATGCAACATGTTATTCATCAGTTGCCTTGTTTATCCTTAAAATGCTTCCGTCTTTACTACGGAAGTTCATTTTTTCAAAAAATATATTTTTTTCAAAAAACAAGGGCAGAGACATATCTCCGCCCCGTTCGATGATTATTCGTCTACGCTATAGTTCGGAGCCTCTTTGGTAATGTGAATGTCATGAGGATGACTCTCCTTTAAGGATGCAGCCGAGATCTTGACAAATCTGCCATTGTCTTTCAGCTCCTGAATGTTATGCGCGCCGCAGTATCCCATACCAGACCTAAGTCCACCCATCAGCTGGAACACCGTATCCTCAACACTTCCCTTGTATGCCACGCGGCCCTCCACACCTTCAGGAACGAGCTTCTTTGCATTCTCCTGGAAGTAACGATCCTTGCTTCCACTCTCCATGGCTGCAATGGATCCCATTCCACGATATACCTTGTATTTTCTTCCTTGGAAGAGCTCGTAATCTCCAGGGCTCTCCTCACAGCCTGCGAACATGCTACCCATCATACATACGCTGCCGCCTGCTGCCAATGCCTTAGTAATGTCTCCGGAATACTTGATGCCGCCATCCGCGATGATGGGGATGCCATATTCCTTAGCAACTTCATAGCAATCCATGACTGCCGTGATCTGAGGTACGCCGATACCTGCAACGACACGGGTCGTACATATGGAACCGGGTCCGATGCCAACCTTCACTGCGTCAGCGCCTGCTTCAATCAAAGCTCTGGTTGCTTCGCCGGTTGCCACATTTCCTGCGATCACGGGAAGCTCAGGATATGCTTCCTTAATCATCTTGACGCAGTTGATCACGTTCTGGGAATGACCATGTGCGGAATCCAGCACAACGACATCCACCTTTGCCTTTACCAAAGCCGCAACTCTGTCAAGCACGTTTGCCGTAATACCAACGGCAGCACCACAAAGAAGTCTTCCCATGGAATCCTTTGCTGCCAAAGGATATTTCACGGTCTTTTCAATGTCCTTGATGGTGATAAGGCCCTTTAGGTTATAATCCTTGTCCACGATGGGAAGCTTCTCTTTGCGAGCCTTCGCAAGAATCTTCTTTGCTTCCTCAAGGGTAGTTCCCTCGGGAGCAGTAATCAGTCCCTCGCTGGTCATGGACTCTTTGATTTTCTTGGTGAAATCTGTCTCGAATTTCAGATCACGATTGGTGATGATTCCGACGAGCTTCTTGCCTTCCGTAATGGGAACGCCGGAGATGCGGAACTTTGCCATCAAGGCATCTGCATCTGCCAAGGTATGCTCGGGGGTTAAAGAAAATGGATCCGTTATAACTCCGTTTTCAGAACGTTTTACTTTGTCCACCTCTTCCGCCTGCGCCTCGATGGACATGTTCTTGTGGATGATGCCAATACCGCCCTGTCTCGCCATGGCAATAGCCATGCGATGCTCCGTAACGGTGTCCATTCCGGCACTCATCATGGGAATGTTCAGTTTAATCGTCTTCGTCAGGTAAGTCGTCAAGTCAACCTGGTTTGGAATGACCTGTGAGTAGGCAGGTACCAAAAGTACGTCATCAAAGGTAATGCCTTCACCGATAATTTTACCCATTTTCTTTCCCTCCTATATTTTTATTCTTTTGAAATTATTTCAATGATGATAGCAGAGAATCGGGCGGCTGTCAACACCCAATTTGCATTTTAAGTTTCGAATTTTTTAATCCGAATATACCTTCCTGGGATTTGCATTTTTCATAACCTTAATCATTTCCTCGGAAGGACTGATGATAATCCGCTCTCCACCCTCATAATAAAAGACATAGCGTTTGTCGGGCTTGTCCTCATAGCCAATGCTATAATCGATATCCTTTGTTTGACGATTCTTATAATTATCCAACCGATAGGATTTGATGGGGGCCATGATCTCCATGCGCTCCATCGTATAGGTTGCAACCTTTTTTCTCCTTGTCTGCGCCAGAATCTTATCTACGGATAATTCTTTATCAATATAAAGATATTCATATTCCACGTCACCCAACATGCCAACATAATATCCTGCAGCGCCCAGAGCCAGGCCCAAAATCACTCCAATCACGCCCGTCCCGATCACCATGGACAAAAAGGCAACTGCACAGAGCGCATAAAGTAGCGCCCTCAAAATCTTAAAAACAAAGGCTCCCTTCGCCTTTACCAGACATTCCACGTATGCTTCACTCATTGTTTCATCCTTCCTTTTGTCTCTTTCCGATTTTGCCTATGCAACTATCATAGCTCATAAAATCTGAAGTTTCAAGTTTTTCACAATTTTTTTAGAATTGAATTAGAAAGGTTTCATTGACAGATCCCGTGGAAAACATTATGATAACTAATGTCATAAAGATCAGAAAGCGATGGTGATATCAATGCCTTTAATGGATGAATTTAAAGAAGAACGCGATGAAATCAAAAATCGCAGTTTCAAGGAGAGAATGTCCTACTTCTGGGATTATTATAAATGGCACGTCATTGGTGGCATCTGCGGCGTCTTTCTGGTTGTTTCACTCATACATACCTTTCTTACCAATAAAGATACCGCCTATTACAGTGCGTTTATCAACATGGCGGAGACCATATATTCCGAAGATTATAAAAACGATTTTGCAAAGCTGGCTAATATTGATTTGGAAACCTCCGTTCTGTACTTCGACTCTGACATGTTTCTGGATTTTTCAGCCATGGATGATGCAACCGTTCAGACCACGCAGAAAATCATGGTTCACATCACTGCAGGCGATCTGGATTCCATCATTGGCGACCTTCCGGCAATAGATCGCTATGCCTATAATGACGTGCTGATGGATCTCCGAGATTTCTTGACGGACGAAGAGCTTAAGAAATACGAAAAAGATTTCTATTACGCAGACCGCGCCCTGCTTGAGGAGGCTAAGCAGAATCCCAAGCTGGAATATCCATCGGATCCAACGGATCCCACTTCCATGAAGGATCCCATGCCCGTTGCCATCCGTGTCAATGACTGTAAAAAGCTTAGCGAATCCTATGTCTTTGGCGAGAACCAATACTTCGCCGTGATCGTCAACAGCAAGCACCAGGAATTAAATCATCTTTTCCTGAATTACCTCAAAGAAAACTAATCCAGGAATTCTTTTAGTAAAGCCGTGACGGTCAAGGCTTCCGCCTGCCCCTTCATGGCTTTCATTGTTTGTCCCACAAGATAACCCAGCGCCTTATCCTTTCCCTTCCGATAATCCTCTACGGACTTTAGGTTTTCCTCAATGACCTTTTGCACGGTCTTGCGCAAAAGTCCTTCATCTTGAACCGTCAGCAGGCCATGTGCCTCAACATACTCCTGCGGATCCACGTTCTCCTCAAACGCCGCCTCAAACACCTGCTTTGCCACGGCATTCGTGATTTTTTTATCCTCATTCATGCGTATCAAAGCGGCAAAATGCCCTGGTGAAAGCCGAATGTCCTCGGGATCCATTTCCTTTTCCCGTAGCAGCCTTAGCCCCTCTCCCATCAACCAATTGCTGACCTTTTTGGGCTGCACGCCTTGCGCCGCCGTTAGTTCAAACAGTCTTGCCAGATGAACGGACTCCGTAAGGAGCGTAGCGTCATATTCCGGCAAACCATATTCCTGAACAAATCTCTTCTGCTTTTCTTCTCGAAGCTCCGGCTGGCTGTCACGTACCTTCTGAATCCATGCCTCAGAAATATGTACGGGTGGCAGATCCGGATCTGGAAAATACCGGTAATCCCGTGCATCCTCCTTCGAACGCATGGAAACGGAGCACCCCTTCGCATCATCCCACCTGCGCGTCTCCTGAATCACCTCTTCACCAGCATCCAATAGTGCTTGTTGTCTCTCCTTTTCAGCGGAAATGGCTCTGGTAATTGCCCGGAAGGAATTCAGGTTTTTCATTTCCGTTCTGGTTCCCAGGCACTCCTTGCCTGCCTCGCGCAGGGAAAGATTGACGTCCACGCGCATGGAGCCCTCCTGTAGCTTACAGTCACTGGCGCCAAGATAACCAATGATTGTTCTAAGCTGCGAAATAAATGCGATGGCATCCTCGCTGCTGCGAAGATCAGGCTCAGAGACAATCTCAATCAGCGGAACGCCAGCACGATTATAATCCACAAGCGTCTCTCCGGCATCGCCATGAAGAAGCTTGCCCGCATCCTCCTCCAGATGAAGCTCATGAATGCGAATTTGCTTTTTCCTCTGCCCTTCTCCTATCTCCAACCAGCCATTTTTACAAATGGGCGAATAGAGCTGCGATATTTGGTAATTCTGTGGGTTATCCGGATAAAAATAGTTTTTACGGTCAAAGCGCGTTGTGCGACTTACTTCGCAGTGCAGCGCCAACCCCACTGCCATGGCAAGCTCCGTTGCCCTGTGATTTAGCTTTGGAAGCGTTCCCGGCATGCCAAGGCAAACAGGGCAAACCTGCGTATTCGGCGGTGCGCCAAAAGCCGTGCTGCAACCGCAAAAGATTTTGGTCTGCGTGGCAAGTTCGACATGCACCTCAACCCCGATCACGGTTTCATATTCCTTCTTCACGCTTGTCCCATCCCCTCTTCCCATCTTGCCTTGCTTTCATGCTGCCTGGTACCGCCAAATTGTCCAAAACCTCCAAGCTGCCCAAGCTCATCAATCCGCCTAGAACCTCTAAGCTGTCGAAATCCACCAAAGACTTGTTCCCACGTGGCGGCAGCACGAAAAATGGTTCTCTCCTGAAAGCGGTCTGCCATCAGCTGCAAGCCGATCGGCATTCCCTGGGCATCCCTTCCGCATGGCAAGCTCATGGCAGGGATTCCTGCCAAATTCGCCGGAACGGTATAAACGTCCGCGAGATATGCCTGGACGGGATCGTCTCCTACGCTCCCAAGCTGCGGCGCCGTTGTCGGTGCAGCTGGACCAAGCAGCAAATCATAGGTCTGAAATACCTCGTCAAAGCGGTTCTTAATCAGGCGCCGCGCCTTCATTGCCTTTAAGTAATATTGTTCATAGTAGCCCTCGCTGAGCGCAAAGGTTCCAAGAAGGATTCTGCGCTTTACCTCTTCGCCAAAGCCCTTCGCCCTCGTCTGGCGATAGGTATCATGCAAGCCTGTACCAGCCTCGCGCAAACCATATTTCATGCCATCATATCTCTCGAGATTGGAGCTTGCCTCCGCGCAGGCGATAGTATAATAGGTTGGAACTGCATAGCGCACAAGACCCAGTTCAAATTCTTCCACAATCGCTCCCTGTGCTTCTAGTTCCTTCATCGCTGCCCTGACGGCATGCTCCACTTCAGGCTGCAGTTTCTCCTCAAAATAATCCTTCGGAATACCGATCTTTAGTCCGCTGACCCCCTCCGTCAATGCCGACTGCAAATGAAGTGGCTCGCGCCTTAGGGAGGTTGCATCCTTTTCGTCATAGGAGGCAATCGCTTCCATGACTGCGGCACAATCCCTCACGTCCTTGGTGATCGGTCCAGCTTGATCCATGGAGGAACAGTACGCAATCAGCCCATATCGGGATACCGTTCCGTAGGTCGGCTTCAGACCTACAAGCCCGCAATGTGCGGCAGGTTGGCGAATCGAGCCACCCGTGTCCGTGCCAAGCGCCGCAAAGCACTCCCCGCTGGCAACAGCCGCCGCACTTCCTCCTGAGGATCCACCAGCGCTTCTCTCTTCATCCCAAGGATTACGCGTAGCGCCTGCAAAGGAACGCTCCGTCGTATTTCCCATGCCAAATTCATCCAAATTCGTTTTCCCGAGAATGAAAGCGCCCGCGCTCTCCAAATTTCGAACAACCGTCGCATCATAAGGCGGTACAAAATTCTTAAGAATCTTGCTTCCACAGGTGGTACGCATCCCTTTCGTACAAAGGTTATCCTTCACGGCAAAGGGGACGCCCGCCAAGGGTCCGCTCACCTCACCATTCAAAAGCTTCTTTTGCAGAAGCCTCGCCTTCGCCCGTGCTCCCTCCAAATCCAAGGTCACGTAACAGTGAAGACTCTCCTCACGCTCCTGAATCCTCTCGATGACCGCCTCCAGCGCTTCCTCCACGCCAACCTCGCCGAATTTAATCTTTTTCCCCAGCTCCACCGCCGTCAATTCCAAAATCCCCATTTCCCCATCCATCATCTTTTCCCAGACTTCGTCCATCATCTTTTTTCAGACTTTGTCCATCATCTTTTTTCAGACTTTGTCCATCATCTTTTCCCACACTATGTCTATCATGTTTTTTGAGCTTCCCACGCCATGCCCTATCCATCCTAGCCAAAGAAATAATTTTTATCGAGCAAAAATTAAGCAATACCCTCGAGGGGATCGTTTGGATCGTCTTTCTAGGTCAAAAGGTTACTAGAAAGACGATCCAAACGAAATCCCCGAGTTCCGACCTTAATTTCGACCTTAATTTCAACCTTAATTTCGACTCTCAGAATGTCTTGGGAACCTCAAAAAACTCCCCTCTCCTTTTGGGTGCATTTTCAAGCGCCTCCTCCCGGTCCAGATCCTGCGTCACTAAATCCTCACGGAAGGCATTCCCCGCCTGCTCTTCATTTACTTGATACAAGGGCTCTACGCCACCAAGCTGGAGCCCCTCCAGCATTCCAGCAAAATCTACCAGCCTTTGAAAATCCCGCAAAACCTGGTCCCGTTCCTTCGGAAGCTCGAGCTCTGCCAGCCTGCTGACCCTCTCCAACACCTTCTCATTTACCATTGGCATCTAACCTCGCCTTACGATTTCTCACTATAAGAAGTCACAATCAAGAAAGGGGAAATCCGCCTCGTGAGCCCTGATTTCCCCTCATTGCCTTATAATGCCTTAATTCTTTCGATTGCTTCCACGGTATTCTCGTAGCTGCCGAATGCATTTACGCGGAAATAATGCTCTCCACTCGGTCCAAAGCCTGAACCAGGCGTACCAACGACATTTGCCTTCTCCAGCAGATAATCAAAGAACTCCCAGCTTGTCATGTTGCCAGGCGTGCGAAGCCATACATAAGGAGCATTCACGCCGCCAGACACCGTATAGCCGGCTTCCTTCAAACCATTAAAGATGTATTTTGCATTCTTCATGTAATATGCAACCTGCGCCTTCAGTTGAGCCTGACCGGCCTCTGAATAAACTGCTTCACCAGCACGCTGAATAATGTAGGGGGCACCGTTGTACTTGGTACCATGTCTTCTCGCCCAAAGTCCATGTAATGCAACGCCATCGACCTTCAGATCCTTAGGAACAACCGTAAAGCCAAGACGCACGCCCGTAAATCCGGCATTCTTTGAGAAGGAACGAAGCTCAATCGCGCAGGTTCTTGCGCCTTCGCACTCATAAATGGAATGCGGAATGCCTTCCTCAGAAATATATGCCTCATAAGCTGCGTCATAAATGATAACCGCGCCTACCTTGTTTGCGTAATCCACCCACTCCTGCAGCTGTGCCTTCTTAATGGTCGCGCCAGTAGGATTATTCGGGAAGCAAAGATAAATCAGATCCGGAACCTCCTTCGGAATTTCAGGGACAAAATTGTTTTCCGCAAGGCAAGGCATATAGATCACGTCGCTCCAGGTCTCCTTTACCTTGTCGTAGGTGCCGGTACGGCCTGCCATAACATTGGAATCTACGTATACGGGATATACGGGATCGCCTACGGCAATCTTATTGTCCAGGCTAAAGATTTCCTGAATATTTGCCGCGTCAGACTTCGCACCGTCCGAAACAAAGATCTCATCTGCACTGATCTTGCAGCCCTTTGCCTCATAATCCTTCTTTGCAATGACGTCTCTCAAAAATTCATATCCAAGATCAGGTGCGTATCCACGGAAGGTCTCAGCCTTACCCATCTCATCCACTGCCTTATGAAGACTTTCAATAATTGCAGGGGCCAAAGGCTGGGTCACGTCGCCAATGCTCAGCTTAATCACCTTCTTATCAGGATTTGCCGCCTGATATTCACGAACCTTTCTTGCCACCGTTGAAAACAGGTAGCTGCCAGGAAGCTTCAAATAATTATCATTTAGTTTTGCCATGGTTTTTCTCCTCCTAATTTATCGCTCGCGATATTCTCAAATTTCACCCTCAAAAACCGTCACCGAAGGCCCCGTCAAAAGAAGCCGGCCCGTGGATGGGTGTCTTTGCACCAATAACTCACCGCCTAATAGTGTAACAGTTATTTTCTCATCCGTCAAACCCTTTTGCATACAAACTGCTGCCGCCGCACAGGCACCCGTCCCACAGGCAAGCGTTTCCCCGACGCCGCGCTCCCAAACACGCATCATAATATGCCCCCGGTCCATCACTCTTACGAATTCCACGTTCGTTCCCTCAGGGAACTCCTCCGCCCTTTCCAAAAGAGGACCTGCCGTCTGCGTCGGCCATTCTTCCCCCTTCTCCAAAAGCACCACCGCATGCGGGTTTCCCATGGATACGCAGTAAATCCTCCAGCCCTGCACCATCCGCTCCCCTATGTCCTTATGCATCCGTAGCATTTCCCATAGGGGCTCTTTTATGTCTCTCGCGATTCCCCCCGCCTTCTCCATCATGTTCAAACTGTTGTCGTTTGGGGTCTTAACGGCCTCGAACCATGCTTGCCCCATGTCGGCAGAAAGCCACGCCTTTCTCCCCTCTTCCTTCAGGTACTCCACCGTTACCAGTCTTTCCATACATTCGATCAGGAATCGTCTCTCCTTAGTAAAGCCCTGCTCCCAGAAATATTTCCCCGCGCACCGAATGCCGTTTCCGCACATTTCCGCCCTGCTTCCATCCGGATTGTACATCTCCATTTCCAGCCTCGCCCTTCGTCCCTCCTGCAAAATCAAAAGGCCGTCCGCCCCAATGCCATAATGCCTGTCACAAAGACGCTTTGCCAATTCCCCGCGCTCACCCTCCTTTGTGAAAAAGCTCCTTGCGTCCAACAAGACATAATCATTCCCGCATCCCTGCATCTTAACAAAATGCATAAAAAACCCGCCTTCCACACTTCTCTCATTGATCAGTGTATGAAGGCGGGACTTAGATCATTACGATCCCTTTATTGTCTGTACATCATCAAAACCATCTGTGCAGTCTCGACAAGACTGGTGCCACTCTCCATGCTGCTCTTTTGAAGGTATCTGTGGGCTTCCTCCTCCGTCATGTTATTTCGGTCGATCAACATTTCCTTGGCTTCCTTGACCAGGGCATCCTCCTGCTCCGTCCTCTTTAGGGGAACCTGTTCCTTCTTCTTTCGGCGCCTGGCGATATCGTCCGTCATCATGCCGACGGTATTCACGAAATCATTCAGTTTCAGCGGCATCGAAAGACAGATTACGTCGTCTCCGTAGGCCTCTGCCAAAAATCGCTGGGATGCAAGCAACAGCAGCTCGAAGCCATCGGGTAGATAGAATTTTAATTCATGATAAAGCATGTCCTCTAGCTTATAACCGCAAATCACTAATCCATCGCGTAATCCGTCCGTCTGGCTGATGGCCTGGGCTCCCGTCGTACAAACACTCGTCACGTGGAAGCCGCTCCGCACCAATATGCTCTTGATTGTTTTTGCTTCTTCCAGCTTGGGAAGTGCTACAATGACGTTGACCAAAGCCTACACCCCCTTTTCCCGTATCAGGGCGTCAGCGTCATTAATATTTTGAAAGATATTCATCCAGCTCCCACTGTGTCACGCTACGGCTATAGCGGTCGCACTCCTGTCTCTTGGTTGCAATGTAATGCTTAGCGACATGCTCACCCAAAGCATCCATCAGTACCTGATCCTGCTCCAGTGCATCCAAAGCCTCCATCAGCGTCTTGGGAAGACGCTCTACGTTCAGCTCCTTGCGTTCTGCATCCGTCATGGTCAAAAGGTTCTTCTCAATCTTCTCGGGCGGCTCAATCTTATTTCTCAAGCCGTCAAGTCCTGCCTCCAGACAAAGGGCAAGCGTCAGATAAGGATTTGCCGAGGAATCCGGGCTGATCATGACAATTCTGGTACCCTCACCCCTGCGGATCGTAGGAATTCTAAACAGGCTCGTCCGATTGTTCTTGCTCCATGCAATATAGGGAGATGCATCTGAATCGGATGACAGTCTCTTATAGGAATTTACCAAGGGATTTGCCACTGCGGTGATACCCTTTGCGTGCTTCATCAGGCCGCCAAGGAAATAATATGCTTCCTTCGACATGAAGTTTGGATCCTCAGGATCACGGAAAATGTTTCTGCCATCCTTGGTCAGATTCATGTTCAGGCACATGCCTGAACCGCAAACGCCGTTTAGGGGCTTGGGCATAAACGTTGCATGCAGGCCATGTCTGCGGGCAATGGTGCGAACTGCCAGCTTAAAGGTCATGATGTTGTCTGCCGTGGTCAGAGCCTCGTCATAGCGGAAGCAAATCTCATGCTGCGCGGGAGACTTCTCATGGTGAGAGCTCTCAGCCACAAAATTCATGTCATCAAGTGCCAGCACGATGTCGCGTCTCGCATTTTCGCCAAAATCCAAAGGTCCAACGTCAAAGAATCCAGCCTGCTCCATCGTCTTCGTGGTCGGCATTGCGTTCTCATCCGTATTAAAGAGGAAAAACTCACACTCAGGACCCACTTCAAAGCCATATTCCATGTCCTTCAAATGCTCTACCGCACGGCGAAGCACATATCTTGGATCTCCCTCAAAGGGCTCTCCATTCTGATGATACACGTCACATACCATTCTTGCGACCTTGCCCTGCTGAGGTCTCCAAGGGAAGGTCTCAAAAGTTCCCGGAATGGGATGAAGATATAGATCTGGCTCATCCATACCGCCAAAGCCCTCGATGGCAGAGCTGTCAAACTTGCACTCGTTCTTCAGCGTTTTGCTGAGCTGGCTGGCGGTCACTGCCATATTCTTAAGATTGCCCAGAATATCGGTAAACTGCAACCGAATAAACTTTACGTCCTCTTCCTGCACCATTGTTACAATGTCTTCCTGCATTAAATTCCTCATGTCGTAACCTCCGTTTCCATATAGTTTCGTTCTCGATGAATCTTCTTTTATTGTCAAAAGAGGCGTGCTTACAACATCGTAAGAACGCCTTGTGTCATTACATTTATGATACTATTTTTTATCTACACTTGTCAATGAAAAAGTCATAAAGAACCACTGATTTGCATATATCTGAAAATGAGAGATTCCATAGTTTTGTTTTTACAAGGAGATCACCTATGAGCGCAAAAACAAAAATAATTGTACTTCACCTGAAGGAAGTAATTTGGGCCGGCATTCTCACGGCTCTGGGGCTCTTTTTGATCCTGCTTTTGATCCTACTCTTTGTCCCGAAAAAAGAGAGCACGGAGCAAGTGCTGACGCCCCCCAATTACCATCCTGGCATCTATAAGTCCGAACTGTATTTGGGCGGCAACTCCATTGAGGTGGAAACCATCATGGAGCAGGACCGCATCTCCTCCATTCGACTGCTGAATCTGGATGAAGCCATTACGACTGCCTATCCTCTCCTCGCGCCAACCATGGATTATGTCTGTGCGCAGGTTCTGAAAAATCAATCCGTTGAAGACGTGGAGCTCGAACCCAGCGCTAAATATACCACATTGGTTCTTTTGGATGCAATCAGTAATTGTCTGGAAAAGGCAAGGGTCAAAAAGGATTAGTCTCTGGTCGCCTTGGCGTGTAGTGCTCGCAGTTCCTCCGTATTGAACTGATATTGCTTTCCACAGAACTGGCAGCCTACCTCCACGACCTTTCCCTCGTCGATCATGTCCTGAAGCTCCTTGCGTCCAATACTAATCAGGGCACGCTCTACCCGGGCCTTGCTACAATCACATTGGAAGGAAGCCGGTGCCTGATCCGTCACCTGAACGTCCAGCCCATCGAGGACAATGCCAAGAATCTCTTCCGGAGTCTTTCCCTCGTCCAGCATGGTCGTCACGGATTTCAGGCCCTTAATGTTCTCCTCCAGCTTAGCAATGATCTCTTCCTCCGCGAAGGGCATCAGCTGAACGATAAAGCCGCCCGCCTGCCGGACGGTATTGTTTTTTTCCATTAAAACGCCAAGCCCTACGCAGGACGGAACCTGTTCGGATGCGGCAAAATAATAGGTCAGATCCTCCGCGATCTCGCCCGTCTGAAGCTGCACCTGTCCGGAATAAGGCTCCTTGAGTCCCATATCCTTAATGACGGTCAGCGTTCCAGCGCCTACGGCTCCCGCCACGTCGAGCTTTCCAATGGCATTGGCAGGTAAAATGACGTCGGGAACGATGGGATAGCCCTTGACGTGCCCCGCGGCATCTGCCGTCACCGTGATCCCTCTGACGGGCCCGTCGCCCTTAATTTGCAGGGTTAACAGATCCTCACCCTTTAGCATGGAGCCCATCATCACTCCGGCGCTCAGCAGTCTTCCCAATGCCGCGGTGATGACAGGACTGGTATTGTGTGCCTGTCTCGCCGTCTCCACCGTCTCTTTTGTGGTACAGGCAAACGCCCTGATCTGGGCATTCGCAGCCGTTGCCCTGACAATATAATCCGACATGTTCTTCTCCTCTTTTGCAGTGCCTGCTTTACAAGCAACTGACATTCTTATTTCAATCCTTTCTTCTGCTCCTTAGCGACAACATAAACGCGTTCCGAGGTCTCGCGAACCTCCCCCTCGTCGTCTGCATCACGCAAAAGAAGCACCTTGAATCCGGCCTGCTCCAGCAGTCGTTGTATCTCCTCCGGCTGGTAGCCCCTTTGCAGATGCGTCTCCGTCACCCGCTCAAACAAGTCTCCCTCGCGCTTAAGGAACATGGTTAGGTCATATTCATTGATCCGTTCCTCAACGTCATAATAGTTTTCCCAAATAAAGCTACAATCTTCCCGATTCTCAGCAATTACCGTATCGCCGATAATCTCACGATATTTATAGTCCGTGTTAAAATCAAAAAGAAAAACACCTCCTGGATAGAGGTAATTGTTCACCAGAGAAAAGACCTGTAATAGCTCGTCCTCCTCCAAGATATAATTGATGCAATCACAGACGCTCACGACAGTTCCAACCGTGCTGTACAGGGAAAGTTCACGCATGTCCTGCTGAAGATAGAGAATCTCGGAGCCGCTTTGCTCTCGTTTTTCCATTGCCTTCTCCAGCATGGCTTCGGAGGAATCAATGCCAATGACGTCAAAGCCCTCCTCATACAGCATCTCCGAAAAGGTTCCCGTACCGCAGCCAAGATCCACGACCAGATCGCGTTCCGAAGCAAGAATGTCTTCCTCGGAAATCGTCTCGTTCTTCTCCGACGTCACTAGGGAGTCCGTTTCGTCCGTCCCCGTTGCCGTGTCCGACTTTCCTTGCTCCTTCACAGCTTCAACCGACCTGCGACTTGGCTTTGAAACGCCATATTCACGGATCAAAGAAACGATCCGCTTCCTCCACGCCTCATAGGGCGTATCATCCATCAGTTCATCATAGACGGACGCAAAATCTGAATACGCCTCTGCCATGGCCTCGCCTCCTATCGTTACTAACCTTCATTATCCCGCGATCCATTTTTCCAATGACTTTCATCAGCAAACGCTAACCTGCGATCTGCTTTACCATCTCCACGATGCTCGTAACGCCAAGGCCCATAATCAGGCCTGCAAGAATGACTCCCAGCATCACGGCAATAATGCTCTTCTTAAAATCCATGTCCAAAAGACTTGCCGCGAGAGTTCCCGTCCAGGCACCCGTCCCAGGAACCGGGATTCCCACGAATAAAAAGAGTGCCACGTAAAGTCCGCGTCCCGCCTTCTCCTGCAGCTTTGCGCCTCCCCTGTGTCCTTTCTCCAGACAGAAGGTAAAAAACTTTCCGATCACGGGTTTGTCAGCTCCCCACTCCAGCACCTTTCTCGCGAAGAAAAAGATCACGGGAACCGGTAGCATGTTGCCAATGATACAGATCACATAGGACCAAATAACCGGCAGGTGATAGACGTTAATTGCCATGGGTACGGCCACGCGGAGCTCGATCAGCGGCACCATGGAAATAAAAAAGACAATCAGGTAATGCAATAATGTTTCAGACATCGTTCCTTCTCCCTCATTCCGATCTCGAATTCAGCTTATTTTATCTGGACTTTAAATATTCCTTCAGAAAGGCGATCAGCGTATCCATCTCCTCATCCGTACCTATGGTGATACGCAGGCAGTTGTCAATCCTAGGCTTGTTCCAGTGTCTTACGTAAATGTCCTGCTCACGCAAGGCCTCGAAGATTTCCTTCGCAGGAACGGTTTTGTGAGACGCAAAAAGGAAGTTCGTCTTGGAATCCGGGAAGGTAAAGCCGAGCTCTGCCAGCTCCTTTTTCACTCTTTCTCTCGTCGCAATGATCTTACCCGTCACCATCTTAAAATACGCATCATCCTTCACCGCTTCCACGCCAAGCGCAATCGCAGGCCTGTTCATGGTATAGGAGTTGATGGAAAACTTCACGTCATTCAAGTATTTAATCAGCTTCTCGCTACCGATACAAAAGCCAATGCGAAGACCCGCCATGGATCTGGATTTTGAGAAGGTCTGTACGATCAACAGATTGTCATATTTCTCTACCAGAGGAAGTGCGCTTTCCCCGCCAAAATCAACATACGCCTCATCAACAATCACGACCACGTCCGTATTGGCCCTGATGATCTCCTCCACCTTCTCCAATGGCTCAAACACGCCTGTCGGCGCATTGGGATTCGGGAAAATCACGCCGCCATTAGGTTGCTTGTAATCCTCAGGCCGAATCCTCCAATTCTCATCCAACGGACAGGTCTTATAGGGAATGCGATACAGTGCTGCCCAAACGTCATAAAAGGAATAGGTCACGTCCGGGAACAAAATCGGCTTGTCACTGTTAAAGAAGGTCAGGAACGCCGTTGCAAGCACGTCATCTGAACCGACGCCGACAAATACCTGCTTCGGACTTACGTGATAATACTCCGCCAAAGCATTTACCAGGGCAGTCACGTTCTGATCCGGATAAAGTCTCAGATTCCCCAGATTCATTGCCTCTTCCGCTTTTTTCACGCCAGGCGCGGGGGGATAAGGACATTCATTCGTGTTCAGCTTAATCATCTTTGCCTTTTCAGGCTGTTCTCCTGCAACATAGGGCACACATTTTCTAATATTACTTTCCCAGCTTTTTTCGCTCATTTTTTACCTCTTGCCATTCCTTTCAGCTATTCCTGTTAGCAATTATCCTTTGTTCTGAAACATTACTTTTCCAGCTTTTCCAAAGCGCCCAAATACTGCGCTGCTTTCTCCTCCATCCCCATGGATTCGTAGCAATGTACCAAACCGCGCAGGGGAATCAGCTTCCCGCTCGTCATGCTCATAATCGGCTTAGTCTTGTAGGCTGCCTTATAATACCAAGTCACGGCTTCCTCCAAGTCACGCGCATCCTCATAAAAATGCCCTAACTCGCAGCAAATTTCGGAGCACGCCTTTTCCGCAATGACCTTTGATGCATATTTAAAGAAGATCACGGGCTCCTCCGTCATTCTGGCCGCCCTTGCGACCACGCAGCAGGCCTTCGTCACCTCTTCACGATCACGCCGCTCGTCCATGGCGGAATCCATAAAGAAAGCCATGCCCTCCTCGAGATCCGATTCCTTTCCGAGAAGATACAGCTCCTTGGCATACATGTCGTGCAAGCGTTTGTTTAAGTGCATCCCTCTGCGAATTTGATTTCTAAAGTTTTCAAGGTTTCTGGCCTCATGCGCTTCCTGCGGGAAGTGCGTAATCGTCACGTCACTGTCATAGATGACCGGTTCTAAGCGTACCATCTCATGAATGGAGCCCTCCCATACGAACTCCCTCTGACGCTTAAAGAGCTTTAAGCGGTATTCCTCGTCAAAGATATGATCAACGTCCTTTTCCATGCGGGTCACGCACTTCATTCTGACAATCTCGATCTCTGGCAGCAGGCACTCCTTCAAGGAGCGAAAGTGCTTTACGTCACTGTTCTCTAAAACCTCATCCGCGTCCATGGTCATGATATAATCCATGGTTGCGTGCGAAAAGGCAAAATTTCTTGCCTTGCTAAAATCGTCCACCCACTGAAAATCATAAATTTGATCCGTGAACTTTTTTGCAATCTCCTTGGTGCGATCCGTAGACCCCGTATCCACGATCACAATTTCATCCACAAGATCCGCAATGGAGCTAAGGCATCTCTCAAGGACGCGCTCCTCATCCCTGACGATCATACATAGCGAAATTCGAATCATCTTCGTCTCCCGGCTTTCTTTCTCATTTCTTGTCATTATTTAAGAAAAAAATACAGAAAATATTATAGCAAAAAAGCAGGAAGGACACAAGACCAAACTAAAAAAGGCCTCCGTCACTCATGCATCTTGTAGTCTTTGTCTTCCTCGATAAGTTCAATCATGCATTCAGCTATTTTAGGATCAAACTGTGTTCCTTCATTCTTCCGAAGTTCGCTGCGAACCACGTCCTGAGACAGATACTTTCGGTAGCTGCGGTTGCTCGTCATGGCATCATAACTATCGGCCACGGCAATAATCCTTGCGAAATAAGGAATGTCCTCTCCGGCCTTTCCGTCCGGATACCCCTTCCCATCATAGCGTTCATGATGCCAATGTGCACCAATGGAGAGATCCGGCCGGCTCTTGATCTCGTCCAAAATACCGTATCCAACGCCAGGATGCGTCTTGATCACGGCATATTCCTCATCCGTCAGCTTTGACTTACTGTTAATAATTTCGTTCGGTACGCCAATTTTCCCAATGTCATGTAGCAGCCCCATGTAATAGACATTATCGCAGTCCTCTTTGGAAAGACCGAGCTTCTCCGCCAACATTCTCGAATACTTGGCCACGCGCACGGAGTGACCTCGCGTATACTCGTCCTTGGCATCGATGGTGTGCGCCAGTGCTTCCATGACTTCAACGGAAAGGGTTTTTACTTCCTCCTTCGCCTTCACTGCCTCATTGGTTTCATGAATGTTTCTGATGATCACGTAAAAAGCCCAAATGAGCAAGAAGATGAGCATGGTTGAAAAAAAGAACAGTGTAAGGATCGTCAGGAATTCCTCGTAAGTAAGCAGTAACCCGGCAATAACGCCATATAATAAAATGAAGGCAATGGGAGGAATGAGAAATACCTTCCAATTCACTTTCACCTTCACGTACGCTAATTTTGCAAACGCTTTGACGTCCAAAACATAAAACAACAATAGTGCAATGATTGCCATGATCGTGCATGCAATGCTAATGCCATTTCGCGCGGACATGTTTGACAGTAATTCGCCATCTCCGGAATCCCTAAAGACGGCAACTAGGTTAATTGCCCCAAACGTCACAAACAAAAAAAGAACAGAATTATAATTCTTTACGTGCAACCATTTTCCGCAAAGCCATGCCATGAGGAAGGTATGCGCAAGATAGAAAGATCCTGCGAGCATATATGGGAAAATATTGATCATGAAAAACATTACCCATTTCTTCGTAATATGAAAATGAAACAATCCAATAACAGCGTCCGCAAGACCAAGACCGCACATCAAGGCAAATACCAGTCCCACCATCGAATTTGCCAAGACCGTTAATATAAACAACACGATCCTATTCTTTTTTCCGTCCCAAAAACATTTTGACAACGACCAAAACAACATCAAGGAACTAAAAATATAATATACTAATTGGATTACAAGATCGATGAATTCCAGTTGTGCTTCCATGCCTTCCCCCAATTTCTGTTCTAACATATAAAACGCCATAGCATATGCTATCACAGATAGCAACCTTTTTCAACGAAAATCCCATTTGACGTTTGCCCTTTCATCAACACGATTTCCAGTTCAGGAGATCTGTAAATAAATTTTTGAAATAAACACCATATAACAGTTGACAACAGTTATAAACTGTTATATACTGTTTACTGTAGACAGCGGGATGACACAGGCGCGAGTGTCTCCGAAGCCTTGTATAGCGCGTACAAAGTCACTGTTTGCAAGAAAGGGTAACAAATAATATGCATATTATCTTAAATAATTCATCCATGGTACCGGTTTACGAGCAATTGGTAGCCCAACTGAAGCAAGAGATCATTGAAGGCGGTCTCGCCGAAGGAGAATCGCTTCCCTCCGTGCGTACCTTCTCCAATGAACTAAAGATCAGTGCCCTGACTGTCAAGAAAGCTTACGACAAGCTGGAAGAAGAAGGCTTTGTCGTCACCGTGCACGGAAAAGGCACCTATGTTGCAGCCATGGACAGACAACTCGCCGTAGAAGCCCGCAAAAAGGCAGTGGAGGAAGATTTCTCTCTGGCCGTCTCCAAGGCAAAAACCGTCGGTCTCACGGACGATGAAATCCGTGAAATCCTCGAGATTATTCTCACAGACAATTAGCGGACTGACATTTTTTTAAGATTGGAAAAGGATTGAAAAAGAATATGATTAAGATTACAGAGCTTCAAAAAAACTATAAAGACTTTTCATTAAATGTTTCCTTAGAGGTTCCCGCAGGAACCGTGACCGGTCTCATCGGGAAGAACGGTGCTGGAAAAAGTACCACGATCAAAGCCATCTTAGGCCTGATCAAACCCGACGGCGGAACGATTGAGGTTCTGGGAGCGAATCCCAGGAGCTTTACCTCCAAGGAGAAGGAAAACCTGGGCGTTGCACTCTCCGATTCCGGCTTCAGCATGATGCTGAGCATCAAAGAGATCGTAAAAATCCTAAGAAAAACCTATCCGGAATTCAACGAAGAATTCTTCCTGGAGCAGTGTAAGGAACAGGGCCTCCCGATGGATAAGGACCTCAAGGATTTCTCCACGGGCATGAAGGCAAAGCTCCGCGTCCTCGTAGCCATCAGTCATAATGCGAAGCTCTTGGTACTTGACGAGCCAACCTCCGGCCTTGACGTCCTCGCCAGAAATGAGCTGCTCGACATGCTCCGAAATTATTTGGCCCAGGACAGCGAGCGTTCCATCCTGATCAGCTCTCACATTTCCTCTGACCTGGAAGGTCTTTGCGATGACATTTACATGATTCACAAAGGCAAAATCCTGTTGCATGAAGACACGGACACCATCCTCGGTCAGTACGGCATCTTAAAGATTAGTGAGGAGGAATTTGCAAAGCTTGATCAGCAATACCTGATCGCGAAGAAAAAGGAGTCCTTTGGTTACTCCTGTCTGACCAATGAGAAACAATTCTATCTCGACAACTATCCTAATATCGTAGTGGAAAACGGTAACATTGATGACATGATCGTTATCATGCTTGGAGGGAAATAACATGAATGGATTATTAGAAAAAGATATTTTGATTTTAATTAAGCAGAAAAAATTATTTATCATCTACCTTGCCAGCGCGCTCATGCTGAGCTTTGCAATGGACAGCACCTTCGTGGTAACATATTTTACAATGATCGGATCCCTGCTCGTGCTGACAACCATCTCTTATGACACATTTGACAACGGCATGCCTTTTCTGATGAGCCTTCCCGTTGATGGAAAAACCTATGCCAAAGAAAAATTTCTTTTCTCTCTGATTGGTCTGTTTGTCAGCTGGGTTGCCGGAGTTGCAGCGCAATTTATCTCCATGCTTTTACAGCACAAGGCAATTGACGCTCTCGACCTGCTTAGCATGGACATTGCCTTCGTCCCGATATTCTTGATCATCATCAGCGTGATGATCCCCATCAACTTAAAGTACGGGGCTGAAAAGGGCCGCATCGTATTGATCGTCATCTGTGGTTTGGTGGTAGGCATCGGCTTTCTTGGAAAAAAGCTCTTTACGGATCTGCTCAAGGACGTTAATCAGATCGATCTTGAATACTGGATCGCGAAATTCGCTTCCATCCCGAAGTCCGCAGTCATCATCGCCGGCTTTGGCATTGCCTTCGTCATCTTCTTCCTTGCAATGATGATCA
This sequence comes from Lachnospiraceae bacterium, assembly GCA_017527205.1. GTDB lineage: Bacteria > Bacillota > Clostridia > Lachnospirales > Lachnospiraceae > Acetatifactor. Next base: position 21,871 of record JAFXQK010000002.1, on the reverse strand, counting down.
GTTCCGGGATCATGAACAAAAAAGAGTATTAACAAGAATCGAAACGGTAAAGGGAAGTGCCATCTGTTTGGCACTTCCCTTTCTTATTCGCGTTATATTTTAGCTAAAATCAATATGTCTCATTCGATTGATCACGGCCATAAAATCCACCTTCCTCGGCCATGCCAGGAATCTCTCACAATTCGGAAAATTACCGGAATACACTAAATCCAGCTCATTCTCCTCCATTTCGCGATACAATTCATCGACTTTCTGCGCAATGTCTATGGTCTTGTTTTCAGCGACGTCGAACAATCCGCCCCCCTCCCTTGTTTCCAGAAGCCTTACCATAAACGCCATGGCCGTTCTCTGTTCATGGCATACAATGTCATGGATCATGTTCGCATTGATCTTTTCCTCACCGATCAAAAGATAGCCAATATCCGGTACCTCAACCTTTTCCCGGCCAAATTGCTTCGGATAAGGGCTGAACCCTTCCGTCTCCAGCAGGCGACGTTGCTTCCAAGCCTTTACGACCTTCACTTCTTTCTTCTCGCTCACCTGCAAATGCTTTCGATAGATTTCCCTCGCCCTTTCCGTAACGTTGGAAATCCTGTATTTCTCCATCAGATAAACGGTATCTGCGATGGACAGGTATTCACCGCTCCCTCCGATCACCAATATGGTAGATACGTTGCAGGCCTTATCCATCTCATTCACTCTCTCCGTAAATGGCGTGATCGGCTCCCTGCAAATTAATTCGCGCATCATGGCATCCTGGATCATAAAATTGGTAGCGCTCCTGTCCTCATCGATCAACAGAAGTCTTGCCCCAAAATCCATGGCCTCAAGAATGTTTGCCGCCTGAGAAGTTGAGCCAGATGCATGCTCTGTCGAAAAATGCTCCGTATCCCCGCCCGGCAGCCAAGAGATAAACGGCGAAATATCCAGATTTTTCACGCTTCGCCCGTCCTCCGCCGATATGGTCATGGCCAAGGCATCGGTAACACATAGCTCCCTGCCATCTCCAAGAACATGATCATAGATGCATGCAGAGATCGCGCCTAGCACCGTGGATTTTCCAGAATAGCCACCTCCCGTAATGACGGTAACGCCTCGTTTGATCCCCAAGCCCTTTAGTCCGCACGCCTCAATTTCTTCGTCATCAGGTGCCTGGAACGGGATTGCTCCCTGCATGGCGCTGCCTGTTTTGGAATCCCTTGGCAGGATACTTCCATTGGCCAAAAAAGCACAATAGTCACTCGTTTGAAGCCACTCCCTTAATTCTAATTGCTTTTTTGCAAGCGCACTTACCTTTTCACTTCTCTCCAGATCAAAGAACTTGACAAACGAAGTGACGGCAGTCGTAAGATTGTTTATCAATAGTTGAATAGCCTTTTTCTTATCATTGGGCTTTAGCTGCACCTGAAACCTCATGGAGATACACATTTGCGGTGCACCAACCTGCTCCGCCGGATAATGTATGATGATGTTTCTCCCCTGATTCTTATAATCCTTTCGCGGCCTCATGGTAAAATACGCCGTGTTGCGAACCAAGATTTCGCCGCCCGGATTTGCCATATAATAGTATCCCGTCTCTTCCGGAGGCTTATTGCGGTTATAGAGTTCACTATTTAAGTCCTCCAAATAGGGAATCCATTGGCGATAGCAATCATCCGCAACCGCCGTGCAAAAATCCGTGATCCCAAGCCTTTCTGCAGGGATCTGGCAGAGTATGGTCGGTCTGTCAAAGGCCATTCGATTCGTAGTTTCCAGCGTGAAGGAAATATCTCCTTCATACCAGTATGTCGCATCATATGCCGTTTCCATGAAGTCTGATTCATTCCCCGGCGTACCCGCCGGTATCACGACCAGTCCTTCGTACATTTCCCTCCAATTCTTTGTTTTGTTTTCCATTGCCAATAAATAGTTTTTTAGTCTTATCATGATTCTTTCACCCTTTTCACCTTTCGTCTAAACCAAAGAAACAACTGTTACAGCGAATTTTGGGCAAAAAAATACCGTGACAAACTGCCACGGAAATTTAGCGAATCATTAAAAATCCAATTTCCGAGGTAATAACATACGATTCAGTTTGATCACTGTATTGGTGCCCTTCATATGAATTACCTCCTTTCGATTGGAACCATTTTTTATGTTGAAACAAGAAAACAATATCATTTTGTTCAAAAGCTGTCAATACAAAACTTAAATTTCCTTTTGAGCGGATATGTATTCTCTGATTTTGTCAAAGCACCCATTCAGCATGTCAACGTCAATGTTTCCGTTATTATCAAGGGCCGTCGTCTCAACCGTATAATCTCCGTGATAACCATATTCAAATAGCTTTCTGAAAAAAGAATCGAAGTCTATGTGTCCGCTTCCTATCGGAAGAATTTCCATATGGCTCCAATCCTTATATCCTCCGCCATAATCATTCACGTGTAAATGCCGGATTCTGCCTTCCTTAAGCAGCCGAAGATTCGGCTCATCAAACAGTTGTAACGTCTGCGCATGAAACTCAGCCATTTTCGTATCATAGACAAAGTGTGCATCATCATAGGAATCCGCTACCCGATTCATGTTAGCCCTCTGTCTCCCAGCCAAAATAATACACAACCTCATATCCCGCATTCGAAAGACAATCGGCCGCAATTTCACTTCGATACCCTCCGTCACATCCAAGAAGAATCGGCATTGTTCGGCTCTCTCCCACGCACGAAGGGTTCGTCATCAGTCGCAACAAGGGAAGGCTTTGGGCTCCCTTTAGATGAGAAGTCTCATATTCCCCTGCCGTACGAACGTCTAAGAAAAGAAGATCCTCTCGCTCCTGCAAAAGTCTCATGGCCTCGGATGAGGTCAACCTGACGGCCCTTCGCCCTGAATGCTCCGTTTTTGATTCCCCGGCAGCCTCACATTCTGAAGATTCCGTCTGTTTCATGGAATCCTGTTGGAAGATTGAGGCATTTTCTTGTCGCTGACAGGGGTCTTGCAAGCGCTTGGAAGGCTCTAATAGTCGCTCTATGCTTTCCGCAGCCTCTGCCCTGTCCAAAAGCTCCTTCCCGCCAAAGACCTGCCCCTTGACAGACATAATTCCCTTACAAACCATCTGCGCCACATGTGCGGCGCAGACTCTACAATCATATAAATCCTTTAATTCCTTCGCAGCGCCCCAGTCGACATCATCTGGCTCGCCTAGCTCCCATCGAAGAAATTCGTGCATAATTCTGGCTGCATCGCTTCGTCGAATGGGGTCTTCTGCCTGCTTCGCGTCCTGCGGACTCATCCAGCCATGGCTGAGCGCAATTTCGCAGCCCTTCTTTTCAGAAAGCACTTTCCGTATTTCCCAAAAGCGCCCCCAAAGATGCTCCGCAAATTCATGAACGGTGATGGTTTCAAGCATTGGGCGTTACCTTTAACGTGACGTCACCGCAGCCTTCAATGCTGGTAATGCCAAAGCTTCCCGTCTCGTTCTTTGTCGTCTCTCCCGTCCAAAGATCCGTTACCGTAAAGCTCTTTGCCTGTTCAAATACCTCAGGACGAACCATCTTCTCCCGCAAATATTTCACAATCCGTGCCGCGTCTACGGCAACCGCTTCCTTCTTTTCCTGCTGACTTAAGTTGAAGAAGGACAGTGCAACGCTTCCGTCTGCCAAAGGCTTTGCAAGAATGTCAATACGGTCATTATCCCGCACGTAGGTCTGATCCGGTCTCGTTCCGACCCTTCCGTCTGCCTCCGTCAGTTTCGTCGCCAAAATTCTCTTAGCCTGTACGCCAAGTGCATCCTGATTCAGTGCGATGATGGCTGCATTGGAGACAATTTTGTGCAAGGCGTCTCCCTTCTCCATTCTGCGAAGATCCATTCCAAGCATCAGCGGAGAATTCATCATGGACCACATGGCAAAGTGCGTTCTGCACATGGTTTCCGTCAGTCCATTCATGCCGATCATCATCATGTCAGGATCGTTCCAGCCCTTGTCAAGTCCTGCAAATTCATCCATGATCACGGCTTTGTTATACTGCGAGGTCACGCTGGTCGTGTAATCGCTCTCCCATGCTCCGCGTCCGGGATCTCCGTTCGAACCAACCTGAAACGTAATGTCATTCAAGATTCTCCAGGAATCCCCAACCTTCCAGCCCCAGTTTTGAGGATGCGTCTTTCCCCACTCACAGATGGATAAAATCACGTCTCCCTCGGGATCTGCCAGTCTTAATCCCTCCAGCATGGCAGCATAGGAATGCAGGGTGTTCTCCTGTCTTCTGTGATTCATTAAGCGAAGCAGGTTCTCTCCCTTCTTTAACGAAAGCCTGATCGGCGCAGAGGTCACAAATGCCTCCTTGTCTTCCGTCTCGGGAAGGAAGCCATCCAAACAAAGCTCTGCATCCTTGCCTTCTCCCAAAGCAACCTGTAGCCAGGCTCCAACGCCCTCTTCCTTACCCGTTGCATAGGTCACGCACAGCTCCGCTTCCATATCCGCCGGTGCCTCGATCACAAAGCGAAGCTCGCCGCTTCGAATGCCTACGGGAGAAGCTGCAGGGCCCGTACCGTCAAAGGTTCCGAGATTCGTGACATAGTTTTCCTTCTTTTCTGCCCTCTCTCCCCAAAGCACGCCGTCCTTTACGGCAGAGAGCTCCAGCTCTAACCCTTCGCCCTTTACGCTGATCTTAGAAACGTTCGGTGCATAGACATACCTGGCATTGGCTGCATCCGAAAAGGTTGCATTGTCCCAAAGATAATAGCAGTTATCCACCTTTAAGAAATCAACGCCCCACTCTGCATAGGAAGCGGCATCTGTCTTTTCGTGACCACAGGTTCCCACGGCCGCGCCTGCGCACAGATTCGTTCCAATGTCATTATACATGCCAAACTTTAGTCCCATCTGATGGAGCTGATCTGCAAGCGCACGGAAGCCTGAGGGGAATTTCGTCTCCTCATTCAGAATCCTTCCGTCCTTACGATAGGTCTGATAGCATCCATCATCCAAAACCACATACCTGTAGCCAAGCTTATCAAGTCCCAGCTCTTTTAGCTTTTCTGCCATGGCAAGGGTCAGGGCTTCCGTATTTCCGCTGCCAAAGGCATTCCAGCTGTTCCAGCCCATGGCAGGCAAATGACCCTTTTTCTTTTGATAAAGAACCTCCTGATTCGTAAAAGCGTCAAAGCGCCACGCGGGGTCCGTAAGCTCTCCCGGTCCCTTTTCAATTAATGCTTTTACTTCTTCTTCAAAACTCATTTCGATTTCCTCCACTCATACTAGTATCTTCTCGTTTTGTAATTCCAACGCCGTTTTTCCTTGTCGCATCTCATAGGAATATAAGTCATACAGCATGTTTGCCACGTCCTCGGCACTGTCCTTCTTACCTTCCTGCTCCCACTTTAAGAACGTATTCAGCAGTCCTCCCGCATAGGAATACAGCTCATAGACGGATACCTTCTGCGTTGTCTGAACGTTCTCTTCCATAAAACGATTTACTGCCTCCAACATAATACCATGAAGTCCCTGTTTTGCCAAGGTTAAAAATACCTCCGCATAACGATCAAAAAAGGTTAGGGCATACAAGATGTGATCCCTCTCCATATATCTGTCTCTCGCCTGCGCTCCCTGCTTATCCTCCATGTACTCAGAGATAATAATCTGAATGTAATCCGACAAGGCTGCGTACAGGGAATCGTAATGCTTATAAAAGCTGGCCCGCGCGACACCGGCCTTCTTCACGACGTCGGACACCTTCAGTTTGGTAAACTCCATTTCCCCCAAAAGCTTTAAGATAGCCTCGCCAATGCATGTCCTGGTAAATATCGTCTTTGGATTTGTAATCGTATTCACAATCATTGCTTTTCACGTCCTTCCCTTCCAACGAAGCAGGCCTAAAGTAGACAAAAACGCCCTTTTTGTCTATTGTAACAATTCTAGGTTTATAATACAATATCATGTAGTTATGAAAACCACATTCATTTTATACTAGATATGCAAAAGGAGTTTTTTATGATCAAAATCATTGCTGATTCTTCCTGCGACCTCAAAGATTTTCCTGACGTCCCCTTTGAAACCGTTCCCCTGACCCTGTCCACGGATGAAAAATCCTTCGTGGATGAGCCAGACCTAGATGTTGATGAGGTACTGGATTATCTTTATTCCCATCATGGTCGTTCCTATACGGCCTGCCCTTCCACCCAAAGCTGGTTGGATGCGTTTGAGGGGGCTGATGAAATCTATGTCGTGACCATTACCAGCGGTCTCTCCGGAACCTATGCCAGCGCCGGAATTGCCAAAGAGCAATATCTGTCGGAGCATCCTGAAGTCAAGATCTGCATTGTGGACTCTCTGTCCACGGGTCCTGGCATGGTGCTTCTCATTGAAAAAATCGCCGAATTAAAGGCCCAGGGAAAATCCTTTGAGGAGGTCTCATCCGCGATTGTTACCTATCAGAAATCATTAAAATTATATTTTGCCCTGCAGTCCCTTCACAATCTTGCCGTGAATGGCCGCGTCAATAAAATCATTGCCTCAGCCATCGGAATCATGAACATTCGCATTCTTGGCACGGCAAGTCCCGTCGGCACCATCGACCCGGTTGCAAAATGTCGAGGGGATAAACGAGTATTAGAAAAAATCATAGAGGAAATCCGCGCCTGTGGATACAAGGGCGGAAAGGTTCGCATCTGCCACGTGGAAAACCTGGAGCTGGCCAACGTCATCGCCGAAAGGCTCCGCGAAATCTTTGGTGACATTGATCTTCGCATTGTTCCCGCCAGGGGACTTTGCAGCTATTATGCAGAGCGCGGAGGCATCATTCTCGGCTGTGAGCGCTAAGCCCTTATTTCATGGCTTCTCTTGCTGCTTTTTTCTTTTTGTATTTCTTGATCACGCCTTTGACAAAATTGATGATGGAAACGATGGTGGCACCGATCAAAAGGATCGTTGCCGCCACCAAAATAATCATCGTCAAATAACTCTTCCCACCCGTTCCAAACAAAAGCACGTCCAACTTTGCGCCAAGTTCAATCACAATGACGTATAAAAAGAACTGTACGGGGATTTCCAAAAGATAAATCACTGGATATTTCTTTTTCAATGACTGACCCTCTTTTCTATTATCGCTGAAATCTAATAAGATCTTTTCTTCTTACGATTCAACATAAAACCAATCACCGCACCAATCACGCCGCCAATAATATGTGCCATCTGAGAAATATTATCTCTGACGGTGATGCCCTGAATGATCTGACCACCAATGTACAACACTGCCACCACGAGAAAGCTCAGCGGAATCTCTCCCTCATGAAATCCGGTAAAGGACGCCAAAATGATAAAGGCAAATACTATGCCGCTGGCTCCGCACAGTGCAATTCCAGGGAAGAAGATATAGCTGATAAGGCCCGTGATGACCGCCGTAATGCCAATAATTTCCGCCAGCGTTGCCGAGCCATGCTTCTCCTCCAGCATGGGGCCAAGGATCAACAAATACATGGCATTATTAATAAAATGCTCCCAGCCCGAATGTCCAAAAACATGCGTAAAAAAGCGTAGATAGGTCAGCGGATTCAGCAGGGAAGAATGCCACGTCATGAAAAACTGTTTCGTGGACGCTCCCTTCGTCAGGATTCCGATCAGCGTAACCACAAAGCAGAGGAACACAAATCCCAGAGTCACCGGCGCATTCAGCGTAATAATAAATTTATGTTTTTTCTTCATATCTACTCCTTAATTAAGATTTGCATTTTACTTCTCGCCGCTCATGACGTCATTCAGGTCAAAATCCTGAGACAAGAGTACGGACAGCTCTGCATCAGGTTCCGCAACAAGACGCCTTGACTGATTCAAAACAGCTTCCTCGATCTTGTTTCTTGCAAGACGACCATTTCCTGCATCCGTAGCGCGAACTGCCTGTACGGCGTTGAAGTATGCCAATAACGCGGGATCTGCGCCCTCATCGATCGTATAGCCCTTGGACTTCGCAATGGATTTTGCAATTAAGAGCAGCTCCTCGCCCGTGTAATCAGGGAAGTGAATGACGTTCGGGAAACGGCTCTTTAATCCGGAGTTCGAGGTCAGGAACTGCTCCATCTCCTTAGAGTAGCCTGCAAGGATGACAATCAGGTTGTCACGGTTATCCTCAATGCCCTTTACCAGCGTGTCAATGGCTTCCAGGCCAAAGCTGTCGTCACGTCCGCGATAAAGACTGTATGCCTCATCGATGAACAGCACGCCGCCAATGGCAGATGCAATGACTTTATTGGTGAGGGGTGCCGTATGACCAACATATCGGCCTACCAGATCCGCCCTGGAAACCTCCACAAGCTGACCACCCGTCAGTACGCCGATGGACTTCAAATACTTACTGATGATACGTGCGATGGTCGTCTTACCAGTTCCGGGATTTCCCGTAAAGATCATGTGCTTACTCAGCTCGCTGACCTTGAGACCTTCCTCGGATCTTCTCTTCTGAACCTTATAGTACTCTTCGAGACCCATCACATATTCCTTGACCTTCGCAAGTCCCACGATGTCGTCCATCTCCTTGCGGATCTCATCGATCTCGCCGCGATACCCCTCGGGAAGCAGTGCCGTAAGGTCAATGACGCTCTCCTCGTGCTTTGCCATGACCCTGCCGTCCTGAATGCTGAGTAGCATCTTTGCATTCTTGGGATAATCATTCTCAAGTTTTGCCTGTGCAAGTGCCTGCAGCACGCCATCATAAAAATCACGAACGCCCTTAAGGCCCGCCTGACGCTCTGATTTCGTTACGCTATAATCCAAGAAGTCCTCCGAGGTATCAATGTCGAAGAAGAACCTCTCCTTTGCCTTTTCCTTCAGCTCTGCCAACTCGCCCTCCGCGATTTTGCGGATTGCCGTCTCATCCAGCTTTGCCGTTACGCAGACGTCGCCAAGCGCATTGATAAAGGGTGCACCCATGATGCCAGCCACCTTATCGATGGATTTCTCCGTCACAAAGATCAAATATTTTCCAGATGCCGTAAAGGTGCTGACCACCTCTGACGCCAACGAGTTTTGTACGTTCACAAGCTGCCCCTTTTGCATGACGTAACGCTCGGAAAGACGGAGCTGCCCGTCGATGACAAGCGATGCCACGTGGGTCAGGAAGGAGGGATGACAATTTTCAAAATTCTCGAACAAAAGGACCTTAGAGCTGCTGGACAATGCAGAGTACATATCCTGCAAAAACAGCTTTTCCATGGAAGCATCCGTATAGATGCCAAGATCCATCACCTTGACGTCGGAATTCTTAAACACGCCGCGCCTGGAAAGCTCCTTCGCTGTCTCAAAAAGAGCAAAATGCTTTCCCGTATCATTCTTACCGGACAGAAACACGCAGTTTAGAGCCTTCGGCTCCTCAGGTGGCATGACGAAGGGACGCTTAAATGCAATGATCAGCTTCTTGATAAACTCTTCCTGTCCAAAAACGGACTTTTCAATTTCCGTTGCAAGGCCATTAAACTTCTCAAGGATTTCTTCCCTGGTTGCCTCTGCCTGAGCCGGCGCTGCCGAATTAGACTCCAAACGATCCAACGCAGAGGTTCCCGTTACGCCTGCACCAATTCCAAAATCATCCCGAAGACTCTTGGTAAGATTTGCCAGCTCCTGGTTCAGAGTGTCCTGATTCTTAAACAGCTGATCGTTTACGGAGGTGACGTCCGTATTCGCCTTGCCGATATTCTTGGCGCGGGCCTGCGCTGCCTTCAACATGGCTTCCATCTGTGCGGTTGCCGTATTGGCAGCACTTGTCAGACTGTCAAAATTCATGGTCGGCGCCTGACTCCCCTTGCCTGATACCTTCGCGAGATTCTCCATCAGCGTTCCGCCATTCTTTTTCTTTAGCTTCTGCGCAGCCTCGATTTCCTCCAGCGTATAGTTCCCAACGTTTCCAAAGGCTGATCCGCTTAAATCCCTGTCCATCTTCTTTCTCCTCCAAGTACCATTGTTCTTATTTTATGTTCTCACCCATGGCTCTTCCTTTATCCTTCTCTAACGCATCATTCCCTCATGAGCCATGGTCCCATTTTCCCTTTGTATATTATACACCACACCCAGAGCCATGTCATTATCTTTTTCAGGAAATCCCTTTATGACATGTGTTCAATGTCATTCAATGAAGGCTAATCATGTAACTTGGGCTGAGGTTTGGATTGTCTTTTTGAATTCCTCATGAGTTTCGGTTCACGACACCAACTAACTCCCGGAAAACTGGCGCATTGTCCTGCACGATCACGCAAAGCTTTTCCTTGGCCCGAGAGACATTCTGATAAAGGAGTTGTACATACAGATAATCCTCTCCCGGATGCTCCTCGCCTGTCAGCGTGCCACTTTCATCATAGCTAAACTTCTGATCCATCACCACAAGCACTCTTTCAAACTCCAAACCAATGACGTCATGCGAATCCTCAAATTCAGAAGCAATGTACCGATACCCCTTCGTTTGCCCTATGGCGATAAGACGCTTGGTTTCCGCCTCGCTTCCAGAGCACAGAACGTCAATGTTCGGAAAGGTCAGATTTGACCTTTTCTTTAAATCCAGCAGTGCATTGATAAAGGCATAAATTTCCTTGCTGGTGCGAATGGTTTTTGCCAGCCGAAGCTCCTGAAAGCTTCGAATGGCGCGTAGCCTCTCTGGATTATTGCGTTCCCGCTCTGATTTCGAAAGTACCTGTTTTAGGTCGTAGATAAATAGGCATGCCTTGATTTTACCGCTCCCATAGGCCTCCAAAATATTCTCCAGGCTCTCCCCAGAAAGCCTTTGCGTCTCGTCCACGCAGATCACGTCATAATCCGGGAAACTGTCCGTAGGGATCTCCTCCACAATCGTGATTCCTTCTAACAAACATTTTAAGCGCTCGTGGCCATCTGAAAGCTTTCCACAGTGTACGACTGCAATCCTGTAATTTTTGCTCAGTTCCTTCGCAATATCATAGAGAAGAAGCGTTTTTCCCGTGCCAGCCTCCCCCGTGATTCCCCAGAGCGTGGCGTTCGATCTGCGAATGCCACTTAAGATCTTCTCCTTCATCTGCTGCTGATGCTCCGTCAGGAAATATTGACCATTGCAGAATCTCTCCGGCTCACTGAATGGCGAAATCAGATAATCTCCTGGCGTAAACAGCTCCTCAATATCCTCTTGAACGGGGTGTTTTACCTTCCCGAGCTTTCGAATCAGTTCCCGAAAGGTACAGACCTTAAGCCCCTCCTCCGTCAAATGATAAAGCTTTCCCTTTTTTTGTCCGTCGCTGACAAAGGTAAAGCTGTAAATTCTTTTCCCGATTAGTGAGAGATAATAGGCATTCCTCTCCAGCTGCTTTTGGATCCTTTCCGTCGTGACGCTTGGACTGACGCTCTTTAATTCCACGTTGACAACGCAGCCATTACGGCCAACCTTGATCAAATCAAATTCTCGGGAGATATGCGGAATCGTAAAGGAATAAAACCAGTTCTCAAAGCATTCCTCTGGCGCTTCGAGCATCAATAATTCATTCACAATCTGAGCGATTTGATCAAATTCCTGTTCCTTGATCCGAAGCTTTACCTCTCGATGGGACAACGCCTTTTCGAACAAAGGCTTCACGTCACTCTGTACTGTTCTTGTCATTGCATAAATATTGACGGCACGCATGATTTCTCTCCTATTTGGTTAGATCATAGTCTTTCTTCAGTCGATTGAGCGTTCCTCCCCCAATCAGCCCGTCATGCTGTAATCTTCCGACGATAATTCCAGGAGCAATTCCCTGCGCCGCCGCAAAGCTACAGATGCTCTGCTCCGTATACCTTCCCTCATGCTTAAAGATATCAAATTCCTTCCTCGGAAGCAGGGCGTTCCGCGCCCAAAGATTGGCATCCCGCTCGTCTTGATCCATCGTTCCGCCCTCCTGATTGGCATGTCCCAGGAAAACATGTCCAAGCTCATGGAACAAGCGGAACCAAAACGCATTGTCATCCATCTTTTTAGCCATCATTGCAATCACCATCCGATTACCGGATGGAATCGTGGCCGACGGAATGGTTAGCCCGCGAAGTCTCGGCAACAATACGAGCACTACGCCCCGCATTGCCAATTCCTCCTTGAGCTTTGGCAAAAACTGCGTTTTTCTCTCTACACTCCACCTTGGAATTTGGGAGACCAAGTCCTCCAATTCCTTTAGATTAAACGCCTCTGACGCGACCTGTCTTGCTTCTCTTTTTGCTTCCTGCATCCAGGCCATCAGCGTCAGGTCTTCCTTTTCCTGAATGGACAATGCCTTCCCGGCATATCCTGTCATCTTCCAGTTTTCAATCAATGACAAATCCACCATCTCAAAGAAATCGCGCAGGTTCCGCACCTTCTCCTTTGCAAGCTGCGCCTGCGGCACCCATCCCAGCTTTGCCATCTCCGCATAGGGAAAGCACTGCGCCAGCGCAACATCCTTCTCCAAGTCCTCTTCCGCCTGCTCTCGCAAAAGGCTTTCGCGATACTCCGCCTCCAGCGCATTCCAAACAGATGCAGGAATGCCAAGCACCGTTGCAAGTCTGGACGCAATGTTCGCCGTCAGCAAAACCTCACCATTGATCAGCTTACTGATATGCTTTTCCGTAATACCCATCCGCATGGCAAATTCCTTCTGCAGCATACCGCGCTGAAGCAGCTCTTCCCGAATCTTCGTCCCTGGAGATCTAACAATGTCATTCTCTTCCTTTTTCATGCCAACGCCACCTTCTCTTACGAATCCATGAGTTAATTCCACAATTTTCATGCCACCCAAGCTTCATGTTCAATTTACCGCTGTGGTAAACTAATTATAGCATGTTAAGCAAGGAATGTCAAAAATCGGTAGTTTTATGCCACTAAAAACTGCCTTGCAGAAATCCTACAAGGCAGTTCGATCGTTCCTTACTTTTCAATCAATCCATTTTAGCTTCTCTTTGCACAATCCTCGCGGATTTCCTCGAAGCAGTCACCTGCGTCCATCATGGCGCTCATCATGGGAGCACTCGCGCATTTGCGCATCTTGCTGACCGTCTTCTCCAAAACGGCGTAATTCAGTGCCGTTCCCACGGCATCACATTTGTAGTTCACGGCGCGGCTCGCGGCAATGCCCATGCGGCCAGCTTCCTTTGCGGCATCAATGTTGGCACCGAGGAAAATAAACTCCCAGTTCTTTGCCCTGCGCTTTTCAATCAAACTCTTTACCTTGTCATAAGAATACTTTTTACTAGCATTCTCCATGCCATCCGTCGTGATGATAAAAATGGTCTTCTCGGGACGCTCCTCCTTCGGAACAGCCTTACGCACCTCCTTGATATGCTCGATGGCACCGCCCACGGCATCCAGCAGCGCCGTACAGCCGCGCACGTAATACTGTTTGTCCGTCATGGGAGTGATTTTCTTGATGTCCACGCGATCATAGAGAACCTCGGTCTGATCATCGAAGAGCACTGCGGAAACCAAGACGTCTCCCTCTTCCTTCTTCTGCTTTTCAATCATGCCGTTGAAGCCGCCGATAGTGTCCTTCTCCAAACCTCTCATGGATCCGCTCCTGTCCAGTACAAATACCAATTCCGTTAAATTCTTCATAATGTTTTCTCCTTTCCATTCAATCATTTTGCAATTTCCTTGTTACACTCTGCCAATCGCTTTGACATTCCGTAAATAGCTGTTGTTCCTTTCTTCTGAGATCATCCTATCACGTGGCAAAGAAAAAAAGGTCGCCCGAAAAGCGACCTTTATAAATCTCAAAAAATTTTTTGTTATATCCGACGCAATCCTCTTCTTGTCATGCGCTTATTTCTTCCGCAGGCTCATCTCTAAAATCTTATCACAGAGCTCGCCAAACGAGATACCCGCAGCCTTTGCCTCCAGCACCAGATGTGCGTCCTGATAGAGCTGCGGCAGGGAATCACATTCGAGGCAAACGTAAGAATCATCCTCTCGCACGATAAAATCGACCTTAAAATATGCGTGAACTCCTAAAACCTCGGAAACCTTTTCTGCCACGCTTCGAAGCTCCTTTGACAGGTTCCTTGGAATCTCCGCGGGACATTTCTGCACGCGTTCGCCGCGAAGGGACATGCCCTGTTCCTTGTTACGCGTCTCCAGGGGCAGTACTTCGATTACGGGGAAGGCTTTGCCGTCTACGCCGCCCACGGCAAATTCCCGGCCAGCGACATACTCCTCAACAACAATCTCACTCTCCCAACGGAAGGCTTCTTTTAATGCCTTCAAATAGGAATTCTTATCATTCGCCACGGAGATGCCAAGTCCGATGCCGCCATTGTTCGGCTTTACGATCACAGGATAGGAAATGCCAAAGTCCTCGGGATCTCCGATCTCCTCACCCTTATAAGCACAAAAGCCCTTGGGCACGGGGATGCCCGCCTCCTCCAGAAGCTGCTTAGACACAGACTTATTGGATGAAATTGCGGAGGAGAAATAATCACAACCCGTATACGCAATGCCTAGAAGGTCAAAGGCTGCCTGCACCTTTCCGTTTTCACCGCTTGCGCCGTGCAATGCAATAAATACCAAATCAGCCTGACGGCAAATCTGCAGCACGTTCGGTCCAAAATACGCGCCTGACTGATCCTTTCTGCGCTTTCTCACCGCCCAGAGATCCGGAATGTCATTTGGAATGTCCTGCGGCTCCAAGGAATACTTTTGGGTATCCGAGAAGGCATCCGCAATGATCTCCTCCTGCTCCGCATAGCCCATGTAAGCATCCAACAGAATGACGTTATGCCCCTTTTCCGCGAGCACCTTCGATACCACGTAGCCGCTCTTTAGCGAAAGGTTTCTCTCATTAGACAAACCGCCTGCCAGGACGACAATGTTCATGTTCTCAGGAAGTGCTAAGCTTTCTTCCCCTTCATCGATCTCCTCCACGACGAGGTCAGAACCATCCATCTTCAGCTCCAGGGTCTTTAACATTTCTTTCGTCATGCTGACAATCTGTAGAACGCCCCGAACCTGATCCGCGGTAAGCTCCACGCCATACTTTTTGCTGCAAATGTTCTGAATCTGTTTTACGACAACGCCGCTTGCGTGCATGATCAGGAAATTGGAAAGATCAATGATGGCATTGAGCTTCTTTGATGCAACAAGTCCTTCAAACATGTCAATGATCTTTACGACGTCACCCATCTTAAAGTTCAACATGATGTCCTTCAACGCCTTTAGGAACTCCTGGTTCTGACGGGAATACTTAATACAAAAGGCCAGGACATATGCCGTATTATCTGAATAGGTCGGATCTCCCACCAGATCACAGAGAAGGTTAATGTATTCCGTGATCGTGTTTTCCTTACCTATCGCAAACGCTTTCTCCACAAGGATTCCCAAAAGCTTGTTGGTCTCCGCCTGCTCCTTGGCGCTGATGCCAGAACGGATCATGCTGTTGATAAACTGATCCATGATCTGCATCTCAGGACGCTGTCCATTCGGATTCACACGCATCCGATACTCCCCATTCTCTCCGAAATCAAAGAAGGTATTGGGGCTATGGCTCTCGGCAAATCCAAACTTACCATAGTCGTAACCGATGTAATAGGTCTTTTTTCCGATGTCATTCATGAGAATGTTGACATAATCAAAGTCGATGTTATGATTCTCTATGACATCCTGTCTCCGCAGAATTTTCTTTCTGTAATGTTGAATAAATTCATCAGAAAATCCCTGTCCGTCAAAGGAGACACAGCGATAGGGCGTGTCATTTAAGATGGTAATATATTTTGCCTTGTTTCCGCCCTTGGAATGACCAATGACGGAAACGGTATAGTCCTCCAAATGCAGCTTTTCATAGACACTCTTATACCACTCCAAGGCATTGATTTGCTGCAGGGAATCCACCTGATTGGCCCCGAGGAAATCATCTACCCATTCATTGCTGGCCGTGCCTCGGAAGGCAACGACTGCCTCCTTCTCCCTTTCATTCAGGAACACGGCAGAGATTCCGCCGCCTCCGCCATAGGCGGTATCCAAATGCGGGAAGGCGATATATGCATCAAGAATGTTCGGTTTCTTTTCATATGCCATGAGAATGTTCTTCCAATCGAAGCCATTCATACATGTCGTATATACCATCTCATCGTCAATTTTTGACACGTCGATTCCATTTAAATACTCCCTGACCGTACGATTGTCCGCATTTAATACGGAGACAAAGGGAAAACTATCTGGTAAGTACGTTAACAGCTCCAGAAGGAGCAATTCATCCATCTTGTATAACATTTTATTATCTCCCGATTATTCTAGAATTTATTGCTTTACGTGAAAACAACGGAATCCAACGCTGACAACGTTGCGCACGTTTTTCCGATCCCTTGCATAAGCATCTAATTCCAAAATGTTCTCCTTTTCCAGTCCGTCCATGCCAAGAATGAAGAAGATCATGCCACTTCCATAAACTCCTTTTTCCTCTAAGAGGTTCTGCACCTTCTCCGAAAGTATGTCTGCCTCTTCATAGCTCGGCAAAGCATCCGCATGGATAAAGAGCTGCATGGTTCTTCCAAGATGTGGTCTTCTGTCCATCAAATCCTTGCCTGACTTGATCACGTCACTGATGAGGAACGGAAAGGTCGTATAAACTCTTGCCTGAATGCCGCCCTCCTTTAGGATCTCTTCCACCAGACCGTCATATTCCCTCTCAAAGGGCACGTCATAAAAGTTATCCACGTAAACGCCATTCTCATACCTGAGCAAATACTCCGTGGAATCCAGTCCCGGCTGAATAAATTGCAGTTCCACGCATCCCTTTTTTGTCGAAGGCTGGAAGGAAATGATCTGCAGTTCCTCCTTGGGATACCTGTTCTTTAAGTAAAAGCTACAAGCCCTCAGTTCATTTAAAGCCTTTTGCTGATAATCAAAAAGCTTTCCCTCCGCTATTCTTTCCCCGTCCGTATAGGCAAGGTCCAAAAGTGCTTTTTCCTCGTCCGTCATCTGAATGACTGCCATACCCTCTCTCCTTTCTTAATGAAATCGCTTCGCGATATAATGCTCCATTCCACTCGGTTCCATATGGCGAAGAATATTTCGTTGTAAATTCAGCACCGTAATATTCTTCGGTCACCTCGTTTCATTCCGCCAATGAAATCGCTTCGCGATATAATGCTCCATTCCGCAATTCAAATCGCTTCGTGATTGTTTATGTTTTTAGTTCGTCTCAATTTCTTCAATCAACGCCTGGTATACCATGCGGAGATTGTTGTTCTCCGTCCGTATGTTTCTCACCAAATTAATACTGATTAAGCGTAGTAATTCTACGCCGCTCTTGGGATGTTCATCACAAAATTTTCCAAAGCTCAAATGATCAATGGAAAGCGTCGTGCACGCCGTTTTCGCCTTCACCGTGGCTGACCGCTTGTCGTTGTCTACCATGGCCATCTCACCAAAAACGCAATGCTTTGCCGCATCCAGGGTCGCCACGACAAACTTATCCCCAAACACCGTGGTCTTAATGACGTCAACCACGCCATCAATCAAAATATACATCTCTGATCCCGTGTCGCCCTCGGTGATAATGTTTTCTCCCGCCTGGGTTTTATGCACCTCTAAAAGACCCGCCAAAATCTTGATGTCCTCGTCCTTAATTTTCGCCAGAAGGGGAAATGCCCTAAGTTCCTTTACGTAATCCATGTCATATCCTCACTCGCATTCTTACAAAAAGCCCTGTCGTTTTCCTTAGATCTCGTCTCCCAGAATGATGGCTCCCATGTTTCGTCCCAACACATAATCGTCCGCGGGATTGAGCTTTGGACAATTGGTCTCCATGGTTTTCACGGATTTCAGTCTTTGAATGATTTCTCCGTAATTCGTTGATTTTTGCGCTTCGGAGAGAATCTCATGCTTTAATTCCTTCTCCACGCCCATATTCTCCAGAACGCCGAGGAGCAAAATATTCTGCTCCTTTTTGTACCACTGGAATAGCTCCCCATAGGTCTTTCCGATCCATGAACTGCTGATGGGTGCAATTTGTACGGACACGCCGTCACCATTGTCCAGGAAGGAAGACATCACCTTTGACATGCCACTGTAATTTGTGGAGGTTGACAAGATGTATCGCGTGTACTCTTCAACATACACCACCTCCGCACAGTTTTGACTCTCCAAATAATTCTTATAGCGCTCCGTCTTTACTTCCGCGCAAATATGACATTTTGAGTTCAGCTTGCGCACGAGAAGCGCCGTGACAAACACTCTCGAATCCACTAACTCATCATCCAGATTCTCCTGATTCTCTCCAATGATCAGAACCTTGGAGGCTTCCTTTATGTTTGCATTTAAAAGCGTTTGTTCCTCCGTAAAATCACCCCGAAGGAGGTTCAGTCCCTTCAGCTCATGATCGTCCCTCAGATTCTGAATTTTCACGTCCTCTATGTTGTTGATCAAAATAATGTCGGACAGCTTTAAATCCTTATTTTTCCGAAGGATCCCCTGAATCAGGATCTTCACGTCACTTTTCCAACCACAGATAATGATGTGTCCCTTCATGTTCTGCATCTTTTTCACCCCTCTCTCCAGATTCAGTCGTCTTGCCACAAACGCCGACGAGACATAACCCGTGATGGAGGATAGCCCCACCATGCCAAGGATCAAAACGAAAACGCCCGCCACCCTGGTCCAAGGACTGTCCACGTACATGTAATCATTTCCCGTCACCGCCAGGAGATTAAAGATTACAATATCCCAAAACGGAGCATCCGCGCCCTCATTTCTAAGAACCAGCCAGCAGAAGACGCAAAGCAGAAAATACAGGAGTACAATTAGGAGGATCGTATGCAGATGGATGAGTTTCAAAAACTCTTTGATGCGCTTGCAAATCTTTTTCATTCGCCACTCCCATCCCCATCATCATTTTAAACACAATTCCGTTAATTATTTTAGCACAAATCCTTTTCTGCCTCAATAGGCACTTTATCGCCAAGTGCCTTCATTTACAAAATCTGCGTGGCGCGAATCCTGTTCCCTTAAAACTGCCTGATTTATCTCCTCTGACTTTATGGTTTGAAATTCCATGTCGTTCAACCTCCGTCTGAAATTTCAAAAGCGCCCGTCATAAGACAGGCGCTTTAAATGCTTGTTTGATTATCATATTGTCTTTATGCGATGGTCAGCGTAAACTCTGCATCCTTCTTTCCGGTCAGCTTAGCGCTTCTTTGATCGGGAGCCTGTCCGCCAACATAAACCTTAACTTCTCCGCCAACCTGAAGCACGCCGTTTTCATCAAACGCGCCAAGTGCCTCGCGGGAAAGCTTGATGCATATGTCATCGCTCTCGCCAGGCTGCAGGAAGAGCTTTTTGATGCCCTTGAGCTGATACTTCGGAGCTCCTGCGACGGAGGTTGTCACGTAAACCTGAACGGTCTCGCCACCTGCCATCTTGCCGACGTTCTTTACGGTTGCCTTAACGATTGCGCCGTCTGCGCCGGCATTTTCTGCCGTCACGCTTATGTTAGAATACTCGAAATCCGTATAGGACAAGCCATAACCGAAGGGATACAGTGCATCGCCCTCCATGTAACGATAGGTTCTGCCCTTCATGGAATAATCCGTAAATTCCGGCAGATCCGAAGTGCTGCGATAGAAGGTCACGGGGAGCTTGCCCTCAGGATTCTTTTCACCAAAGAGAATGTCCGCGATTGCCAGGCCGCCCTGTGCGCCGGGGTACCAGCCCTGCAGGATTGCGGGAATGTTCTCATCTGCCCAATTCACTGCAAGCGCAGAACCGGAAAGCAGCACCAGTACCACGGGCTTTCCAAAGGAGCAGATCGTCTCCAGCACATGCTGCTGCAGACCGGGGAGTTCCAGATTCGGCTTATCACCGGAAGCGAACTCATTGCCCTGATCTCCCTCTTCTCCTTCCAGTCCAGAGTCCAGACCCATGCAGGCGATGATGACGTCGCTGGCGGCACAAATACCCTTTACCTCAGAGATACGGTCATCCTCCTGTCCAAGCCCCTGGACCTTCTTGTGACAGAGATGGCAGCCTTCGCTGGCCATCACGCGAACCTCATCTCCAAGATATTCCTGAATGCCCTCAAGGATGGTCCAATAACGGGAAGCAGTTCCCTCATAGTTACCAACCAGTGCTCTTCTGTTGTTTGCGTTCGGTCCGATCACGCCGACAGTCTTAATGGTACTCTTGTTTAGCGGCAAAAGATGATTTTCGTTCTTTAAGAGAACAACGCACTTCTCGGCAGCCTTCCTGTTGAGCTCCCGATGCGCCTTCGTGTCAACCTCCGTATATGCAATCTTGTCAAAAGGATTCTTCCCCTTTTCATCAAATACGCCAAGCTTCATACGCGTGGTAAAGAGGTTTACAAGTGCTTCATCAATACGGCTCTCTGGAACCATGCCTTCCTCTACGGCCTGCTTCAGATAATGGAAGAGGTTGCCGCAGTTTAGGTCGCAGCCATTGTTCATTGCCAAGGAAACGGACTCCACGGGCGTCTCGGTTACGTGATGGCCCTCATGGAAATCCTTGATGGCCCAGCAGTCACTGGTGACATGACCGGTAAAGCCCCACTCCTTCCTCAAAATGTCCTGAAGCAATGTCTTACTGCCGCAGCAGGGCTCGCCATTGGTACGATTGTAAGCACCCATCACGGCTTCAACGCCTGCTTCCTGCACGCAAGCCTTGAATGCGGGGAGATAAGTCTCTGCCATGTCCTGCTTGGAGGCAACGGCATTAAAGCTATGACGAATGTCCTCTGGACCGCTGTGAACGGCAAAGTGCTTTGCACAGGCTGCCGCCTTCAAGTAATTTTCATCATGCCCCTGAATGCCTTCTACAAAGCGCACGCCCAAACGAGAGGTCAGATAAGGATCCTCACCAAAGGTCTCATGACCGCGGCCCCAGCGGGGATCACGGAAAATATTGACATTGGGAGACCAGAAGGTCAGTCCCTTGTAAATGTCCGTATCGTCATATTCCTGCTGCATGTTAAACTTTGCGCGGCCCTCCGTAGAAATGGCAGTTGCCACCTCCTCAATAAAGTCCTCGTCAAAGGTTGCCGCAAGACCAATGGATTGCGGGAAAACTGTTGCCACGCCGGCTCTTGCCACGCCGTGAAGCGCCTCATTCCACCAGTTATATGCCTTGATTCCAAGTCTCTCTACTGCTGGTGCCCAGTTCAGCGTCTGACCTACCTTTTCCTCTAAGGTCATCTGCGCAACCAACGCCTTCGCGCGCTCCCGATACTCCTGCACCTTTTCTTTATTCTTTGAAATTTCCATGTGTCGCCCTCCGTTTTTCATGCGATTCCAATTTCAGTGTTGAATCTATTTTAGTATAGGATGCCTCCCCTTGACAATAGATTAAATTGCCTAGCGTTTGTCTATTGTTGTCATTTCTCCTACCAAACTTATGCTTTTTGCTTCGGCACAAACTCGATCTTTAGAGTCATTCCCATCCCCTCCGCTAAACGTCGCAGAAGATTTACAGAAGGATTTCTGGTTCCATTTTCTAATTTACTAATGTCTGACTGATGAATGCCAGTACGCTCTGCCAATTCTTTTTGCGTAAGGTTCTGTGAGGTACGCGCTTCAATGATGGCTCTAATCACTTCCATTTCTGGTTGGATTGCTTCGTATTCCTTACGAAAACCTTCGTTTTTCATTTGTTCGGATAACATATCGTTTAATGTTCTCATACCTTTCTCATCCTTTCCAAAAAAACTTTTCTACGATCCTTAGCCAGTTTTAGCTCTCTATGCGGTGTCTTTTGTGTTTTTTTAACAAATCCGTTTGTCATAATAATTTGGCCGTCAAAATAGAAAAGGCTATGTCACAACAAACAGTTGATAAATAGCCATTTTTATAGGGGAGTATCAGAACTCCCCTACAAACTGTTATTTGCAGTTATCTATACTCATTTGGAATTTCGATATGAAGTGTCTCACACAATAACTTCACAT
>JAFXQK010000041.1 GCA_017527205.1 Lachnospiraceae bacterium | reverse complement strand
TTTAGGTATTCGTTCTCTGAAATCTCAGAAATCAGGCTGCCTAAGAGCCTTCTCTCTGGAATCTTCAGGGTTGCATTGTTGTTTACTTATCAAGGTGCGTTGCTGTCTCAGTTCTTTGCGACAGCTTATTTACAATACCACTCTCTCATTCACTTGTCAACCACTTTTTTAACTTTTTTTCAACAAGTTTTTCGTGATTGATGACTCATGATGAGTAGTTTACGCTGCTGTCTTCCTCGACAACGAAATTGATTCTATCACCAACCTTGCAGATTGTCAACACCCAATTTCAAAATTTTTCGATAAAATTTACAATTTTTCAATTCACAAAAAAAAGCCTTAAAAATAAGGCTTTTTCGCTCCTTTACGCTACCACGCGAAAGCAATTATTCCCATAATTTCGACAAATTGTAGCAAATTGAATCTACAATTCAACGCCATCACAAAAGCTTAATCATACAATCATCTACACTGAAATATCTTTACAATCCGATCATCTCGTCATATTACGCAATGAAGCCCTTACAATCTCCTTACATCCGATCATAAAGCATATGTTTTTTCATAAAGGAATATTAGTACAATCCATATCTAATTTATTGAAAGAACATATGCTTGATATCGTCCCACGTCGAGTTTGCTGCAGCTAGCCGTGATTTTGATTCCCTCAGGCAAATACTCCGTCTTTAGTACCGCCGCCGTCTCCATCAGCTGTGATGCCTCTCCTCCCTTATCATAGGGAAACAAGAACACCGCCTCCTGATTTCCTGCATACAACGTATCTCGAATCAGCAGCGCCAGCCGTTCCACTCCAACATCCAAAGCCGCCGCCATAAAGATCCGATTGTCTCCAATTCTAGGCAGCTCCTCAATCCCCGCAAGATCTGACTTATTATATACGATAATCTGCGGAATGCCCCCCGCACCTATTTCCTGCAGCGTCTTCTGCGTGACCTCCATCTGTTTTTTATGATTTTCATCTGAATAATCAACGACATGAAGCAGTAAATCCGCATACTTCACTTCATCCAGGGTCGATCGAAACGCTTTGATCAAATCCGTTGGCAGCTTATGAATAAATCCAACCGTATCCGTCAAAAGAAATGAACGGTGATCTGGGAATTCCATGCTTCTTACGGTTGTATCCAACGTTGCAAAAAGCATGTCCTTCTCTAAAACCGTTTTCTCCTTTTTTGAACCATACAAATGCATCATATGATTCATAATCGTAGATTTCCCTGCATTGGTATATCCTACCAGTGCAACCTGTGGAACGTGGGAATCATCCCTGCGCTTTCGCATGGTCTCGCGATTCCCTTCAATTTCCGTAAGCTCTCTGCGCAGTTCACTGATTCGATGCTCAATTCTTCTGCGGTCCAGCTCCAGCTTTGTTTCACCGGCACCCTTATTACTCATGCTGCCGCTGGCACCGCCTTGACGACCAAGCTGTTCCCGCATGCCAATCAGTCTCGGCAGCATATATTGCAGCCGTGCAGACTCTACCTGTAGCTTTGCCTCCTTTGTCTTTGCCCTGAGTGCAAAAATATCCAAAATCAAATTTGTTCTGTCTAAAATCGTGCGATCCAATTCCTTCCCAAGATTACGCATCTGTGAGGGCGTGAGTGCATCATCAAACAAAATCTCGTCCGCTTCCTGCAGATCTGCAAGCTCTTTGATTTCCTTTACCTTACCGCTTCCCACGTAAAACTGTTGATTTACGCCCTCCATGTTTTGAACGACAATTCCGACCGTCTCTTTGTTGCAGGCCTTTGCCAGACTTTTTAATTCCTTCATGGAGCGATCGAAATCCTCCTCGCGCTCCCCCAAATTCACGCCGACTAAAATCACTCGGCTACTAACATCCGTTAAAATATCTTCCATTCCATCCCCCAACTTCATTTTGGCAGACACTTTTCCTACGCTAACGCCTCCGAAAATCTACCTCTCACTTCAGGCATCAACGTCCGCACACTCCAGCGTAAACCAGAAGGTTACGCCATTTTCCTGATTTTCAACACCATATTGCTGATTCATGGATTCCATGATGGCTTTGACAATCGAAAGGCCAACGCCGCTACCGCCATATTCCCTGGTTCTTGCCTTGTCCACCTTATAAAACTTATCCCACAGCCTCGGAAGCGACTCCTCGGGAATGGGATCTCCCGTGTTAAATACGGCTACCTTTATCTTTCCATCCTGTGCTTCCAGGGAAACCCGAATTTTCTTCTCTCCCTTACAATAATGTACCGCATTCGAAATATAATTCTGAAAAACCTCTTCCGCCATAAAGGGATCCGCCCAAACGTGACATGGCGGGTACTCCTCCATTTCGACGATGATACCCTCCTTTTGCGCTAAGAGCTTTCCCTGATCAATCAAATTTCTAATCATCGCCGTCAGGTCAAAGCGCTCCATCTGTGCGACCTCCCGTCCAAACTCCAATTGGTTCAGCGTCATCAGCTTTTGTACCATCTGATTCATTTTCTTGGACTCGTCCACAATGACGTCGCAGTAAAAATCCCTACTCTCCGGATCCTCACCGATCCCCTCCTGCAGTGCCTCCGCATACCCTTGTATCAAGGCAATGGGAGTTTTCAATTCATGAGAGACGTTGGATAGAAATTCCCTGCGCATCTCATCAATTTTATCTTTTTTCTCAATGTCACGCATCAGCTCATTATTCGCCGATTTCAGTCCCCGAATGTTTTCCTCCAAAGAACGTGAAAGCTTGTTCATGTTTTCGCCAAGAAGACCGATCTCGTTCTGCGCCTTCCCATCATACTTCGCATCAAAATCCAAATGCACCATCTTTTCCGATAGCTCATTCAGACGAAGGATCGGCTTCGTCACCCTTCCGGTGACCACCCAAATAATGATTCCGCCAAGCAATGCTCCAATGATCCCGACATAAAAGTAAAACCGGTTGGCAAGCTGTGCGCTTTCCTGAATACTCTCGAGCGGCGTACTCATGATGAAGGCAACTCCGGAGCTGAGCCTTCCGTAGGTCTCTAAGAACCCTCCCCCGTTTCGCTTTGTATATTGGATGCGGTAGTCCTCATCCTCCCGAACGACCGTAACGTCATCCACGTAGGTATACCCCAACAGGTAACCAAACAGCAGCATCTCCAGCCGTTCTCCGCCATTGGTGGAAACATATTTCATGTCAGAATTTGCATCCATGACATAAGCAGAAATATTATTCTTACTGCAGACGCTCTCAAGCTCTTCGCGAAATTCTTCCGATTCGTAGTTGTTATTCTCCGCCGCCTGCTTAATCGAAAGATAGGCCTGATAAATGACGTTTGTCTTGCTTCTTAAATAATAATTCTCCAAAAACAACGTATTTGCAAGCCAGCATAAAAAAAGAACCGCTGTCATCAGCAAGATGAAAATTAAGGCAAATTGCTTTTTAATCGAATGCTTCATACCCATCATCCTTACTCAAGCTTATAGCCCATCCCTCGAATGGTAACAATCAAATCACCGGCCGCGCCCATCTTGCTGCGAAGCTTCTTTACGTGTGTGTCGATCGTACGCGGCTCTCCATAATAATCATAATTCCAAACATGATTCAAAATAGTTTCTCGCGAAAGTGCAACGCCCCTGTTTTCCATAAAATAGGTTAGCAGTTCATATTCCTTAAAGCTCAAATCAATGGGCTGGCCGTCGATATAGCATTGATGCGCCACCTTATCGAGCTTGATCGGGCCACAAACCAGCGTTTCTTCCTTCGTCAGCTTACTTGTTCTTCGTAAAATGGCCTCCACCCTCGCAACCAAAATCTTCGGGCTAAAAGGCTTGGAAATATATTCGTCCACGCCAAGCTGAAATCCCAGCAGTTCATCTCTTTCATCTGATCTCGCCGTCAGAAGGATAATGGGAACCTTGGAATACTCACGAATCTCTCTGCAGACCTGCCAGCCATCCATCTTTGGCATCATCACGTCAAGAATGATGAGTGCAATGCTTTTATCCTTAAAGAAGATGTCCACGGCTTCCTCGCCATCCGCAGCCTCCAAAACCTCAAAACCCGCATGATGCAGATAGTCGTGCACAAGCTTTCGCATTCTGCTTTCATCATCCACCACAAGAATTTTCAAGTTTTCCATCTCTTACCTCCTAATGTCAAAACGAATATTCACGAATTTCTTTTATTTTTCGTTCTTTTTACTAGCGCGCCCTTCGTTTGCTCTTTCCTTTCGTTCCTTATCCTTCTCCAGAATTAACTGTTCCATATAAGTATCTGGCTGTAGCCCTGCCTTGGCAGCCTGCACTAGCAGCATAGCATTGACGTCGGGCGATAGCTTCACCTCTCCCTCTGCACGCTTTAATCTCGCATAATAATCCACAAAGCCCGCGCTGATGACACCGGTAGGAATTGCAACTGCACAGACACCAAGTAAGCCAATAAAAATAGCAACGATTCTTCCCCCGATCGTGATGGGATAAATATCACCATAACCAATCGTCAAAATGGTTGACATTGACCACCAGATGCCTGAGAACGCATTATTAAATGCCTCCGGCTGAACGTCATGCTCGAAGCCATACATACAAAGTGACGATGCCATAATGAGCAGGCTGATCATAAACAGGGAAGAAAGAATTTGATTCATTCGTTCTTTTAACACTTCCGAAACAACATTAAAGGCGTCAATCGTTTTGTTGACCTTAAAGAGTCGCAAAATTCTCACGGCACGAATCATACGAAATGCCACGATACCATTCGAATCCAGCACGGAAAAATACGAAATAATCGTCAAAAGATCCACGAGTCCATAGAAGGAAATGGCATACGACAGCACCGCCATCCCCTTGCTTTTCTCAGGATACAACAAATCACTCGTGATAATGCGGAGGATATATTCAATAATAAAAACAACGATCGTGAAAAACTCAATCCTTTTCAGAATTGGATCATACGGATCCATCTGATCAAAGGTCTGCAAAAAGGTCACGGCAATACTTGTCACAATCATTATGACAATGAAAATGTCAAAAAACGTACTTAACAAGTCAACCTGCGTCCCAATCTGAATAATGTCAAAGATCCTCTTCTTGGTCCACTTCCGCAGCTCCTTATCCTTCTCCTTACTCCACTTCTCCGCCATCACGCCACTCCTTCATATCCCGTATCTTCCAAGCCTTAATTTCCTTATTGTCACGACACCTGTCCATCCACGTCCCGAGTCATTAAAATATCATCATAATGCCTCTCATGATCAGCGCACATACCCATGCAATGCCGCACTGGCCCAGCACCATAAACAGCGCCCATTTCTTTCCAAGCTCCCTGCGAACGGAAGCCACGGCCGCCACGCAGGGCGTATACAAAAGACAAAATGTCAGGCACGCGCCCGCCGCTGAAGGCGCCAGCGCACTTCTTAGTGCCTCTGCGGAGCCAAACAGCACCGACAGCGTTGAAACTACGCTCTCCTTCGCCATAAAGCCGCTGATCAGAGCCGTTGAAATCCGCCAGTCTCCAAAGCCCAAAGGCAGAAAGATCGGTGAAACCAAGCCCGCAATTCCTGCCAAAATGCTGTCCTTGGAATTTGTCACAACGGAAAGCTTCAGATTAAAGGTCTGCAGGAACCAGATAATGATGGTGGCCAAAAAGATCACCGTAAATGCCCTCTGCAAAAAGTCCTTCGCCTTCTCCCAGAGAAGCTGCATGACATTCTTCCAACCTGGCAGACGATAATTCGGCAGTTCCATCACAAACGGCACGGCCTCGCCGCGGAACAGCGTGTTTTTGAACACCAGCGCCGTCAAGATGCCAACAAGAATTCCCAGAAAATACAGGCCTACCATAATCAGTCCCGCATACTTTGGGAAGAAGGTTGCGGTAAAGAAGCCATAAATCGGCAGCTTTGCCGAGCAGCTCATAAACGGCGTCAGCAAAATCGTCATTTTTCTGTCTCTCTCTGACGGTAAGGTCCTCGTCGCCATAACGCCAGGCACCGTACAGCCAAAGCCGATCAGCATGGGAACAATGCTTCGCCCCGACAGTCCTATTCTTCGAAGCAGCTTATCCATGATGAAGGCCACGCGGGCCATATATCCCGTATCCTCCAATAGTGACAGGAAAAAGAACAGCGTAACGATGAGCGGCAAAAAACTGATCACGCTGCCAACGCCTGCAAAAATGCCGTCCAAGACAAGGGATTGCACCGTCTCGTTGACGTCCCACGCAGTGAACGCCTTTTCCGTCCATGCCGCCCCAAGCTCCACAAGCTGTTCCAAAAGTCCTTGGAAAAACGCACCAATGACATGGAAGGTCAGCCAAAATACAAGCGCCATAATCAGGACAAACAGCGGAATACCCGTATATTTGCCGGTGAGCAGCTTATCAATTCTTCTGCTTCGCTCATGCTCCTTGCTCTCTCTCGGCTTCACCACGGATTCCTTGACCAGCTTTTCAATGAACAAAAAGCGCATGTCTGCGATGGCTGCCGCGCGATCAAGTCCCCTCTCCTGTTCCATCTGGCTGATGATATGCTCTAACATCTCCTGCTCATTCTGATCCAGGTTCAGCGCTTTTAAGACATGCGAATCCCCCTCCACCAGCTTTGTTGCCGCGAAACGGACGGGAATCCCTGCCATCTTCGCATGGTCCTCGATCAAATGAATAATGCCGTGGAGGCACCTGTGCACTGCACCTCCATTGTCCCCGGAATCACAAAAGTCCGTTCGTCCCGGCTTCTCCTGATATTTTGCAACATGAAGTGCATGAGTCACCAGCTCATCCACGCCTTCATTCTTCGCAGCAGAGATGGGTACGACGGGAATTCCCAATGCCGCCTCCATGCGGTTTACGTCAATGGAACCGCCATTTCCCCGAACCTCATCCATCATGTTCAGCGCAAGCACCATCGGAACCTCTAGCTCCATCAGCTGCATGGTCAAATACAAATTTCTCTCGATGTTCGTTGCATCCACGATATTGATAATACCCGTCGGTTTTTCCTGAATCAGGAACTGACGAGTCACAATTTCCTCGCTGCTATAGGGCGAGAGCGAATAAATGCCGGGAAGATCCGTGATCTCCGTGTTTGTCGTTCCCTTAATGGCACCGCTCTTACGATCTACCGTAACACCCGGGAAATTGCCTACGTGCTGATTCGAGCCTGTCAACTGATTAAACAGCGTCGTCTTTCCGCAGTTCTGATTTCCAGCCAAGGCAAAGGTCAAAGTCGTCCCTTCTGCCAGAGGCGTCTCGCCCTCCTTGACGTGATATCTGCCGCCCTCGCCAAGACCAGGATGCTCAATTTTCTTTTTCCGAGTCTCGCCGCCTTGCAACTTAGCGTTTTTTTCACCGTCATTTTTTTGGATGCTCACAAGAATCTGCTCTGCATCCGCAAGACGAAGCGTAAGCTCATATCCATGAATCTGTACCTCCATGGGATCTCCCATAGGCGCGTACTTGACTATCCGAATCTCCGCCCCCGGGAGCAGTCCCATGTCCAAAAGATGCTGCCTGAGCGCACCCTCACCCTGTACCTCTAAAATCTCTGCAGTTTGTCCAATTTCTAATTCTCTAAGCGTCATTTTCCCGTCTGTCCAATCCTTGCCTATATTTTAGAACCTATTTCCGATATTTAATTCGATTTAGCGTCATACATACAACGATGCCGCCAAGCAAATACATCATCATAAACTTCAAATAGCTGCTCCCATGCAGCGCCTTTAGATAGAGATATGGCGGCATCAGACTTTGTAGCATCCAGAATCTGCGAATGTTAATAAAGATCGGGCAAAGTGCCACCATGAGCAGCGTCATGATGGGAATCATGATGCCGATCGCCTCGATTCGGTCTACCAATAAACCGATGCTGGTACAAAAGAGTGCAATCATGATCTGCAACAGCACAAGTAATAAAAGCTCCCAGCCAAGGCTCGTAAACACCCCCAAAATCTTACACGCCACAAGATAGATCAGACCTCCGTTAAATAGCACGACAGCCTGCAATCCCAAGGCATATCGGATCTTTTTACGTCCCGGAATGCCGTCATAGACGCCGCGACTTTCGTCCATCTTTTGATATAAAACCGCCGCAAAGCCCGCCAAAACAAGCCAAATTACAAGAAGCCCGCGAATCGGTGCCAGAAAATAGCTTTCCGTCGTCCCTTCGGAGCCATCCATGTACGTCGCCTGAAACAGATTTCCCTTCCAGCGGCGGCGATCATAGGCCGCCAAAAGCGCCTCCTCGGACGGTACATTCTCTCCAAGGCGTTTTACTAAATGCTCCTGATAAACCGCGTAAACATATTCCGGAAAAATCTTGCTGCAAAGGACTTCCCGCGTAAAGGTCAGCGCAATGTCATCCTCCCGCTCCACAACCCTGACAATGGGCTTCAATGCTCCTCTCTTCGCGAGCCTTTCCAAATCCGCCTCCAGATTCTCGGGGAGAATCCAGACGGCATCCACCTTTTGGGAATATAATGCCTGCAGCGCCTCTTCTTCCCCTTCAAAGCGATAAAATCGAAGTACGCTTTTCTCTGTCAGGAATCTCTGAATCACCTTGTCGGAAAGGCTCCCCGCCTTCGCAGGAGTATACAGTCCAATCGACACCATTCCTGCTTCCTCCGTTGACCCGCGCTGAAGCCCGAGCACCAGAATCGGCAATATCAGAAGGACGGCAATATAACTTATTTTCTTCAATAATCTTTTTTCGGTGAGCAGGCACCAGACCATTAGTCGTCTCATCTATCTGTTTTCCCTCACAATTGACTGTCTTCTTGTCCAAATGGAAAGGATCATAAAGACGGCGAAGAACAATAACTCCACTCCAAGAATCTTCCCGTTTTGTTCTCCCAAAACGGCATCCGAAAAGGACTCCAGGGCAATGCCCGTCGGAAGAAGCTTTCCGACCATGGCAATTCCATCCGGGAAAAAGGAAGATGGATAAACATAGCCGGAAATATATCCCATGCCAATGACTCCCAAAAACTGAAACAACAAGTTAGCGACAGGGTTTCTAACGGTCTCATACAGTACAAAATGCATGGCGGAAATCATCATCAGAATCGGAATCAGCGCCCCAAACAGTTCATCTAAATAGACTCTCGTCATTAGAAAGGCAAAGTTTTTCGTGATGACCGCCATAACGCCCAACGGCAAGAACACACACAGCAGCATCAAGAGAAAATATACAAAGTATTCACAAAGCACCTGTGCAACGGGACCAATGCCTCGCATTTTCATCCATTTACCGAGATCCGCATTGCGATAGAGGAAAAAGGAGGCGCTGCTGATGCCAAACAAAAAGCAAAACAAAAGCAAAATGGCACAGAAATAATACTGTCTGGTATTGAGCCCCTTTGCCAGGCCTAGTTCCTCCACCTCCGCCATTCGGGTTCGCGTCAGAACGTTTTCAATCAGCTGAAGATTGATATTCTCTGCCCATTCATACAGTTTTTCCCTCTCGCCCGCTTCCATCACCACGTCTTCAAACGCGTAGATAACTCCTTGCGAACTCGTCACCAGCTCCGAAATGACAACGGCCAGCTCATCCATCAGATATCCGGCAATTCCCTTTTGTCCCTCTGATGCGACATAGGTGATCGGCGTATCATTTGCCCCGGAAATGACGGAGGCTAAGAATTCGTCCGGAATGATAACATAGGCAGCAAGCGCCGCCTTGCGGAAGGCTTTCTGCGCTTCCTCCTCCGTCATGGGAATAAAATCCACCATAAACCGGGAATCATCCAGTGTCTGAACGGCAAAAATGCCAAAGCCAAGATACGAATCCTCAATATTTCCCACGATTCCGATCTGATATTTCTTCTGGTTTTGCATCATCGGCCCATGGTTCATAAAGATATAGGCGGCGATGCCAAGACACGCAAATAAAAGCATTGCAGTAGGGAACACGCCTACTGCAAGCTTAACGGTTCTTTTCAGTTGTACAATAAAATATTTAAAGTATCTCATTTGATCCACTGGGCGAGCTTATGCACGTCGCCATCATAATGATACTCCATAAGCTTCCCGTCCTTGATCACGTAGCATTGATCGCACAGCTCGATTTCATGCACGTCATGCGTTGCCAACAGGACGATTCCGCCTTTCGCCTTAAAATCCTTGATATAAGTGTAGATATTATCCTTACATGCAATGTCCAGAGCCGCCGTGGGCTCGTCCATGAGAAGCACCTTCGGCGCACCGGAAACGGCGCATCCAATGGAAAGGCGCTTTTTCATGCCCCCAGACATTTTCCTTACGGGAACCTTCAAAAACTCATCCACGCCCAAAAGCTTTAAAACGCCGCTCTCCAGCTCACGCTTCAGGCTCCCCTTATCATACCATAGCATCAGATTATCCTTTGCAGATAATTCCTCCAAAAGCGGTGTACCTTGCGGCACGTAGCTGATGGCAGTTTTCTCGCCGCCCTCTACCGTAAAGCTGCCGGAGTCCGCTCTGACAATCCCGGCGAGAATGGAAAGCAACGTTGATTTACCACAACCATTCCCGCCTAAGATCCCAATGCAGGTTCCTTCCTTGGCCGTAAAGCTAATGCCGTCTAGAACGACCTTTTTACCATAGGTTTTTCGAAGCTCTTTGATCTCAAGTTTCATGTTATCTCGTGTTATCTCAACTGATTCATCATCTGCTTGATATACGATTCCGCCATGCTGATCCACATTTCAGGAAGCTTAGCAGTTCTAAGATTATCAAATACGACGTTAAAGTTCAAATTCTTGACAAAATCCTTTAGCTCTGCTTCGTCATAAGAGCCATTTTGGGAAATCTCAAGGTAATTTTCTGGTAAGCTGATGCTTTCACCCTCACCAATCGTCCCAGTAAAGATCAAGGAAACAATTTCGCTGCTGCCATCGAGAACGGACAGGGTAATGTCATGCTGCTCAAGCTTCATTTCACCGGAAAGCTTCAGCGCAAGATCCATGTTGCCAAGCATGCTGACAATCTGATTTTCAGAAGCGCTTCTGCCAAATGCGGAGCGAATCAAGTCATTGAGGTCTACGTCACTGCCGGGTTTGATGGTGATGTTGCCGGAGAAGTTCCCCTTCTTAGCCTCTTCGACGTCGTAATCCTCAATGCTACAGGTAGCAACCTTCTTGTCACCAACCTTAAGCTTCATGTCTCCGTTATACTTTCCGTCCTTCTCCTTACCTACTGCCGTGAGGGAGAAGCTGGTTTCCTCCTTGCTGGCCTTTACAGACAGTTCAAGGCCAACGTTGTCATCCTTTCTGGGATTTGCATAGATCACGGTAACGGACTCGCCATTTGCCTTGATGGTAACAGTTCTGCCAACGATCTCGCCTTCCTTGTTGACATAGGTTTCCATGATAAATTTCTCGATCTCAACGTCCTCAATCGATTGATCAAGCTTTTCGAGGCTCTTTTGGAAATCCTCATACATTTTCTCGCCGCTGATGCTCTCATCAATCTCACTCATGGAATCATAGAGATCCGTAAAAATCTTCTCAACGTCCTTATCCTTGGAAAGCTCCTTCGTAAGCGACTTTAATATTTTTTGCAGTTCCTTAGAGCTCAGTTCCATCGTAAGCAGAGTGCACTCTTCGCTGACGTCATCGACCTCAAGCTTAGACTTGGATTTTTCCATCGTCTCAACCTGCTCCATGACGATCTCATAATACTTGAGTGCCATTTCCTCTATCTTTTCAGGAGACGGAATGGCCTTTGCCATCTCTTCATAAATGCCAAATATCTTTTCAAACTGTTCAGCAGAGTCTTCAAACTGAGCGCTGTCGCCAAGGCTTAAGCCAAGGTATTTATCCGTCAGTTCAGGAACGCTTCCCAAAATCTTGCCTTCCTTGAAATCCATCAGCATCAAAACCGTGGCAATCTTCGTATCATTCAGGATAGGAGACATGCTCAACTTGAACTTCGAATCCTGTGCGCCGGCAACATACGTAAGTCCGACACTGTCAAGCCAGGAAAGATCTATGCCTGCCGTGCTGGCAAGTGCCGTAAAATCCTTACCTCTGGGGCCAACCTTAACCTTGATCGTCTCCGTAATGGTACGGTTATCGGTTTTCATCTGATCCAAGACCTTGGTCGCATATTCCGCGCCAGATTTTTCTGACAGGTTGGAAAGATTCTTCTTTTCAACATAGGAATAATAATCCTTCGGCTTGTCAAAGGTCTTATGAATCGTATTACCTAACTTATCCTTTGCAAAAAACAGGCAACCGCCGATGATCACTGCAATTAGTGCAACGCAGGAAAGGACGATCGCTGCGATCTTGCCGCCCTTACCCTTCTTTTTTTCTGCCGGCTCCTCCGGAATCGGTGAATATGCGGGCTGGGGTGCCTCGTATGCAGGCTGCACGGCTGAAGGCTCCTGTGCAACCGGCTCTTCTGCCTTAACCGGTGCTTCCACTACGGGCTCTTCTGCTTTTACAGGCTCCTGCGCCGCTGATTCCTCTTCCTTTACAGGTGTCCCACAAAATCCGCAGAATTTTGTTCCTTCCGGCAGTTCCTTACCACAATTTGAACAGAACATTTTTCATCTCCCCTTACTTTCTTTTGAATCTTTTCCAATAAGTTTCAAGGCAACCAAAAATATTACATTCATTGGTTGCCTTCCGTGGACTAGACGGGAGTCGAACCCGTGTCCAAAAGCCCATTCCCTGTCCTTCTACTATCATAGTTCCTTTTCTTGGAAGCCCGAAGCCCCCTGTTCCCTCCCAAGGCAGAAAAGGAACAATCTGCCAAGCTCGGTAGCTTCATATTACGCCCGCGTGCGCAAAGCTTAGCACGTGTCGTTTCTCACAAGCATGATGCCCCGACCCCATCGTGTGAGTGCGACGGGCGGGACAAGCCGCCCTAGGGCGACGTCATCCACAGCTTACGCTGCGAATGCTAACTGAGTTTTATTATCAGCGTTTATATTTAGGTTGTCATTTAACGCATGACGTGCGGATAGCTTCTCCAGCTGCAAAGCCCCTGTCGAAACCTTTACTAGCCCTGATGGATAGAAATTGGATAGAAATCTATACATAAGCATATTGCTTCTATCTTAAGTTTAGTATATCTTTTTTTATCGTTTTCGTCAATAACCATTCATTTTAACCTTGAATTCCTTCTCGGCCTCTCTCATCTGGTCCTTTTTCGCGATGGATTCTCGCTTGTCGTAAAGCTTTTTGCCTCGTGCAAGTCCAATTTGTACCTTTGCCTTTCCCTCGTTAAAATAGACCTCCAAGGGAACCAGCGTATATCCCTTTTCCTTGATGCGTCCCATTAGCTTATTGATTTCAGCCCGATGTAGCAAGAGCTTCTTGACACGCAGGGGATCCTTGTTAAAAAGATTCCCCTTCTCATAAGGACTGACGTGCATGCCATAGACATACACCTCACCATTCTCTATGCGAATAAAGCTCTCCTTAATGCTGCACTTTCCAAGGCGCATGGACTTTACCTCCGTACCATGCAGCGCAATGCCTGCCTCATAGGTCTCATCAATAAAGTAATCATGGTAGGCCTTCTTATTATTTGCAACTAGCTTTCTTGGCTCCTTCTTACCCATTTCCTTTCTCCTTCTCGCCCCATGGCGCAGCCTCCTCGCCTAAGAGAGCTTGGTGTGCCATCCTCAATCCGACAAACAAAATAATACTATAGCTGTTTATAATATTACGCAAGTGAAAAATCGATCGTTCTTGCCGCTTCGTCAACCTCGTCCAAAATGACTTTGACGGGCATGCCCAGCTGGAATCGTTTTCCCGTGGCCTCGCCCACCATGTCGCCTGACTTTTCCTCAAAATAATAATAGTCCCCCGGGAGCTTGGATACGTGAATCATCCCCTCTACGGTATTCAGCAGCTCCACATACAATCCCCATGCCGTGACGCCGGAAATAATGCCTTCAAATTCCTCTCCCAAATGCATGGACATGAACTGTACCTTTTTCAGCTTGTCCGTCTCGCGCTCTGCTTCGTCCGCACGCCTTTCCATCTTGGACGAATGCTCCGCAATCCCCGGGAGAATCTCACGATAATGCTCCATGCGCTCCTCATTCAGTCTACCGCGGAGCTGTTCCCGAATGATCCGATGAATCTGCAGATCAGGATACCTACGAATCGGCGAGGTAAAATGACAATAATACTTACAAGCCAAGCCGAAATGTCCGCTGCAGACGTCACTATACTTTGCCTGCTTCATGCTCCGAAGTACCATCCTGCTGATCATGGCCTCCTCCGGCGTTCCAGCGATTTTGTCCAATAGCTTTTGAATTTCCTTGGGATGAATTTCACCGCTCCCCACCTTATTTCCGCTTCGATCCGTGGTCTTCAGGGAATAACCCATGTTGCTGATCATGCCCGACAGCATACGGAATTTATCCTCCTCCGGCGCCCCGTGCACTCGATAGACAAAAGGCACCTCCAGCCAGTAAAAATGCTCGGCCACCGTCTCATTTGCCGCTAGCATAAAATCCTCGATAATCCTTGTCGCCTCATTGCGATCATATGGTCCGACATAGGACGGAAAGCCTTTTTCATCCAATAAAATCTGGCATTCAGGCAGGTCAAAATCAATTCCGCCACGCTCCCTTCTCCTCGCGCGAAGAAGTCCCGCCAGCTTCTCCATCAGGCGAAAATCCTCCAGAAGATACGCATATTTCTGGTATTCTTCCCTGGAAATGGCTGTTTCATCCGAAAGTAGCTCCTTCACGACGGTATAGCTCATTCGCTGATTGACGTTGATCACCGTCTCGGTAATTTCATAGTCCACGATTTCGCCCTTGTCATTGATCTTCATCAGACAGCTTAGCGCCAGCCTGTCCTCTCCCGCATTCAAAGAACAAATTCCATTACACAATGCATGAGGAAGCATCGGAATCACGCGATCTACCAAGTATACACTGGTTCCCCTGCGCTTTGCCTCCTTGTCCAGTGCAGAATTTTCCTGCACATAGTTCGACACGTCAGCAATATGCACGCCAAGATGATAAAACGTTCCGTCATAGGAAACGCTGACGGCATCATCCAAATCCTTGGCATCCTCTCCGTCAATCGTCACCATTCTTAAACTTCGCAGGTCCTTGCGTCCTGCCCGATCAGCATCCGAAACAGGCTTTGCCACTCTTGCCGCTTGGTCAAGGACGGCCTTCTCAAACTCCATGGGAATGTCATAGCCCTTCACGATCGATAAAACGTCTACGCCAGGATCATTCACGTGTCCTAAAATCTCTACAATTTTTCCCTCAGGGCTACGAAAGCCCGACACCGGATTTCGACTGCCATAGCTGGTCAGCTCAACCACCACCTTATGGCCCGTAACGGCTCCCATGGATGCCTCGCCAGGGACAAAAATATCCTGACTAAGCTTTGCCATGTCCGGAATCACAAAACCAAAATGCATGTTTTTCGCCTGATCAAAGGTTCCAATCAGCCGCGTAATGCCATGACTCTTAATGGAAAGCACCTTGGCCGTCCTTCTCTGGCCTCGTTTCGGCCCCGGATCCGGCAGAATTTCAACAACGTCCATATGGAAGGCATTTCCCGTCTGTTCTGCGGGGATATAAAAGTCCTCCGAATATCCCTCGACCGTGACAAAGCCAAAGCCCTTGGAATGACTGGTAAACGTCCCAGTCAATGTTTCTAATTCCTTCATTTTTCAAACCTATCCTTTATTCTACAAAAAACGCGCGAAAAAAAACACCCTTTTGCAAGAGTGTTTATCTTTTCTAGATGATGTTCATGTTTAATACAATCGTCAGCGCCAAGAAGAAGAATGCCAAAACCTTCGTAATCTTTACCAGCATGCCTTCCATGGAACGGCCCTTGTTCTTTCCCCAGTAGCTCTCTGCCGCGCCACTGATGGATCCAAGGCCCTGCGCCTTGCCTTCCTGCATCAACACCAAAATAACTAAAGCAACACTCACAATAATATATAAGATCGAACAAATAATTCTAATGACTCCCATGTCCTTACCTCCGAATAGACTCGCTCACGATGAATGGTTATTTCACCCGTTCAAATTACAAGCGAAGTTAGTATAACACATTGGTCTTGCGATTTCAACTATTTTTTGATATTATGGATACAATATTTCGAGCAAAGCGAGGAGCAGTCCATGTTTTTGGAGCGTTTTTATCCGAATCACGAAGTTGATTCCGCATATTCCATTGATTATTCCGCCCTATATCAGACCGGCAAACGCGCCGTGATTTTTGACGTGGACAATACGCTGGTTCCCCATGGTGCTCCTGCCGATGACCGCGCCAAGGAATTATTTGAAAGGCTCCATGCGCTTGGATACCATACGCTTCTTCTCTCTAACAATAAGGAGCCTCGCGTAAAATCCTTCAGTGATGCCGTTGGAAGCACTTATATCTTTAAGGCAGGAAAGCCTGGCCGCGCCGGTTATGAGAAGGCCATGGATAAAATGGGAACGACGCCTGAATCCACTATTTTTGTTGGCGATCAGCTCTTTACGGATGTTTGGGGGGCCAAAAACGCCGGCATCGATTCCTATCTGGTGAAGCCCATTCATCCCAAGGAGGAAATCCAGATTGTCTTAAAGCGCCGCCTCGAGCGGATCGTACTCTTCTTCTACCATCGCAGGCAAAAAGGCTAACTTGCAGGTTCAAAGACTAACTTGCAGAACTCGGGGTTAGGTTTGGACAGTCTTTCTACTAACCATTTGACCTAGAAAGACTGTCCAAACCTTCCCCTCGAGGTAAATGCATTCTAAAAAGGTTATCTAAGCACGACTCTTGAGATAACTGTATTCCCCAAAAATCAGCCAAGCCTGCCCTCGAGGTAGTTGCATTTCAAGAAAGCTTATTGCTTGTTATAGTACTTGATGCCTGCGTCGGGGAGGAAGTAGGTGCGGAGGTATCCGTCCTTGGAGACAACCACGAATTCGTTGGTCTCTTCGAGATAGTAGATATCATCACCGTCTTCTTTTTCCGTCTTGTGTAGCGCGTCTTCATTGACTACGACCGCCGCAGCAGCGGCCTCGTAATCTGCCGCAGATTCAAAGCCCATCTCAATTCCATGTTTTTCATAGTGTTGATTTAAGAGCTTCTTGCTTCGAAACCTGAGCGATTGTTCTGTTTCGCTTGATTTTGTCGTTTGATCGGGTTTTGCCGTCTTTTCCGGTTTGACCGTTTGCTCTGGCTTCGCCGTCTTTTCCGGTTTGATCGATTGCTCTGGCTTCGCCGTCTTTTCCGGTTTGACCGTTTGCTCTGGTTTCGCCGTCTTTTCCGGTTTGACCGTTTGCTCTGGCTTCGCCGTCTGCTCCGTCTTCGCCTTTGCTTCCTGCGATTCCTCTTGATAGGTTGCCTCTGAGGTTTGAAGGATTACAACGCTGCCATCCTCACCCTCTCCTGCGCCATTCCCTAGCCCGTTTTGAAAGATGGATTGGCGAAGGAAGAAAATAACCAAGATCATAACGACGGTCAGCACGCCGCTTAAAATTTTCTTTTGCTGATGATTCATTCTTTACCTCTGGAAAGCCATGTTCGGCATTAGTTAGAAGTCTGCTGTTGTTTTGGCTTTTCGCGTTTTTCCGTTTTACTGTACAGGAAATTATCCTCTCGGCGTCCAAGCTTCACGGAATTTTGTACCATGTATGCTCTCGCCGTCGTCTTCTTGTGTATCGTATTCATCGCTGCCCTCAGACTGGAATCCCGTATAAATGCCACAATCAAAGCAATGACAACCGCTGCGATGCTATATCCAAGAGTAAATGCCCCCATGACAAGTCGAATGATGAGAAAGGCCACGGCTGCGGCAATTGCTCCCGTCAACATAAACTGTGTTGCTTCTTTCTTCTTGTCGATCGGCAAGGATCCCGTCATCTGTCCCGTCTGACCATTAATGCCAAAAACATATTTCTGATTCTCATACTCCGTGGTCATCATCCAAACGGGTAGCATGGCATATTCTGCCTTGGCGTTCGACAAATTGATCTTCTCCGAGGTGGCCTGAATCTCTTCGTATTCCTTTACTTCCTCGCGCAATCTGTCACGGAAGGAATTCTCTACGCGCTCATTCGCGCGAGGTCTTGCGTCAACCTCCTGTACGTCATAGCGATCCGCCAGATATCCGCTGAAATATGCCGCATCATATCCAACTGCCTTACTGAGATCAAAGGGCTCCAGGGAATCCATGATGGCGTCATCCATCTTCGTGGAGGCATCCACGGGAATACGGTCAAAGTCCATTCCGCCGCTGCGAATCATGCGATAATGATCCTTCTTCGTATATTTATAATTTTCATCCTCCCAGGTCTTCGACTTTACGCCCTCATAATAAATCGTACCGTCTGCATGACAGCTATAAAGCCAAAAGGGCACGTACAGACCCGTCAGGGAATCAATTCTGTTCCGATTGACAAAGGCATCCGGCAAAAGCTTCTTTCCTTTGGTGAAATTATTCAATGCTTCCTTTGCCTTCTCCTTTGTGATGATAAAGGGAAGGACCACCTCAGGACGATACATGCCTTCAAAGGAGGTTTTAATGATGGAGAAATTACCGCAGTACGGGCACTCCGTAGCCGCCGTATTCTCATCAGCAACCATCTGTGCGCCGCAGGCAGGACAACTGTACCCCTCGATCTTTCCGTCCTGACCAGTGATTACGGAAGAAGCTGAACTCGACCATTCCATGTTAGAGCCGCCAGACATCTCCTCCTTCGCCTTCTCTTCGGCCATGATCTGCTCCATGGAGAATGTAGAATCACAGTACATACAGCTCATCATTTGCTTCTCGCCGTCAAACGTCAGCTTTGCGCCACAGCATGGACATTGAAACTGATTTAAATCTCCCATCTTTTGTACCCCCATTTTGTTATTTGCTAATTGCAAAACTTTTTTGGGGTGCCCTTCGGCACGTCCCTCATTTCATTCGGGATCTGAGAATTATTTCATAATTCTCAGACTATTCTACCACACGTCTCACTCTGTTGCAAAAAAAATTTAGTGTGCGTTCAAATTCATTAATTACGCTGTCTATCTCCTCGAGGGGAAGGTTTGGGTTATCTCTCTGGGTTAAAAGTCTACCAGAAAGACAACTCAAACCTAGCCCCGAGTTCTAAACCTAATAACATTTAACGCACACTCAATCTCTTTAGTTCGCTTTCATTCTCTCGCAAAAGCCTTCTGACCTCTGTCTGCGTCTGCTTATTTGTCTGAACCGCCAGCCTTCCGCGAAGAAGCGGCAAAACGTCTACTAAGATCTTCCAGATCCTGTCCGCCATGGAGCCGCAGTTGTCCTCCGAAAGCTTTATCTGCGCAGAAAAGCTGTCCGCAACGGTTCGCGTCGTCCGAAGCTCCTGAATACGCTTTTCCATGGCGCGGATCCTGTCACGAATGTCCACGGTGCTTCCTCCGACACTTCCTGCCTTGATCCAGCCCTCCGCATACAAAATCTCCTCATCCAATCTTCGCGCGTAAAAATCATTCGTATGACGGAGCTCCTGCAAAAGCTGCTTTTCCTTCAGGATTTCCATATGGAGTCTTTTCATGACCTCCTCCATCTCATCCATTCGCTTTTCCCTCTCCGGCAGCAGCTCCTCTCCTTCATTGCTTGCAAAAGAAGACAATTCCTTAAACATCTCCATAAGCTCATCATATTCCCTGCTCTTAATGATCTTTGTCGTCACGCGGTTTAGGTCAGCGACCCCATTCTGACTCCCCAGCCCAAAATTCAGTATGGAAGACATGTCATGAAATTTGATATTATTTCTTTCTTGCGCTTTCCTTTTGTCGTCTTTCATCTTCTTTCCTCATATACTCTGAATATTTGGGTACCCGAATTTCATCCGAGAGCTTTAGGTGTTCAAAAAAAGCATCTGCGTCCTGATAAAGATCATAGCCTCGAATTCCCATCTTATCCGGTTCCCCGATCATGATGGTTTCTTCCTTCACGTTCATACATTTCCGAAGCAATTCTTCCGGGAGAACGCCGCCATAGCCAATGCCCCATCTCTGCTGAAAGGGCATGGATTCCTTAACGCGCACCAAAACGCGGCGGATAAATTCCTTGCCGCACAGAGGATAATAGCATTTACCGACATTCAAGACCTCCCCAGGGCGCTTTAACTGAATCTCCGCGATAAAGATCTCGTTCATGAAATAACTGGCTTCAAAGGCATACAAATTTACGCCGACGTTATTGTGCTCATAAAGATTGATCAGATTCAGCGTTAAAATCCCGCGATTCCTGATCTGTGATTCCGTAGTCTCACCGGTGTATGCGAGATTGATCACGATATCGACAAACTTCTTCTCCTTTGCCTTGTCCAAACGGAACATGGTCTTCGGCGTTCCCGCGACAAAATTCGGTACGTGCGGCCGTGATCCCACGACGGAAGGCACGGATCGCCTGATATTCAGGAGCTTTACGTTGGCCTTTTCAATCTCTTTTTTCAGCTGAATAAACAGCTGAAATTCCTTGTCATATCCGCCATGGCAATACCGTATGGCCTCCTCCAGCGGCGCACCCGCAAAGCTTTCCGGCATATAGGTGCTTTTTTGCGACGGAAAAACCTTCTCGTTAACGGGAGGATCACCAGACAGCCAGACCTCAAGATCCGTCAGCGAATGGAAATCGACGCGATATAGCTTATAGGTTTTGCCCTCATCACTAATGTGGGAAATGGGTCTAACGTTCATTACGTCCTCTTACCCCTTTTTCTGATTTCTTCCACTTCCTGTGCAAACAAACTATAGATCTTGTTTGTCTTCTTCTCTGCCTTCAACAATTTTGAAATTTCTTCCTCCAGGAATCCTAAGTATTCCGGCTCCTTCGTCTGAATAAACTCATACTTTATGATATTCCTTGGCATAAAGCTGCCGTTGTCCAGATACTGCCTTACGCGGAAGGCATCTCTCGTCGTGAAAATACCCTGTGCCGGCATGCCGCTGACTTCTCCCCAGCGACTTGTCGCCTTGCGGAAATAGCAGGCAAATTCAAACCAATCTGGATAATCCTTCAAAATCTCTTTTTCCACACGATTATCATAGTCCACAAAAATCGGGATCATACGCTGCTGAACGGACTCCTCAATTCTCTCACGCGTATTATAATTGATGTCGGCACCGCTGCCATCCGTGTTACCAGCCGCAACCACGCGGAAATTCTTATGCTTATCCACGCGCTCACCGCCCGGGAAGAAATAATAGGAATCCTCCTGATTGGTCAAAAACGAATTCAGCTTGACCGTTGCCTTGGCATTACCGTTGTCCAGCTCATCACAGAAGGCGATGCCACCATATTTGTATAGTCTGTAGAAATTTGACTCATTATAATCACCCATGGCCGTTACGTAGCCAAGGATGTCATACTCCTCATTGATGTATCCAATATCGGTGCATTCAATATTCAAAAGCTCACCGATCTGCTTTACCATATATGTCTTTCCACATCCGGAGGGCCCGATCAGATAGGGATTTACGTCCTCCATAATGGCCGTGATGACGTCATCAAAGTTTTCATGGAATAATTCTCCCTCCGCCATGCGCCGTTCCTTCTCCTTCATGACGATCGCGAAACGCTCCTTAAATGGCACTCTCCTGTCAAGCAAGGGATTCACTGCAGGAATGGGAAGAGAAGGCCTTCTTCCGTGAGGTCCATGCGGATCATGTGGTCCATGCGGAGGCATGGGTGGCTCTCCATGACCAGACTGCCCTCCAGGCATGGGCAGTTCTTCTCCAGGCACGCCTCTTCTTCCCTCTCCGCGTCTTTGCCCATCAAATCCGTCACCGTCATCGCCAAATGCTTCCTTGCCTAAACGCTCGATCATGGAATCATTCAAGATGGCAAGCCGCTGTATCTTTTCCAGAAGCTCCTCATCTGATCTTGCCCCTTCCGCAAATCTCTTGATCGTATCATCATTTTCCATGGCATTTTTCAGCCGCTTAATGACACTGTCCGCATTTTTACTAAAGGATGCGAGATCAGCGGAGGCAGTTGCCGCGATTGCCTTTGCACGCGACTGATATTTCGTGATCTCAGACTCTGCATCCGAGAACACCTGCTTTAAGAAAATCTCCTTTTCCAGATAAGCAGCTTTCTTTTGTCCTTCCTCGTATTCCTTGATGGAATTTTCCACGCTGCTCTTTGCATTCTCCGCCGTGGTCTCTAAAAAGTTTTGCGTTGCACGACAAATCTCCTGCGCCTTACTGTCCAGCTCTGAAGTCAGGCGCTCAATGCTCTGACACTTGCGATCCAGCATCTCCAAAATGTTTTTTCCTGATTCAATGGTCAATGCAGCCTCATGAACGTTTTTTTCCACCTGTGCCAGTCTTACCGGATCCACGTCATAAATGCCATTATTGCGGCGCATCCTAAGGAGCTCTGCCTCCAGAGCCTTATCATAATCCTCAGGACTGATCTGACCAAGGAGCTCCGTCACCTTCAAAAGATGCGTCAAATACGCATAATCATCAAGTAAAAGCTCACGCACGTTCATTGCATGACCTCTGACCTTATCAAAGATCTGACGCGCATTCTTCATAGGTGCAATTGCCTGAATCAGCGTCAGATAATTCTTTTTCTCGCTGAAGGTATAGTACAGGGATAAGTCAAAATAGTCCCGCAGAACCATATCATTTTCTCTGATCAGGGACTTATAAATCGCCATGTTATACTCAAAATTCGGCGTATCAGGTCCTAAGATAAAGAGATCATCATAAATGGCCTCTGCCCTCTGTAGCATACTTTCATAGCTGGTCGTGCTTGCCGGCCCATCCTTGATGACCTCAATCACGTCCAGAAAAACAGGAAGCGGTTTAATCTTATAGTCCTCCTTCCCGTTTCGGACATCCTCCAGCCTATCAACAAATCGCTCCAGTGAATCGTTCTGAGGCTTTTTCGCCAAGTCCTCAATGATCTTATTCAATCTCTTCTGAATGGTATCTTTCCCAAAATCTCCTACCCTTGCCATCTTCTTTCCCCTCATCCCTTATCGTTTCAAGTCAAAGTACTTTCCCGCATACTTTTCGCGCCATATTGCATTTCCCGGATACCCAAGGCCCAAAAGATGGACCTCCGTGACGTCCTCCCTCTCATATAACCGAAAGGCCAAAACGCCAAATCTCGCTTGATCGCCGTCTTCCCTGATCAGATCCCGAAAGCATGTTCCACGACTGACGTCCACGCCCCGAT
Source organism: Lachnospiraceae bacterium (assembly GCA_017527205.1). Classification (GTDB taxonomy): domain Bacteria; phylum Bacillota; class Clostridia; order Lachnospirales; family Lachnospiraceae; genus Acetatifactor. The sequence goes on along the minus strand of JAFXQK010000041.1, from coordinate 107,026 downwards.
CTCGAGAGGCATAGACCTGACAAAGCTCACCATCCTGCCTTCCCAGAAGAACCATGTCTCCCCAAGGGAGCCGATATGATTTCCATTCCATATTCTCCGCTCCCATCAGTTCCTTTGTCCGCTCCGTCGGGTCAAATCCCTCTGCCAGCTCACAGCCCTTCTCATAGGTTTCAACAATCTCGCCGAGTTCCTTTAGCAAATGCGAAACCGTCACCTGTCCTTCCGTAATATGCAAAAGCAACTCGCCTTGAAAGCCAAACATAATATCACTATATGAAGCAGAAACGCCTCGATCCCCAAAGCGTATGGTCAGCTTCAAAAGATTTCCCAGCTTCAAGACATTACGGACCGTGACCTCATAGGTGTCCTCCGTGGTTTCATGAATCATAAAGGATAACTGCATCGGCCGATCCATGACCACGGCATCCAGCATTCCCTGTCCAAACCATTGACGCACCGTCTCCTCGAAGCGTATGGTCTCCTGCTTTTGCCGATAAAGCGCCTCACAAACAAACTTTACTATTGGCATGACATAGGCATGACTAAAGGCCCTCGGCAAAAACAGCGGCGCCTTGGCCTCCTCATACTTTGCAAGCCTTTTTTCATATTTGTCCGTTGGGAAGTCGCATGCTAAATCTAATATTCTTTGCGTCTCCTCATCCGCGATAATCTCCGCATAGGTATATTCCGATTCCTTCGCATATACCTCTACAAGCTTGTCAAACAATTCCTGAAAGTGAGGATCCGCATTGCAAAGGTTGATTGTTTTGTCCTGATAATACGCGAGAATCCCTAACACGGGAGCATCCTCTCCAAACAGATGATATATGTTCACCATCTTTAAATTTTTGATATTCGCGATCTGACGACTCATTTCATCCTGATTGCCCATATGGTTTGCCTATCTCCCCGTGATACGCTTTATGTATCAGCACATACTTCCTCTTGCTCCATATCGCGCCGTTCCACTCATCCGCGATATCTTGTTCTGCCAGGAGCTGCATAAAAAAGATCCTTTTGTGCATACATTTCTTTATCCGCTTCCGTCTCCATCTCATCAATCGTCTTTTTCCCATCAGCAGAATAGCTATAGCCAATGGCGCAATGGTATGGTGTTTTGCCAACATTTTTCTCAATACGCTCTATCAGACGCAGGATTTCATTTTCAGGGGATTTCCAGCAAATAATCATGAATTCATCGCCTCCGACCCGGTAAATCAGCTGTTTCGGTTTTGAAGCATGCGTAAAGCAAAGTGCCAGCGTTTTTAGTGCTTCATCTCCGGCGCCATGCCCTTGTTTATCATTGATTTCTTTCAATCCATTCATGTCAATGGACACTAAGGCGCTAATTTCCTTTTGCTCGTCCTTAATTGCAGAATCATAGGCCTGACGATTCAGCAGTCCTGTCAGCGTATCCTTTTTGGTCATTTGCAAAATGGAGAAATCATAATAAACAAACAGCGCTATGGCAATATTGGTACAGAAAATCCGGGAATAATCCTTGCCAAGAATAAACGGCAGGATCAAGCCGGAAGCAAATACAAAGCAGAGATAAACCGTGGGAATGATCTCTGCCGCCTGCTTGTTCCCCTGCTTAAACAAGGTGTAAACAAGGAAAAGGCAATAGAATCCTACGGCGATATAAGGCAAATAACCCAGCGGGCCACGATGCAGCGTACCATCATCCTCCAAGCTAAACACTATGCCATTAAATATCGAGATAAAATGAACAACCGTGATCAGCATGGCGGGAATAAATACCTGCCACCTTTCTTTTTTCGACATAGTATAGAGCGTCATTGCAATGACTAAAGGCGTGGCGCTGTACCTGATCGCCATTAAAACAACCCTTAAATCACTCATTACTCCAAGCTCTTCCAGGTAAAATTCAACAAAAACAATGATGGAAAGCAAAAAAACGGAAACGATCAAATTGTACATCCGATTTCTTGTTTTATTGTCCAGAAAAACATTAATTTTTACCAAAACCGCGAAAGCAATCAATATAAGAACGAGCGCCCAGTTCTGCAGAATTAATTTCTTGATCATTTTTCTTCCTCTTTTTGCGTTTCAGTAAAACGCTTAGATCCACTGACCTACTGATTCCATTAGCAATATACAACCATTCACTTATGCGTAAATAGTATCACGTTTAGCATACTTATTCAAGAGAACAACCTGACAAACAAAAAGCGTCCATGATTTCTCACGGACGCACGTGTTGCTTGCGAAATTGCATCTCGGGCCCGAGATGCACTGCTTGCGAATATTCTTAACCTGTGCTCTGCACGTGCAACAGATAAAAATCATCCGCATATATGCGTTCTCCCTGCACATACGGTTCCAGGTTTTCCTTATGCCACCGTACCATTCTGGGCACAAACCATTCCTGCTTACCCCACTGTTCATAATGAATTCCGATACAATCTAACAACGAAAGTATAAAACAAGCATCTAGCACGTCATAACGGATTGTTCCGCCTGCATTCCGATAGCCTTCTGCCATTTGTTGTCTGCGTACCAATCCGCTGATATTCCCAAACAGAACTGCAAGATCATACATCGGATGTCCCATTCCGAAAAACGAAAAATCAATAGGCACCAGCCCTCCAGGTGTTTGCAGGATATTTGACACAGACAGATCACCATGGATCATATGAAATTCATCCCGCGCTTTTTCCAATACTGTCCCGGCATGGTCACAGCACTTTTGCATGATCGCCGAATACTCAGTACTCAACTCCAGATTTTCCAACGCCTGTATTCTTTTTTTCGTACATTCACAATGTTCCTTACCGTATGATTTTACCGGAGATGCCTGGAAACCCTTTGCATTCTGATGCAAACATGCGAGCATCCCGCCTATCTGATAACATGTCTCATCATTCAATTCAAGTTTGTCTAACGATTCGCCTTCGATCCATTTTGAAAGCGTAACATACGTACCATTATGCAATTTCGTTATGCGTTCACCCCAACGATTCTCAACTGCTTCACGGATCTGCATGCCCCGGTTCTTTAAGTATTCCTGAAATGCAAGCTCTACTTTATAAATCTCGATACGATCAAAACCGTCATAAAAAAAATCTGCCGTGAACCCCTCTGCCGGCTCATGAATCTGCAACAAATAGTCCTTTCCCACACGACAGGTCAGATTCTCATTGTGTCTCAGCAATTCTATTTCCGACGCATTGATATTGTAATTGGCTAACGCCTCTTGTATGCAGTCGTGCTCCATAATTAACCCCTCTACTTATGATCTCTAACTGTAATCTCGATATGCTCCTTTGCAGATTTTAATTGTTCAAGTAAACAACAGACTTCAACGTCGTTTGCAGTGGGCAAAAACTTACAATGCCGTAAGCTGCTCTACTCCGGACTCAGACTGATCTACCTCGGGATTTCGGTTTGTCATAACAACAGAAATCTCTCCTGTCACGAAATTCATTTTCAGCATGCTCTGTCCGTTTTCTCCCCAGCCCTGCGACACCATCGTGTCATTGCCTCGCAGGAACAGACCAAGTCCAACCCACGAAAAATCTTCTGTCGGCTTAATCATCTCCCGGGCAGATTCCCTGCTCAAAAACGAGTTTCTGCCATTTACCGCCTCATTAAATTCTTTTGCAATCATCATCAGTTCATAAGGCGTACTCCATAAGCCTGAAGCGGCAAGGTCCGGAATCTGCGGGTATTTACCGGGGATTAATAAACCTTCACCGTCATATCCTGCAGCCATATTCCGTTCTTTTTCCCGAAGTTCTATAGTTTTAAGTGAAGCAAAGAACGTCTTCTTAAGTCCTAACTGTGAAAAAACATGTTTGGTAACGACTTCTTCAAAGTCGGCTTGCATAACCTCCTGAATCATCAATTGCAGCACACAATAGCCCGCATCGCTGTATTCAAATTCTGTTCCGGGCTGTTTTTCCGATGCGGCGCGTCGCTTATTATATGGAGTTCTGCCCTCCAAAACATCCAATACACTGACCTGAGGGTCGTTACGGCAAAGCCCGTAAAAAGAATCTTCCCCATCAACTATCCCGGAGGTATGATTAAGAATCGATCTTATGGTTGCGTTGCTTTCTTTTCCGTCAGAAGCAAGCAGCTTCCACTGATGAAGATAGCGGTTGACAGGTTCGTCGATATTGCAAAGCTCCTGTTCCTGAAGCTTCATCACGGTTATGGCAGTAACAAACTTTGATATCGAACAGGCCGGAAAAGCAGTGTCGCCATCCACCGGAATACCGCTTTCTTTGTCGGCAACCCCGTCATATTTTAAAGTTTCTCTTCCCGCTGCATCCCTGTAAGCACAGCTCACCCCCGGGAAGCGTTCAAATATTTGTCTCTCAGAGTTTTCGGACTCATGATTCATATAGTCTTTAAGCGCTATATATTCCCGCTGATATGAGCCTCTTTTTTCCTCGCTTACGTCCGCGTATGATTCGTGTTTTGAGAACAGTTCGATTGCATCCTGCAACGGAATCCATTCCGGCTGTACTCCGCGCTGCTTTTCAACATCGGTAAGCCTCATCCGGCCTTTTCCTGTCACTTCACAGACAAAGAAATATCCCGTATAGAGGTATTCCTCATAATATTCGTGCATCGTCAAAAATTGCTCTGTCGGGCGAACGATCAGACCAGTCTCTTCTTCGACCTCGCGAATCACGCAGTCCGCAGGACTTTCTCCTTGTTCAATTCCTCCACCCGGAAGCAGCCACCAACCGGAGTTTGATTCATGCGTAAGAAGAATCTTTCCGTCATGTATGATGATCGCTCTGCTGCCGTCGCGTGTCTTTGTATAATTATCAAACCGGTTCGCTCCCAGAATATCTACCGTCTTCATAGCCTTCTCCGCTTTCCGCCTAGACATACGCTTCCTCTCGGATTTTCCTCATTCTTGACCACACATTATCACCGTAATTACTGAGAATGACTGTAATCATTCCGTTATTTGGATTATATTCTGAAATTGCACTCACTCCATCATCGCAGCCCTGCATATAAACATAGTCCTGCCCATCCGGATTGTCGATAATCCATACTCCGTAGCCGTAATACCCTTCTTCCGGATCCTTCCCGTCACCGCTTTGTTTGGAAAACATCTCCGATACCATTTTCTCTGAAAGCAACTCATGTCTGATCAGGGCGTTCCAGAATTTCACGATATCCCCTACTGTCACAAATGCCCCTCCGTCACCGGTGCCCTTGGCACCAACAGAATAAATATTTGTGCGGTAGTCTTTTGTATCCGAACAATAGATATAGCTGTTTGCGCACCTTGCGGGCAGCTTATCAAATGCGAAATATCCTGTGGAATCCATCCCACATGCATCAAAAACATTTCTTTTCAGATATATGTCGAAATCCAGCCCCGTGATCTTTTCTATGATCATAGCAAGCAGTACATACCCGGAATTATTATATTGAAATCTTTCACCCTTTGGATACATCATGGATTTCTCTATAAACAACGGGAGCATGTCCTTATTATGTCTTATCCTGTAATTAGGATAATCTGTCCAAAGCGCCTCGTAATCATCCATGACTGATTCATCGAAATAATCCGGAACGCCGGAAGTGTGGTTCAAAAGTTGCTTTACCGTGACATCCGGATCAATGCTTTTCAGATCGATATCAAGAATAGTTCCAAGAGTATCCTCAAATTTCAGTTTCCCCGCTTCTATCAGCTGAAGGATTCCCACGGCAACAAAAGTCTTGCCCATGGATGCTGTTGCAAATTTTGTGTTAAGCGTATTCGGTATCTCATTCGCCATCTCTGCATACCCACCGCTGTAACTCAAAATCACTTCGTCATTGTGAACGATATAAGCATTTCCTCTGAAGTCCTTGTCCATTTCCACTTTCATAAAAAACTCTTTCCCCGTACTGGTTCTTAATTAATGATCCATTCACCCTTCTTATTTGACCCAATACGGCAAATTATATTCTTCTGTACCATGGATTGTAATGCTCTTTTTATTGTTGCATCAGAACATCCAAGGATTTCTGCCATTTTTGATCTGGTCAGTGTTGGTTCTTCTCTCAATAAACCAACTATTTTCTTTTCCCTTTCGTTGAGATCTTTGTATTTTATTGGGTCATTTATTGGGTCAATATCCTGTTTTATTGGGTCAATGTCCTGTTTTCGCGAAAACCTTCCACTGACATGCATTTCCCTGTTATGAAGCTCATTCTTTTGATCCAACAACAAGTTTTGCAAAAACAGCTCCAGATATTCCGTAGTTTCATATATTCCTTTTTTTATGTTGTTGTAATTGGCACGAACCAAAGCATTTCTGAAATACCAAGAATGCTCTGCAAACAGATCATTGTCCACATCAAAACCAAGTTGTCTTAAATATTTAATGAAGAAAACAGCGGTTGTTCGAGTGTTGCCCTCTCCAAACACGTGGATCTGCCACAATCTGGAGACAAATCTAGCCAAATGTGTTATAACTTCCTGCATGGAAAGTCCATTATAGTGAAAGTCTCTTTCCTGAGAAAAATCATAATCAAGAGTTTCCTTAAGATCGATGGCATAGCCGTATAATACTGTATCCCCATCTAAAACCCATTCCTTTTTGGTAATATTGTAATCCCTTAGTTTACCGGCATGAGAATAGATGCCTCTGAATAATTCCTTATGTATAGAAATATACTGGGCTGGTGAAAAAACAAATGATTTGTCTGATAACAGTTTTGTGATTCTCTGTGATACCTTGTCGGCTTCTTCCGTCTCGTGTTCAACCCTACCGTTTTTACCCTCATAATATGAATTGATAAGGTCTCCGGCTTCATCGATCGTAATCTCACCGTCTATATTTTTCTTAGCCGTTGCATGCAAATATTCTGAAGTTTTTAGGCCATCAACGTCCTGCAGCCCGATTGCCGCAGACCATGCCTGTCCTATTTCCTTTTTTGAAGGAGGTAAATTTTTTATATATTCCTCAAAAGGGTCTTTTTTTATATCGTCCATTGCTTATTCCTCCTTCTCAGAATCCTTTATCCTGTAATAATCCTCAGCATCAATTGTGCTCTCGATATGCTCCTTTGATGATCTTAATTTTTCAAGCAAACAACAGACTTCAACATTTGCCGTCCAAGGGAATTGATCTACTGCCGTGGCCCTGACGACCTCATAACCACGTTCTCTGAATACCTTGAGATCATTTATCAGGCTAGATAGTTTGCAGGATACATAAACCAGATTCTGAACGCCATAATCCAAAATCTTCGGCAGGGCCTTCGGATGAATGCCCTCCCTCGGAGGATCCAAAATAATAAAGTCAGGATGCTCCTCTACTTCGTCTAATACCTTCAAAACATCGCCCGCTATGAATTCGCAATTTTCAAGATGATTTGCCTTCGCGCTTCGCTTTGCCGCTTCTACGGCCTCCTCTACAATCTCTACGCCAATGACCTTCTTGGCAACGGGCGCCATCAGCTGCGTAATCGTTCCCGTCCCGGAATACAGATCAAAAACCACGGGCTTTTTCTCATCTCCACTGCCATGTCTCAAAATTCCTGCAGATTCCACATATCTTTGTACTGTTTTGTAAATGACTTCCGCCCCCGCAGAATTCGTCTGAAAGAAGGAGAAGGTGCTCACCTGAAAATCCAGACCAAGAAGCTTCTCTCCAAAACCATCCTTGCCATAAAGAATATCCGTGCGATCACTCTTTACGACATCCGCCGGAGAATCATTCAAAATGTGTAAAATACCAGCGAATTTTCCAGACAGCTTTTCCGTATCAAGCTCATTTACAAAGGCACCTCCTTCTGTGCCATTGATTTCTGACCTATTGTTTTCTGTTTCCAAAAGCAGCAATTCTTTTACAAAACCATCTAGAAGCTCGGCATCATCCGAAATCTGCGTAGTCGTGACCAAAGCAACTAGAATGGTATTCTCCGCCCTGCTCTTTCTAACCAATAAATGTCTTAAATACCCTTCGTGCGTCATTCGGTGAAAAAAAGAAATTCCCTTTTCTGCAAAGTACTCTCGAACGGTTTTCAGAATGAGCCGATAATCCCCGTCCACGATCAGGCAATCCTCCACGGGCACCACGTCAAAAAAACTCCCTCGCTTATGCATGCCAAGCGTCAGGGGACCATCCTTAAATTCATTTCCAAAGGTGAACTCCATCTTATTCCGATACTCATATTTGTTTGGGCTTACTTGTACTCCCTCCCAAATATATGGTGTCGTCTGCTCTGAAAGTGCCCTGTCAAGGGCTCCCTTGACTTGTCCTTCCTTAATGGCCTTTTGCGTACAATAATCAAGCGAAAGATAGGTACAACCCCCGCAAATGCCAAAGTTCTTGCATACCTTGCCCGTCTCCCGCGGAGATTTCTCCAAAACCTCCAGAAGTCTTCCTTCCGCATGATCCTTTCTGGATTTTGTCACGCTGCAACGAATGCGCTGACCAGGAAGAACGTTCTTTACCGTGATCTCCCCTTCCTCCGTCCGCACAATGCCCTTATTCGGATAATTTACTCTTTCTACAATGCCCTCAAGGATGGTACCCTTTTTCAAAGCATGTTCCTCCTTCATCTCTGAATCATCACTCATAACACCATAAAAAAGCCTGATTCTGGCCATAAAGTCAGAATCAGGCTTATCTACCTCGCCCTCGACTTACTCCTCTTCATCCTCATAAAGAGAATCATCGTCTTCTTCGTTCTCTTCATCCTCCTGATCCTCTGCCTCGAGTTCGTCGAATTCATCATCAAACTCATCATCAAAATCATCCAGATAATCAGGCGTAAAGTAACGATACAGTGCATAGCAGATGCCTGCAACGGCTGCAACAACACCGATAATCGCAAGGATCAGGACAACCGTATTGAACTTCTTGTCTTCCTTTTCCTCCTGAACAACTTCTTTCTTTCCAAGAAGCTTATAAAGCTTTGCAAGCTCAGCGTCCTTCTTGCTAAGGAGATCGTTTAATTTCTTCATGTCAATAAAATTCTCAAATTTACTCATCATACTCTCTTCCTTTCTTGTGTTTTGTTCTTTCGGAGAGAAATGGAAGTCTCTCATAATCAAAACTATTGTACCACGTTTCTTAAAAAAATACCATAGCTTTCTTACAATAACTTTAATTTTGCAAAAGAAGCATACATGATGCGCTCTCCGGCACCATCAAAGGAAACGGTTACCTTATAATCCCGCGGCTCCTTGACAATGGCTTTCACGGTTCCTTCGCCATATTTTGTATGTGACACGCGATCACCAACGCTATAGGCCGGTTCCGCACCGGTAGTCAAGTCTGTCCCTTTTTTCAGTCCCGCCAGCGCATTCAACTGGCTTGCTTGCTGCGCAATGAATGGCTTTTTAACCTCTGGAGTCACCTTTTTTACAGAAACCTGCGGCTTGATACCACCGCTCCTTCCGCTGCCATGGCCCTCGCCAGACCGACCATTGTCGTAACTATTGTAACCACTACCTAACCGAGCATTCCCGTAGCCACCATAGTTTTCCCGCGCATATTCATTTCCGCGACCTCCACCGAGGGAAATGCCGAAAACTTTCGGATCCACGCGTCTGGATGAGCTTGGCATCTCCTGATCCAATAGCTTGGCAGGAATCTCTCTGACAAATCGGCTTAAGGGATTATACTGCGTTTCCCCGCGGATCATGCGGGATTTGGCACAGGTCAGCGTCAGCTCCCGCATGGCTCTGGTAATGCCAACATACGCAAGCCTTCTCTCCTCCTCCAAATCCTCATTGTCATCGGAGGTGATCGTCATATAGCTCGGGAATAGCCCATCCTCCATTCCAGCAAGGTAAACATACGGAAACTCCAAACCCTTGGCCCCATGCAGCGTCATAAGCAGCACACGATTTTCCGCATCCTCGACGTTATCAAGATCCGTCACAAGCGCAATCTCTTCCAAGAATTCGGAAAGCAGGATTTCGTCATGCGTCTCCTCATATCCCGTGGCTTTGGTGATCAATTCATCAATGTTCGCAAGCCTGTCCTCCGCGCTTTCTTCATCCTGCTCCGTCAGGTACTCTGCATAGTTTGTCCGCTCCATGACGGCACTGATCAGGTCAACAATACCATAGGAGGAAAGTCCTGACCGAAGCACCTGAATCATATTGACAAACTCCCGAATTTTTCCGGCCGACTTTCCAAGGCCGGGAACCTTATCTGCATCGCACATGGCATCAAACAGAGTAAGCCCCGTTGACTGCGCGTAGCTTGCAATTTTTTCAATGCTGGCCGCGCCAATCCCGCGCTTCGGAACATTGATAATGCGGCGCAGAGCCACCTCATCCCGTCCGTTGTCAATGGTCTTTAAATAGGCCAAGACATCCTTAATTTCTGCTCTGGAATAAAAGTTTACGCCTCCTACGACATTATAGGGAATCCCCTCAACGACCATGCGTTCCTCTAGCAGTCTCGACTGCGCATTTGTGCGATAAAGAACGGCAAAGTCTCCATAAGAAGCGCCATCCCTGCGGATCCTGCGCGTAATGTCGTCCGCAATATATTCCGCCTCCTCATAGGCATTTTCCAACTGATGGAAGTGTACGGGCTCTCCAGGTCCTTCACTTGTCCAAAGGGCCTTGTCCTTTCTTCCGACATTATGGTGAATCACGGCATTTGCCGCATCCAGAATGTTCTGTGTGGAACGATAATTTTGTTCCAGCTTTACGACTGTCGCCTCAGGATAATGGAATTCAAAATCCAAAATGTTTCGAATGTTTGCACCGCGGAATTTATAAATGCTCTGGTCATCATCTCCCACCACGCAAAGGTTCCGATTTCTGTCCGCAAGGAGCCGGATCAGTTCAAACTGTGCCGTGTTCGTGTCCTGATACTCGTCTACCATAATGTACAAAAAACGGTTCTGATAATACGCAAGCACCTCTGGCTGCGTCTTGAACAGTTCAACGGTCTTTACGATAATATCGTCAAAATCCAAGGCATTGCTTGCCTTCAGCGTCTCCTGATACTCGCGGTACACCTTGGCGACGGTCGTCTTTCGATAGTCTCCCATGGCGCTCAGTTCATATTCCCTGACATCGATCAATTCATCCTTTGCAGAAGAAATATAACTCATCAGCGTTCTCTCGGATAGCTGCTTGGTATCGACGTTTAATCTCTTACAGATTCCCTTCATGACCGTCTTCTGATCATCCGTGTCATAGATGGTAAAGTTATTGCCAAAGCCCAGCTTATCAATGTATCTGCGAAGAATGCGGACACAAGTGGAGTGAAAGGTGCTGACCCAGATCTGATCTGCCCCAAAGCCAACCAGCTTATCTACTCTCTCTCTCATCTCTCCTGCCGCCTTGTTCGTAAAGGTAATGGCAAGAATGTTCCAAGGATTCACGCCCATCTCCTCAATGAGATAAACGATGCGATGCGTCAAAACACGTGTTTTTCCTGATCCTGCCCCTGCCAGGATTAAAAGGGGGCCGTCCGTTGTCTGGACCGCCTCCTTTTGTTCTGGATTTAAGGTATCATAAATACTCATTCTATCTTTTCCTACTCTCAAATTCTTTCTATGTTTTACTATACTTGTATTGCCGTATTGGCATTGCAATTTGCCAAACTACTGAAACAATATCTCGAACCAATTCTTCAGGTCAAAGCAACGGACGTTGGTCCACATACGGTTCATCCTCTCATTGCCCTCTTTGTCAAAGCATTCCATGACGACGCTGCGGTCAACTACGTCCTGACTGGGATACTGTGCATACAGCTGACGCCTTGTCTGATCCTCCGTTGTCAAAATCACGGCATCCTTATCCTCCCCAAAGAAATAGCTGACGTCATACTCCACCAGTTCTTCCTCTTCCTCCTCGTGATCCGCGCCATAGGTTTCCTCAACATATTCCAAAACCAGATTGCTTTCACCGCCGGAAATAACCGATGTATAACCGATATATGTCATGTTTCGAATGACATTTTTAGGCATGGATACAAAGTTGACAAACGCCTCGGCAACCTGCTGCTTTCTGGAATCCTCGCCAAGGCCCTCTGACAGCATAACCCAGCCATCAAACCAAAGGTTCGTGGACTCCTCGGGCACGCTGTAGCAAAGCTCCAGATCATCCTCCTCCGCCTGGTCCATGGTGTACACGGCATCGCCGGACCACTGTTGATTTGCCACAACCTTCCCCGTCACCATGTCTGCCTTACCTGCATCCGTCTCAAAGGAATAAACGTTTCTTTTGATCGCACTTAAAATCTCCTCCGAAGCATCCACCGTCTCCTGATCCGTGCGATTTAAATATTCGTGCAGTGCCTCTGAATAGTTTTCCTGATTTACGAATTCCCGTGCCGTAATCTCGTCATGAAAATGAATGCTGGCAGCGGCAAAAAAGGCATCTCTGACACTGTCCTTAACGGTAATGCGGCGATACAAATCCTTATCCAAAAGAAGCTTCCAGGAAGAGGCCTGCTCTGCCGTCACTTCCTCAGGATTGTAAACAAGTCCAAGGGTTCCCCACATATAGCCTGCAGCGTATTGATTCACCTTTTGCCCGTCTATGGTGAGTCCGTCATACACCTCAGCAATAAAGGGCGACACGCCATTTGCATAATAGTTTTCAGGCTTCCTTGTGTCAAAAAATGCCTCAGAATACGGTGTCAGCATTCCCTCACGAAGCATCTTCATGATCATGTACTCCGAAGGACAAACAAGGTCATAAACGTCGCCAATGGTAATCTGGTTATAGAGCTCCTCATTTGTACCAAAGGTCGAATACTCCACTACAACCCTTTGTCCATAGGTCTCATAATACCATTCTTCAAAGTCCTCAACGATGCTATTTTCGGGGCAGATTACCGTTCCGTCAGAGAATTCATAGGCATCCTCCTCGTCCCATTCGCCCTCGTCGATATATTCTTCCCAGTTTGCCACACGTAAGGTAATGACCTCGCTTTCCCCCTCCTGTCCACAGGCGGTTAGCCCCAGCGAAAGCCCAAGCCCCAGAATCCAAGGAAGACACTTCTTTAGCATATTCTTCTTACCGATTCCTTTTGTATTCTTCACGAACGTATCCTTTCCAATGTCAAGCCGCTAAACTCGGGGCTAGGTTTGGACAGTCTTTCTACTAACCATTTGACCTAGAAAGACTGTCCAAACCTTCCCCTCGAGGTGTTGGCAGTTGTAAATTTATGAATTTAGCATTTTATAAATTTTCATTTAATGAATTTATCATTTTATGAGCTTGTTGTTTTATGACATTGTAATGTTAGTACTTGTTTTTATAACATTGTCGTTTTTGTTATTCGTTAGGATGTTTCGTTTTTTTGTTTGTCACGCATTCCGAATACATTGGCTCCTACGACACAAAGTACAACTACCAAAAAGATAATCGCCGAGAGGGCCCAAAGTGCCGTTTTGATGGAGGTTTGGGAGCCTCTTGTCGCATTGACCACATAGGTACTGATGGTGTTGAAGGTAGCAGGCTTCGTGTAGGTTGCAATGAAATAATCGTCTAATGACAATGTGATCGCCGTCATAAAGCCCGAGGTAATACCAGGCACGATCTGCGGAATGGTGACGCGCCAGATGGCCATGCCAACGGTACATCCAAGGTCTCTTGCAGCCTCATAGAGCTGGTGATCCATCTTCTTTAATCTCGGAATCACGGACAGATACACGAAGGGTACGCAGAGCGCGGTTTGTCCGATCACCAAAGGAACATAGGTGTCCTTGCGAACGTGAAAAATCGCGATCATCAGGATGCAGACGGAAAAACCCGTCACAACATCCGCATTGACCACGGGAATCTGATTGCTCAGTTCAATGGCGCCGCGCACCTTTTTACTCGAATAAAAGCTACCGATGGCACCTACGGTTCCTAAAATGGTCGAAAGCAAAGCAACCCCGACAGCCAGGAGCAATGTCCCAATGATCATGTCAACCAGCTCAGGCGTCGTAAAGAGCGTCACGTAATTATCCAGGGAGAACTCCCTGATGCTTCCGATCATGGTTGCACTGGTAAAGCTATAGAACGCCAGAATTAATATCGGAGCGTATAAAAACAAGAGCACCAGCCATATCCAAAAGCCTTGAAAAAATTTCAGAGTCTTCAACGTTGTTTCCCTCCTCGAATCGAAAAGTCAGCCCTTCCTTGCTTCCGCCTTTTTCAGCGGATTGACGTGTGAATCTTCCTCTCCCTCCGCATAGCGGTTTGAAATAAAGGTGATCACACAGATGATCAGGAGCAGAATGATGGAAATGACGGAACCATTGTGCCAGTCATAGGCACTAAAATAGCTTCCGATCAGACTTCCCATGATATAGGTGCTGTTATAAACCATGTCAAGCACTACATAGTTCGTCATGGACGGCAGGAACACCATGGTCACGCCGCTGACAATACCGGGCACCGACAAGGGTAAAATGACTCTCCAAAAAACGAGTGACTTTTTCGCGCCAAGATCCTGTGCCGCCTCGATATAGCTGTCATCCAGCTTCGTCAGAGTGTTGTATAACGGCATAATCATAAACGGCAGGAAATCGTAAACCATACAGATGATGGTATTTGCAAAGGGATGCAGCGCCAGATTCCCCTCGATGAGCGTCAGGATTTCCTTGAGCGCCGTGATTCTCAGCGTAAAGTTGATCCACATGGGAAGCACGAATAATAAAAGCAGCGCCGAGCCGGAACGCATCCCCGTCTTTGCAAGAAGAAAGGCCGTCGGATAAGCAATCAAAAGGCAGATCAGCGTTGTCAGCACGGCGATCACGATGCTGTAAAGCAGGGTGCCAACCGTCTTTCCACTTTGAAAAAAGGCGATGAAATTATGAAAGGATACCTGCCCATTATCATTTGTAAAGGCATAAAAAATGATGACCAAAAGCGGCAGGATAACAAACAGGATCAAAAAGATGGCGTAGGGAATGGCCAATTGTTTTCTATGAAAGGTGTATTTCAACTTTTTCTCCTCCCAGGTTAGCTAAGCTCAAACTGAAACTTTTCCAAGGGAACGCTGATGCTGACATGGTCTCCGCTATTCCAGAGATACTCGTCGTTTACAATGTATTCCTCCTCAGATTCGCTTCTTACGCGATAATGGTAATAATTGTCCATGAAAATAAAGCTGTTAATGTCACCCGCTACAAAGCCTGCCTCGGCATCATCACTGAGCTTGGCATCCTCCGGTTTAAAAGAAGCAACGACCTTTCTGCCCTCCCAGGAAATCTCCTTCCCGGCTGCATCAAGCAGGCTTGTCCCCTCTTCCTTTTCCGTGCAATTTGCAAAAATGCGTGCTGCCGGAACGTCGGAAAGCTCGAAATCCTCAAACTTCACAAGGAAGCCCTTACCGACAATATAGCTCTCTAAGGTTCCCTCATAATGGTTGATGGTGGTATCGTAAGGAATAATGTGAATACTGTCAGGAGCCAAATCCAAGCCAACCTTTTCCCCAATCTTAAAGGATTTCAGGTTATGAATCTCTATCTCCGCGCGATCCGTTTTCACGGCCGTCACGTAAAAGATTCCCTTAAAGTCACACGCAATAACCTCTCCCTGAATGCGCCCCTTTCCCGCCTCCGTGATCTCCACGTCCTCAGGCCGAACCACAGCATCAATGACGGTATCCACGGGATAATCGTCCACGCACTCAAATACGGCGCCGTCAAACTGCACCTTCTTTTTCCCGACCATTTTTCCCTTAAAGATATTGCTCTCACCAATAAAATCTGCCACAAAAAGATTCTTGGGCTCGTTATAGATATCTTCAGGCGTACCAATTTGCTGAATCTCGCCGTCAGACATGACAACGACCTTGTCAGACATGGTTAGGGCTTCCTCCTGATCATGCGTTACAAAAATAAAGGTGATGCCAAGCTTTTTATGCATCTCTTTTAATTCAATCTGCATCTCCTTACGCATTTTTGCATCCAATGCGCTTAGGGATTCATCCAAAAGCAGTACCTCAGGCTCATTGACGATGGCGCGCGCAATGGCAATTCTCTGTTGCTGACCACCAGAAAGCGTGCTGATGCTTCTCTTCTCAAAGCCCTCAAGGTCTACCATCTCCAAAACCTTTTTTACCTTCTCATCCTGGGTCTTTTTATCCGCTCCCTTGATCTTTAGTCCAAAGGCAATATTATCATAAACGTTCAGGTGAGGAAAAAGAGCATACTTCTGAAAGACCGTGTTGATCGGTCTCTCATTGGGCGGAAGGTTGCTGATGTCCTTTCCGTTTAATAAAAGTTCGCCCGCCGAAATCTTTTCAAAGCCTCCAATCATACGCAGAATGGTCGTTTTTCCGCATCCCGAGGGGCCGAGGAGGGTTACAAATTCCCCTTTTTTAATTTCCAGATTCAGATCCTCAATAATCGTCACGCCATCCTTAAAAACCTTCTTAACATGCTTTAACTCTATCAGCGTATCCTTTTTATTATCCACAGTCGTTTCCTCCCTGGTTTCTTACGCAAATCACGATTATCTTATCATGTTTCATGTGTAAGTACAATCCTTAAATTCACAATAATTATGTATTTACAAGATACAAAAATAAGGGTAAAATAGAAAGGGTTCATTTTGAGAAGGAATGACAAATTTGATATTGATTATGGGTGGAGGATACGACGGAAAATGGGAAAGAAAGCTACGAAAGCAGCAGACAACATGTATTATCAGGCAAGAAGCGAGGCCGCTGAAAGCAACGAGGAATTCTCGAGTCGTGAGAAGGCTGCCGAACTCATTGGCATCGACCGGACCAGACTGGCAAGAATTGAATTAGACGCCATTATGCCCTATCCCGAGGAAGTAAAGGCCATGGCAGAGGCTTATAATACGCCAGAGCTTTGCAATGCTTATTGTGCAAGGGAGTGTCCCCTTGGCAAGGGAACCGTACAGGAAGTCGAAATTGATGATTTTGACAGACTTGCGCTCAAGGTTTTAGGTTCCTTAAAGGATATCGAATCCATTCGCGCAACGCTCATCTCCATCTCTGAGGACGGCGTCGTTCAAGAATGGGAAAAGCAGGATTTCCAAGGCATTCTGGATTCGCTGGATAAAATTAGCGCAAATGCAAATGCCCTAAAGATTTGGGCCATGAAAAACGTCAAAATAAAAGAGTGATCGCTTATGCGGTCACTCCTTTTTTTGCGACATCATTTCATCAATCATCTTTTCGATCATGAGCTTTTTTACGTATACGTCATAGCTCAGCATGCAGATAAATGCAAATTTCTGAAGAAAATCCTTGCCTTCCTTCGGCGCATCCCCATAGGTCTGCTCCGCTTCCTTGTATTTCTTGATGACATCCTCCTTGAGTCCCTCAAGCTGCCCCTTCTCCAGACGCAATACTTCACGATAAACGCTCTCCAGATTAAACTCCTCCCCACATTGGAAATACTCCTTTGTCACGGGCTCTAAGAGCTTCTGGATGTCATTTATGGACAAGATCCCCTTATAATAATAGATAAAGATCAGAAGCAAGATGTGCTCCTTGGTATACTTTTTCTTTACCGGGGGTGGAATCAAATCATTCTTCGCGTAATTGTTAATCATGGTCTTCGTCAGAATCCTGTCATCACCGGGATTTCTCACCGTTGACCGAAGGCGCTTGTCCATAAAACTCGTCACCTGATCCATGTATAAGTCAATTCCCGGAATGTCCTCCGGCTCTATATATTGTATTCTCTCTAAGCTGGCAAGTATGCTGCCCAGCAGGTCATCTCCATTGATTGTCATCTTGGGCACCTCCCTGAAGCTTATTATATAGTATTTAAAACGACGTGGCAAGATTTTGTTTTGTTTTTTTCAGATTTCTCTGCCACGGGGGCTTTACTTTCAAACTTTAGTATGCTAAAATACAGTTATGTAAAACTTTACAGTATCAAAGTAAAGCTTTGGAGGAAAAATCATGAATAAGAAAATCAAAACGGAAGCCGTTGATTCTTTATTTGATGCCATACTGACCTTGAAGGACCGAAATGAATGCTATGCGTTCTTCGAAGATCTTTGTACCGTAAATGAACTGCTCTCCCTGTCCCAGCGCTTTGAGGTTGCTTCCATGCTTCGGGATCACAAAACCTATCTCGACATTGCGGAAAAAACCGGAGCCTCCACGGCGACCATCAGTCGTGTCAATCGTTCCCTAAATTACGGAAACGATGGTTATGAGCTTGTTTTCAACAGACTCCCTCAAAAATAATTCGCATTTAGAAACAATCTTTTTCCACTAGGGATCAGCCTTTGATTTCAATCACGTCGAGCGGATTTACGTAGCTTCCGTCATGCATGATTTGATATCCGACGCTGGTCCCGATTGGTTCTATCATGAAAATCGTCGTTCCCTGATAAACCTCATCTCCGATCTTCACAAATGGATCTCCCTGATTGCGATAAATCGTAACATATCCATTTCCATGATCCACCCAAACGTTGTGTCCATAGAGCACGTCATCCTTTACGTCAATGACCGTCCCCTTTGCCGTAGCAACCACCATCGTCCCGGGCGTCGCGGTAATCTTCGCCACGGGTCTGTCAACGCCCTCCGTCACGACGTCCGTCGCAGATCCGTTAATGGGAAAGCCTGTCGGAAGACTGATGCTTTCGATCTCCTCCGTTAGCTTCTTCTCATTCTCAATCTTTTCATTCAGGGTTGCGGAAAGAAC
This sequence comes from Lachnospiraceae bacterium, assembly GCA_017527205.1. GTDB lineage: Bacteria > Bacillota > Clostridia > Lachnospirales > Lachnospiraceae > Acetatifactor. The sequence continues at coordinate 88,426 of JAFXQK010000041.1, read as the reverse complement.
CTGTACCTCATTCTCCAGGTTTTGGATTTGCTCTTTCAGCTCCAGCTCCCTTGCCTCCATCTGCGTCTTGACCTTGGCATTTTCATTGGCAAGCTCCGTCATGGCACGCAGTTGCTGATTACTCTTGTCAATGGCCGCCTGCCAGATTCTCTCCTCATAAAACAAAAAACCAAGTAGCGCACCAAACGCCGCAAATAAAACAATTACGATCAGTCCCAAAACCCAGGTACGAATCTTAAACTGTCTGACGTTCGCGTCCACTGCATCCGAAGTCACGATAATCACGTGATTGGTTCTTCGTTTCTGATGCTTCTCTTCCATTTGTTACCCTCCTGTGAAAGAATGTCCTCCAAACAATCCCTCTATGTTTATTTAACGGCGAATTCTCTGCATTCTTTTAGTATTTTTTCAAAGGAAAGCGTTCCGCCGAACAGATCCAAGGCACTTCCCACCGTCACGTTCAGTCTCCCCTTGCCAAGCTCTCCCAAGAGACGAATGTCCTCGTATGCATGTACGCCGCCCGCATAGGTCACGGGAATTCCATCATAGTTTCCCAGCATTTCCGCCAGGTCTCGCTCAATTCCCCGATTCTTTCCCTCGACGTCGACGGCATGAATCAAAAACTCATCACAATATTCCGCCAAACGATCTAATAGCTCCGTCGTTACCTTTTCGCTGGTCACCTTCTGCCAGCGATCCGTTACCACATAGTAGTCCTCTCCCACCCTGCGACAGCTGACGTCCAATACCAAACGATCTTTTCCCACAATATCCTTTAAAGCAAGAAGACGATCAAACAGGATTCGTCCATCCTGAAAAACATAGGAGGTCACAATTACATGGGAAGCACCCGCGTTCAAGAATTCCATGGCATTGTCCGCCCGAATGCCGCCGCCAATCTGCAAGCCTCCAGGATATGCCGCCAGCGCTTTCTTTGCCTGCGTTTTCGTTGCTTCATAATATTCACTGTCCACGGAATTTAGAAGAATGACGTGACCGCCTCGAATGCCTGCCTCTTGATAAAGCTTTGCATAATAATCCGCATCAAACGAAGCCACGAAATTCTCCGTAGCACGATTCCCCTGATCCTTTAGACTCGCACCCACGATCTGCTTTACCTTACCATTATGAATATCAATACAAGGCCTAAATTCCACCGATGCTTCCTCACTTTTTTCATGATTTGCTAACCGTTTCCTTCGACATGTCATTTACAGGTCCAAGAGACCATGTCATAAACACCTTATGTTATTATATCAAAAAACATTTCATTTGAAAAGATCTGAAAAATAGGTATAATTTTAACAATTTGTTTCATAATAGGCATAGAAGCGAAATAGAAGGAGGAATTGAGATGATGAGAAAGCTTCATTCTGTTATATGCCTGAAAAAGGCGTTGCTAATTGCATTAACGTTATGTATGCTTTGTATGGCCAGTGCCTGCGGCACGGACAATACGGATACGGGAACCAGCTCCGGCGACATGGCTGGAACGGGTTCCACCCGCTCCGAGGATAGCGTGCTCGATAAGGGTGGCGCTGATCCTACCGATAATATTTCCATTATCAATCCTGACGGAACCACCGTCCTTGATGAAACGACTACGGATCACGGTGTCATTGGCGATCTTGGCGAGGATGCAAGCAGCGCTGCCGAAACCTTGATTGATGACGTCAGGGACGGCGTTGACGACCTGACAACTCCTGGCGGTACGAATCCAGCCATAGATTCTACCATGACGCCAAATGGATCAACCGGGACAACCGGGACTACCGGAACCAATGGTACTAACGGAACAACCGGAACGACAGGAACAAGTAGTACGACAAATACCAGCATTACCAATAATGGAAATTTTCCCGGCGGCGTTCCAAGATAAGAAACAATACGTCTGCTTCACAGCCGGCGTCGCTACTACAATAAAAGGAGGCCGCAATCATTGCTGACCTCCTTTTGATCCGTTTTTTATGAATGCTTCGTCTATTAGGAAAGACTTGCATCGATGACGTCTCCCATGTTGTAATAACCAGGGCCTTTTCCTGCAAGGAACTTTGCCGCCTGTACGGCACCCTTGCCAAACACGGCCTTAGAATATGCCGTATGGGAAAAGGTAATCACCTCATCCTCTCCTGCAAAGATCACGTCATGATCTCCTACGATTGTGCCACCGCGAACGGCACTGATGCCAATCTCCTTTACGGGACGCTTCATTCTTCTTCCACTTCTGTCATAGACATACTCGTATTCGTTGCCAAGCTCTTCATTGATGGAATCCGCAAGAGCAAGTGCCGTGCCGCTTGGTGCATCCAGCTTCAAATTATGATGCTTCTCCACGATCTCAATATCAAAGCCCGCAGGTGCCAACACGCCCGCAGCTTCCTTTAGCATCTTTAATAAAAGATTGATGCCCATGGACATATTCGCAGACTTCAAAATGGCAACCTTCTTTGAGGCTTCCTCTACCTTTGCAAGCTGATCCTGGGAAAGACCCGTCGTGCAAAGTACGCAGGGAAGATTCTTTTCCACACAATAGTCCAGCATATCTTCCACGCCCTTCGGGCTGGAAAAATCAATCAGGCAATCTGCCTGCAAGTTACAATCCCGAATATTCGCAAATACGGGATAAGGATTTCTTCCGTCATCCCGTATGTCAATTCCTGCGACCATCTCAGCGTCAGGATCCGCAGCAACGATATTGCTGATGCTCTGACCCATCTTGCCGTTACAGCCACGCATAATAATACGTACCATATTCAAAACCTCTCTCTCGTAGCTTTCCTCCCGCATGTCCGGGACTTTCCATTGCTTTTTGAACAATATTTGCCATCGTCCAAAGTGAATACTAGATTAAACCATACTTCTCCATGGATGTGCGAAGTCTTGCCTCATTCTTCTCCTCAATTTCAGACAGCGGCATGCGCAGAGGACCTGCCTCAAAGCCAATCAAAGATACGGCCTTCTTTACGGGGATCGGATTTACCTCACAGAATAAGGAACCGCACAGATCCAACGCTTCCAGCTGTAATCTGCAGCTCTCCTTAACGTCGCCCTCCAGAAACTTTGCGCAAATATCGTGCGTCTGTCTGGGTGCAACGTTGGAAAGTACGGAAATAACACCAAGTCCGCCAAGTGCCATGATGGGAACAATCTGATCATCATTTCCGGAATAAATGTCAACACAGCCCTTTGCCAGTGCAGCAAGCTGAGCGATCTGGCTAATGTTGCCGCTCGCTTCCTTCACACCGACGATGTTCTCAACATCCTTGCAAAGTCTAACAACGGTGTCGGGCAGCAAATTGCAGCCCGTTCTTCCGGGAACGTTGTACAAAATGATCGGAACCTTTACGGAATCCGCGATTGCCTTAAAATGCGCATACAATCCATTCTGCGTTGCCTTGTTATAATACGGAGTCACTAAAAGCAATCCGTCAACGCCATACTTTTCAGCTTCCTTGGAAAGATAAATGGCCGTCTCCGTGCTATTAGAACCCGTTCCCGCAATCACGGGAATTCTCTTGTTTACAACCTCTGCACAATACTTGATGACGTCGAGATGCTCTTCGTGGGAAAGCGTGGACGCTTCTCCCGTCGTTCCACATACTACGATGGCATCCGTTCCATTCTCAATCTGAAACTCGATCAGCTTTCGAAACTCCTCATAATTGACACTCCCATCTGCATGCATGGGCGTAACAATTGCAACAGCAGCACCCTTAAAAATTGCCATGTTTTTCCTCCTTTTCGCCTGTTTTACAGGCCTGCGCCATTCATTTTTCTTGTTTCCTTGTCGTATTATATGATGGGCTCCCTACAAAGGATCTTACTTGCAAAAAAACACCTGTAAGCGTCGAAGCGCTCACAGGTGAAATAAAAGCAAAATCACTTATTTCGTTCCCGATAGCGCCCCATCCGTTCTTCACGGATGACAGTCACGCGGCTCTTAACCTCGTGCCCAAGGCTTGGATTCTCAGGTAATCCACCCTTTCGGCACTCTTTCCTTTCTCCTTTTTTCCTCTGCGCCTGCCGCATCCAAAAGGATACTGATAAAGAATGCAACCTCTATCACCAATACAGCTGTATCATAACACCAACTTTGGGGAACGTCAACCTATTTCTTATCTGCTTATTCCCAGATTTTGAACTTTATGGTTTCAATCTTGGAAACCTCATCTGCCTTAAAGCAAATCTCGTCCTTCAGACTGATTCCCGTCAGAATCATGCTGGTCTCCTCTCTCGCATCAATCAGGGAAATCAACTCCTCCGCAGTAATGATCTCGTTCTCTACAAGGCCAAGCACCTCATCAAGAATCAAAAGATCACATTCCCCCGTTCCTAAAACCTTTCTTGCATAATTCAGGCCATTCCGAATGTTTCTGCCTTCCTCCTGCTTTTGCTCATCCGTCAGATTTTCAAAGCTTTCATCTGACTTTTCAAAGCAAAACAGTTTGATTTCCGGCTCGAGACGCTTTACAAATTCTGATTCCTTCAACCCCTTGCCCTTTAAGAACTGGATGATAACAACGCGTTCTCCGGCATCTGCAGCCTGAATCGCCCTGCCAATTGCAGCTGAGGTTTTTCCCCTGCCTTCACCCGTAAATATCGTTAAGTACCCTTTGTTCATCATTCCTCGCATTCTACCGACTGCTGCCGGATTTAGCAGCTCATACCATGAGCATTTTTGTAATCGTCTTCAAAACCCTATTTGGCAAATATTATAACAAATATGTTAGAATTTTGCAACTGTAACCATTTTTCTGGTTTCTGACTATAAACCATTTTTCCGGTTTCTGGCTTGTCAGGAAGGATCCAGCTCCAGCTCTCGCTCTTTTTCGCAAAGCTCCAGCTTGCTCACGGATACCTCAAAGGCAATACGCTTTTCTACCGTCTCTTCATCTAGCTTTTTCACATATTCCCTGCTCTGGATTCTTCCCCAGATCATGCAGCGATCTCCCACCTCAAAACCGCCAGCGTATCTTGCATTTCGTCCCCAACAAATGCAAGGGATATAATCCGATTTTCCATAGGGTCTGTTTACCGCAAGCAGCACGTCAGCAATCTCACGACCCAGTGGTGTTTTTCTGTAGATGGGCGGCTTACATATATAACCATCCAGAAAAATCTGGTTGCTCTTTGCACTTTCTTCCACTTCCTGAACGAACTCAATCTCTCTGGCGAATACGGAAAGCACCAGTTTATTCCTGCGCTCCTCATGTCTGTTGTAAGAACGGAATTGCCCGCTAACGCTGATCAGCATTCCCTTGTAATCAGCCGTCACGTCAATCAGTCTCTCCGACATCATGACGGGAATTACGTCATAGCTCTCACTCAGCCTTTGTACCCTTACGTCTACCATGTAGAAGCCTTCTCCGAAAATTTCATGGCTGAAGGAAAAATCGCTTACGATCTCCCCCATCACCGTCACCTGGTTGTTTTCAATTACCTTATCCGTCACTGTTGTTTCTCCCTTCTTCCTCACATTGCCTTTTACGGAACCAGTCTTTTTTGTTCCTTTCGCAATATCATTTATACACTATTTTCCCTCAGGATAAAACAAAATCTCATCGCGTAATTCTGACGTTTTCCGCATGTCGCCGCCCGCCATCTACGTCCTTCCCGACACCAGCGACATTTTATGACGGCAAAAAACAGACATTTCATGAAGTGAAACTTTCTTAATTTTATGCTTGAATCCGAAAACGATTAGTGCTATACTGATACAGTTTGAAAAAAGTGCCAATTTTAGGGATGTTTTGAGCAGGAACTGCCTGCTCCGTTTGGAAAGGATTTGAATTTATGAGACAAAAAAGAGAAGACGTCAGAAACATAGCAATCATCGCTCACGTAGACCACGGTAAAACGACCCTCGTGGACGAGCTCTTAAAGCAGAGCGGCGTGTTCCGTGCTGGTCAAGAGGTTGCAGAGCGTGTCATGGACTCGAATGACATTGAGCGTGAGCGCGGCATTACCATTCTGTCAAAGAACACGGCAGTTACCTACAAGGGAACAAAAATTAACATCATTGACACTCCCGGTCATGCAGATTTCGGCGGTGAAGTTGAACGTGTCTTAAAGATGGTGAACGGTGTAATTCTTGTTGTAGATGCATTTGAGGGAGCCATGCCCCAGACGAAGTTCGTGCTTCGCAAGGCATTGGAATTGAAGCTTCCCGTCATCGTCTGCATCAATAAAATCGACCGTCCTGAAGCGCGTCCTGACGAGGTTGTGGATGAAGTGCTAGAGCTCTTCCTTGAACTGGATGCAGATGATTCTCAGCTGGATTGCCCCTTCGTTTTCGCTTCTGCGAAGGCTGGTATCGCCTCTTTGGAGGCCGGAACCCCCGGCACCAACATGGAGCCTCTGTTTGAGACTATTTTGAACTACATTCCCGCTCCCGAAGGAGATCCCGAGGCAGGTACGCAGGTACTGATCAGCACCATTGACTACAATGAATATGTCGGACGCATCGGCGTTGGTAAGGTAGATAATGGTTCCATTAAGGTGAATCAGGAAGTTATCATTTGTAACCACCATGAGCCTGACAAACAGGTCAAGGTAAAGGTTAGTAAGCTCTATGAATTCGACGGTTTGAACAAGGTCGAGGTAAAGGAGGCTAATATCGGTTCCATCGTAGCCATCTCCGGCATCTCCGACATTCACATTGGAGATACTCTTTGCTCTCCTGAAAATGTTGTTCCCATTCCGTTCCAGAAGATTAGTGAGCCCACCATTGCCATGCATTTCATGGTAAATGATTCTCCTCTTGCCGGTCAGGAAGGAAAATATGTCACCAGCCGCCATCTTCGCGAGCGTCTGTTCCGCGAGCTGAATACGGACGTATCGCTCCGTGTTGAGGAGACAGAGGATACGGATTGCTTTAAAGTTAGTGGCCGCGGCGAGCTGCATCTTTCTGTTTTAATTGAGAATATGCGCCGTGAAGGCTTTGAATTCGCCGTAAGTAAGGCTGAGGTTCTCTATCATCATGATGAGAACGGAAAGCTTTTGGAACCCATGGAGCTCGCTTACATTGACGTTCCCAATGATTACGCTGGTGCGGTCATTGAAAAGCTCGGTCAGAGAAAGGGTGAGCTTCGCAACATGGGAGCCATTTCCGGCGGCACCTACACCAGACTGGAGTTCTCCATCCCCGCAAGAGGACTGATCGGCTATCGCGGCGAGTTCATGACGGATACCAAGGGAAATGGTATTCTGAATACGGTTTTTGATGATTATGCGCCCTACAAGGGAGACATCCAGTATAGAAAGCAGGGAAGCCTGATCGCATTTGAGGCTGGCGAGGCAATCACTTACGGCCTCTTTAATGCGCAGGAGCGCGGACTGCTCTTTATCGGACCTGGTGAAAAGGTTTACTCCGGCATGGTTGTTGGTCAGACGGGAAGAAGTGAGGACATCGAGATCAACGTCTGCAAGAAAAAACAGCTGACGAATACCCGCTCCTCTTCTGCTGACGAAGCCTTAAGACTCGTACCTCCAAAGATCTTGTCGTTGGAGCAGGCTTTGGACTTTATTGACACGGATGAGCTTCTCGAGGTAACTCCCAAGAATCTCCGCATCCGCAAGAAGATCCTCGACCCTACCCTTCGCAAACGTGCAAGCTTCAAGAAGTAATTTTGAGACATTCCGTCAAAATATAAAGCCATAACTTAAAGCTAAAACTTAAGGCAAAAGCATAAAGCTTTCTTGCTGCAACCCTTTAGGTTATGACTAACTTTTGGGTTATGGGACCCTTTAGATTATGGATTTTCTTTAGATCATGGATCCACTTTAGATCATGGATCCACTTTAGATCATGGATCCCCTTCCCCTTAGGATCTATGGAAGTAAAAAACTACCTACATTGCATTTTCGCAAATGTAGGTAGTCTTTTTTTCTTGCCATTTCTTCGAAAAGCTACCATATTTAAGGATTATCTTTTCTAGGTAGTTTTTTTAATCGATCGTGCTTGGAAAAAGCTACCTATTTTGACATTTCGCCGTTTTTGGTAGTTTTTCGAATCTATTCCGCTTTGAAAAGGCTACCTATTTTGACGTTTCGCCGTTTTTGGTAGTTTTTCGAATCTATTCCGCTTTGAAAAGGCTACCTATTTTGACATTTCGCCGTTTTTGGTAGTTTTAGTTATTTTGCAGATAGAAGAAGCCAGATTTTTGGCATAGTATTCCGCCAGATAGCAGGTGTAGCCAACAAAAATACAGATGGCGGCTTCCAGCAAAAAGAAGATGAAATGTGAGTTCGTTATTTTATATATAAGGTCTTTCGTTATATCAAATACAAATAAATGTGTGAGCCAAAGGTAAACGGAAAGGTGACCTAGACGTTCGAACAGGGCACCAAGAAGACCTGGTACGGATTTCCCGTCATCGGTTCTTTTGTAGAAAAGCATGATGAGTCCGAGTGCAAAGACCGGTACAAACAAAAAGTCAAGGCGTGCATAGGATGGAGCATCGGCAAGAAGCATCCGAAGAGTCATGACGGCGCCGCAAAGCAGAAATCCCAAGAGCCTTTGAAGAAAGTAATTTATAAAGCTATTGTTCTGAGTACTATAACTCTGAGCATTATTACTCTTGGCGCCATGATCCTTAGCACTAAAACTCAAAATGTAAAGCTTATCAAAAAGGCTCTCAAAGGTGTGAAATCTCGAAGAAAAATAGCCCATGAAAAAGACGAGAACAAAGGCAATGCGAATGGTATCAAGGCAAAGCTTTAAAGACTCTCTCACTGAGGGAAGCACGGCGGATAAGCCAAGCCAAAGCAGGCCGGCAACTACTAAGATGCCATAAAAAATCTTCAATATGCCTTTGCCCCTTGTAGCTTCGCCTTTTTTCGAGAAGGCTGCAAAAAAACCATGGACCAAGATAAGTAACAGCATGAAAAACACATATTCCTGCACATACCAAAAGGCGCCGTTGTAGGAATCGCTGACACAAAAGAAATTCTGAAGAAATTCACGAGGCTCAAAGCTTCGTTTTCCCATCGAAAAAAATGCTCCCATAAAGACAAGCAGCACGATCCAATACCGGATGAGAAGTCCCAACGTCTGCGAGACGCAACGCTTTACAATGGCTCCGCCAGATTTGTGTTCCAACACCTTGAACATGCCATAGCCGCTCACAAACGCAAAAATGCCAACGCAAATCTTTCCAAACCAAGCAAAGCGTATCACAACTTCCGCATTCCAAAACCGCAGACTTTCTCCATGGATGGAAAGATCATTGAAAAAATGATGGTAGATCATCAAAAGGACCGCGATGCCCTGCAGCATCGCGGATTCCTGTTTGGTAATTCCTTGTGATTCTTTCTTTTTCATGATTTGCATTTTCATGCTTCCCCTTAACTAGCGATATTCACGCAACAGATATAAAAATCCAAAGAGCCTTGCAGATTCAACGAACATGCCGCCCTGGAATTTCACAAAAACCGTGGTCACCGGCTCTCCCTCTACCTCCCGGTACTCTAAGCTCTTTTCGATCAGCTCCTTAGAAACGGGAAGCTCCACGACATATTCTTCATCCTTTCCCGTATAATGCAATCTGCGGTTAAAGATTTCCGTATCGCCAATACTGATGCGCAGCAGCTTTCCATTGTCCTCTCGCAGAAAATGAAGCTCCAATACGTGATCCACGCCTTGTTGAGCCTTCATGTGATAACCAAAGGTGCCACGCGGCGTTGCATGGCGCGTCGTACCCTGCTCAGTACTTCCAATGGATCCGGTATCCTCCATCGCATGAAGTGCATCCACCTCATATTGCCCATACCCAGGCTGCACGGTATCAAGAATGCTTTCTCTGCGCTTCTCCTCAAGCTCACGTTTTTTGCGAATGGCTTCCGCATCCTCGGTCTCTCCCGTCTGATCGAGCAAATACCAATAGATGCCATAGCGCTCGCGTGTTTTTAAGTAATGCGGGCTGAAGGTCAACTCCTGATCCGTTCCCTCAAGTACAAAGGTGAGACCATCCTGACGAATCAGATGTTTTTCAATATTCTTTACGAAGTCTTCCTTGCTGCCCTCAAGCACCGTTAAATACTCGCTCTTTACCATCTTATTTGAAGGAATCGTAACGTCCACGCCGGTCTTAGAGTCAATCATATTCTCCGTACCAAGGTCAGCGGAAAGAAGGAGCGGTCCATATTTGAATGCAACGACATTATCACAATCCGGCAGTCCCACCGTCCGAACCTGATAGTCAAAGGTCACCTTGATTCTATCATCATTCTTCCAGGTTCCCTCTACGACATAATAATCATCTTCTAAGCTAATTTTCGCAGGGCATCCAGAGTCCGCAATGACATTCACCTTTTCTGCCCAATCAGGTCTGCGAATCTTGATCTTCGCAGACACCTCGCAGGGTACCTGACCTTCCAAATTCTGAAACAGCTTCGTGGTAAACACTGCCGTATTTTCCAGAGGAACATTGGTCTTCTGCACAAGACCCAGTCCCAGCCTTTCATCCATCACCTGAGAGCTAAGGAACAGGTTCACAATGATGGCATCCTCATCATGGAAATAAACGCTGTCATTTAACTTCGTAAAGTTTTCCATGCCACTGCCCGTGCAACACCAAAACTTATCGAAGGGCGTCCCATACACCTTAAAGAAGCCAGTAGCCATCGGCTGGAAATACATGGTCATGCCCGTCTCCGGATTCTGCGAAGAAAGAATGGCATTGATCAGCGTATTCTCATAATACTCCGCATATTTCTTCTTCCCCGTAATCATAAACAGCTTTCGGGTCATTTTCAACATGTTATAGGTATTGCAGGTCTCGTTGTTGCAGTTGGTACGCTCTGCATCAAGCACGTAATCCTCGCCAAAATGCTCCCACTCGCTGTTTCCGCCGGTCACATAGGTATGGCGCGTTACTACCATGTCCCAAAAGGCCTCCACGTACGCAAGATATTCCTTAGCTTCCTCTCCGACCGTGAGATACCGGTTCAGTGCCCCAACAAATTTGGGAATCGTCGTGTTCGCGTGGCGGTTGTTCAAGACATTCTTTTCCCCGGAAGCTACCTTTTGGAACAAAGCTTCCTCATCAAACGCATGAGCAGCCTTCAAGTGTTCTTCCTTCTTCGTATTCTGATACAATGCATACAGAGCGTCATTCATGCCGCCGTATTCAATGCCAAGAACGGTTCTGTGGGTCTCCTCTGACCAACTGGAGGTTCTTCCGTAGGTCCAGTCGCCAATGCCACTACCCAGCTCCAGCGCAGGTGCATACCCCGTGAGTTCATACGCATTGACAATGCCGTCCAAAATCTTATGCATGGTATACCACGGAACCCAAGCTTCCGTGATAATGTTGGTCTTGTTCTGCTCTACGTAATCAAACTGGAGCTCTACGTTCGAAGGATCCTGAATCGTTGCGCCAAACACAAACCCAGGCTTGCCTTGCGAATGCTTTTGACATTCCAACAGGCCATCGATCAGCGCAGTGATTTTGTCATACAAAACTGCCCTGTCCTTGTCATCAATCTGTGCATTTGCATAGGCCTGCGCGGCAGCGGTAAGATAATGTCCGAGCGTATGCCCTCCGATGAGCATATTCTCCCATCCGGGATAACGCATTTTCTTCATCTTCAGCCCGGCATTTTCATAAAATCCGGCCAAGAGCCGATCCACGTCAAAATCCTTAAGATACGCTACGTCCTTCTCAAATGCATTCACCAGATATGCGTCCTTTAGCAACACCTGTCCCAAACCATATGCCTTTGACATTCCAAATCCTCCCTTGTTTTTTCGTGATTTCCTTTTCCGATTACACGTTTCACGTAAAGCTTCATTCGGTAACAAAGCTTCGAAATTCTTCTACTATGATTGTACAAAAAAAGAGTCCGCTTGGGAACCCTTTTTTGCAATATCAAGTGTAAAAAAGTAAGATTTAAAATCCATTACACATGATAATCCTGCTTTTTCTGATATAAATTCCGATATTCACTGGGCGTACAATTCGTTGCTTTCTTAAACAGGTGATAAAAATTCTGCACGTCCGCGTATCCCAAATGCTCAGCGATTTCCGCGACCCAGGCATCCGTATTCAGCAGCAAATACTTTGCCCGGTCAACCTTTCTTTCATCCACGTACTGCTTTACGCTCCTCCCAGTCTTCTCCTTAAACAGCGTGGAAAAGTACTTTTCGTGATATCCAAATTCCTTCGCAAGCATCCCCACCGTCAAAACCTCTGACAAGTGTCTGTATAAGTAATCATCCACGCGCTCCCGCAAATCGTCCGCCTGCTTTTCAACCGCCGCAGCAAAGCTGGGTTGGATCTGATTTCGCAGTTCAAAGAGAATCGTAGTAGCAAAATACCCGCTTCCCGCGGGATCCATATACCGCAGGTCCGCGTCCTGCAATTGCTTCATCAGCACGTAAAGGCGTTCCGGATTCTTTAAGTCTCCCTGTTTTGGAATCTCTAGGATGAGCGGCTTGCTTTCGGCCTTGACAGCTTTTGTATAGAAATGCATCCAGTAAAACTTACATTTCGATTTCTTCCAGCCTCTTTGTTGCTTTGTCGGTTCCATGAAAAGATATTGTCCCTCGCGAACCTCATATCTTTCCCATTCATCCTCGACATATAGCGTTCCCTTTTCCATCACGATTAGTTCATAATCTACAAGCTGACGCTCCATGTGACTCCACTGATCATCCTTCGCGACAAATCTGCCCGACCACCGATATGTCACCGGCTGTCCCAAATCCAATCTCATCATTTTTTCCATGCCTAAAGCGCTCCACCGCCTCATACAGCCGCAGACCCTCCGTCACGGCATTTCCAGAATTCATTTTAGTTTCCAATCGCTAGTTTATTGTACCCGATAAACCCTGGCTTCATAAGGCCGAAACCATCCCTGCTCGCCCTCAGGCAGTCCGTCAAGCCTTCCCGCAGAATGACTTTCCTTCGGATAGTTACAAAGGATAAGTCTTCTCTTTTGCCCGAGATATTCCTTCGGAAGCCTTACACGCACGGGCTTATCCGAGAAGGAACAAATGATGAGACACGAAACGTCACAAAGTCTGCGCTCATACATATAAATGTGAGGATCCTTGGGGAAAAACTCCCGATAACTACCCCAGAGAAGCACATTGCTGCACTTCCTCAGCTTTAAGCATTTGCGATAGAAATTCAAAATGCTGTAGGGATCCTTTTCTTCCTCTTCGACATTTACGGTCGGAAAATTTTCATTTAAGTGAAACCATGGTTCCTTGTTAGAAAATCCCGCATATTTTCCAGCGCTCCACTGCATGGGCGTTCTCGAGGAATCCCTGCTGGAGTGCCAGATGCGCTCAAGTCTTTTCTCGATGGAATCCTTAAGATGATACCGATTAAAATTGGTTAAAGAACTCACGTCGACATAATCCGTAATGGACTTTAGCCTGATGTTTGTCATGCCAATTTCCTGTCCCTGATAGACAAAGGGCGTTCCCTGCTGAAATAAATAGCTGACTGCAAGCATGGTGCCGCTGGCGCGCCAATACTTTTCATCTCCATAACGACTGATCACCCTGGGATGATCATGGTTCTCAAGATAGAGGGCATTCCAAGCCCTGCCATTGAGAGCGTGCTGCCACTTTGTGAAAGCCTTTTTCAGCTTCACCAGCGAAAACGGACGATGTATGTACTCCGTATAAATGCAATCCGCCATCATGTGATCAAAGGAGAACATCATGTCAAGGCTCTTTTTCGGCCCCGTGAGATATTTCAACGCGGATTTCACCGTGGTCAGTGGTCCTTCCCCCAGTTGGAAGCAATCATATTCCTTACAAACCTGTCGGAATTCATCCATGTACTCATAAATATGCGGGCCATCCTTATAATACGGCAAACCGTTCACTGCCGGCAGAAAGGGAAGTCCGTTTGGCAGCTTCTCATTCTTGGAAATAAAGTTGATCACGTCCTCGCGGAAACCGTCCACGCCCATGTCCAGCCAAAAGCGAAGAATACTCTTTACCTCCTCGCGAACCTTGGGATTGTCCATGTTAAGATCGGGTTGTTTTTTTGCAAAAATGTGAAGATAATACTGTTTTCTGAGTTCATCATACTCCCACGCCTTTCCTTCAAAGAGGGAGTCCCAGTTATTCGGTTTATCACGCCAAATGTAATAATCGCTGTAAGGATTGTCCTTCCCCTTACGGCTTTCCTGAAACCAGGGATGCTCATCCGAGGTATGATTTACCACGAGATCCATAATGACCTTTAATCCAAGTTCATGCGCTTTGTTCAGCACCTTCTTGAATTGCTCCAGGGTGCCATAATCCGGGTGGATGTTTTTGTAATCAGAGATGTCATAACCAAAATCTGCATTGGGAGAAGGGTAGATCGGCGAAAACCAAATTCCATCCACGCCAAGGGACTTGATATACTCCAGCTTCTCATAAACACCGTACAAGTCTCCGATTCCGTCCCCGTTTCCATCTTTAAAGCTTCTGATCCAGATCTGATAAAAGGACATCTCCTTATACCAATCGCTACTCATTTCCTACACCTTCTTTTGTTTTATTTTATTCCATTCACGTCCTGAACTAAAGTGATTGCGCTTTCCTTCGTCTCCTGCATGCGATCCGTGATACTGTCCTTGGCATCCTGCATGCGATCCGTGATGCTGTCCTTGGCATCCTGCATGCGATCCGTAATGCTATCCTTGGCATCTTGAATGTGATCCGCAATACTATCCTTAGCATCCTGGATATGTCCAGCGATATGATCCCTTGTCTTTTTGACCCCCGTCACAAAGGTATCCTTGGCTTCCGAGAGATTCTCCTTCATGTCAGATACGTTTTCCAACATACCTTCATACCATTTTCTCGGAGCCTCAGACACTTTGTTCGATGCACTTAACAGCCCTGCTGCCATGTCAAAAAAGTGATCCGACGGCTGATATTTTCGCTCGGTCATGGAGCAGCTCCGATGAAGCTCTATGACCTCTCCATAGCGTTCTACTGCCATTCTCACCGCGCTCTCCCACGAAAGATAAATCTCATCCATGGCATTTTGTCCAACCTCATGAATCCTGTTAAGATCCTTGCAGGCCTCTCTGAGGCACCCAGCCATCGCCTCGGCACTTTCTTCGATGAGATACCCATTTCTAAGATCCGTAATGCCCTCCGCGGCACAGGAATTCCGAATCAGAACGCTGGCAATGCCACAGGCCGCAGCCTCACGAACCACAAGCCCATTCGTGTCATAGGTCGAGGGGAACAAAAAAAGATCTGCGCGAGTATTCCACGCGCGAAGTACGTTCCTATCATAGATGGCGCCAGTAAAGAATACCTTGCCACTAAGTCCAAGCTCCTTCGTCCTTTCCTGCAATTCCTCCGCATCCGGTCCGCTTCCGACAAATACCATGCGGAAATCCATGCCCTCGCCGTCTAAAAGCTTCATGCAATCCAGGATCAACGGCAAGCCTTTGTATTTGATGATTCTGCCAACAAACAGGAATACGGGAACGCCTTCAGGAAGATCATAATCCTTTGTTGCCTCCGCGACGCCCTGTGCATCTACCCGTCCCTTGGCAAAATCCACGCCATTCGGCATGACGCGATAACGCCCCTCATATCCAAGGGAGCGTAAATTCTCGCCTGCGCCTCCGCTGACCACCCAAATCTCATCGCAGGCGGAAATGTTATCCACCAAAAATTTGATACTCTCCTTTTGCAGGGACTTTGCCTTAATCGCCCTGGCGATATCTACGTCAAATTTCGTGTGATAGGTAAAGATCAGCGGGGCATTCGTCTCCTTGCGAAGAATGCGGGCCATCAGCGTTGATGAGACGGGACAATGACTATGTATGATATCAGGACAAAATTCCGCCATCTCCGCGGCTGCCTTACCATCAAAGGGATTTCCCGCGCGATACCCACTGACGATGGCCGTCGTGTCAATGCTGTGATATGGCACCACGGGATAAGGGAAATCATCATACTTTGCGTCAGGATAGCGCGGCGTCCCAACCATAGGCTCCGCAAGCCCTTCCTCCTGCATGATCCTTGCATAATTCATTACTACGTTCGCCACGCCGTCTATGACGGGTGGAAAAGAATCATTTAATAATGTTACTTTCATCTATGGAAAGCGCCTCCTTATGATTTGTGTCTGCCATGCCCTGCCAAAGCCTTTGGTTCTCCTCCCCTAGCTTTTTCATTTTCTCCTTTTGCTCTTCCAGTTTGATCGTCATTAGGCGAATGAGCTTCGCAGATTCCTCCCTGCGAATACTTAAGGTATGGAGCATAAATTGTTCAGAAATCTTCCGTGCCGTAGGACTATCTGAATTGACATAAGCATTCCAGAGAATTTTGATTCCCCAAAGAAATACGTAAAAGGCCAGTACGGAAACCAGCACGGAAATTCCCGCCAGGAAACCGGAAACCACGGAGATTGCTGAGCCAAATGACATGAAGGAAAAGCAAAGAGTCATTACCAAAAAGGCACCAAGCATCATCCCTAGTCCAAGCTTTATGTCCGTTTTATTCTTTTCAGCCTCCAACCGGTATCGTTCCATCATGTTTTTCTCGCGGGTGAGTTCTTCCTCCAAATGATAGTTCTGCCCTAGATAGATCTCCTTATACCGCCTGGAATCCTCAAAGGGTCTCTCATAAACTACCTTGATTCCACCCACGGTCAAAAACAGAAATAAGGTCACAACCAGCAAAACGGCGGCAAGAAAGGAAAGGATGCTGTAACGTGTCTTCATCTCTGAAGGCGTGACCTGCAATAGAATTGCCCTTCCGCCGTCAACTGTCACTCTCGCAATGACCTTGATGCTGCTTTCCCCTTTTCCCTCCGGCCAGGACTCCAAAATCCGTTGGGTATCCTTATCATAGATACCAACCTCAATGCTTCCCTGCTTTCCAACACGCAAACAATATACTTGATAATCCTTGGTTAGACTTAAAAAAACTTCATTCGCTGCATTTCCCTTTGAGCCGGGTGCCGGAATACACTCACTGCTTGTCACCGAAACATACTGCATGTTTTTTAAATTACTCATATTGAATTCATTGATCTGTTTCGGAAAATAATATTTTAAAAGCTCGGTGACATAAAGCATAAGAAGGAATATGCTTGTCGCTGCCAATAAAACCGTAAATTTAAAATATTTTGAGACCTGATATCGTTTCATGTATCTTTTCTCTCCATACTTGAACTATGATGGCTGTCAGTACTTAGGACGATTTCACAAGCCTTTGAAATCTAACCTGGCTTGCACCATCACTCTCTCGCACATGTATTTTTCTTTATTGTATCACAAAGAACAAGCATCGTCCATGGCATCATAAAAAAAGGGAAACTCCCATTAGGAATTTCCCTCCTCCAGCATGTTCTCAATAAAGATTCCATAGCCCCTCTCTGGCGAATTGATCAATACGTGCGTCACCGCGCCAATAATCTTTCCATTTTGAATGATAGGCGACCCGCTCATGCCCTGAACAATGCCGCCCGTGCGCCTAAGGAGCTCTGCATCCGTGACCTTTAGTTCTATTCCACGATTTACGTTGTCATGCTCTAAACGGACCCTGGTAATCTCAACCTCAAAGCATTCAACCTCCTCTTCCAGCGTGCAAAAGATTTTTGCCGGGCCCAGCTGTATTTCCTGCTTTAGGCCGATCGGCATTGCCTTTCTCTCTGCAAGCTCTCTTCCGGCTTCATTACAGGTTCCAAACACGCCGCGGTCACTATTAGAGCGTATCTCGCCAAGAACATAGCCATCATCATATATGATTCGTCCCGTCATCTCTCCCGGACTCCCGTTTTCTCCGCGTCGCAGGTTTACTATTTCTGTCTGATACAGCGTGCCGCCATCCACCTCCACGATGGTTCCCGTGTCAATGTCCGCAATGCCATGTCCCAGCGCTCCAAATTTCCCTTCCCCGTCAATATAGGTCAAGGTACCAACACCCTGAAGATTGTCTCGAATCCAAATGCCTGCCTTATACTGCCCTGATTGATTCATGACTGGCCAAACAACGACGTCCTCTCGCCTTTCATTTCGCTCAATGGTAATTGTCACTGGTCTTCCCTCAGAGCTTTCAATCTGACGCATGAGCTCCTCTTTATCCGAAACAGCCATTCCATTGACCGCCAGGACATAATCTCC
Organism: Lachnospiraceae bacterium; assembly: GCA_017527205.1. Classification (GTDB taxonomy): domain Bacteria; phylum Bacillota; class Clostridia; order Lachnospirales; family Lachnospiraceae; genus Acetatifactor. The sequence goes on along the minus strand of JAFXQK010000041.1, from coordinate 70,324 downwards.
TGCCTGTAGCAGATTTTCCGCAGGCTTTACCTTCTGACCATCCATCGTCTCAAATTCCGCGATCCCGACCACAAAAACGCCTTGACTTTCCAGATAGATACCGATGGGATTTCCCATGGGAATCAACTCCTGATCGTCAATCACGCGAATGTCTACCTTTTTCAGCGGAAAGATGCCAAAGAGCCGAACCTCCATGTCATAGCGGTCCTGCTGCCCCGTCTGCATGGTAACGGGGCGTGATAAATCGACCGTCACGGCCTTTACGGATGAATCTTGACCAATCTGAAAGGCCGCACGCACCTCTCCCGTGGCCGGAACCCCCAGATCCATGCTTTGACTTTGCCTTGCACGAAAATACAGTGTTGAGGGAATACGTCTTGTGATTCCATATAATAAAAGCCCCACCACCGCAGAGGCAAGTAAAATAAAAAAAGCTATTGCAAGATTTTTGATCCGCCTGTGTGTCACCTTGATTTGCATTGCACATACCTCGCCACTTCTTTTTGTTTCGCGTAAGCTCATTTTTCCGCCAAGAAAATAAGAAGGACACCATCGTGATGTCCTTCTTAGTATGTACCTGCAATCTCTTTTTATCCCGTCAATGAAGCGTATCAGTCTTCCTCTTTTTGGGAGTGCGCCTGCTTACGCATTTCCATGGCATTTGTGATGGCTGCCTCTGAGAGACCGTCCCCTCCGAGAAGCCTTGCCAGCTCTCTTGTCGCCTCTTCTTCCGTAAGAAGTCTTACGTCCGTCGCCGTACTGCTCCCATCCGTATTCTTCTCGATGAGATAATGCGAATCGGCCATGGCTGCAATCTGCGGAAGATGGGTAATACAGATCACCTGATGTGCCGTTGATACCTTCCCGAGTTGTCTGGAAACCTGCCATGCCGTCCTGCCACTGATGCCGGCGTCAATCTCATCGAAGATCAAGGCATCCACCTCGTCTCGTTTTGCGAGCACCGTCTTTATGGCAAGCATGATTCTCGAAAGCTCACCGCCACTGGCAACCATGCCAAGAGGTCTGCGTTCTTCGCCAGGATTTGTGGAAATCAGAAATTCCACGTCATCCGCCCCCTTCTCCGTAGGGTTCTCAAGCTTCTCAACATGAATTTCAAAATCCACCTTCAGGAAATTAAGCTGCTCCAAAGCTGCCGTCAGAAGTCCCGTCAAGGTCTTTGCGTTTTTCCTTCGAATAGAGCCAAGCACGTCACATGCCTTATCTAGTTGCTTTTTTGCTTTCGCCTCGTCATCCTTGAGCTTAGCAAGATATGCATCATAATCAGCTAATTTCTCTAAGTATTCCCTGCGCGTCTCACCATATGCAAGAATCTCTTCGATGGTATTGCCATATTTTTCCTTGAGCCGATTGATCAGGTTCAGACGATCCTCCGTCTGGCGAAGCGCCGCCTCATCATAGGTGACGTCCTCCATATAATCCGCAAGATCCCTGTTGTAATCCGCAAGCAGGCTATCCACCTCTGAAAGCTGCTCCTCCAGCTCCGCAAGGCGCTTGTCAAAGCCAGATATGCTTCCCAGTGCCCGAAGTGCCCTGCTGAGCGCACTACCGGCGCCATCCCCGCTTGTATAGGAATAGCTCTCACTCAGTGCCTCCATGATCTTTTGACCATTGACCATGCGGCGATACTGCTCCTCAAGCTCTTCGTCCTCGCCGATGCGAGGCGTCGCCTCCTCAATCTCACGCACTTCATATTCCGCAAGGGACTGTTCCCGGGCTCTTTCCTTCTCGTCCAGACCTTCTTCCCCAAGCTTTTTCTCCAAGGCTTTCCAGGCGTGATACGCCTTGGAGACATCCTCTAAGGCCTCCTGCGCATCCCTTCCGCCGAAAGCATCCAGAATCTCTAAATGCTTTTTCTTGTGTAGCAGGGACTGGTGCTCATGCTGACCGTGAATGTCGATCAAAACCTCCGCCAGTTCTTTTACCTGCTTGGCTGTAACCACCTCGCCATTGACGCGGAATACACTCTTTCCCACCTGCATTTTGCGGGCGATCAGAACACTTCCGTCCTCCTGCGGCTCCAGCTCCATCGCCAGAAGCTTTTCCCGCACCTTCTCGTTTCCCGTAAAGGTCAGCTCCACCAAGGCCTGCTCTGTTCCCTTGCGGAGCATTTCCTTCTCGAATTTTGCACCTAATGCAAGATTCACGGAGCCAAGAAGCAGGGATTTACCTGCGCCCGTCTCACCTGTGAGGATATTCAGCCCCTCCCCGAAGGTAACGAACGTCTCCTCCATCAGCGCCAGATTTTTCACGTGTAAGCTTTGTAACATGTCTCCTCCTTCTGCCGCCTTCTTTGATCCTACGTACTCATTCTCTGAATCAGATTACCCCATAATCTCATTCATTTTATTCATCAGCAGTCTGGTCTCTTCTACCGTTCTTACGGCTACCATAATAGTATCATCCCCGGCGATGCATCCTACCACCTCCGAGAACTGCAGGGCGTCAATTGCCATGGCAACTGCCATCGCCATGCCTGAGACCGTTTTAACGACCAAGATGTTCTGCGCCATGTCCATGGAAACAAATCCATCTCGAAGGACGCGCACCAGCTTTTCATTTTCGCGTTCGCCCGCTTCCCTGTGAAATGCAACGTAGCGCTGTCTGCCGCCAGCCGTTCCATCTACGGAAAGCTTCGAAAGCTTTAGCTCGCGAATGTCTCTCGAGAGCGTTGCCTGCGTTACCTGAATGCCTTCCTTTTCCAGATAATCCCGAAGCTGCTCCTGGGTCTCCACCTCATACTTTTCTATGATGTCCAATATTTTTCGTTGTCTGATTTTTTTCATATTGTTAATCCACTCCTAAACCTTCGTTTTTCGAAGGAAGCTTCAAAACCAATACCTAGTCCTTCATCTTCTGATGCAACGCCTCAAGAAAGCTCACCTTACTGAGTTGAATAAATTCCGCACTTTCCTTACTCTGCCGAATGGAAATGCGATCCCCCGTTACCATGGTAAAGGTGTTTGCTCCGTCCAGGCTCGCGGATACCTCCTGTTCCTTCCCTTCTTTCCCCAAAGGAATTTCAATCACAACCTCATCCTCGGGCGAGAGAATAATGCTTCTGTGATTTAAGGAATGGGGGCAAATGGGCGTCAGCATCATCAGCTTTGCCCCAGGCTCCACAAGAGGACCGCCCGCGGACAAATTATACCCCGTAGACCCCGTCGGCGTCGTCACGATCATGCCGTCGGCCTGATATTCATGCAGGAAGGAACCATTCACGTAAATGCGAAACAAGATAACGCGAAGTGCGCCATTTCGAGTGATGACAATGTCATTCAAGGCAAGTCCGCCCTTGGTCTCACCATCCTTCAGCGTCGCTTTTCCCTGCAAAAGCATGCGGCTTTCCTTGCGGTAATCTCCCTCAATCAGTCGATCCAGGGCCGTTTCGATGCCACTTCGTTCGATCTGTGTCATAAAGCCAAGACTGCCTAAATTGACACCAATCAGCGGAATGTGAGAATGAATGGTTTCCCTTGCCGCCTGTAACACGGTTCCGTCACCGCCAAGCACCAACATAACGTCGACGTTCTCCGGGAACTCTGGCTCCTGTCGTCCTTCGCTTTTCCAATCCTTTTCCACGATCAGCAGGCGAACCTCCTGCCCCTTAGCCTCTAAATACTCCTTGATCTGATGCGTTACCTTCAGCTCCGGATCCTTGAATTGATTTACGTAAATCAAAAATCGAATGGCCATGCTATAGCTCCTCTATTTTCTCCCGGCCCCATTATAAGGTATGGGAATTCTCCACGATGCCCGTAATGACGTCCTTCCATTTTGCCGTTTCAGACAAACCGCTCTTCTCCTTCGTCACCACGGCGAGTGCTTCCTCGGCCTCACGCTCCGTCAGCGCGAGAACCTCCTCCGTCGGCTCTTCTTCCTTCTTCAAATACACCAGATATTCGATGTTTCCCTCCGGTCCCTTGATCGGAGAATACTGAAGGCCCATCACGGAAAAGCCCGTAAGACTTGCAAAATCAATGACCTTCTCAATGACCTCCCTGTGCGTGGAAAGCTCGCGTACAACGCCATTCTTACCAACCTTATCGCGCCCTGCCTCAAACTGAGGCTTAATCAAGCATACCATCTCCCCGCCAAGCTTTAACAGATTTCTTGCGGGAATTAAGATCTTCGTCAGGGAGATAAAGCTGACGTCCACGCTGATAAAATCGAGCTGCTCCGGAATGTCCTCCGGCTTTAGATATCGAAAATTCGTTTGTTCCATGCAGACGACCCGTTCATCATTTCGAAGCTTCCAATCAAGCTGTCCATGACCTACGTCCACGGAATACACTCTGCTCGCGCCATTTTGCAGCATACAGTCCGTAAAGCCACCAGTGGAAGCACCCACGTCCATGCAGGCCTTTCCTTCCAAAGGAAATTGCCAGGTCTGCATTGCCTTTTCCAGCTTTAGTCCGCCTCTGCTGACATATTTCAGCGTGTTACCGCGCACCTCCAGCTTACATTTCGTCAGGTCAAACATGGTTCCCGCCTTGTCTTCCTTCTGTCCATTGACATAGACGTTTCCTGACATAATGATGGCCTTCGCTTTTTCTCGGGAGGAGGCATAGCCCTGCTCCACGAGGATCACGTCTAGTCGTTCCTTCATGCGTTCAGCGCCTCCCATATCCTGCGGTGAATCCCCTCGGGATCCACCCCCAAATGCTCCTTCAATACCTCGACGTTACCGTGCTCAACATAGGTATCAGGCAGGGCAATCGGCAAAATACGATTCTGGAATCCGTGCGCGTTGGCAACCTCCAAAACCTTTTCCCCAAAACCGCCGCAGGCAACGTTCTCCTCCAGCGTTACTATCAGATCATGATCCTTTGCAGCCTCTAAAAGAGTCTCTTCATCAATCGGCTTGACAAAGCGGGCATTGATAAGACTGACGTTTACGCCCTGTTCCTTTAAGAGCTCACGAATCTTAACTGCTTCCTCCACCATGCTTCCCACTGCAAAAATAGCCACGCCGCTCTCACGGAAAATCCATTCCGCCTTTCCCAGCACAATGGGCTCCCGATGCTCCTCGAGTCCTGCATACGCCGTTCCCCTGGGATAACGAATGGCAATTGGGCCGTCAAAATCCATGGCAAACTGCAGCATGTCTGCAAGCTCCCACTTATTCTTCGGCGCGCAGACATGCATGTTGGGAATGCCGGATAAATAAGACAGATCAAAAATGCCCTGATGGGTTTCCCCATCGCTTCCGACAAGACCCGCGCGGTCAATGGCAAAGACCACGGGCAGATTTTGCAGACATACGTCGTGAAGGATCTGATCATATGCCCTCTGCAGGAAGGAAGAATACACGGCAACGACGGGCTTCATGCCGCCGGCTGCCAAACCTGCCGCAAACGTCACGGCATGCTCCTCTGCAATGCCGACGTCATAAAAGCGATCCGGGAACTGCGTCCGAAAACGCTTTAGCCCCGTACCATCCGGCATGGCTGCCGTGATCGCCACGAGATTTTCCTGCTTTTCCGCAAGCGTACATATCACGGTTGAAAATACGTCCGTATAGCAGGGCTCTGCCTTCTGACGAAGAAGCTTTCCCGTCTCGACGTCAAAGGGCTCCGTTCCATGGAATCTTGCAGGATGCTTTTCCGCGGGGGCATAGCCCTTACCCTTCTTCGTGAGTGCATGAATCAATACGGGGCCTTCCACCCTTTGAGCCGCATGGATGACGTTGACCATGGCCTGCACGTCATGCCCGTCCACGGGTCCAAGATAGGTAATTCCCATATCCTCAAAAAACATGCCGGGAATCACTAAGGTCTTCAAGCTGCTCTTTAGCCTTCGAATGGTGCGAATCATGTGATTTCCTTTGGCACTGCCGAGCAAAGCATTATAGATACCTTCCTTCAGATCCAAATATCCGCCCGCCGTTCGAATGTTATTTAAATATTTAGACACCCCACCTACGTTTTCAGAGATGGACATGTTATTGTCATTTAAAATGATGATAAAATTGGTTTCAAGCTTTGAAGCATTGTTCAGTGCCTCATACGCCATACCGCCCGTCAGGGAACCGTCACCGATCACGGAGACGATGGTTCTCTTTTCTCCCTTATGATCGCGCGCCATCACGAGTCCTAACCCCGCAGAGATGGAGGTCGAACTATGGCCCGTGTCAAAGCAGTCACAACAGCTTTCCTTGCGCTTCGGGAAACCGCTCATGCCATGATACTGACGCAGGGTATCAAACCCTTCTTTGCGTCCCGTCAGGATTTTGTGGGTGTAAGCCTGATGTCCAACGTCCCAAACAATCTTGTCCTCTGGCAAATCCAATGCAAGATGAAGCGCCATGGTAAGCTCCACGGCACCGAGATTCGATCCCAAATGTCCACCCGTCACGCTGATCTTTTGAATCAGGAAATCACGAATTTCCTGTGCCAGCGCAGGATAACACTCGGGATCAATCTTCTTTATGTCATTTATGTTTTCAATGCTCTCTAGGTACATGAAAAACCTCTTTTTCGCTCACGCTATTTTTTTCTGTAAATCAGGTGAAGAATCAGCTCCTCCAAAAAGGCATGCTCTCCCGGGAGCTCACGCAAAAGTGCCACGGCCTCCTCCGAAAGCTTTTCCACCTCGCGCCTGGAGCTTTCCAATCCGCGGAGCGTAACATAGGTCTCTTTTCCGCTCTCTGCATCGCTTCCAACCGTTTTTCCAAGCTCAGCGCTGTCTCCAATGACGTCTAGAACGTCATCCTGAATCTGAAAGGCAATGCCGACCCTTCTCGCAATTTGCAAAACCTTCTCCAGCTCCATGGCAGTGGCTCCCGCAAGTGTCGCGCCGATGCCCATGGCAGTCTCAATCAATGCGGCCGTCTTCTTTTCATGGATAAAGAGAATCTTCTCCATGTCCATGGGAAGGTTCTTTTTCTCAGCCTCCACGTCTGCCACCTGACCTCCCAGCATGCCGTCAATTCCTGCCTTCACGGCCAGCATCTCACCGCACTGCGTGATCCTTTGAAGCTCTTCTGGGCTTTTCCCGGAAGCAACGCTCCGCTGAATCGTTGAAAAAATCAATTCAAACGCGCTATTCATCAATCCGTCGCCCATGAGAACGGCCATGCCGTCTCCATAAACCTTCCAGGTGGTCTCCTTACCGCGGCGATATTCGTCATTATCCATGGCAGGAAGATCATCATGCACCAGCGAATAGGTATGGATCATCTCCAGCGCCGTCATAAACTCCTGCAACTCCAAGGTCTCCTTCGCCTCTTCTCCTGCGAAGAGCCGATAGGTCTCCCGCATCAGCAGAGGGCGAAGCCTTTTCCCGCCCGCCATAAAGCTGTAATCCATGCCATCCAAAACCACCTTGACATAGGGCATGTGCTCCTGCTTTTTCAGATATTCATGAAAAACGGTACAGATGCTCTCCGTCACCTCTTCCGTTTTTTTATGCAGTTTCGCCTGAAACTCCTTCTCTTCCATAGGTTACGCCTCCGTTTCGTCGCCGTCCAGCTCTTCCAGCTCGCCGTTTGCGCTAAGTGCCAACACCTTTTTTTCCACACGGTCAATCTGGTCATTACAGGTCTTTAACAAAGCAACGCCCTCGCTATAGGCACGGAAGGCATCCTCAAGAGAAACGTCCGCATCAGACAATACCCCTATCAGATGTTCCAGCTGATCAAAATTCTCTTCCAGACTTAGCTTTTTCTTCTCTTCCATTCCAATCCTCTTAATCCACTCAGGATGATTACTTCCATCCTCCTAAGCCTTTTATCTCACTCAGGACTCTATTCCGTCATCATAGTTTCTTTATTCAGCCCTTGCTGCCATTCAGCCCTCGCGAACGGCCGTACCTTTTGGGAAGCCGTCAGTAAAGCTGACTGTTGAAGTACCCTTTACTTCCACCTGAATTTTGCCATCCTGTACCTGAATGTCAAGCTGATCTCCCACGCAAACCTGTTCGACGGACCTAACGTTTCTCCCCTCTGCATCCTCCACGTAAGAGAATCCGCTCGAAAGCTTTTCTAAGGGAGACAACCCTTTCATCTTTTCCACGTAAAGCTCCAGTGCATGGCGCCGCGCCGTGAGAATGGTGCGCATGTTGCCCTCCAGCCGATCCTGCAGTTGCGAATGGTACTGTCTGTACCCGCGGATCTTGGCCGCCGGACTGCCCATGCCTACCTGCCGTTCCAGCCTCATTAAGAAATCGCGCTTTCTCGTCAATACGCGGTTCATGTTTCTTCGAAGCTCTGCGTCATATCCTTCCAGCCGATCTAAAAGCTCTCGCACGTTCCAAACCGCCAGTTCTGCAGCCGCAGAGGGCGTCGGTGCCCGAAGATCGGCAACATAGTCAATGATCGTCGTATCAGTTTCATGCCCTACGGCAGAAATGACGGGAACGCTGCAATGAAAGACGGCCTCTGCAACCGCCCTCTCGTTAAAGGCCCAAAGATCCTCGATGGAACCACCTCCGCGCCCGACAATCATGACGTCTACGCCAAGCTGCTCCAACGCATGAATGCCATTGACAATGCTCGGCACGGCCTCCTCGCCCTGTACGATCGCAGGATATAGAATAATATTCACGTAAGGATTCCTTCGCCTTGCTATTTGAATAATGTCGCGGACGGCAGCCCCCGTGCGTGCCGTCACGACGCCAAGCGTCCTGATATATTTGGGGATGGGCCTTTTATACTCAGGGGCAAACATGCCCAATTCCTCTAACTCCCGCTTTAACCTTTCATATTCCTCATACAGTCTGCCTGCGCCGTCCAGCTCGATCTGCCTTGCATAAAGCTGGTATTTGCCATCCCGCTCATAGACGTCCACGCAGCCGCCGACAATAACCTGCTGTCCATCCTGCATGCGAAAAGAAAGACCCCTCCGGTTCCCCGCAAACATAACGCAGCTGATGGTTCCTTTAGGATCCTTCAAGGTGAAGTAAATATGTCCGGAGGTATGATACTTACAATTGCTCACCTCTCCCTTTACAAAAACGGACTGTAAGAGGTAATCCTGCGTGAACATGTTTTTCACGTAAGCATTGATCTGCCCTACGGTATATACGCTACGAATTTTGATCACCCTTCTTTACAAATTTTGCCAAAACGCCATTGACAAAGGCGCCTGAACTATCCTGTCCATATTTCTTTGCGATGGTAACGGCCTCATCGATTGCAACGCCCTCAGGGATTTCATCATCAAATAAAATCTCAAATAAAGCCAGGCGCAGCACGGTCAGCTCCACCTTACCAATACGCTTCGTATTCCATTTTTCCGTCTTTTCATTCAAAAGCTGATCCAACTGGGGAAGCTTTTCCATGATCTTCTCATACTTTTCCTTGATGCGCTCTGCAAATTCACCCACTTCGCTTCGCTCCTCGTCTTCAAAGAAAAGCTTTACCTGCTCCGGCATATCCTCCAAGGAATTGAATTCTACCCGGAACAACAGCATGAATAACTGTTCTCTTTGTTCGTGTCGTCCCATTGATTTATCTGCCTTTACTTCATGATTACGCCGGAGAATCGAACGTTAACGCCTGCGCAGGTCATTCCCGTCATGTTCTCGATGGCGCTCTTAACCTTCCCCTGAAGCTTTTGACTAACCTCGGGAATGTTGTAACCATACTTCACGTTCGCTGCCATGTCAACCTTCACGGTTTTATTCTTAATCTCTACCCTTACGGCCTTGGACGCCTTGGAAGCACTGCTTCCGGGAATGATCACTCCCTCAACCTCTGAGGCGGCAATGGATGCTACGTGTGCAACAACCGTCTCCGCAATGCGAACCGTTCCTACGGATTCGTCCTCCTTCAGCATAACTGCGTTCTGCTCTTTTTCCACGTCCTCTTCCTCCTAACATTAGATTCTACAATCATTCTGGATAATATATTATTTTACCACTTCTTGACTAATTTGTCACCCAAAATGTCAGACAAAGCATATCTTCATTTTGATAGTATGATATTCGGGTTCCTCCTGTGGGATAATAATCAAAAATTTTATTCTGATCCAGCAAGAAACCAATGATTGCCTCATAGCAATCCCTCGTTGCACACTTTAAGGAAACCTGATAACGATCCTCCGCGGAGGCCTTACCAAATAAGATTCGAAGCGCTCCCTGATCCACCTCGGTAAACAGCGCTCCCTCCCTTACGAAATAATTATCCTTCGTTGCCGTACACATGGGGAGTGGTACGATTTCGTCAATCTGATGCTCCTTTAAGATTTCCTCCGTCGTCACGCAAAGATACTCGTAAAGGATCTCTGGTCCCAATGCGCCTCCATTTTCCGGCCGGTAGGAATTATCCCCCCACGTGGCATCCACATAGTAATACTCTCCATCCGCCTTTACCAAATTCCAGCCGTGCGGTTCTCCCTGCGCAGTTCCCTGAATCAGCGTACACTCCACGCCCATGGCATTCAATAAAAACTGCATGGACTTTGCATAGCCCTGACATACGGAACGCTTTCCGACAAGCGCAGAATAAATTGTTTGATTGTCGGGCGCATTCAAATCATATTCCGTATCTCGAATCAATGTCTCATAGACATACTTAACCTTCTCATAATCGCTGCCATCCGTCCATACAAAGGCAAAGTCGTCCTGAATCCGCTGAGCCGCAAACTTAATCTCCTCTAGTCTGATAACCGCCGTTGCACGATCCATCCCATAATTTCCCGAGAAGGAATACCCAATGACCTCATCTCCCAAAAGGTGTGTGGAATAGGAATACCCCTCCACGTAAAACAGTTCTGGGTGATCCATGCAGACGCAGGAAAAGACATGCTCTATGTCCTTCTCCGTCAGTCCTTGCTCCAGCCCTTTCTTGGAAAGCTTCCCCTCCTCGGCCATGCTTCCAAGAATATGCTCCATGTCCTCATACCAAAGCTTTTGGGCGCTGCTTAAGCTCTGGTATGCAAAACGGGTGCCTGAGACAAGAAAATAATCATCATAGACTTGATTATCATTATTTTCCAAGGATCTCCGCTCTGCATCCATACTGCGTTGGATCTCTGCTTCCCCCTCGACAAAGCCGCTGGTCATATCTAAATCCTCAATCGGATTTGAGCAGCCTCCCAACATAATTAGCATTGCGATCGCTAACAACAGTTTTCGCATGTTCCCCTCCAAAATCAAATTAATTCCTGCTAAACTCCGTAAGCACCAGTCCCTTGTTACGATCCAGCGTCATGCCGATACTCCAGGAATTGACAAAGAGCAGTAAGGGATTGCCCTTCATGTCCTTAACCTTCTTCATGTCGGAGGTACCGATCAGCTTTTCGACATTCACCTCTTCCTTGTTCTCAATCCAGCGAATGTGCTCATACGGCAGGTTCTCCAAACGAATTTCGACATTATATTCGTTCTCCAAGCGATACTTCAACACGTCAAACTGCAGCACGCCGACCACGCCGACAATGACCTCTTCCATGCCAGCCGTCATCTCCGTAAAGATCTGAATGGCACCCTCCTGAGCAATCTGTTCAATTCCTTTTACAAACTGCTTTCTCTTCATGGTATCAATCTGACGTACACGTGCAAAATGCTCAGGCGCAAAGGTCGGAATTCCTTCATACGCAAATTTCTCCTTCGGCATGCAAAGCGTATCTCCGATGGAGAAAATTCCCGGATCAAATACGCCAATGATGTCACCCGCATATGCCTCCGTCAGAATCTTTCTCTCGTCCGCCATGATTTGCTGTGGCTGAGAAAGGCGAAGCACCTTGTTTCCTTGCACGTGACGCACCTCCATCTGTGCGTCAAACTTACCGGAGCAGATGCGCATGAATGCAATTCTGTCGCGGTGAGCCTTATTCATGTTCGCCTGAATCTTGAATACAAACGCGGAAAACTCCTTTTCCGTCGGTTTGATCAGTCCGATGTCTGACATTCTTGGAAGGGGCGGCGTCGTCATGTTCAGGAAATGCTTTAAGAAAATTTCCACGCCAAAGTTGGTCAGTGCGGAGCCAAAGCATACGGGGGTCAGTCTTCCTGCGCGAACCTCGTCCAAATCAAACTCTGCACTCGCACCATCCAACAGTTCAATCTCACCAAGCAGCTTGTCCGCCGCATCATTTCCAATGAGCTCGCGCAAATGCTCCTCGTCCTTGATGGGAACCTCCGTTGCAACGCCTTCCTTGGTTCCCTTCTCCGTGTCAGAGTAGGAAATCACGCATTGGCTCTCTCGGTCATAGACACCCTGAAATGCCTTACCAGAGCCGATGGGCCAGTTTACGGGACAGGTTGCAATGCCAAGCTCCTTTTCAATGTCATCCAATAAATCAAAGGTATCGTTGGCATCTCTGTCGAGCTTATTGATGAACGTAAAGATCGGGATGCCGCGCATACCGCAGACCTTAAAGAGCTTTCTCGTCTGTGCCTCCACGCCCTTTGATGCATCGATGACCATGACTGCGGAATCCGCAGCCATCAAGGTTCGATAGGTATCCTCGGAGAAGTCCTGGTGTCCAGGTGTATCCAAAATGTTAATGCAATATCCGTCATATTCAAACTGTAATACGGAGGAGGTTACGGAAATACCTCTCTCCTTTTCGATCTCCATCCAGTCGGAGACTGCATGGCGCGCCGTCGCCTTTCCCTTAACGCTTCCTGCGAGGTTGATGGCACCGCCGTAGAGAAGGAACTTCTCCGTCAGGGTTGTCTTTCCTGCATCGGGGTGCGAAATAATGGCGAAGGTTCGCCGCCTGTTAATTTCTTGTGTATAATTGCTCATGTTCGTATCCTCTTTATTCCAAAATCCCTGCTGACTCGGGGCGAGGTTTTGATCATCTTTCTGGTAGACTTTAGACCCAGAAAGATGATCAAAACCTTCCCCTCGAGTATCTCGCAAGCTTTATTATTCTAAATGAATTTAATCAAATATGCGTATAGTATTCCAAATAAATACGCAATCTACTGTTACGCTGATGAGCATCGTCACAAGTGGATCATGCTCTTGCCGGCCGTCTCACCGGGAATGCCGAGCAGGTCAAGAACTGTCGAGGCGACGTCGGCAAAGGTTTCTCGCGTGCCAAGGTTCGCGGGCGAAAGACCAGGGCCATAGGCAAGGAAGGGCACGTATTCACGGGTATGATCCGTTGTCGCAAGATAGGCAGGATCGCATCCATGATCCGCCGTGATCATTAGCACGTCCTCGGGGCCTAGCTTCTTCATAAGCTCCGGGAGCTTTTCATCAAAATAGGTCAGTGCCTTTGCATATCCGTCAATGTCCCTGCGGTGACCATACAGCATGTCAAAGTCAACAAGGTTCACAAAGCAAAGGCCCTCAAAGTCGCGATCCATCCATTCCAGGGTGCGTTCCATTCCTTCCGCATTGCCCGAGGTATAAACATGCTCGGTGATGCCCTGTCCGGCGAAAATGTCCTGAATCTTCCCGACGGCAAGAACCTCCTTGCCCGCCGCCTTTAGATGGTCAAGCATGGTAGGTGCAGGTGGCAGCAGGGAAAAATCATGACGATGCGAAGTTCTGACAAAGGGGCCTTCTTCAGGGCCGATAAAAGGCCGCGCAATTACACGCCCTACGCCATGCTCTCCCTGAAGAATCTCTCTGGCGATGCGACAATATTCATAAAGCTGTTCCGGGGGAACCACTTCCTCATGGGCAGCAATCTGAAAAACGCTGTCCGCAGAAGTATACACAATGAGATCCCCTGTTTGCAAGTGTTTTTTTCCATACTCCTGAATTACTGCCGTCCCTGAGTAGGGAAGATTACATAGAACGCCTCGTCCCGTGCGTTTGGAAAATTCCTCCAAAACCTCCTTTGGGAATCCATTCGGATAGGTGGGAAGCGGTTTAGGTGAAACCACGCCGGCGATCTCCCAATGTCCAATGGTCGTATCTTTTCCCATGGATTTCTCCCGCAGTCTCGCAATCACACCCTGCGGCGACTGGCAGGGTTCTCCCACGGACACACCGTCCAGGTTAAAAAGCCCCAGTCTTTGCATATTCGGAACGCGGAAAAAGGGACTGCCCGCCACACTGCGCAAGGTGTTGACGTCGACGTCCCCAAAAGCCAGGGCATCTGGCTCCTCTCCAATTCCAAAGCTATCCAAAACAATCAAAAAAATTCTTTTCATAGGTACTCCAAAGACATTCAAACATAAATTCACAACCATTTTATCACAAAAAAAGCTTTCTGTATACTTTTTTCTAAATGTCTTTTTCTTTCTGTCTGCATGGGTCAATCCTTGACAACGGTGCTTATGATAATGTTTTCCGGAGAAACCTCCGTCTTTCTGCGGACAATATCTTCGATCTGTGCCCTTTGGGCATCCGTCAGTGCCGTCGCATTCACGACAACGTCAACGCCCGTGCCCGTTATGCTGACCACGACGTCTGAAAAGCCCTTGGCTTCGAGAAGAATCTCCGCGGCCGCTTCCTTCTCTGCAATCTGCGTCATTTCTACCATGCTGCTTACGGCCTGCGCCTTCTGATCATCACTCAAGTATTCATTTCCAATAATGTCAAGGAGCGTTGCCTTATTCTTCGCCCTCGTCTGTTCCTTTAAGAGCTTTGCATCAGACAAAATCCAAGCTCCTGCGGACGTAAAGACTGCCTCGCCAGGAATCTCACCCTCCTTCGGTGATGCAGATGCCGGCTGATCATCGCCCTCGCCGGCATTTCCCGGTCTGTCATAAACAAGATCCATGCCATCCTCGAGATAATTTTCTGTCAGCTCTGCACCATTTTCATCCAGGCTTGGAACGTCAAGCTTTACCTTCGCCGTACCATTTACGTCCTGAAGTGCCAAAAGATCCTCCTCAGAAAGCTCCAGGATCGTTGACAGATCCTCCGCATTCTCCAGACTTGACGTATCCTGTCCCGCAACGTATCTCTCCGTAATTACCGTTCCCGAATCCACTGCCTTTAATTCGTCATCTGCCTTCTCTTTCATGGTGCTCTCCGCAAATTGCAAATACCCCGCAATGGCAATCATGACCGCAAGCGCCGTGATCATCAACTGGTTTTTCCTGAAAATGTTTTTCACTTCTTTACCCTCCTACTTCCTGTTTGGTAGTTCATTCTATTCCCGTGAAGGACGAGATAGACCAAGCTTTAATACTTTTACCTTATGCGCTTCAATGCCAAAAAGAGCCTGTACGGCCTCCGACAGCTCGGAGCGAACGCATCCCGTCCCTACGCCCTCTGCAGCCACAACCACGCCTTGAATGCGTGGAAAGATTTGTTTTACGACGAACGGTGATTTTTCTCGTTCGCCCTCTTCATACACAGCCTTCTCCTCCCAGATGCTTTCCCGCCCTTCCTTTCCTACTCCCTCTGCGTTCTCCTCTGCCGTTTGCTTTTGCGTTCTTTTTTCATCCTTCTCCAACACAAGCTCTCTCGATTGCTCTAACGTAATCATCACGCGAACCCTCCCTGCTCCCTCCACGGAGGAAAGTAGTTCCTCGAGCTCCCTTTCGACTTCATGAAGGTATTCCGTCTCATCCGTCATGACACCGCCATCTCTCAGAATGCTCCCTTCGCACATCTCCCCTTGCATGTTTTTTTCTTCTGTTACACCTTTTCCGGTTCCAGGCAAGGGCAACGAGTTCCCCTCCCCTGCCATTTGTTTTCCTGTCCTTTTACTCGTCGGCAGTGCAATGACAAGCAGAAGAACGCCAAAAAGCAAAAGAAGTAACAGCCGATCCTTTTTAAGCAAGGGCTTTAATTTCTTTTCCACCCATTCCTCCGTCTTATGGTTCATCTTCCCCTCCCGCTCCAACGTCAAGAATTTCAATATCCTCCACAAAAGGGATCTCCACCGTAATTTCCCCTTCCTCCGTCATTGGAATCTGCCCGTCTTCATCCGTCGGCACGTTGAATGCTTCGCCGCTCTCCGCGGATAAGGTAAACTGCTCCTGAAGCTCTTCCAAATACAGCTCTATACCGCTACTTCTTCCCGTAAATAATCTCTGAATAGGCGTCAGAAATTGCAGAAGGATTAAAGCACTCATCAATAGCTTTAAGTACTTCTCATAGCTCTCCTTCGGCCGAAAATATACCAGCAGCTGCGCACAGGTCATAAAAATGGTAAGACCTCCCAGCTCCTTCAAAAGTTCACGTATCATGCCATTCATGCTCCCATGCCTTTCACACTCCATGCATCAAGGGAATCCCATCAGCCGCCTACCTCACGGAAACCGTCGCCATGGCCAGCACCAACAGAAAAAACAGCATTGCCGTACCCGTAATGCCAAGCAGCAATAGTCCCGTGTCACCCGTTCTGTCCACTACCTTTGTCATCCTCTTGTCACTGACAATTCCCATGATTGCAGCCGCAAGCTTAAGCGTGAAGGAAACAGCAAATAGCTCAAAGAGTGGTGCGAGACAAAAAACCAACAGGAGCAGGGTAAGTACAATTCCAACGCCATTTTTGAGTACGGTTGCTGAGCCCACCACTAGCTCAAACACCCCCTCCGCGCCTTGTCCAATGCCCGGAATGGCCGCCACCACTCTTTGAAGCATGGAAGTCTTCACCTTATCTATGGCCGGCGCCAACGCTGCCTGTAGCATGCTAAGGCCTGCCACTGCGCCCAGCATGCCCTTCAGCCCCCAGAAGCTCACCTTTTTCAGCAGCTCTGTCAGATACTCCATTCGTTCCTGTCCCATGATCCCCTCCAGAACGGCGAATAAAAACAGACAAGTCGCAGCAGGTAAAAAGAGCGCTTTTAAAACCTCCTCCACGCCATATAGCACAAGCATTGTCATCTGATAACCAGCCCCGGCCGTAACTCCTCCCGTCGCCATTCCTACGGCAAACAAATAGGTCGGCATCAATAGCCTGATAAAAATCACCATATGCTCCAGCGCCGTCATGGCGGTCTCCGAAAGGCTTCGGAAGCATCCTGCAAGAATTGCCGCCTGTAAAAGATAAGTCAGATAAAAGCTGAGCTCGCTCACCTGATACTTCTCATATATCTCTGAAAATTTAGTCAGCGCCGCACTGACAATGCCCAAAATGAGTAAACTCACCAAAAGCGTTTTTAGGCCTTGCCCATTCCCGCCAATACCGCAGATTCCCTCCCGAAACAAATATCGTACCAGATCCAGAAATCGACCTTCCAAAAGCATTCCAAGCATCTCCTCCAGCGAAAAGCTTGCCGACGGAAACAATTCCCTGATGCCTGCGCTTAGCTCTCCCAGCCGAAGTTCCTCCCATAACTCCTCCAGTTCCACGCCTTCCTCCTATGCCTCCCTTGAAATCCATATGACCTTAGCTCATCCGTTCCTTCCAACGTCGTCACGGCTTTTCCTGCCGTTTCCGCAGAGAGCTCATTTCCATAGCGTTAAGGAAAAGATTTGCTCCATGAGCGCGGTCAGAATTGTCATTCCTGAGAGCATGACGGAGAGCTTTCCAAGGGTTTCCAGCTGGCTCGCCAAAAAACCGTAGCCCTCATCCCGGCAAATGCCGGCGGAAAACTCACAGACATAGGTAATTCCCAATACCTTAACAAGAATCCCAAGCTGCTGACTGCCCGTCCCAAGCCACTCCATAAGTTCATAAAAAAGCTCGCTGACCCGCAGAATGCGTTTTATGCAAATGCCAAGCACCATGAATCCAAGTGCCAGTCCCATTAAAAAACCATAGCCTGGCTTTTCCCGCTTGATGGTTAGTGCCGCCATGACGCCAAGGATTGCAAAGACGCTGATTTTGATTACCTCTCCCATCTCTCCTCCTTATGCAAATTCCAAAGCATCACAGGGCAAAGAAGGTTTGCACGGACGTAAATAATTCGTAGATATATGGCAGAATCCAGGACATGACAATGATGAGCCCCGCGAGACTTACCAAAAAGGCATGTTCCTCCCTTCCGCTGTGCTTAAGCACCTGTCCAAGAAGCGTTACCAGAATTCCGACCGCCGCGATCTTAAAGATCAGATTTACTTCCATCTCGTACCTCCGTCTGCTGTTTTACCAAAGGAAAAGAATGAGAAATAGTCCCCCCATGATCCCCAGGCAACAAGCCACGCGGCTCTTTCCCCGAAGCTGTTCCCCTCTGATCTCTAAAAGCTCCTCTATGCGGGCCTGACTTCTGTCGAGTGCCCTTCTTTGCATCTGTTCATCCTGATATCCCTTCGGTGCGGCAAATTCAAAAAAAGCATGGTATTCCTCCAGTGGCAACACCTTCCTGAGCTTCTCCTGAAGTCCATCCTCCAGCAGCTCGCGAAGGGAATCCTGCGGCCTTTCAAGGGCTCTTCTTCCAAGCTCTTCAAAGCTTTTTCCAAGCACCGTCGGCCGCTGCATCCCCACCTGTAGGAAGCACTCCGGCAGCGACGTCCTTCCATAGCGGATTTCCCCCGAAATCAGTTCGAGAATGTCCCGTAGTTCCCTCACAGCCCGCCATTCCTCCCGCAGGGTAAGGACATAACTCCCTGCAAGTCCAAGGCTCCCCAAAAGCACCATGCACCCTCCAAGCAGTCTCATTCCCTGCTCTCCCCTCTGTCATATTGTCCAACTGCATCCTACCAGGCGGCCCTTTCCCGTATCCCTTTTTCGTAAAAGATGCCAAAGACGCTTTCTCCTGATCATATTCTGCAAAAGCACTTATCGGTCTTGTCCAGAAATCAATAAGCTGCGATGCCGGCGAGCCTTTACCTAAAAGCAGGAAACAATCAAATAATGCATCTAAGCCGCGCATGATCACGTCGCGTTTGCTTCCTCCGTGAATCGTCGCAATAACCTTTACGCCACACCTTTGTGCTTCCCTCAGTGCCTCGATATCCTCTGCCCTTCCCAATTCATCCACGGCCAGAACGTCCGGCGACATGGAACGAATCAGGAGCTTCATGCCAATGGCCTTTGGGCAACCGTCCAAGACGTCCGTCCGTATTCCCAGATCATTTTGCGGCTCCCCCTGAAAGCATCCGGCCAGCTCAGATCTTTCATCCACCACGCCAACCGTTCGTCCCCTCCCATAAGCATTTCCATTTGAGATCTGACGAATAAGATCGCGAAGAAGCGTCGTTTTTCCGCATCCCGGCGGGGAAATAATTAACATGCTTTTCACCGTCCCCTTTTCGTAAAGATGCGGTAAAGCAACATCTCCCGCACCGCGAATTTCCCTTGCAACTCGCAGGTTTAGGCAAGAGATCTGTTTGATCGTTTGAACGCGTCCCCCTTCCATGACCACCTGTCCTGCCACGCCTAGGCGATGCCCGCCCTCCAGCGTTATGTACCCTTCCCTTCGCTGGTCTTCATAAGCATAGGGCGAATACTTGCATAGATGCAAAAGAAGCCCTGAAAGCTCCGATGGATTCACCCGTCTGGCTTCCTGCACAAGCTCCGTTTTTCCGCCCTGCTGATTCACAAACCATTCCAGTCCCCCGGCCGTCATGAGCAACGGTTTCCCTGCCCTCATCCGAACCTCCGTCACGTCTTCCTGTAGCAATCTGCCCCAAAATTCCTGCTCCTCCTTTGGAAACAGCATTGATAACTTTCGCAACTGATCGCCCCCTTGTCCTGCCTTCTCCACAATATATGAGGACATGCCAAATTTATGCCATAAAAAAAGAAACCAAGCTTTACCCTGGTTTCCTTTCATCCGCATTCACAAATTGTCTATTGTTCAGTCAAAACTCTCTAATGCTTCTCTAAAATCCTTTAGGGGCAAAAATCAATGACACTTTTTGTTGCACTGACTACAATCCATGCCACACTGCAGATTCTTCCCAGCCTTCCTCTGTTTCACCAAACTTCTAATAGCCAAGCCTACAACACCTCCTAGCAAGGCCACCACAACCACCGTCCCCAAACCTTCTTCCTCCATACAATCACATATACTTCCCTTCAAGTATACCCCAAATCTGCCACATCTATAAAACCTCTTCCCAAATCCCTTAATCCTTCGAATCATTTGGAATAAGTCCTTACTTTACCCCTTATTTTCTTCCTATATCCCTTATTTCTCCAAATTATTGGAAATATACTATTCATAAACCATGCAACAATCTCGCCCCGAGTCCTTCCAAAATAGTAAACTTTTTACTCCGTCTTAAAGGAAGAAATCTCACTCCTAAGCTCTTTGACGTTCTCATCCAGGATCCCCGAAACCTCATTTAGGTTCGCCACGCCGTTCATAAGGCTCTCTAGCACCTCTGAAACGGAGGCTGTATTCTTTGCCGTATCATCAATGATGTCGGAGATATTCTCCACGGCACGCAGGGTTCTCTCACGCTCTAAATCCGTCTTCTCCGTATGCTCCATGACCTCTCTGACACGCTCAAGAAGCACTGCCATCTGCTCACTCATCTCATGCAAAATGGCAACCATTTCTCCGACAACCTCCGTCTGGGAACAAACCATCTTACTCGCCTTATCAGCAGACTGTACGCTTTCCTTTGCGCTGTCTAAAATATAAGAGACGTTACTTCGAATCTCACCCGCCGCCTTGGAGGAATCCTCCGCGAGCTTTCGGATTTCCATGGCTACCACCGAGAACCCCTTACCTGCCTCACCAGCCCTCGCCGCCTCGATGGAAGCATTTAAGGATAGCAGATGCGTCTGATTTGCGATCTCCGTAATTGTACCAACAAACTTGTTGATCGTTGCCGTCTCTGCCTTTAGCTTTTCAATGTTTTGACCAACCTCGTTCGTAATCTCCGTCGTTCTGTCCGCATGCTCACCTAGGAGCTGTGCCTTCTCCACGCCATTGTCGATCATGGTCTCTGTCTGACGAATGCCCTTTTCCATCTCATCAATGATGCGGTTCATCTCCTGAATTTCCCTGGACAAGACATTGGCACGCTCTACGCAATCCCGCGCATGCGCTGCTTCATTCTCCATGTCAATGTTGATTCCCTGCACGACCCGGGAAATATCCCCTGAATAGTCAGACACGTCGGCAGAAACTCCCTTGACGCTCAGCGCAGAATCCTCCAAATGTGTTGTCGCGTCTTCTACCTTGCCTACCAGCTTTTTCGTATTACCCACCATATGGTTGGCGCTCTCCGCCAGGTCAGAGAACTCGTCACTTCCGCGCACGGAAATTTTCGCAGTGAGGTCTCCCTCTGCAACCTCGCCAAAGCCCTTTGATAAGCTTTTCATATTCTTTTGTATGCCAGAGATAATGATAAATGCAATCAGTCCGGCCACGAGAGATGCCAGGATGGTTACGATAATGGCTACAATGCGAATCTCTTGTGCCTGGCTTGTTACGACCGCCATCGGTACCAAGGCACAAATCATGGCACCATTGATCGCGCTCTTACTGTAGAAAAACATATAGTCTTCATCCATATATTCAACGTTATGGAAGACACCGCTGCTTTCCTGCGACTGCATGGCATAATTGTAAAACTCATTTCCATAAAACACAGGGCCATCTGCCATCAATTCCGCATCGCTTTGCGTGCTGTAAAGCTCCCTTCCGCCAGGAGTGACAAAACCGACAAGGCTTCCTTCGCCCAAATCCAGAATGTCTAAAAGCTTTCGCACTTTTTCGGTAGATACGTCAATGACAATTATGGCACGATTGTTTAAGGACATCACCTGATAGGCCATCAGATATTCCGATTCCTTCAGTCCAATATGGCCATCCAAATAGGGATGCTTGTCGATCCAGTTTTCCCCCATGTCAACGTCTTTTTGATACTCCTCCAGACATCCCTGAACTGCCGTCGAAATACCCGTGGAAATCAATCGATATTCCTTCATGGGAACCAAATGAATATTTTGAACAAATGAATTTGAAGACTGTACCTCTACAATATCTAAACGTATTTTTGAAATCTGACCAACCTCTTCGGCAGGTTGATCCTTATAGATACCTAAATAGAGACTCTTAATGTCCTTGTCCATGACAAAGGAAGTAGCGGCAGACTTGACAAACTCACAGCTATTGTCAATATTTGCCTGCGCAAGCATCAGAGTCTGCTCCGTGGAAGCGGCAAATTTTTCTCCCATGCCTTCCCTAGCCTTCTCATAGGATACATAGGCGATCAAGGCCATAAAAAAGATCGGCAGGACAAAACCGAGGATCAGTTTTCCCCGAATGCTCAGCAAAGAAAACTCTTCCCCGAAGACAGTGTTTTTCAGGTCAGCTAGCTTTTTGAAAGAAATGCCGCGTGATTGCTTTTTCGACTTTAAAACCTTCTTTTCTTTCTTTTCTTTTTCCTCCATGCCATGCCCTCCAATCTTAATTTAAATATACTACGTTTTCAGCAGCTTGAAAAGCAAAAACTAAGCAAAAGACATAGAAAAAACATAGGAAATCATCAGATTCACGGATAAAAAAACAGCGCGGAAAAACTTCCGCGCTGCTCCTTATTTATGTTTCTTAGATGACCGAAGAAATTACTTCTTCCAAGCGTCATACTGCTTCTGGAACTCAGCAAGAACCTTCTGATATCCGGCTGCATCCAGCTTCTTTAAGTACTCGTCAATCTTAGCGTCAACGTCAGATGCCTTGAATCCGCCGTTCTCCAGCTGGAATCCATAGTCATCGAACAGAGCGGTACAAGCGGTGAACTCAGCCTCAACAGGGCTCTTGTCGAAACGGAAGCCTGCTGCGCAGGAGGTGTTAGCGCCGCCGTTGAAGGACTTATACAGCTCAGCCTTGTTGTCAGGCTCGTTGTACAGAGGAGTTACAACCGTTGCACTTGCGGACTCCCACATGGAGTGGTTGTACTTAGCGTTCTCAGCCTGCTCAACCTTCTTGTCTGCGTTGTAGCTGAAGTGCTCGCCCTCGATACCGAAGGTGTACATGTCAGCCAGCTTGGAATCGGTGTAAAGGAGACCCATGAAATCAATGGCAGCCTTTGCAACGTCATCGCTTGCATTAGAGGTGATGCAGTAGCAGGAACCAAGTGCAGAAGTGCTGTGAGCCCATCTCTGGGTAGCAGGTTGCATGGTAACGTCCTGCTTATAACGAGAATCTGCCTCATCGTTAACAGGGATATCGGTCCACCATGAAATAGCCCAATCCTGGGTCTGCGTGGTCTGATCATTGGTCGTCTTGGTAGCGTCATCCTCGGAGATGTAGCCCTTCTCAGCCCAATCAGCCATCAACTTACAGAACTCCTTGTACTCAGGAGTAGCAACGGTATTTACTACGCTGTTGGACTCTCTGTCTACAGCAACCCAGTTAGCAGCAACGTCGCCAGCGAAGAAATCAAAGCTATCGATGTACCATCTGTAGAACATAGCGGTCTTCTGGGTCAGGAACGGATACTTAAGGCCATCAGCCTTAGCGTCAGCCAGCATGGGCTCAAGGTCAGCAAGCTTCTTAACGCTTCCGATGTTCCAGTTGTGCTTGGAAACCAGATCCTGACGGAACATGAAGTCATATCCTTCTACGTTGTCCTTGTAAACAGGGATGAAGTAGTTCTTTCCATCATACTTGGTAGCTTCCCACTGTCCGGCATCCATGGAGCCATACAGAGCGGTGCCCTGAAGCAGGCTGGTGATATCCTTTACTGCGTTTGCAGGAACCAGATCGTTGGTACCAACGGTGCCCAGCCAGGAAGCGGTCCAAAGGAGATCGATCTCCTTGTTAGCCAGAGCCAGGTTTGCCTTCTCGGAGTACTCACCGGAGCCAACCTCGGTAATTGCTACGTTGTAATTCTTACCCTTCTCTTCCAGATACTTGTTGATTGCATTCTCAACCTTCTTAACCTCTGCAGAATCAGGGGTACCAAGGTTAAAGCAGTCTCTGAACAGTCTGATGGTAACCTTTCCGCCAGCGTTGCTGTTGCTGTTGTTTGCGTTATTACCATTGTTACCATTGTCTCCGCTTCCGCTTCCGCATCCTGCGAGCAGAGCTGCTGACATAGCTGCAACCAACACTACGGAAATAAATTTCTTGTTCTTCATTTTTCTTATCCTCCCTTTGATAGATGAATAATAAATAAGTGATTTATATTCTAAAGGATCCGCCACAAATCCCTTGAATATCAAGTTGAAACCGGGGTTTGATCAACCCTTTACGGAACCCATGGTCAAGCCCTTTGCAAAATACTTCTGGAAGAATGGATACAGGATCATGATCGGTCCGATAACCATAACTACGGTTGCCATGGTTGCGGAATACTGAGGAACCTTACCCTGCATGGCTGCCAGTGCAGCAGAAGGGATGTTTCTGGCATTCAGCAAGGTCTCAATATTCTTCTGAATATTTACCAGAAGGAGCTGCAGAGGCTTTTTATTATCGCTTTGGATGTAGAGCAGTGCGTTCTGCCAGTCATTCCAATAGGTCGTAGCCATCATGAATCCAACCGCTGCGAGCGTGGGTTTCATCAAAGGCAACGTGATCTGGAAGAAGGTTCTCCACTCTCCCGCGCCATCGATTCTTGCGGAGTCCATCAATTCCTCGGGAACGCTGTTCTGAATATAGGTTCGCAGGATGATGATGTTCATGGTCGTACAGCAGATCGGCAGCATCAACAGCCACAGGCTGTCCTTTAAGCCGTACATGGAGGTAAATACGATGTAACCTGAGAGCTGACCTCCGTTAAACAGCATCGGGATCATTGCATAAATTGCAAGGAATCCGCGAAGTCTGAAATCCTTACGGCTGATGGCATAAGCGAAAAGGCTCATGCACAAAAGTCCAATCAGAGTACCGCCAACGGTAATTAAAATCGTTACCGCATAGGAGGTGGCAAGCTGCTTACCATACTTCAAAACGGCATTCATACCATTAAGGGACCACTTGGCAGGCATGTAACTAAAGCCATCCCTTACCAACGTTTCTTCATCCGCAAATGCGGAGATAAATACCAGTAAAATGGGCAGTGCAACGATCGTCGTATAGAGGATCAGGCAAATTGCCAGGATATACTGTCCAATACCCTTCTTTGCCTTCACGCCATACTGAAGGTCATACATTTTTTCAAGCTTCTTTTGCTCTCTTTTTGAGAGTTTCTTGGTGTCCACAGTTTGTGCCATAGCTTCTGCCCTCCCTTAAAACAATGCATTCTCGGGCTCGAGCTTCCGAACCACAAAGTTAGCTATGATAATAAGTACCAAACCTACGATGGACTGGAAGAAGGATGCAGCCGCCGTAAATCCGAAGTTAGAGCTGTGCAGAATGGAGTTCAGCACATAGGAGTCAATAACTCGGGTGGTTTGATTCAAGGCACCGCTGTTTCTCGTTACCTGATAGAACAAACCTGTATCAGATCTCATGATGTTACCAACGGAAAGCAGTAACATAACGGTTACCATCGGAATCAGGGAAGGGATCGTGATATGCTTAATCTGCTTCCACTTGTTTGCGCCGTCGATCTGCGCTGCTTCATACAGCTGCTGATCTACGCCTGCCAATACGGACATGTAAAGCACGGAACCATAGCCTACGCTGTTCCACATCTTTACAATTGTCAGGATCACGGGCCAATACTTTGCTTCGGAGTACCAACGAATGCTGGTTCCAAACAGGTGATTGATCATTCCCGTGTCTCTGTCAAGATAAGCATAAACGATAAACTGTACTGCTGCGTAAGAGATAAAGATGGGGATGATCAGGATGGACTGCAACGCGCCGCCGAGCTTTTTGAAGACCAACTGATCAATACAAACTGCCAATACCACGTTCAGGAAGGTTCCCAACAGGGTAAAGATCACATAATACATCAGGGTGTTGCCCGTCATGTTGACGAACAATTCCTTCGAAGCCGTCAGGAAGTCAAAGTTTCCAAGAATGGGATCCTTCCAAGGGCTCTTCCAGATACCGTCATTGTAGTTAAAGTTCTTGAAGGCCATAACCAAACCAGCCATCGGAACATACAGGAAAAAGAACATAATCAGGAACGTGGGCAAAGCCATCAGAACATGTACTCTGTGTTTCCACGTATTGTGA
Organism: Lachnospiraceae bacterium; assembly: GCA_017527205.1. GTDB lineage: Bacteria > Bacillota > Clostridia > Lachnospirales > Lachnospiraceae > Acetatifactor. Next base: position 44,524 of record JAFXQK010000041.1, on the reverse strand, counting down.
AAGAAATGCCGAATGTTTTCCTTCAACGTCATTTTCGTACCCCTCCAACCTATTTTTTCAACTATGCTGATTATATAACAATTTGCACAATTTTCCAATAGGTCATTAGTAATTTTGTTACTTTTACCATCAGTAAATCGTTTTCTAACTCATTTTTAAGGTAAAAAAAGGCAAAAAGTAAATCGTTTTTTTGTCTATTTTTCACAACCGACCGTTGACAGGATGAATTCCATCTTTCCGGTAAAGGCTACCTTACCGAAGCCAGCCGGGAGAATAAAATGCTCCCCCTTCCTGATCACGCGCTCCCCCAATTTTCCTTCTCCGTCAAGAACGCTTACGAGCAGGAATGGATAGCTCTGATCCATCGTAAAGCTCCCTTCTATGTTCAGCTTAAAGACGCGGTAATACTCGCAGGAAATCAGCTCATGCAGCTTGTTCGGACATAGTCCCTGCGTATGAATGAATCCCTTTTTATCAGCTTCATCGGGCACGTTAGTCACGGCTATGCTCTGTTCGACGTGAATCTCGCGGGGCTTCCCATTCAGCAGTCTTCCGTAGTCATACACGCGATAGGTCACGTCGCTGCTTTGCTGCGTTTCGAGAATGAGCATACCCGGCGTAATGGCATGAATCGTTCCGGGAACGATCTGTACAAAATCTCCTTTTTTTACGGGAATGCGGCGGATCAGCTCTTCATAGCGGCCTGCATGAACCATTTCCGCAAGCTCCTGACGCGTCTTCGCATTATGTCCAATGATCAGCTCAGCATGTTCCGGGCAGTCCATGACATACCAGCATTCCGTCTTTCCAAGGCTACCATTTTCATGCTCCTTCGCATAGGCATCATCCGGATGTACCTGGATGCTCAGCTTGTCCTTGGCATCGATAATTTTGACAAGCAAAGGAAACTCCGGGCTTTTTATGTCACCAAACAGTTCTCTGTGTTCCTGATAAAGCCATGAAAGGGTCTTCCCCTGATAGGTGCCTTCGGCGATCCTGCAATCGCCATGCGGATGAGCACTGATGCCCCAGCACTCACCAAGACCGCTCCCCTCTTCCAGGTAATGAAATTCCGTCACAAGGCGGTTACCGCCCCAAATATTTTCCTTGATTACTGGCTCCAAAGCAATTATGTTTTGCTCGCTCACGGCATGATTCCTCCTGTTAATACTCAATATACTGAAAGTCTCGGGGCTAGGATTGGAGGTTATGAAAAGCTCCATTGAATACTTCCACGCATTCACCCAAAGATTATGAAAAGCTCCACATGCATGTCCATGCGTTCAATCTGGAGCAATAAGATTGTTTTGACGCGGATAAATGCGGAGAGATTTACTTTGTAAGTAGGTCCAGGTTGCGCCGGATGAGTTCGCAGCGTTGTTTTACGCAGTCGGGGCTGCGGAGCGGATCTATGGGAGTATGGAAGACGTAGTCCTTGAGTCTGGCGATGCTCGTCCTTGCCACGTGCATTCTCGTGTCGGAGGAAGCGTAGTAAATATAGACATTGTCATCCTTTGTCGCGATTGCTCCGTTTGTGAAGACTACGTTGGAGACGTCGCCCACTCTCTCCTGTCCACGCGGTCCGATCAACAGTCCGGAGGGCTCTGCAATGACGCGTGAGGGGTCATCCAGTGCCGTAGCAAATGCATAAATCACGTAGCGAAGGCCTGCCGCAGTGTTACGCACGCCATGGGCAATATGAATCCATCCCTGATCCGTCTTGATCGGAACGGCACCGGCGCCATTTTTGACCTCCGTGATCGTGTGATACTTTCTCTTACTGGTAATGATTTCTTCGTCGATCACGGCATGCGTAATGTCATCGCAAAGTCCAAAGCCAATGCCTCCGCCGCTTCCCGTATCGATAAAATCATCCATGGGTCTTGTATAAAATGCATATTTTCCCTTGACAAACTCTGGATGTAACATAACATTCCGCTGTTGCGGCGAATGTAAGGTTTTAAGGTTCGGCATACGTTCCCAGGTCTTCAAATCCTTTGTTCGAACAATGCCTGCTGCCGCCACGGCCGCTGAAAGGTCAGGATTAGACACATCCTTACTCTCCGAGCAAAATACGCCGTAAATGTATCCATCTTCGTGCTTCGTCAGGCGCATGTCATAGACATTCGTCTCCTCGGGGCAGGTGTCCGGAAGCTGTACGGGGAAGTTCCAAAAACGGAAACCATCCACGGGGCTATCCGACTCCGCCACGGCAAAAAACGATTTTCTGTCATTCCCCTCCACGCGCGCTACAAGATAATATTTTCCATTCAGTTCAATTGCTCCGGAATTCATGACGGCATTGATTCCAAGGCGTTCCTCGAAGTAAGGATTCGTCTCTTCATTCACGTCATACTGCCATAAAATCGGTGCATGCTCTCTCGTCAGTACGGGAAACTGATACCTCTCATAGATCCCGTTATAAAAGCTTTGATCCACTTCATTCTTTCTGGCAAGCAGCGCTTCCTGCTGCTTGACCAGCTCATAATACTTCGGATGTACTCCCATGTCCTTGTCTCCTTTTGATCTCTTCGTCCAAGCTAATCCGTGCCATGCTTTGTCCATTTTCGCTGACATAACGACCCGTAAGGGTTATGGCGTCTCCTCAAGATACAGTAGTCTTCCTTGGAAGTCACCCCAAGGGCGATCCAAAAGCAGTCCTGCCTGCATCAAAAGATCACCAGATACGCAGCGTCCCGTATCCGTCATCAATTCCTCTTTATCCAAGTTGACCAAGAAAATCCGATAATTCGTTCCCTTTTTCAGTCCCTGCAAAGGAATGCATCTGCTGTGCATGTTGGGCGTTGCAAGCACCTGCGTAAAGAATACCAGTGCTGCCTCCCCGCGTTTTGCCACTACCTGATAGCAGTCAAACTCATGGTTCTCCAGATAGGAGGCACAGCGATAATAATTTCCCTCACGAATCAAATCATGAAAAGCATGATATGCGCGTACCTGCCTTGGAACGGCTGCCTTGTCTTCATCTGAGAGCTTCGTTACGTCAAGCTCATATCCAAAGGTTCCGGCAAGTGCCGTCATGCCACGCGTTGCAAAGGGCGTGCTTCGGCCCACGGTATGATTTGGACATACGCTGACATGCGCGCCCATACAGCATAGGGGATATAACAGCGCCGTACCCTCTTGAATTTTCAGCCGTTCAATCGCATCCGTGTCATCAGAGCACCAAATCTGCGGACTGTAATACAGCATGCCAGGATCAAATCTTCCGCCGCCTCCAGAGCAGTTCTCCAAAAGCAGATTGGGAAATTCCTGCAATAGTCTCTCCTGCATTTCATACATGCCAAGAACATATCTGTGGCTGAGCTCTCCCTGTCTGTCCGCCGGGAGCGCCGCACTTCCAAGATCTGAGAGAGGCCTGTTCATGTCCCACTTGACATACTCGATATTCGCGCTATGTAATACGCGAAATACCTGATCTAAGATAAAGTCGCGCACTTCCTTCCTGCTGACGTCGAGCACCAGCTGATTTCTAGCCCGGCACGGTCTTCTCTCAGGGATCTGAATCGCCCAATCCGGATGCTCTTCAAACAGGCGCGATTCGGGCGAAATCATCTCCGGCTCGAACCATAAGCCGAACTTCATGCCAAGGGCATTGATCTTAGAAACAAGCTCTCCAAGACCTCCCTTGATCTTCTCCTCGTTCACCCACCAGTCTCCAAGGGAACGATTGTCATCAAAGCGATTGCCAAACCAGCCATCATCCAGCACAAGCATCTCAATGCCTAGCTTTGCGCTCTCCCTGGCGATGTCTACAATCTTTTCTGCCGTAAAATCAAAATAGGTTGCCTCCCAGTTGTTAATGAGAATGGGACGCTTCTTATGCAGCCATGGACTACGGATCAAATGATTCCGATAAAGATCATGAAGGCTCCTGCTCATGCCGCCGAGTCCTTGACAGGAATAGGTTAAAATCACCTCTGGCGCCTGAAATCTCTCACCAGGCTCCAGCTTCCAGCAAAAATCCTCTGGCTGAATTCCCATGACAACGCGAAGGTTCCCAAATTGATTTGTCTCCGCCTGTGCCAGGAAATTCCCGGAATAGACAAAATGGAAGCCGTAGACCTCTCCCATGGTCTGATCTGCATTTTTAGTCAAAAGAGCAAGGAAGGGATGCTCCTGATGGCTGCTTTCTCCTCGCTGCGTTCCTACGGAAAACTTTCCATGGCCAAGCGGCTTTCGCTCCATCCGGCGCTCTCTCGCCCAGGAGCCGTGAAGCGTCAGTACGTCTAAGTCCCTAGCTTCCATGTCAAGGCATGCGCTCATCACCTTCTCTAAATACAGGGGCTCCAAGGAACCATTGATCACGCGCACGCTTCTCGCAATGGCATCCACCTTTTCAAACGTAGAATAGGAAAGTTCAACCTCCAGCTTTGTCACAGGATCAATGCAGCGAATCACAAGTGTCGTAACCTCATCTTCCTTTCCAAAGGTTGCAGGAAGGCCAGCCAGCTTTCCCTTTCCCTTTCGAATTTCATGACTTACGTAGACAAGGCTCACGGCGCTATGACCACTCTTTGTACGAATCCTAAGGGAGCTCTCCCGAAAATCTCCAACGCCATGGGAAGAATACTCAAAGGGAAAGGCATCAAAAAAGGAACTGCGATCCCTGTCATTCTTTTCAGGCACAAACGGCGGCTCCGTCACGCGAAATAGCTCCCGTGCACCAGTAATCGTCTCCAACCGTTTTCCATAATAGAGATGTCCTAAAAATCCTTCCTGTGCTACAATTCCAAGTAAATAAGTCGTATTCGGCGTATCCAGCCAAAAAATTCGATCCTTTTCTAAATATCGTATACTCACGTGCGCCTTCCTTTCTGTTTCAAAGCGATGAATGTCACGTCAAGTCTTACCGTTCATGCGACCAGCAAACATCGTGACGTCGTTCCTGTTAACCCGCGATAATGGACACAAGATAAAAACATTCTGCGTCTTTCTCACTCGTCTCCGTGATTTCAATTTCCACCAAATGCTCACCAGGTGCGCCATGCTCCAGAATGGTCTCTAAATACAGGCAATCGCCCCAGGTCTCCGTAAAGTTTGCGTCCAGCACCGTACCATTTTTTCGGTCCCCGTCAAGATATGCCATGGCAATCGGCGCCGGCTTTCTTACGGTCTTACGATATTGGATTGCAATGTTTTCTCCCTTTACGCGAAATGCGATTTTCGCTCCCTTTTCCTTTGCCGCATAGCCGCGCTTAAAGCAATCGGAAATGCAAGTCTGCGGCGTTCCGTCAGCTGTAAAGCCCTGACACTCCGTCGGTTCGATTTGATAATTTCGATACCGATTTACCCTCTCATAAGAGCTTTTCGTCAGCGGAATCGGAAGCGGCAGAAAATGATCCTCTTGATCCCCTTCGCCCCCGCAATTTGCATCCGCTCCAAGCGCGATCGCCTTCTTTCGCTCGCCGTCAAGATAGGTCGTGATCGTCTTTGCGACCAATTCATGTCCCAGATCATTTGGATGCAGGTCATCCGGCGTAATGCTCCGTTTCTCCAGTTGTCCTTCCGCAACCTTCGAATAGAGCACGGGCTTTAAGCTAATGCAGGGTAGATGATACCGTTCCCCGACAGGCCGATGTATGAGCTCCGCATTTCCACCGTCATCATAGCGAACGTTATGCACGAGAAGCAGCGCCGGTTTCCACGGCGCCTCCAAAATTCTTCGCACTAAGCTTTCATAGGTTTCTTCAAAATGTGGATTGACGTCCTCATCATTGACGGAAAATTCAACCACGATAAAATCCGGCTTCTGAGAAAGCACCTCTTCCTCCAGCCTTGCAACGCCAAGATGCGAGGTCGTCCCTCCAATGCCGGCATTCCAATAGAAAACTTCAGCCTTGGGAAAGCTTTCCTCCCACCAATGATAAGTGCGATATGCATAACAGTTCTGCGGTGTGCTCGCAAGGCTTCCCTGCGTAATGGAACCTCCCAGAAACGCCACCGTCAGCTTTTCTCCCGCAAGCGCCCTACGCATACATTTAACAATTCTGGAATCATCCCCGACGTTCACCAAACCATCCTGAAATCGAATCTCGTTCATTCTGCTCCCTCTACCACCCTGATCAACAAGCTATCGTCTTTCGGTGGTGCCTCTCTTAGAATCGTTCGAAAATTTACCTCCGAGAAGTTTTCTTCTCTTATACAAGAGGTAACACAGTATGTTTTTCAATTAAATTGCCCTCTATGACGTGAATTCCTTTCTTAACGTTTTCACCGTTCATCTGCCGGATCAGGGATTTCACGGCCGCCTTTGCCATGGCCTGTAAATCAACGGCATAGGTGGTCACCGAGGCGCCAAGCTCCTTCTCCCCGGGATAGTTGTCAAAGCCCGTCACGGAGACGTCTTCGGGCACGCGAAGCCCGCGTTCCTTCAGGTTTCGAATCAGAATCCCTGCGACATAATCACAGTTGCAGACAAAGGCCGTCGGCATCTTCTTGGGGAAGCTGAAGGACGTATAGTTTTCATCCGTCCCCTTTTCCCGTCCGCGGTCAGCAATCACGTGATCCCCCGGCACGCTTAGCCCCTGCTCCATCATGGCCTTCTGAAAGCCTAGATAGCGATCCGTAATGCTCTTCGTCGCAAACAAGGTTCCCACAAATGCAATGTCCCGATGCCCCCGATCCAGCAAATACTTTGTCAGCAAATAGGTTCCATAAAAGCTGTCCGAAATAAAGCAGTCCACGTCCAAGCCATTATCATAGTCATCCAAAAAAACAAGTGGCATGCCCGCTCGCTCCTTCAAAAACGCCGCATAATCCCCGTCTGGCTTTCCAATGACGATCAGACCATCCACCATCTTGTCCGTCACCAGCCTTGGCAAGAACTTCTTCGAAGTCATCTCGACGGATAGGCTCTCATACCCCGTAAAGCAATTCTTTTCCATGGCCTTTTCCGAGGTTGCCTGATACAGCCTCCAATAAAAAGAATCGAAGGTTGCCACGGCACTTGACGGCATCAGAACGCCAATCCGATAGCCCGACGTTCTTCCATCCGCCAGTGAGCCATGGGGATGCTTATATCCCATCTCCACTGCCAGCGTCAGGATTTTCTCCCGCACCTCTTCGCTTACGCCCTTTTGTCCGGAAAGTGCCTTCGAAACCGTCACCGTGCTTACGTCCATTCGCTTTGCAATGTCGGTCATGGTCACTGCCTTTTTGATCTTTGCCATTTGATCTCCTTTGCGACCTGCAGCAAGTCTTATGTCTGCCACAGCGTTAACCCCGTTTGTCTAACCCGTACCGCTTTTCGCTTACCGCTCCTGGTCCTCCCAGATGGAATCCCCCTGGCTCTCGAGAAATGCCTGCAGCTCTGCCGCCATGGTCTCCGCCTCAGGAATTCGTACGTGACCACTCGTTCCACGTCCGTTCAGGGAATACAAAAAATGCTTGATTTTGGGATCATCCAAAGCCTCACAAACCTCGCCGATGGCCTGATCCCAGGAAGCATTATGTTCCAAAATGGTTGTGGTGCACACAATCAGGGCATGGGGATATTTTCCGCGTAGCTTTCTTAAAAAGCCTGCGTAGTCCTTTCTCCACGAGGCAGCCTTTTCCTCCTCGTAATCCTCCGTCATATAGTCCTCCGGGTGTGCGTCATTCTGCCCGATGGCCACAATCACCACGTGCGGTACGTACCTTGAAAAATCCCAGGACTTCCTCTCTCCCAGATCCGGATTCAGCTGAATCTTGTCATAACAACTGAGCATGCCGACGGTATCCGGCATGTGAAACCACCCCTCGCCGTCCCGCAGGGAAATGCCTCCCTGCGATACGTCATGCAATCTCGCGCCAAGCCTTCTTGCAAGAATCCAGGAGTAGGAATAAAAGCTGTTGGAATAAATGCCATTATGTCCCTCCGGATCAGACATGCCGCAGCGTCCCACTGCCTCACTCACCTCGCCGCAGGAGATGGAATCTCCGTAAACCTCGATCCTTCGGTCTCCCTTGGCAAGACTCTTCAACCCGCTGTCTGATCGGACATCTCCGGACTTCTCCCGCAGGATCGGAATATCCGCGCAGGACTTCTCGTTTGCGCCAGTATCACAGGTCCTTTTCTCCGTAAGCAATCCGCGGAAGGTAAAGTAATGACACGCATCCATTCGCTTAAAGATCGTAATTTCATGCTCCCCGCCATCCAAATAGGGGGAGAGTTCATAGACACGGGCGTTTCCGCAGCGCGCCATGACATCCTCCGGCAGGTCTGTCTCCTGTTTCAGATCCATGCGGAGAAGATACTGCTCCATGGTTTCCCCCTGCGTCGTCATGCCGTCATGTAACACGATTTTTCCGCGATAAGTGCCATCTACCAAAACACCCAGCGAGTTTTCAAAATACGAATGATGATTTTCCACCGCCAGTGCCGCAAACCATCCGCTCAAGCGAAACTTCACATAGCTGCACGGATATACAAAAACAGGCGCTCCCGGACACTCAAAATCAATCCTTCCTTCATACGTAAATGCCGAATCTTCCGGCTCCATCCATACCTTTTTCATGAACCTACGCTCCACGAATCCCTATTTTTTCCTATTTTCGAAGCCTAAAAAGCGCTTTGAACCCTTTTTTGATCTTGTCACGAATAGAGAAGCAAAATAAATCCACGAAGCCCATCAAAAGGACAACCCAGATAAGGATTCGTGTTAGAGGCTTGTTTTTTGCGGTAAATAAAGCAGTGATCAGTTTTGTTTTCAAAAATATGGCGCGTTCTCTGATCGGTCCAATTTCTTTCATAAGATACTCCTTTTTTCAAAATGATCCTGCTTATTCCGCGTAAAAAGCATGATTTATCTGCGTCCGATCTCCGTATCATCGTTTCTTACAACGCTATGCTCCTTAATGTAGTTTACGATCTCATCAAATTGGCAGAACGCCAGTCCAACATAGCTGTCTGCGCAGCCATAGTAAATGGCAATCTTTCCCGTCTTGGGATCATGAATGGTCGCACACGGGAAGGTCACGTTGGGAACAAAGCCGCGCTCCTCATACCACTCTTCGGGTGTCAGCAGGTAGGTCTCACAACGATATTTTACAATGGAAGGGTTCTCTAAGTCAAGAATCGCGCCGCCGATGCTGTAAACATATCCATTACAGGTTCCGCTTACGCCATGGTAGAACAAAAGCCAGCCCTCGCTTGTCTCGATGGGCGCTGCGCCTCCGCCGATCTTTAAGGACTCCCACCACTCATAACCTCTGCCCATAACGTGACGATGCTTTCCCCAATAGGTAAGGTCAGGGCTCTCACTTACGAAAATATCACCGAAGGGCGTATGACCGCTGTCAGAGGGTCTGCTCAAAAGTACAAAATTGCCATGCAGCTTTCTCGGGAACAGCACCGCATTTCTGTTAAAGGGCAGGAACGGATTCTCAATTCTGACAAAGGTCTTGAAATCCTTTGTCTTCGCCATGCCGATGGCCGCGCCATAGAAATCACCGCACCAAATAATGTAATAGGTATCTTCTACCTTGACAAGACGCGGGTCATACGCATACACCGGCATGAAGGGCTCCCCGTTCTCATCCACAAACTGAACCTTATCCTTCTCGAAATCCCAATGAATGCCATCCTTGCTTCTTCCAAGATAAACATAAGGGATGCCGTTGGTCTGCTCGCCGCGGAATACGCCGATGAATCCGTCCTCGTAAGGAACCACCGCGGAATTGAAAATTCTTGCCACGCCAGGGATCGGATTCCGATTGATGATCGGATTCTCCTTATATCTCCAAACCGGCGCTCCCACAAGGTTTTCAGGTCTCTCCTGCCAAGGAACATTCTTTACTTCAGGTGCAATCATTTGAATACTCATACTTTCTCTCTCCTTTTCTTTTTTGTGTTTGCTTTTGCTAAGCTTATTATTCATTTATTTAATTTAGCTTATTTTAGCTTATTTTTACTTTCGCGTTAATCATAATCCATTCTTTCTTATTTTGCAAGTGGCTTTTTATATTTTTCATAGATTTGCCATTTTCTACAAATGTCGGGTTCCTTTTTTTAACATTTTGATGGAAAATTATTATTTACCTAAATTTAGCTAAACGAAAAACAAGTTACATATGCGGATTTATTCCAATTTTGTATTTTCATTGTTGCCCTTATCGGACTTTGTTTCAAAGTCTTTAAGGACGAAAAGAAATAGCCGCCAACTACCGGAAATAGTTGACGGCTGTTACTTTGCAAGAAATTTCTTTTTAGGTTCAGAAACGGCAAGATATCGGTTGCATCATTTTAAGTCAAATTCATATACCTTCTTATCCTCTCCCGTAATCTTTAGGGAATTCCCTGACAGCTCCAGTTCATAGCTGTAGGAGTTGCGGTTTGCCCATCTTTGAAACTCCATCGTTACGTCCTTTGTAATCTTTAAGTAATCCTGAATGTCCTTGGTCAATCCCCTTAAGAACTGCATTCGTCCATCGAGGTCTGCATCATAATTGTATTCATCCGTCAGCTTCACAATGACATAAACCTTATCAATCGCGCCAAACTCCAGGAGTTCATCAAAGCTCGGAATGTGCCCGCAGTCCTTTGGGATCTGCCCAGGCCGTACCCAGGCGTCAAATTCCAGATGATACTTCGTCGCCAAGTATTCATTGGTCGTTTGATTCAGATAGTTCCCCATAAACTCATCCGTGGCAATCTCCGTGTTTCTGCCACTTGTTCCATAGGTACGGATGGTGAAATCTTCCTTTGTCACGTCCGATGAGACCGTGAGCTCGTAGCCCGTATGATATTTCTGAACAATTCCATTATAGGAATAATCATTTTCAATCTCAAGAATCTTAAAATGGTGATCGCCATACTTGTCAGAAAGATATTCTTCAACTGCATGGGAAACAGAATGCTTCGCCGTCTTAGACGCCACAAAAGGAATGACTAAGACGATTGCAACGTTCAATGCCACGATGGCCGTGGCCACAAAAACTGCCAATCTGTTTAATTTAAAGTAATAATACTTTACCTTCTTCTTTTGTACCAAGCCGATGATAAGCATAATGACGTTCACGACAATGGTAAGCGCACTAAAGAACATACAGACGAGCGCCCCGCCCAAGTCCAGGGTATCATCCTCCATGAATGCCAGATAAGCGATGGCAACGGAAATAAATATGGCTGCATTTGTTCCAACAAACATGTTCCAATACTTCGAATCCTTGGATTTTTTTAATTTGCCAATCGAAACAATCTGCAAAATCACACCCAATGCGCAAACCAGAAAAAACAATCCCTTCATCTTTCGTCTCCTTAGTCAAAAAGGGACGGATCTGCCATCACGTCCCTTTTCCTTTCTTCCTGCCATCATGCATGCTTCCCACGTGACAATTTGCTTTCCCCATTTATGCGTTGGCGAGCTGCTTTAACTCCTCCAAGAGCTTTGGAAGCTCCGTCGCCATGTTTTCATCCGAGAACTGACAGGTGCCTACCTTTTTATGTCCGCCGCCGCCATATTTCAGCATCAGGCTACCCACGTCAACGGTACAGGTCTTATTTAATATACTATACCCAACGGCTGCACTACAACCCGCGCCGCCCTTTCCGTTAACGATCCATGCGGAAATGTTCTGCTCAGGATACATGCTGTAAATGAGGAAACGATTTCCTGAATAAATCGGATCCACGCCGCGCAAATCGGAAACCAAAAGATTTCCATAGGTCACCGTATGTGCCTTTACCATCTCGCGGAACATTGCATCCTGTTCTCGATAAACCTCAATTCTCTCCTGCACGTCAGGAAGATTCAAAATCTCCTCCGTCGTCATGTTACGGCAGGCATGCATCAGTTTCTCCATCAACTGATAATTGGAAATGGTAAACTTTCTCCATCTTCCAAGGCCTGTCCTGGGATCCATCAGAAAACCGATCAAAATCCATCCCTGCGGATTCTGAATCTCGTCAATCGTCAGATTTCCGGAATCAACCTTATCAACGGCCACCATCAGATCACCATATTGCGGGAAGCGCTTTTCTCCACCATAATACTCATAAATGATTCTTGCGCAGGAGGGAGTAATTCTGCTCTCACCCTTATACTTTCCTGCCAGCTGCAATCTCTCATGTTCACTGGAATGATGGTCAAACCAAAGTCCGCAGCCCTCCACGTACGGAACGTTTGCCAGGCAGTCATCCTCATTTACCTCAACCAATCCATCCTGTAAATCCTTCGGATGTGCAAACTTCCAACTATCAATGATGCCAGCCTCCAAAAGCAGCGCGCCACATGCCAAACCATCAAAATCCGAGCGAGTAATCAGTCTCATAGTAACCTCCCTAATTCTTCCTTTCAGTTTCAAAAAATACGAAGACCATATAAAACCTTTAGAAAATGATCAATGCCAAAAACATGATCGACACAAAAATGGATGCACTCGTAACTAGCATAATCATATCCCCACGAATCTAATTATAGGGAAAGAAGAATCAGAATGCAAGATAAAATTCCGCTTATTTTCCCTTTAGAATAAACTTCCTCGCAACGCTGACGCCAATCTTGTAGGGCCATGGTCTTAAAGCCTTGTCCGCTTCCTTGAGAAGCTTACGAATCTCCAGATGCTGAGGACAATGCTGCTCGCACTTGCCGCATTGTACGCACTGATCCGCAAAGGAAGACTCCTTCCGAAGCCCTACGACCTGAGCATATTCAAACCTTCCGCTCGTCTTCCCCTCCGTATACATTTCATTATAGCATCGGAAGGTCGCCGGGATGTCCACGCCCTTCGGACAAGGCATGCAATAGCCACAGCCCGTGCATCCAACCTTTGTTGTCCTCTCAATGGCCGCCTTGATCCCAGCGATCATCGCCTGATCTGACTCATCAAATTCTCCCGCCTGTACCTCTGACGCAATGCGGCAGTTCTCCTCGACCATCTCCATCGAATTCATGCCGGAGAGAACGCAGGTTACCTGTGGCTGATCCCAGAGCCAGCGCAGCGCCCACTCTGCGGCAGAACGCTTCTTATCATGCTCGGCAATCAGCTTCTTTGCCTCCACAGGCAGCATGTTGACGAGCTTGCCTCCGCGCAGCGGCTCCATGATGATGACGGGAATGCCCTTCTTAGCAGCCGCCATTAAGCCCTTGCGCCCGGCCTGAATGTTTTCGTCCAGATAATTATATTGAATCTGGCAGAAATCCCAGTCGTAATCCTCAAGAATCTTAATAAACATATCCGAATTTCCGTGGAAGGAAAAGCCGACCTGCCGAACGGCCCCCTCTGCCTTCTTTCGCTTGATCCAGTCCTCGATGCCGTTTTTCTTAAGGTTTTCCCAGGAGGTAAAATCCGTCAGCATATGCATCAGATAATAATCCACGTAGGTTGTCCGAAGCCTCTTTAATTCCTCATCAAAAAACTTGTCGATCGCCGCCGGATTCTTTACCATATACTGCGGAAGCTTTGTTGCAATCTTCACCTGCTCCCTGATATGGTTGTCCTCCAAAATCTTTCCAAGACAAGCCTCACTCCCGGGATAAAGGTATGCCGTGTCATAATAATTGACACCTTTCTGAAAGGCAGACAAAATTTCCTGCTCTGCCTTCGCATGGTCAATATTACTGCCCTTCTTTGTAAACCTCATACATCCATACCCCAGAATGGATATGTCATTGCCGAATTTATCCTTCCGATATTGCATAGTCAGCCCTCCGTCCGATCCCTTTCTTCAAATAAACCCTTCACTTCCATAAATCCAACCGTCATTATTTCATTGTCATTTCCAATAACAACATATTTATTATACCAAATCAACTACCTATTTTCCAACCAAAATATGACTTCTCAATATTAAAATTCTATAGGATTTCTCTTATATTTTGATAAATTGGAACGATAAAAGGACGCAGACCGTCCCGTCGGCAGCCTGCGCCCCGCATAAAGCGTCCTCCTGTGTACCCAAACATACGCCAAAAAGCCTTCCTCTGATCAGGTATTCGTTAAATTATCCCGCGTAATGGGTATGGTTACGTCCGAAACGCCGCCCGCACCGCATGCATTGGGATTGCAATCCTTCTTGAAGCACTGCTCATTGTTCGGAGCCCCGAGATCTAAAGGCTTGATCGCAAGATTCAAAAGATCCCCAGCCACAAACCGTCTGCAATCGGAATTGTCAGGCGTAATAATGCTGCCCTTTGGAATGTCGATCTTACCGGCGCTCGGTACCTTGTATCCAACATAGTACATGCTCTGCAGCACCAGCGTCAGCCCAATTGTCACGGTAGAATCCTCCGTGCCAAAATCAAGGAGCTTCGCGTTTGCAAACAGATTGATGCCCTGTCCGGCACTGTTGCTCCCCTCCGCAAAGGTGATGGCATTAATCACGGGCGTCGGCGCCGTCCCTGCGGTATCATAGGAATATCCATACGGTGCAAACAATTCCAGCTCCACGGAGGATGGATTCGTATCCTCATCATAGGTAGGTGCCGTCGTATCAGAGGGAAGATATAAAGCCGTCGGATAAAGCGTTCCCAAAAGTCTGCAGCAGCAGTCGTAAACACGGACGGCAAAGGTCACCGTGATGTTAGAAAGCGTCACCAGACAGCAATTCGGGCGTCCCGACAATGCTTCGATCTCAACATTTCCATCGCCGTAGGTATAGCTCATGTCAATGACGCTGACCGTTGCAGACGTTGCCGTAGGATAGACTTCCGCAATGTCAACGTCAAGCACGGCACTGGTACAAAGATTAATCCCGATCTCATCATAAATTAAGGGAGCCATGATGCCAAGAAGATTCGGGTCACCAATCATCGGCGTGGAGCATACGTCAAAGCAATTCCCCTCGGCGCCATTCATGCACTGACAGACATTGCTTACGATTCTTGGCCTGAAGCCACATTTACACTTTGCCATAAAGCAAATCATCCTTCTTTTTTTATACAGTTTACGTGATAATTCCCCGTTTGTTTCCATAAACTAAAAAGAAATCAAAAATGATTGGAAGAAAGCACATGACAGACCTAATTTCAGAAAATCCTGACCATAAAGAGGAAGACAGCTTTCCTGCGCCCGACCTATCATGGACAACCGTCCAGAGTGAGCGGGAACTAGAATTACTGCAGGAAATCGACCGCCTTAACGGCATCATTTCAAGCATCAAGATGCAGTACGAGGAGCTCATGGGCGTTGCCATGCAATACCGTGAGGAAGCGCTCAAATGGTACAATAAATTTCTGCGTGGAAATCGACCTTAAACGAATCTTCATTTGACTTGTCCCTTCAAAGTGCTATACTGTTAGCAACAACCGTTTGTTTGGAGGGTGGGTTCATGAATGTCGTGATCTGTGAGGATGACTTGCATTTTTCTAATTTACTGCGGGATCGGCTTGCCGCAATGCTCTCTGCCAAAGAGCTTCCCTGTGACATCATGCAGTTTTCCACGGGCGAAGCATGCCTTGGGCACCTCCTCTCCTCCCCTCGCACGGATCTTTTGTTTATGGACATCCAGCTAGGAACGGAGGACGGCGTAGAACTTGTCAAAACCATTCGTGCGTCCCTGCCAAAACTCCCCGTCATCTTCCTGACAAGCATGGAGGATCGCATCGGCGAGGGCTATGACGTCAGCGCCTTCTATTTCCTTTTGAAAAAGGATTTTGAGTCTCGTTTAGAGACCGTCTTTAACCGCTTTATCAAAGAGGTTTTTATGTCCAAGAGTCTCGTTTTAAGAAATGGTAATGACTTGACCATTTTGGATTATGATGATATCTATTATGTGGAGGCCGACAAGCGGAATTCGCTCATTCATTGTGCCAATGCCATGTATTCCGAGAATTCGTCCATCCAAAATTTTGCGCCGCACCTTCCTGCTGATTTGTTTTTAGAGGTTTATCACGCCCTCTATGTCAACGCGGATCACGTGCGCCGCGTGGATGCAGACAGTCTCGAATTGGACAATGACCAAAGTCTGCCCGTCAGCAGAAGAAAACGCAAGGAACTCTTGTCAACCATCATGCGGAGGATACAAAATCGATGAAGCGAAAACTGACCCTCACCTTGGGAGCACTGATCCTGTGCGTAGCTCTCTTAAATGGCATCTTATTTTATTCCACAAAGCTTTCGCTGGAATACCTTCAAACCCAAAGCGTCTGGGGCATTTCCCAGTCCGTCCGCCTTGTGGATTATTACAGACAGGCAAAGATTCTTGCCGCTCTCCCCAAGGATCCTTCCGAGGCGCAGGAAACCGTGGACACGGTACTTCAATACCTGATCAAGCTTCAACAGACAAAGAGCCGCTATATGACAACAAAAATGAAGGAGGAGCTCTCCACTCCCCCGCTGGAATTGGAGGGGAGCGCACTGATCAGTGAGTTGCAGGAAAATGATCTGGAAAACTACACACGCATAAAGAATCTTCTCAGTGGCGTTCTTGACTACGAGAATTATGTTAACGGCATAAAATCAAATGCGGACAATATCGTTTCCGTCCTCTACCCCATTGCAAACGACGAGAAGGTCTATAACAACGCATTGCAGAGTAAGCGAGATTATATCGGGCTAGAAACCCTCATTCTGCTTCCCGCCCTTGACAATGGAGTCAATATGGTTTTGCAGTATCACGTGACGGATTTACTTGCGGCGATTCTGCTCATCCTTATGACCATCGTGCTCTACCATTATTTGAAAAGTCAGGCACTCACCTTGGCGACAGGTCTAAAATCCATGGGTTGGTACATGCTCCTTTTCTATCTTTTAGGAATCCTTAGTTTGTACCTTTCTAACATAATCATTACCTGGCGCGTTTTGGGACTTCCGGCGCTCTCTACGTCCATCCAATCCCTGGAGGCCTTTTACACCTGCCCCGTTTCCATGACGCTTGGTACCCTGTGGCTTTTGTGGCTTCTGTTTAAGGTTTGCACGCTTTTGTTTTTGCTATTTCTCGGGATCCTGTGCCTTTCCCGTAAGCATCCTTTACCAGCCACCTTGTTCCTTGTGCTTCTTCTGGTTATGGAATGGATTTCCAGTCGCTATGACGGAAAGCTTCCCGTCCTAATGCTTCTTCGCGAGATTAATTTATTCTCCGGCATTACGCCAGAGCGCTTTTTTAATCGCTATTTGAACATCGGCTTTACCGTTCAGGCATACCCAAGATTATGGTTGTTCCTTCTGACCTTTACCCTGCCCTTCCTGCTCCTTTTCCTGTTCTCCCTAAGGAAGCTCCAAGCCTTCGGAGAGAATGCGCGGGCGGCCCTGCAAAAGGTCTACTTTGAAGAAATAGAAAATCGCTATCAGGAGACAAGAAGGCTCTGGCATGATTTCAACAATCATCTGCTGACGATCAAGGCACTCTACGGTTCCGGTCACGCCTCCGAAGCCGAGGATTATATTGAACAGCTATCCAAGCAAAGCAAACAAATCCTGCTTCCTGCGAAAACAGGTTCCAATGCCGTCGACCTGCTTCTTTTCCAAAAAGCCCAGCTTTGTCGGGAAAAGAATCTACACGTGGCCTTTACCATCAGCTGTAATCTAAGGACTCTCGGCATTCAGGATTATGATCTTTGCAGCCTTCTTGGAAATCTTTTAGACAATGCCATCGAAGCATCGGAAGGCATTACGGATAAGACGCCAGAGATTGCACTTCGCATGGAGGAACGAGGGCAGATGCTTTTTATCTCCTGCAAAAACGAATTTCGCGGAGAACGCCGCGAAAAGAACGGTCAGCTATTGACAACGAAAAAGGATTCCTCCGGACATGGCCTCGGGCTTCTCTCCGCCTCGCAAATCTGCGAGAAATATGGAGGTAATCTGGAGACACAGATTCAGGAGCCGGAGTTCCTGGTAACGCTCCTCCTGAACGGAAAACGTGGAAAAGAGCCAAAGAAAAATGTATAAGCTTAGGCAGAAATGACCACTTCTGCTCGAAAAACAACCACTTCTGCCGAAGCGGTTGTTTTTCTTTTTTGCAGTCGATACAATATGCTTAGGATTATGGAAAAACTCGGGGGTGGGCTTGGATTATCTTTCTGGTAACCATTTGACCCAGAAAGACAATCCAAGCCTCCCCCTCGAGGTTAATGAAAGTTTTACATGATAATGAAAAAAACAGGAAGCATTATCCAATACTTCAAAAAGCGTTGGGGAGGAATGGCGATGGGATTCTTGGCAAAGACGAAAATATGCTATCAATTACTAGGAATGGTAGTGAGTATGGTGGTTTTGTGTGCTTGTGCAAAGAGAGACGTGGAGGAGGAAACAAAGGCGTTGGTTTCCGCGAAATCTTCGAAGTTTGTTTCTGAGGATTTTTCGCGTGGAAATCATCGCGCAAGTAGTCCCATGACGAATTCGCATCCGCATCCCATTATGGAAACGGAACGGGGCTATTATTATTGTGAGCGAAGCGGAAAGCTCAGTCTTCACTTTTATGACAAGACGAATCACAAGGATATTGTGTTATGCAATAAGCCTGAGTGTAAGCACGACGGAAATGCGTTTTGTGTTGCTACGAACAATAAGTACATCACTGGCGGGTATCAGCTTTACAATGGCAGAATCATTGCTGTTTCAACGGTTTTTGAGGAAAGCAACATGCATGTCAAGCTTTTGGAGATTTCTCTTGATGGTTCGGAGCTGACGGAGCTCGCAAGCCTCTATTCCATCCCCAATGAAGAGGGTGCGCTCTCCATTGCAACGGATTTGTTGATTCACAGAAATTATGCGTGTGTCACCCTTGGAATTGCCAATCCTATCAGCTTTGAGGAAACGGCTGAATACGGAACTCTTTTCTATAACTTAGATACGGGAGAATCCTTCTTCGCCAATGAGGAACTCTTGTCCCATGAGAATCCCAAATGGTATTACACCAATGCCATCGGAGATTACGTCTATTATGTGCAAAAGCTGCCTCGTGGTCACCAAAAGCTTCATCGCTACAATTTTGTGACCAGAACGGATGAAGAGCTTGCGCTTCTCACAAACTTTTCAGGAAACTATGCCCTGTTGAATGACAATAATGTTTTCTATGTTCGCGGCAACTCGAACACTCGTCTGTACCTATATCATCCGAATGATCAAAGCAACGTGGAATTTGGTTTTACCACCTACGAATATGAAGATGAACGCGGTGAAACGCGTGTAGCCCAATTAAGTTTAAGTCAGATATACACGGATGGACAATATGTCTATGCACCGAGCAAGCTTTATTATGGGTCATACACGGGAACTGCCGTACTTATTTACTCCGCTGCCGGGGAATACTTAAAGGCCGTTCCCCTTCCCAATCCTGGAGAATTTCAAATTCCTACCCTCTCCGAGAATACTTCCGTTTTAGGTGAGGCAGATGCCAATGGATTCTTAAATCTTTGGTTCTTAAATGACAAGGTCTATTACTCCTGGGGAACAACGATCTATGTAACTTCCAAAGCTGCTCTCCTGCAAGGGAGCCCTGATCAGGACATTGCTTACGAAGTCCTAACAACCCTCTCGGAAGCGAACAATTAGAGCATTTTCGGTAACAAATAAATTACAAACCTATTCTGAGCCAATCAAATCAAAAGGCGGTGAACAACTACCATGTTGAGAGAAAAAAAGGATAACAAAAAAGAAGACAAAAGAGGGAAATCGCTTGTCGCGAAATTCTTTGTTAACATCCTATTAGCTAGCACTCTTCTATCCGGCTGCGGTCAGGAAGAAGCAACTCCTATCATAATCCATTCCGAAGACAGCTTACAGGGCAACCCTTCTTACATTAGCAATTTTCAGTCAGAAGGAAGTAATGTCCTGCGCTTGGGAAATGGCATTTATTATAACAGCGAAAACAGTGGAGGTTCTCTAAATCTACACTATTTTGACATCCCCACGCAAAAGGATATCATTCTGTGCAATAAGCCAGAGTGCAAGCATGACGGGAACGAATTCTGTGTTGCGACCAATTCCAAATATCGTCCCATTGCCTTTCAGGCTTATAGCGGAAGCATCTTTGCAACGGCGTATTGCATGGATGAGGAAAAGCTGGAATTCAAGCTTCTTCGCTTTGCCCCTGATGGCTCCAGTCTTTCGGAAATTGCAACCTACTACTCTACGACTTCCACAAATATCGAATCTGTTCAGGCAGAGCTAAAAGCCGGTTCCACCCTCGACAGATATGGGTATAACTTTTTATTGATTCATCGAAACAAGGCTTATTTACCATTCTGTTTTCATCCGGAAAACACAGATGATGACGTCAATGTGTTTGGCCTTACGGAATTGGATTTGGACACAAAAGAAATGAAAAGCGTTTTTGAAGAGGTTGCCAGCCAGGAAAATACGCCTTGGTTCAATGTCTCCGCACGAGGTGATTTCCTTTATTACGTCACGGAAGAACCGCACAAGTATCGCCTGCATCGCCGTTCCCTTTTGGATTCTTCGGATGAAGTGTTGACACTTCTTACCTACTTCACGGGAGAATATGCCGTCTATGATGATACCCACATTGCCTATCTTAGAAGCATTCATGACCTTGCCATTTATGACCTGACTGACGGAAGCAATGAGGAAATCTCCTTGATTACGGATAAGGACTACACGACATATACGAAGGAAGTCTCCTATGAAGAACCAATGGATGAAAATGATCCCGAGAAAGGTTATCAGATCGTATTTCGCACGAAAGTCACTGGCGGCGGATTTGAGAAGGTAACTCCCTACAATTATACCCCGGCGGCACTTAGCACGGATGGCACTTATTTGTATGCTGTTCAGATGGCACATAAGGCATATGTCGGTGATGAGGTCTATGGAAAAGAATATTATTGTCGGATTCACGTGTTCAATGCTGACCTTGAAGAAATCGTCGTCGCAATCATTCCCAATCCCATGTACCTTATCAATACCAATATGTCCTATTCCGCAAACATGGAGGTCTATGGTCTTGGCGTTAGCATAGACTATGTCGGAGATGAAGTGTATCTCACCTACAACAAGAATGTCTTCTCCTGCTCCATGGAGGATTTTCTAACGGGGGAACCCGATTTTACGCTTGTCTTTCAAAAACAATATAAGAAAGGGGAAAATCCATATGAAAAATAATCAGCACCCTCTGCCCTTAATCCCTTCGCATGCGATACTCCTGCTCATGCTTTCCATAATACTCCTATCGTTCACAGGCTGCGAAGATGCGGGAAATCCCGTTCGACCGATCATCCCCTCCGAGGATAGTCTGCAGGGGAATACCGTTTCCGATAGCTTTGATCGCATCATGGCATCGGACAAGGGCTATTATTACAATGAATTTCCCTATGTGTTAAGCCTTCATTATCAGGATGCCGTAACGGGAAAGGATGTGTTACTGTGCAATAAGCCGGAATGTCGTCATGACGGAAATCAGTACTGCGTCGCCACCAATTCAAACTACACTCCCATCGCATTTCAGTATTACGCTGACAGCATTTTTGTATGTGCTTACGAAACGGTGGACGACACCTTAAATTATAAGCTTTTGCAGATTGCGCCTGATGGTTCCAGTCTGTCTGAGCTTGCAACCTATTTTTCTACGCCCGCAAACGGCATTGACAAAGCCACGGCACCAGAAAATACGACAGGAATGCTCATTCACCGCAACAAGGCGATTATCAACTACTCCTATCACAGGGAGGATGCGGATAAGGACGCCTTGCATCCTGAGAATATGGATAAGGACGCCTACTACAATGGCGTTGCCATCATTGACCTAAATGACTTCTCCGTAACGCAAGCCTATGAGGAGGCTGCCAGTCCTGAAAACATGCCCTGGACGCGCCTTACTGCAAAGGGAGATTTTCTGTATTATGTCATTGCGGAGGCCCATAAAAATATTCTGCACAAGCGAAATCTCACGGATGGGACGGATGAGATTCTAAAGCTTGCCACTGGCTTTGGCGGAGATTTCGTGGTTCTCGAGGGAGACCGCATCGTTTATACAAGAACGGTCGGCCGAAGCATGTTTCTCTATGATCCAAAGGATGAAAGCAATACGGAGACAGCTGTCACAAAGGACAAGGATTTTACCATTCACTTTACTTGGAGTGATAAGGTTCAGACATATGTCCCAAGTTACGTGAAAGAGTCAAAAACCGATCCCTATACCTATGCCATCGACTCTATTGTGACGGACGGCGAAAGGCTCTATGTGCTTGAGCAGCCAAATAGAGGACAATTTCAAATAGACAAGGATGATCATCATCCTAACATTGAGGAAGTTCGTTTTTCCTATAACCTTTTTTCTGTCGTACACATATTTAACGGAAATCTGGAGGAAACAGGATCGACCTATGTTCTTTATCCCTTTGACGTGATGGGCATGGATGTTCTAACCTTCGAAAAGTGGCTCCAGGGAAATAAAAAGTACGCAACGAATGGAACTCTCCGTTTCCTTGGAGATCAGGTATACCTTTCTTTCCCGAAAGCAACCCTCGTTTGCAACTTAAAAACCTTCCTTGCCGGAAAGCCAAATTTCCAAATGGCTTATGAGAAACAATGGGTTGTCACGGAAGATCCCTACTAGATGATAAAAGGAGTCGTGCCATGTTAGAGTTAAAAAACTGTACGAAAAAATATGGAAATAAAACAGCATTGGATCACTTGAGCGTTACGTTTGAAACGGGTGTCTATGGGCTTCTCGGAGCTAATGGTGCGGGAAAGTCCACGATGCTCAATCTAATCACGGACAACATTCCAAGGACAGAGGGGCAGATTCTTTATAACGGCAAGGAAATTCTTACCATCAAGCGCTCCTATTTTAAAAAAATCGGTTACACACCGCAGCTGCAAGGCATGTATGACGATTTTACGGCGCGTGATTTTCTGCATTACGTTGGCTCCTTAAAGGGAATGAAATCCAAGGAATGCAAACGGCAAACGGAGGAATTTCTAGAACTTGTCTGCCTTCTTGACGATGCTCATCACAGGCTCGGTTCTTTCTCCGGCGGCATGCGTCAGCGCGTACTTTTGGCCGCAGCCATGCTGGACAATCCTGAAATTCTTATCTTGGATGAGCCCACTGCGGGACTAGACCCAACACAGCGCATCCGCCTTCGCGATTACATAGCCTCCATTGCAAATGAACATACCGTCCTCCTTGCAACGCATGTCATCAGTGACATAGAAACCGTTGCCAAGAAGGTTTTGATTCTAAGTCATGGAACGCTTCTTCGCTTTGATACACCTGCAAATCTCATTTCAGAGACCGCAAACCTGATGTACGAGGAAGGGCTTACGCCGCCAGAGCCCATGACCTTGGAGGACGTCTATCTCTTCCACGCCAAGGAAGCACTCCATTGGGATTAAGGGATGGCACAAATCTACGATGCAAAGAACAGAGAACTATGGAATAATCAAGTAATGTTTGACCATGAATACGATCGGAGGCCTGCCATGGCAGAAATGAAACGCGTGCTTCTCGGCCGCAAATCCTTAACACTTCTTATCATTGTCATTTTTTTACATGCCGTGTTTTTCTTTTATCAGTGCAATGACGTAAAGCGTGATACGCTCTCAGGCACAGAGCTCGAGGAATACGTGAACGGCTATCAGGAATATGTCAGCGGCGTTTTGACCAATGCGGAGGAAATGTTGGAGAATCCTTTGTTCTCCAATAAAAACTCGCATGTCTACCGTAACCTTGTGAAAACAAAGCAGGATTTTCAAGGTCTTTTAGACATCACGCCCATCGTTGGGGAAAACCGCGGCGTCATGGCAATGATCCCTTTCCGTCTCACGGGATATCTCATGCTTCTCATGGGGATTTATTATGTGCTTTGCTTTATGGCAGAGCGTCAAAAGGGCTTATATCTTCTCGTACGCTGTACCAGTCGCGGTCGCTTTCCGCTCTCTCTGGAACGCGTTTTTACGCTCATTCTGGGGCTCTTTATCACGGGTAGTCTCCTGTTCCTAACGGTTCTTCCCGTTGCCATGCTACGCTTTCCCGGAGCAAATCTTTCGAGACCGATTCAGTCCATTCCTGAGTTTTCCGGCGTACTTTCCCATGTTTCCATCTTTGGATATCTTTGTCTTATCATGCTGCGTAAAATCTTGGGCTGCATTGTGACCTGCATGCTCCTGTATTTTTGCATGTCCCTGCTTCGCTCCAGCCTTTGCATTCTGCTGTTCCTTGGCATCTTCTTAGGCGAATACCTGCTTTATGCGCTTCTCCTGCCTACGGATCGCCTTTGTATTTTAAAGTATGTCAACCTCTATACGCTCATCTTTTCCACACAGGACTACGCACATTATTACAACATGAATTTCTTTGGGCACCCCGTGCTCACGGG
Organism: Lachnospiraceae bacterium; assembly: GCA_017527205.1. Taxonomy (GTDB): domain Bacteria; phylum Bacillota; class Clostridia; order Lachnospirales; family Lachnospiraceae; genus Acetatifactor. The sequence continues at coordinate 20,303 of JAFXQK010000041.1, read as the reverse complement.
AACCAGCAGTGACCTGGTGGCAGCCTTCGCTTTTCTTGCCTTTTCCCTGCTCGCCCTTTGGCAATTTGCGCACCAATATCCAAAGGCAGAAGGAAAGCGTTTTCCTTTATTAGACCGCATTGGGGCTAATATCAGCATGAAAAAGCCACAGCTTTCGCCCTTCCTTTGGGAATGCAAAAAAATCCTGTTCTCCCAAAAAGCGCTGCTCATTCTCTGCATGGTACTTTACCTTGCCTGGTCTTCTTCACAGGAGATTTCCTATCGGGACTATCGAAGCACCTATGTCCTCCATTGGTATGAGGAATTTCAAGGGAAAATTGATGAAACCAAGCTCAAAGACATGCAAAAGCAAATGGACAAGCTTGTGAAAAAGCTCGGAAAATTGGAAGCCTCCCTGCAGCATCAGCAAGAGCTCCTTCCCATGGAAATACAAAAGGGACATGACACTTCAAAAATCGCTCAAAATATTGCTTCTCTGATGGCTGCCATTCGCGAATATAACCTAAATATCAAAGGCCTAACTGAGGTCCAGGAGCATGCGCAGGCCAACTATGAATTTACGAAATCCTCTGGCATTACGGTAGATTTATTAGATCCTACCTGCTACGAGCTACTTCTGAGTAAGGATTATCAGACGGTGCGGCAGAATTATCTCTATGTCCTGCTTGCGGTCATCTTTATGTTTTCCGGCGTCATGGCCATCGAGAGTTCCTCCAACGTAAAGCCTCTGCTGCACGTACTCCCTAGGGGCGGGCGACCAATGCTACTTCGTAAGCTCGCAATTGTTTTTCTGCTCAGCGTCATCTGTGCACTATTTATTCACTTCATTCAGTATATCCAGATAGGCAAGATCCTACCCTATCATTCGATGGATGCGGTCATTCAGAGCATCCCCTGCGTGCATTACCTGCCAATCATCATGACGATTCGAACTTACCTGATCCTGCTGTATGCGTTTCGATGCTTCCTTGCGTTTTTGCTTGGCATCGCCGTCATGACAATCAGTCATTATAGCAAAAATAGGAGCAACACCATCGCCCTGAGTGTGTTCCTCCTGGTCATTCCGATGGTATTGCTCTCGTATTTCTTCCTCGCCACAGGGGCATGATATGTTAAGGACAATCCTCGGGGCTATGTTTGGACTATCTTTCCGGTAGGCTTTAGACCCAGAAAGATAGTCCAAACCTTCCCCTCGAGGTATTTAAATGTCGTACTTAATGATATATTGGTTTATACCTATAGCGAGTCATTCTCAGTATTTGCATTATCTGCACACATGTTATTTGTACATGTATCATCCGCTGGCGAGGAATCCTTTTTCTCTGTCTCTGCGGCTTGGTTTTTCTTTACGAGGTATTCGGCGAATTCGTCGGCGGGCAGGGGCTTGGAGTAGTAATAGCCTTGGATGTAATCGCCGCCGAGCTCGGAAATGCGCTCCATCTGCTCCTTGGTTTCCACGCCCTCTGCAACCGTTTTCAGGTGAAGCATTTTTGCAAGCTGCATGGAGAATTCAAGGATGTTCTTTTCGGATCCTGGCTTGTCGTTTTCGATGATGCTGCGGTCCAGCTTCAGGACGTCCAGATCCATGCTGCTCAGTGCGATCAGCGAGGAATAACCCGTTCCGAAGTCATCCATTTCAATGACGAAGCCAAGGTCATGAAGCTTTTTCACGGTCTCCGTAATCCGCTGCGGATCGTCGGAATACGCAGACTCCGTAACCTCTACGTGTACCATGTCATGCGGAATGTCATAGCCGTCGACCAGCGCCGTGATTCTTCCCGCAAGGTCCGGAACCTCAAAGTCCCTTCGTGAAACATTGATGGATACGGGTACCACGGGAATCCCGTCCCTCTCCCACTTCTTGATGGTCTTACAGATTTCCTCCCAGACATAGAAGTCCATTTTCGTGATAAAACCATTCTGTTCAAAAAGGGAGAGGAAAAGAATGGGATTCATAAAACCAATGTCCGGGTGCTGCCAGCGCACCAGCCCTTCTGCTCCGCAGGTACGGTCCGTATGGAAATCATGCTTCGGCTGATAGTACACCTTAAACTGATGTTCCTTCAGCGCATCATCCGCGCTCCCCAGAATCATTTGGCGAAGGAGCAGATCCTGACGCAGCTCGTCATTATATTCCGCCAGATAAACGCCATACCTGCTCTTAATCTTCTGAAGTGCCAGCATGGCTCTGTCATACATGCCCTGAGGCGTCACGTTCAGCCTCGGGTCAATTCGATAAATTCCATGTTTGATCACGACATTTGGTACGGGGAAGGGCGTGTTGTTGTCATTCTCCATGGCAACCTGATTCATCTCTTCCTTATCTCTTGCAATAACTAAAGCAGCAAGCTTGTCTCCCTCAATTCTTCCGCCAAAGATAAAGCCGGGGGTATGTCTAACGCCGTAATCGGCCATGGTACGAAGCAGGGCATCTCCCTTTTCATAGCCATACTTCTCATTGATCACCTTCAGGCCCTGAATGTCAGAAACCCATAGCATATACTTGTGCGTTGGATGCTCTGCCAGATAGTCCTCCACCTTTTTGAAAAAGAACTCCTTCGCATAAAGTCCCGTCAAGGGATCCCTCTCAAGGATGCTCAGCATGGCCGTGGATTCACGCAATCGAATCAAGCTCTTAACACGATTAAGGACGATGTCAGGTACAAAGGGCTTCAGAATAAAATCTGCCGCACCAAGCTCCAAGCACTTGATCTCCGCCTGAATCTCCGTCGCGCTCTCCTTTCCCCTCTCGCTAACAACGATAATGGGAATGTCCCGAAGGTTTGCGTTCGCCTTCATTTGATGAATCAATTCATAGCCATCTGATTCCGACTCTACAAGGTCAGTGATGACAATGGACACCTCTTTGTACACATCCTCAAGGAAGTGCATGGCATCGCCCACGGTACAAGCAGAATCAAGGGAATAAACCTCATTTAAAATCTTATGCAATTCATACTGTGTCTGCGCATTACTAGAAACGAGCAGCAGCCTCTTAAAGCTTCGATAAAGATTGACACTGCCAGGATTTTCCCCCGTAATTTCCGCGAATCCGACAACGGCACGATGTAATTCACTTCCGTCGTTTACCTTTGAAATCTTAAATCGATAAGTCAGTTCACGACCCTCACGAATGACCATGTAATCATGCGAATAGGAACGACGGTCATGTAATCTCTCCTTGATGAAATCCGTTCGGGAGAGCTCTAGCATTTCCTGCAAATCCTTTTTGGAGACTGCCTTTTTCACATAAGCAGTCATGGCCGTCTCATAGGATGGATTCGTTCGGAAAAAAGCACCGAAGTTGTCCTCGATCAGCTTACTCATGCGATAGGGAATGGAGATATCCTTATCAAAATCCACATAGTAAATACTCTCATAGTTTTCGCTCAGGCTTTGTAACAGCTCGCCAAGATAATTGCTCTCCTGATAAAGCCTGCCGCTCAAATCCATGAAATAAAGATAAATCACTTGATTATCATCAGAATAATTCTCTGCCGGGAAGGCTTCCAATCGATAAGGGCGATATTCACCGCCCGTCAGCTTTCGATAACGAACCCAATAATATTCCTCCCCATGATAGGTCTGGAAGAATTGCTTTAGATACTCCGAATTTATTAGTTTGTCAACATTTCTTCGGTCATCCGGGTAAATCAATTCTCGAGAAAACTCCTGCTGCCAAAGCTCTTCTAGCTTCGCCTCCTGAGCATGAGCACTCTCCCATTCCTCTCCATCCTTACCAATGAAAACACTGGTATAGGTTTCCCTTGTAAGGTTCAGAAGAAGTATTTTATGATATTGATTTCCAATTCTTGATAACGCTAAGCTTAAAGGATCTGACATGTTGTCATCTCTCCTTCCATTTGTTTCCTCATCGGAAACTCTTCACCCAGTTCAACAAGGAGTTCGGATAAACATTTTCTTGCACCGAACGAAGCATCTGCTCCGTCACGGGACCATTCTTTTCCATCTTGGACAGGATCGCCTCCTGTAATTCCTCGATGGTCATGCTCTCGTAGGCCTTCCCCTCCGTCACGGACTTATCAACAAATCCTGACTTCTTTTCTTCTGGGGCTGCCTGTACAGAAACACCTTCTTTTATTGTTTCTTCCACAGGAACCGTTTCCATTGGTGCCGCTTCATGGGAAGCCTCTTCTATAAAAAACACTTGTTTACAAGGCTCTTCTTGGTGAGGCATTTCATCCGAAATATCTAATACAGTCTGCGTATTATTCTTTTCTGTAATAGCATCATCCACAAGAACCTTTTCTACATTCTGATTCACAATTGCTACAGTCTCTGATTCCTTCCAATTCGCGCATTCCTCTGCGACATAGATATCACCGCTGCAGCCAGCGACGCTTACCTGAATCCAGCCACCCTCCGCAGAAACCTTTCTTCCTGAGAGTAGTCCCACATAGGTTCCATAGTTACCCGCTGGAAGTCGAAAGCTCGCTTCGTTGTCATCATTGTTTACAACAACCAATACGGATGTTCCGTTCCAATTTCTAGAAAAAGCATATTGCCTATTCGTCAAAAGAAGCTCCTGATAATCCCCATAGGAAAGTGCCGGCTGGCTCTGACGAATCCTTCCAAGCGCTGCGATCAGCTTGGTATAACCGTTCTCCGTAAGGCAATTTCGATAATTTTCAAGCTCCAAATGCGGCCTAAGGGGTGCATCCGTTCCGTAGGTCTTCTTCCCCTCAATTCCAAACTCCGAACCATAATAAATCGAAGGAATGCCAGGCAAGGTATACAGCAAAACATGAACAGGCGTGAAATGCGCCTTGTTCGAAAGCTTCGTATAAATTCGCTCAACGTCATGGTTGTCGACAAAGTTATAAAGCTTCAAGCCATCCGGCTTATTGCCGCCCATACCATACAAACGCTTTACCGTGTGGGCAATCTCAAAATAGTTATGATCATTATGTCCCGAATACAAGGCCTTATGCAAATGGTAGTTCGTGACGGAATGAAGGGTTCCCTCGTTGACCCAACGAGTGTAGTCCCCGTGAATCACCTCTCCCATCAGCCAGAACTCCGGCTTCACTTCATTTGCCGTATGGCGAAGCGCCTTCATAAAATCAAAATCCAAAACATCTGCTGCATCCAAACGGATGCCATCAACATCAAACTCCTGAACCCAAAAACGAATGACGTTACAGATATAATCACGAACTGCAGGGTTTCTTTGGTTCAGCTTTGCCATGATATTATAGCCACCCCAGTTGTCATAGGAAAACCCGTCATTGAACTCATTATTGCCCCAGAAATTGACGTTCTGATACCAATCCCTATAGGGGGAATTCTCACGGTTTTTCCGAATGTCCTGCATGGCAAAAAAATTTCTTCCCGTGTGATTAAATACACCGTCAAAGATCACTCGAATGCCATTTTGATGTGCCAGGCTCACAAACTCCTTTAGATCCTCATTGGTTCCAAGTCTGCCGTCTAACTTCTGATAATCCGTTGTCTCATAGCCATGTCCCTCTGACTCAAATAAGGGACCAATATAGATCGCGTTACATCCAATTTCCTTTATGTGCTGGATCCAAGGGAACAGCTCCCGAAGCCTGTGAACTGGCTCTCCGTAAGGATTTTTCTCTGGTGCTCCCGTTAATCCCAAGGGATAAATGTGATAAAATACTGCCTCATCATACCAAGCCATGTCGTCATGTACCTTCCGTCAAAAATATTAGTCAAATGCGATCTCATGCAAAGCCCTAAGCTTCACAGAAATCTATGCGAAATAGAATGCTTTCGCGGAATGCTTCTTCAAGCTTACGGGAAGAATGCCCTCTGCATAGCCTTCCTCGCCGCTCCAGAGCTCCTTCACCTTAATCTCGCGATCGATTTCGCACTCTGCGAGGTTCAGCTCCAGCTTTCCATCCTCTTCTCCCGCATTAAAGACAGCAATGTAATTTCCGCCTGCTGCGCTCACTGCCATCCAAACAATATATTCCGTATTGCCTATGGTTCTGCGGAACACCTGATGAGAATGTCTTGCATTTCTGTGCATCTTCAGAATTTCCTGATTTGTCAAAAGACTCATCGTAAACTCATCAAAGCCCGTCATTTCACCGCCGATCATGAGGGGTGAACGGAAGATGCTCCAAAGCGTCATCATGGTGATTTGCTCATCCTTCGTAAACTTTGTCCAATTCTCTTTTCCATAGTCCTGGCGAAGGGGGCCGATGGGAAGCATGTCTGCATCAGGGAAATGATCCGCGCCCGTGTGCGTACACCATTTTTCCGCGCGCTGGAACATGTCATAGAGAAGCTCCCACTTATCCCAAAAGTCATCCGTAATGCGCCACATGTTACAAACCTGCTTAAACAGCTCTGCCTTATCCAGCGGTGCGGGGCCGGGAGATATACTGAGAATCATTTCCCTGCCACAGCTCTTTAAGGCATCGCTTAACATGATCAATTCCTCTTCCTCATGCGGCATCTCACGGGCAATGTCATCACATTTGATAAAATCTACGCCCCAGGAGGCATACAGCTGAAAGATGCTGTCATAATAAGCCCGTGCGCCCTCCTTATGAGGATCCACGCCATACATGTCGCTGTTCCAACAGCAGATGCTTGCAGTCTTCGCGACCTCTCTTGCCGTCTTGTTCGTCCCCAAAATCGGCGTATTCTGATGAACGGCCTGACGGGGAATGCCGCGCATAATGTGAATGCCAAACTTAAGCCCCAGCGAATGTACGTATTCTGCCAACGGTGCAAAGCCCTTGCCGCCGGCCGAGGATGGAAAGCGATTCGGTGCAGGGATCAGTCTGGAATACTCATCCATGCAAAGCTCCGTAAAAGGGCGATACTCATGGCTCGCCGCTCCCGGCTCATACCACTGAATGTCGACAACAACATACTCCCAGCCATATTGTTTCAAATGCTCTGCCATGAACCGGGCATTCTGTCTTACAATCTCCTCCGTTACGGTTGCTCCGTAACAATCCCAGCTGTTCCACCCCATGGGTGCTTTGATCATTTTTCCGTTCACGTTCTTTCTCCTTTATGTCTTTAAATTTTTGTATGATATTAGTTTTCTTTGATAAAGCTTAGCATGACGGGCTGTGCATCGCACACGGGAATATAGGCATGAAGAACGCCAGCTTCGAGGTACATGCCTTCATAGTGACCAACGTCGCTACGCGCGGGATTTTCATTGATCACATAAATGCGATCTCCCTTTTCCCAGTTCCTCGTGACTGTTACGATCTTCGTCTTGTCCGTGAAATTCTTTTCCAAGCCAAAGGACATGACATTGCCAAAGAATCTCAGCCTGCAATCATAATCCGTCTGCTTCCAAGTGCCCTGCAGCAGCGGCAGCGCCATCTCATCTACGATCGTGACATTGCCATAACGGCTATTTTGCGTTGGATACAGTGTATCAGAGCTCTCGCCTGTAATCGGGAAATCATCGATAAAGGTCATTCCTCCGTCCTGAACATAACACTCCTTCACCGTCGCATAAGAGCTTGACGAGCCCTCATAGGAAAGTGCCGTCTTTTCTAGGTGAAGCACCGTTTTCTCCCCTTGCTCCTCTACGGTAAACTCCGTCTTTAGCACGGGAGCGCCCATCCAAAACCGCACAAGCTCATTTCCCTTGATCTCAACCCTAGGCCCGATATAACCCTTCGGCTCCCAAGCTCCGTTTAACCTCTGAAATCTCTCTTCGTCCTTTTTTTCCAGCATCCTCAACCCCTATCCTATCCAGTACTCACTTCCCACCCAACAGCTATCAACAATTATTTAATAATTTTCCCATTTTACAAACAGCTCTATCTCCCAACCAAAAATCACTAAATCAAAATATAATGTCAACATTAATTCGTTTTCTTGGCATAAGTTCTGTTTATAAAACAATAACATGCTATAGTCTCGAGGGGATGGTTGGGATTATCTTTCTAGTTTTCAAGATTACTAGAAAGATGATCCCAACCAAGCCCCGAGTCATTCCATATTCTTATCTCAATGGTTATTCTGTTTGAGATAGAGCTGTCTAAGCTTCAGGTTCGTGTTGTAGAAGTCCTTCGTGCTACATCCCGCTCTACCGCCGCCGGCGCAGGCACACGCACAAGCGCATGCACATGCACAGGAGCTATGCGCACAGCTACTACTTCTGCTAGAGGCGGAAGACGATCTCACCACGGGCACATGCGTCACGTGAACCAGCATATAGGTATTTGGCGAGGACGAGTAAGGATAAAGTCCATCTGTTTTCTTCTTTCGAAGTGCCTTCTCCTCCTTTGGAATCTCTTCTTCCTTGATGATCTCTTCACTCTTGATCAAGCTTGCTCCACAATAAGGACAATTGTTCTTTCCTTCCGTTCTTGCGCCGCCGCATCCGGGACAGGTATCATGGTACACAATCTTGGTACGCGTGATCTTTGTTGAAGCCTTCATGTTTGCCGTGTTGTCATATGCAATTGCAGCCACGATCAGACCTACGAATCCTAATGCCACAATGGCTATGATAACTCCGGCAAAGATGGCCGTCTTCCGTCCTTCCTTGTCCCCATCGATCTGCATCTTAGAAGGGTCGAAGGTAAAAGCATCATTGGGATAGGTTACCTGAACGGGGAGCTTTCCTCCCTTTTTCACGTTCTCTTCCGTCCAGACAAAATAGGTTCCATTATTGTAACTGATCTTCTCAGCCGCGGGCTCCGTAGAAATTGCCTTATCCGCATTCCAGCGAATGACAAGCTTGTCCACCTTAATGTCATTAAACCAACCAGGCGTAAAACCATAAACCGTCTCACCCTCGGTAAACTGATTCATCTGATAAACATAGTCCTGCACCAATTGAAACTCAAACTTTACAATGTCACCCTTGCGGTAGGACTTGTCAAAATCGATTCTTGCATAGCTTCCGCTGGCGGAATAATAACCAATCTTCTTAATATTGCTCGTCAGCTTCTTCATGGAAACATACTTATTGTTGGGAATGCCAATCTTTACCCAGGTTAAAGGTTCCTCAGAGGTAGAATCCAACACCTCCCACTCAATGTGATAAAGCATGTTTAGCGTGCCGTCTTTATTTACGTCTACCGTAATCTCATAATCGCGGATCTGATCCAGATCCTTTGCCTGCGCCTTTGCTCCCAAGAACGGAATCACCATTGCCAAAAGAAGCGCAAACATCCAAATCTTTATACTCTTTCTCATGCCTTCTGCCCTGCCTTTCCGCGATGAATCCGAAGCGGGCACTCGCAAAGCATCATCGAGGAATACTTTCTCCGCTCCTTACAGGTCTCGCCTTTCCAGATCTTATCCCAATCCTCCTTCAGAAAATTGCCAAGAGGCGCGTCATTCAACCAGCTCTGACAGGGAACCACGTTGCCTCCGGGCGTGATCGCCATGTTGCTAAGACAAGCTCCGCAGTTCGGTGTGCTAATGCCAAGCTCCTTACAATAATCATCATCCACCCATCCAGGCGAGGTAAAGCTAATTTCCATGCCATTTGCATAGCAGTACTTCACGGCATCCTTCAAAATCTCGCGGATCTCAGGCAGGGTAAGCTGCAGGCTTTCGGAATTCTCTTTCGCCGCATTTCCCGTAGTGATCAGTCCGGAGCAGGTGACGTAAAGCACACCCTTTTCATGGAGGAATTCCAGTGTCTTCACGTAATCCCTGTTCAGCGTGCAAAGCGGCGTGTTGATACTTAAATTGATTCCTGCTGCCAGCGCATTCTCGATTCCCGCAACGGTCTCCTGATACTTCGGTGCACCCACAAGCTGATTGTGAATTTCTTCATCGCAGGAATAAAACGTAATCTGTGCGCTGTCGAGGGATGCCTTTTTCAGCTGCTCGCAATACTCCTTCGTCAGCTTGATGCCATTGGTATTGAGTCTCGTAATAAACCACTTTGCATAATCGATCAGTTCAAACAGATCCTCACGCATCGTCGGTTCCCCGCCGGTAAAAGTCACCTGAGGGATGCCAACCGCGCGGCACTTATCTAAGATCTGCTTCCACTGCTCCGTGGAAAGCTCTTCCTCGGAGGATTGATTCTGCCCGGCTGCATAGCAGTGCACACAGTTTTGATTGCAATGCCATTTTCCTTCCCTGGTCATGGCGCTCACCATAAGATCCATTCTGTGCGGTGCGCGCATGTAAGGCGCATACTCGCCCATGTTGACATAACCGATGCTCTCCTCCACGGGCTCCCCATATGCGATATGCTTAAAAGTCTCCATGATTCTCTGAATGTCCTTGCGAAGACGACTCTTGAATACGAAGGGGTACACCTTCTTCACGTTGGCGCAGGTCTTGTCAACAATGGCCTTCGCATCCTCATCCGTCACTTCTCGTCCCGCATAAGCATTCACGGATTCAATGAATTCCGTGAGCAAAATGCTCCAGGAACGGTTGACCGGAATCACGTCCTGTCCGTTAATGATGGCAACGCTGGCTTCCAGCTCTCCGTCCCTTAAAAGCGGCGGTACCAAATGGATTCTGACCACGCCCGGGCCTTCCGGGTTTAAGGTCGTGTGATGCACTTCGTTGAAATGTGAAAGTGCATAAGCTCGTTCTTTCTTCGATGTTTTCATGCTCTTATCCCCTCATTTTTTCTTATGACGTTACGCATATACTGCTTCTTTTATGTTTTCCATCTAACCCATTATGTCTTTGTTTTCTCTTGGCTTTATTCTCTTGGCCTTTTTCTCTTGACTTTTTTCTTCTGGCCTTTGTTCTCTCTTAGTCCCTTATGTCTCCGGCTTCAAGAAGCGGCTGTTTAAGAGCTCCTCCAGCGTTACGGGCTTGGAATAATAATATCCCTGGAAGCTTGATACGCTGTAGTTCTGAAGAATGTCACGCATGCCCGTGGTTTCAATTCCCTCCACGCAGATGCCGGCACCAAAGGAAGCTGCAAAGTCCGTAAATCTTGCAATCAACTCCCGATCTCTCTCATTTGCTTCAATGTCCATGACGAAGCTCCGGTCGATCTTAATGGTATCGAAGGGAAGCGTCTTTGCAATGCCCAGGGAAGAAAATCCCGTTCCAAAGTCATCCAGCGCAAACCTGACGCCCTTCGCTCGAAGGCATGCGATCACGCTCTTTAAAAGGGACAGATCGAGCAGCTTACAGCGCTCCGTAATCTCTAAGCACAGATTTCCGGGCGGGAACTCCTCTTCCTCCAAAATTGCAATCACCATGTCTGCGAAATCGGGCTTCTCCAGCTGCGAATAAGACAGATTGATGTTAATGACAAAGCCCGGCTTTTTCTCCAAAATCTGTTTTGCGCCGCGAAGCGCCGTTCTCAGGATCCACTTGCCAAGCTTTGGAAACAGTGCGTCTCGCTCCAGCACGGGAATAAAGAGGTCCGGCGCAACGGCGCCATAGACGTCATTCTTCCATCGAATGAGAGCCTCCGCTCCGACCAGCTTCTCCGTCTGTGCGTGAACCACGGGCTGATACAGCAGATAGAAACCGTTAAAGTCCTGCACGATGGAATTACGAATCACGTGAATTCGTTCCAGGTGGCTCTGGTTCTCTCCCGTCAATTGATTCTGGAATTCTACGATGTCGCCCTGTCTTCGAATCTTGGATTCGCCGTATGCAAAGTTCAGACAGGAGTAAGCCGTCTGATCATCAATTTCAAAGTTATCCAGCTGCAGGATGCCTGCGTTTAAGTGCATGCTTAAGAACTTACCATCCACCTTCACGCCCTTTTGGAAGTATTCACGGAATTCCCGATATCCTCGCTTCATTGCCTCCATGTCAGAGGAGCTGCTGATGATGCCGAACTTGGTGCCATCCATGCGGTAAACGCAGCCTCTGTTACCAACCTGTTCCCTGAGGTGACGCCCAAATTTCTGGAGCACGAGATTTCCAAAATGGTATCCATACATCTCATTGACTTCCGTAAAGCTGCTGATGCCGACCATGCTAAGAATCACAGGGCGAGCACGCTCTATATTGCTCTCCACGTCCTCAAAAAAGCCATACAGATTTCGAAGTCCTGTCAGCGTGTCAATATTGGCGCTAACCCCCTGATTGCGGATGGCTCCGCCAAAGTACTTCGGCTTCCCCTGCGGATCCCTGATGACAACGCCTCTACAGGTACATACGACATAATCCCAATCGCTCTTCTGAGCTCGGTACTGCATGTCATGCTCTCTGGCCCTGCCAGAAAAGATCTCTTCGATGCTGGCACGATAGGCATCCCGATCCTCTGGATGGATGTGTTCCTCCCAGATTTCTCCGGCACCATACATGTACTCTGACGGAAGGTCAAAGGTTTCTACTGCTGACCTGGACCATCTGGAAAAATCATAATCCAAATCACACAGATAGACATAAGTCCCTTCTGCCACAATTGAAAAAGCTTCAAAAAGAGAATCCAATCGTTTTTTTTCGTCTTCCGGTATTTCTACTCTCATACGGAATCCCCCTTGCCCTAATGATAAATGGATATCTCAAAAATCTTTGCGATCGTTGACAGTGCGAGAAGCTCATATTCCGCCCACCGCTGTCTCTGTATTTTCTTTGCAAACATGACATAGCCTTCCGCGACACCCTTATCAAGCATCTGATAAAAGATCGCGGATTCAACGCCTCTCTGCGTTAAAGGCTCCAACAGAAACTTCTGATCATCCGTCAAGTTATATAAGCCGTCAATCACAAGTAAATGATTCTTGTCAAAAAGCGAGGTCAATTTTTCATCCATGGATAGCCAGGTCAAATCCTTTTCTCCGTAGCCTACCCCCTCCGGCGTCCATCGAAATCCATTTCTTCCCTTATCATACACAATCAGGATTTCACTTAGCTGGAAGGATTTTCCAATACTCGCAAATGCCGCATCATTGGTGCTGGCATCCTTTCGAAGATAATTATCCAACATGTACTGCATGATGCCAATATTGTCAAATGCCGCAGGGAAGCCCATCACGGGAGCCGTTCCCGAATTCTTGGCAGTAATTAATTTTTCATGCAGCTCCGGCGTATAAATGATATAACGGTTACGTCCTTTTTCCTTTGCCAGATACAGCATCTTATCCGCGATATCCATTACCTCCATATAGCTGCTCCCATGATCGGGATATGCTGCCGTACCCATGCTGCAGGTCAAAGAGAAACCTGCCGTCTGACCCTGATAGGCCTCCTCCACTGCCATGCGAAGCTCCTTCAGCATCGGACGAAGCTCCGCCTTGTCGTGGATTCCTTTCGTCACAATCAGGATCTCATCACCGCCGATTCTGCCGACAACACCATGCTCCCCAATGACCTTGTTGATAATGCCTGAAACAGTCACTAATACTTCATCTCCATAGAGATGACCATAGGTATCATTGATCAGCTTAAAATGATCCAGATCAAAAATGATGAGATAGGTGGTCGGGCAGTTATCCTTCTCTAGCGTTCTCTTCGCATATTCGACAATCGCCTTTTTGTTAAGCATGTCCAGCATGGCATCCTTGTCAGAAGCTCGCTGGTAACGAATGTCCTCATGTTCGGAGACCTTACCAGTCATGATCACACCATAAATGACCTTACCACCCTCTGGCTTTTCCTCCGTGACGAACTTTGCGCTTCGATACAGGCCCTTGTACTCGTAATGCTGTTGAAAGGACGGCACGCCGCTTTTCAAGGCATGATAAAAATCCCCGAATTTTTCATTCACCTTTCCGTCCTGGCGTTTAATAAAACCCTCAGCCCATGCCTCCAATGGTCCCCGATAAAAGACCTCGCGCTTCTTGCCATACCGCAGGTTTACCAACTCATCCTTGTCAATGTCATAGATAAACTCCCGAACGTCTGCAAGATCAAGAAAGCGTTTCATTTCCTCGATTTCCTGAGACATCTTCTGCCGTGCGTCATCCATTCTAAAATCCTCTCTTATTTCTGCCATGAGGCCTTACGGCCGTACAGTTCCTTGGCGCGCTTCCTCCATGGCTCGTAGATTTTTTAAATGATTTTTGTTTCGATACATCTCATGGTCTGCCCGTTCGTATACCTCGGAAACCCTTCGGTCTGTTTTTCCGTCATACGTGGCAATGCCTACCGCCACGACCGGATGCATCTCCCTTTTCCTTTGATTCTCCAAAACCTGATCGCGAATCTTTTGTAACAATGCGCTTCTGTTTTCATAATCAGAGCCCATCATGACAACTACAAACTCATCGCCGCCGACGCGAAATACGGGGCTGTGAGCGAACGTGTCAAAGATCAGCTTACATGCCGCCCTGATATAATCATCTCCCGCTTTATGTCCATAGGTGTCATTCACATATTTCAGGTTATTGATGTCCGCCAGTACAATGGCAAAGGAAAGCTCCTCCATGCCATCCTCCATCTCTCTCTGAAGGCTCTCCTCCACCTCACGATAGGCGTTGATGTTCTTCGCTCCCGTAAGACCATCTCTTCTGGCGAGCTCGTTTGCCATCTTTAATGCCCGCACGTGCTCTTCCTCGCGGCGAACCTCTTCCGTGACATTCTCCACGCCGATGACAAAATGCACCTTGTCGCTTCCCCAGCTCACGGTCAGTCTGGTATATTGCGGCTTTCCGTCAATCAGCAGACGATAATCCGCATGATATTGCTTCCGGTCCTCCAGAGAGGTTATGATGTGATCTTTGCCAAGGATGCTGATAATGCGCTCCCTGTCCTCGGGATGCACGATTTTCGCCGCATTGGCACGAAGATCCGTAAAAAAGTCATGTCCCTCCTCCTGCAGAACAAGATTGCCAAAGATGTCGTTGGCCCGGAACTTCATATATCTTGAATTGAAGGAGTTCACGTAATATATGATGTCATAATGCGAGGCAAGGCCTTCCGCGATCTGTCCGAAGATTTTTTGCTCCTTGGTATCTTGTTTGGCCTTCTTCATCTCCTCCGTGATCTTCGGAGAATTGATGACCTCCATGTCATTCAGATACAGAATCCTGCTTAAGGTGCTCACGATGTATTCACCGCGTTCCGGTGTTTCCTTCTCCAGCTCGCAGATTAAAATACCATAAAGCCTTGCTCCAAAAAAAACGGGGAAGGGAACGTATCCAAGTCCTCTCGTCGGAAGCTCCTTTTTTTGAAAAATACTTTCAACCGCGCAGTCCTGCCGGTCGCTTGGCAGAATATACAGGACGCCTTCCTTCATGACGCATCGAAGGTTTAAATGCGTTGGAAATGCTGTCGTACCGTCAAAATGATAATCCACCGGCTCCTCATAAAGATACAGTGCGGCATTTCTCAGTCCCAGCATGTCGAAATGCCGGATGATATTTTCCACGGAGCTGCTTCCGGTACGCTCAAAGTCCGTTGTCTCGACCAGGAAATCCTGCATGGCGTACCGGCCCGAATTGATTTTATTGTTTCTGCGGCTTCTCTGCCCCGCCTGTGCTTCGATGGCGCGATCCTTCATTCTTACGAACAGTCTGTTGTTTTTAACGCTGGTGGCCGCCGATTTCTGAAGCTTGTTCATCCCGGCCTGCAGCCTCTCGACACTCTGCAAAAACTTCGTTGAATCAGTATAGTCCATGGCATTATTGTCAAAGAATACGTCGATCAGATTGCCGATTCTCACGAACTCCTCATCACTGACGTAGCGCCGTTTCATGGCATAGAGCATGCCGGAAATAATCTCGTAAAAGAGCCGCCGCATGTTAATGGACCTGCTGTCAAAATACTCATTCTTATAGCGGTAAAAACAATCGTCAAACATGCGGTTGATGGCTGTCTTGCTTACGGTAAGCAAATCCCTTTGCGTAAAGTCAAACCGTTCAAACGGGCAGGATGCCCTGCCATAAAGGCTTGTGGGCAAAACGACGGACTCCACCCTTTTCCCGTCCATCATGTCGATCAGAACATCCAATGCCTTCTGCCCGACCGTCTCCTCCGTAGGGCCTATGGAAGCCAGGGGCGGGACGATTTCACTCGCCGAACGGGTATTGTCAAATCCAAAAACCAGTAAATCCCTGCCGGGAACCAGGTGCCGCTCCTCCATCACCGAATAGAGTGATATGGCAGCAGGGTCATTGACGCAAAAAACAGCCTGTGCGTCGGGATTTCTGTCGAGAAGGTTTGCCGCCGCCTCAAAGCAGGTGGCAGACATGTCGGATTTCTCGTACATGTCCTCATCATATTCCAGATGACTTTCCATAAGACACTTGATAAAAATGTCCTTTCTTTTCATGGCGTCCGGATTGTCATCTCTTCCGCCAAGCATACAGATGCGCCGTATCCCACGCGTATTGATCAGGTAATCCATGGCCTCCCGAATGCCGGATTCATTGTCATAATTAACCGTAATCTCCCCCGGCTTATTTGCCGCAATGAATACCTTCGGAAGCAGGGACAGATTGCTGACCCTGTTCAGCCCAAAGGCATCCTTCTCTATGGGCCAGGTATTGGGAAAGGTCAGGATCAGGCCGTCAAACCTGCAGGCTTCCTCCAGACGATAGATGGTGTTGTAAACAGTCTTATACTGGAACTGCTTATCCTCAAGATTCCCCTTTTCATTCTGTCTCCCCACCAAAAGGACCAGACGAAGATTCTCTTTTCCTTTGGCGGAGTTTGAGATTCCATGGATGATTTCCTTGGCAAACTCCGAGAAAATGTCTTCCATGATGAGTCCCACGTACCGTACTTCCTTCTCATTGTTTCTCATGTAAAATCCCCTTGTCAAATCTCCGATGACGGCTTCGAGAACAGATACCCCTGCGAAAAATCAATGTTATAGATTTCCATCATTTTCTGAATCTCTTCGTTCTCAACGAACTCCGCGATAATCTTTACGTTTCTTGCGCTCAGGCTCTTCCAGCCCGTGATCAGCGCCACAAGATTCTCTGATTCCTTGTCAACGCAGCAATTACGCACGATGGAACCGTCTATCTTGATGAAGTCGGAGTGAATGCTGAGAATGTGCTGCAGATTCGAGTATCCGTTTCCAAAATCATCAATTGAGATCAGGCCGCCGAGTTCATGAATTTTATCCACAAAGGTCACCAAATCGTTGTAATCCTCCACGTCCTCATTCTCCAGAAATTCGAAGATAAAATTCTCCGGATGCTTCATGGTGGAGAGCGTGTCATAAATATAATCCAGAATTTCAGGATTTTGAATGTCACGAATGCCAATGTTGATGCTGACGGCCTTGTCCTCCTCATCCTGAAATCTTTCAAAGACCTTCCTGATCATGATCAGGGAAAGGGAATCATACAAAAGTCCAAAGGATCTTGCCACGCCTAAAAAGTCCTTCGGCAAATAAACGTTCCCCTCTTCATCCCGAAGGCGCATCAGCGCCTCATAATGGTGAATCCGCTGCTTTTTATTATCGTAAATCCCCTGATAATAGGGAGTCAGAGCGTCATGCGAGATGGCATAATGAATCAGGTTCACCATCTGATATTTTTTCCGGATGCTCTCCTCGTCCAACCGTTGTTCGCTGGCGTCCCGCACCAGGAATTGCATGTTCTTGTTCATCATTTCAACGCGCGCTGAAACATAGGTTGAGGAGATGTTCTCCGCCGTACAATTATACATGACGCAGAACAGAGGAACAATTGCCACGTACTCCTCCGAGATTTCGAACAGCTCCCTGTGAAGCGATTTCATGTTGTTCTCAAAGCCCTCAAGGGAGGTAGCGTAGGAAGGCGCGCCAATGGCCACGTACCACTGCCCCAGAACATAGAAGGAATAATTCTTCTCTTTCGCAAACGCCTTACACTTTTCAAGAAAATTCTGATAGGTCAGCTGAATCATCTGTTCGGAAAAAATGAGCTTTAGGCTGACGACGTCAAGCACGTTGATCTCACAGATGCGATCTATGCCCTTTAATTTGATATCCATAAGCATGGCCGCTGCATTTGCCGCGCCATCCGCCTCGGAATAAAACAGCCTTCCTTCACATTCCCGAAGGAAAGCCTTGAATTCCTCCGTTGCCGTATGCGCCCCGTCCTCAGCCAGCTTCTTTTCCAGAAGCATCAGATGGTCGATCAGCTCCTTATTGTCGTTCGTCACGGCCTCCGAATGGGAAAGGGCATAGGGGTTAAACTCCTGCGTGTACTGACGTTCGCCGAACACGGATACCGCAAAGGTGCCGTTTGCAAAGACGTTCCTGCCTTCAAAGCAGGTAAATTCTCCGTCCGTAATACAGCCGCACGCATTCGAATTTTCATAGGCGGAAAGCTCCCACTTTACGCTGTTTGGATATCTTGCATAACGCGTGGCACAGGAATATGCAAATACGGTTTCCGCCTTTTCAAAGGTCTCCACGTGGCGGAACAGCTCCCTGCCATCCTCCACGATCTGTCCGTCATAGATAAAGCCCCTGCGAATCTTCTTTCCGGGAACAACGTTATGACTTGCAATCAGCTGACCGTCCACGACCTTTAACTGCAGCGGCACGTTGCGGTGCTCCGAGTACACAAAGGGAAACAGATTGGCAAGCTCCGGCCTTTTCATCAGCTCATCCGCGTTTCCCAAAAGATATTCTGAAAGCGCATCCCTGCCGTCAATGGAGATGATGCGGTTATGCTCTGCCTCCGTTATTACCATCTCGTCTCCTGCGGTCTGTACGCCCGTAGCTCCGGAGGTATAGCACTCCAGGCTCTCACCGCTCAGCATGGCTGCCAAAATGCCGTCACGTGACCAGCCCGTTTCATTGAAGAGGAAGCCGCAGCCCCCGCTCTGCCTGTTTCGGCTGTGGATGGCATCCGCAATACCGCCCACCATCTGCACCCCCGGAAAAACGTCATTGCACTTCTCCACAAACGCCTTCACGTCCATATAGGATCCCGTCATGAAGGTAAGCATCAGTCCGGGATTCTCCGAGGCCACAGCCTTACGCAGCATCTCACAAAGGCATTCCGGCGCAAGGGGAACCCCCGACGCCTCATCCACCGTCGGAAGAAAGGCGGAGCGTATTCTTCCCTCATCCATCTGTGTCACGGAAATCACGCACTGATTCGGATCCAGCTTGCCACCATTGATCACGGCCGACGCACTCGTTCCAAAGATCTGTGCTCTCGGAACCAGGCCCTTTACGAATTTCGCAAGCTCGACCGCCTCTTCTTCCCGATGGATCGCCGTATGAATTCGAATCAATATGTCCCCTTTTTGCACGTTCAGCATGAGCTGGCTAAAAATATCCGCCAGTCTCGCCTTTGAGACATATTGAAAATTCCAAGTGAACATCGTTCTTCCCCCTTAGTAATTTTCTTGAGAAATGCCTTTGTCTTATCAGAAAAATTATAACATTTTTTACCTCAAAATGCAAATTCTCCCCCGCTTTACCACCTATTGATCACGTCTATGACATACTGCAATTCTTCCTCAGGCATGCCCGCATAAATCGGCAGGGAAACCTCACTCCTCGCATATCTCGCCGCATTTGGAAAGTCCTCCCAGCCATAGCCAAGGCTCTGATAACACTCGGCCACGTAAGGAGGAATCGGATAATGCACCTGCGTTCCAATTCCGTTTTCTTTTAAGAAGCTCTGAAAGCCCTCGCGCTCCTCCACGAGCACGGGGAAGAGATGATACACGTGATAAACACGCTTGTATTCCTCAGGGATCCAAATCTTAGGATTTTTGATTCCATCCCGATAAGCCTTCGCCTGGCGTCTTCTCTCTTCATTGCTCTCTTCCAGATATTTTAATCCGACCTTTAGGACGGCCGCCTGCACCTCATCCATGCGGCTATTGACGCCATTGATTTCGTTATGATACTTCACCTTGGAACCATAATTTCGAAGGAGTCTCACGCGCTCTGCCAATGCGTCATCATTGGTAAGGATCGCCCCCGCATCGCCAAAAGCCCCCAAGGGCTTCGTCGGATAAAAGCTAAGACACCCAATGTTACCAAAGGTTCCTGCCAGCTTCCCGCCATATTTCGCGCCAAGGCACTGCGCACAATCCTCGATCAGCTTCAGGCCATGCTTTTTTGCAAGCATGGAGATCTGCTCCATGCGGCTGCTCTGTCCATAAAGATGCACGGGAAGAATGGCCTTTGTCCTCTCGGTTATTTTTTCTTCAATCCTGTCCGCGTCAATTTCCATATGGTCATCTGCGTCCACAAATACGGGTGTCGCTCCATTTTCCGTGATGCCGATGACAGAGGCGATATAAGCGTTTGCAGGAACGATTACCTCATCCCCCGCGCCGATGCCAAGCGCCCTCACGGCAAGAATCAGTGCATCCGTGCCTGAGTTTAAAGCTACGCAGTGCTTTACGCCCGCCCAGCCGGCAAGGGCCTGTTCAAACTCTTCCATTTCTTTTCCGAGAATATACCATCCGGAATGGAGTGCCCGAAGCGCCGCCTCATCATATTCCGCCTGATGCAGGTCATATACTCTTTT
>JAFXQK010000040.1 GCA_017527205.1 Lachnospiraceae bacterium | reverse complement strand
TGTTCTAGCCGTCTCCTTGCCGCCCTTTAGAATCGCACAGTTTCCGCTCTTTATGCAAAGCGCCGAAATCTGAATCAGCGCATCGGGACGCGCCTCAAAGATCACGCCAATGACGCCGATCGGAACAGAAACTCGCTCCAGCACAAGCCCTTCATCCAGCTCTCTTTTTAACGTTACCTTACCTACGGGATCCGTAAGGTCAATCATCTGCCGAATGCCTGCAATGGCATCTCTCAGCTTATTTTCATCGAATTTCAGACGCTTTACTACGGCCTTTGCCACGCCTGTCTCCTCTGCCGCCTGTACGTCCAGTGCATTCTCCTGAAAAATCGCGTCGCGGTTTTCCTCTAGCGTCTCTATGATTTTTTGAAGCGCCGCATTCCTCATCTCCTCGGATGCAGCCGCCATGTGCGGTGCCGCCAGCTTCATCTTTCTTGCTTCTTCCCTTACGACCATGCCCTACTCCTTCCATTCATCCGTCATTTCATTTGCTTGATCAATGCCTTTTTCCCAAAGAAAGCAATTCCATAAACCACCTGTGATTCATATCCTTCAGGCATCACCCTGGCATATCCGTTGTCAGTAATCTGTTTGATCGCCTCATCACAGTCAACGGGAAGATCCAAATCTCCTTCCACAGCTGACATGGCAGGCTAATCATCCGATAAATATAAGCATACCATGTCGCCACCTTTTTTTCAATCTCAGCAAACACATTTTCATGGCTACGCCTTCTTCCCCGTCAGGTAATACACGGCCAGCGCCGTCCTATGGGAAAGATTTTCTTTCGAAAGAATCGTCGTAATATAATTCTTCACGGTACCCTCCGAAATATACAGTCTCGCCGCGATCTCTTTGTTGGAAAGCCCGTCCGCAACGGCCTGAATGATCTCAAGCTCCCTCTCCGAGTACCCCGACGGATCAAACCCATTGCCAAGCTCCCTTCTACCTGCAAGTGATCCCTTCGCGAGCGACTCCAGGATCTTCTCTTCCATGACACCCGTTCCCTGATGAACGGACTTGATCATCTGCTTTAAGTGCTCCGGCGTGTGATTCTTGATCAGATACCCCTTTGCGCCATTCTGCAGAGCCTTCTGCACAAGCACGTCGTCATCAAAGGTCGTCAGAATCAGTACCTTCCCAAGATTCTTTTCCACGATCTGCTTTGTCGCCTCAATCCCATCCATCTCTGGCATCTGAATGTCCATCAGGATCACATCCGGATGCTTCTCCTCTGCGAGCCGCACGGCCTCCCGCCCATTTGCGGCACACCCCAGCACCTCGAAATCATCATCTACCTCCAGGATAATCTTCATTCCATCCCGCACAAAGTCACTATCATCTGCAATAACTACCTTAATCCTCTCCATAATCCTCTCCCATCCCTTCCCTCACCGCTACCGTTTCTTCCCCAGTACCTCGAGAAAATCTTGAGATCCTCTCTCTTCTCTCCCCCCATTGCTACCGTTTCACTCTCCCATACCTCGAGAGAATAACAGGGATTCTCTCCCTTCCCTCACAACCGCCATTTCACTCTCACGTACCTCGAGGGGATGGTTGGGATAGTCTTTCTAGGTTAAAAGGTTAGTAGAAAGACTATCCCAACCACAGCCCCGAGTCCTTCCAGAGTCCTTCCCGAGTCTTTCACTTAAACGGTAGCAACATATTCACCGTAAAGCCCGCCTGGGTCTCAAACCCAATCGTTCCGCCTGCCTCCCGAACTCTCCTTCGCATGCCGGCGATTCCCATACCCTCTTTGATCTCACCGCATCCCTTCCCGTCATCCGTGATCGTGCAACGGATCATCTGATTTAGCACAACGATCTTGATGCTAATTCGATTACACTTTGCATATTTCATGGCATTGGTCACAGCCTCGAAGGCATTGTCCAAAATGACCTCCCAAGCCTTCTCCGGAACGAGCGAAACATCTCCCTCCGTCACTACCTCTGCCTCCACGCCCTTTTCATTACAGTCCTCACAAAGCTTATAAAGCTGCAAAAGCGCTAATTCCTTTTTCTCGGGTCTCTCCTTGCGCAGGATCGCGCGAATCTCATCCATGGAGATGCGAAGCTGATCGATCACTGCCTGGATCATGGCATCCGACTTCTCCGGATCCTTTTTCATCAAGACCTTAATGGCCTCCAGCTGATAGATCGACCCGTTAATGCCATGTCCCAGCTTATCATGCAGCGTCTGCGAGAGCCTTGCCCGATCCTCCAAAATCTGGTTCTCTGACCTTAACAGGTTTTGCTGGAGCAAGGCCTTGGTCTCATACTCCTTCTGGGACATGTCCTTTTTCAGACGCTGCTCAAGCAGGGTATCCTCCATGGTCTGCTTCCGATAGGAACGCACGACAAAATCATGCTGATAATAGCATATCATGAAAAGCAACATGACAATGCACCGCTCCGGGAGCTCCATGGGCGTCTGCCTTGCAACCATGAGGAACGGAACGGCATAGAAAAAGGGCGCAATCTCAAATTGCTCCCGCAGCAAGGACAGAATTTCAAAAACGATAAAGTAAAACATCAGGAAATACGCATCTCCGCCCAACAGATTGATCCATGCTGCGACGCCTCCGCTCGCCAGTAAAAACGCCGCCTTCTTCCACCCCTCCACAAGCTCCTTGCATGCAACAAAGCCAATAAAAAGCGCAAGAAGCAAAAGCATCGTCACCGACACTCCTGCTTCCTCCATTCGTATGGTCATTCCGTACAGGCTAACGCCAAGCATCAGCACCATGCGGACCGCCAGAAAATAGTTTTTTCTCGTATTACTGTTCAATCTTCTTCACCTTTAAACCCACGCCGCCGAGGCTCAGAATGATAATTAAATAAGCTGTCGTAATACATAATACCATAAAATACCCCCGTTTGTCTCCCATAAAAATTTGATCGACGCTATCCATGAACCACCGCTGCGGCATCAGGTAAGAAACCGTCTTTACAAAATGTGAGGCATCGTCCAGCGGGAAGTAAAGACCTGCCAACATACAGGACAAGGACCAGATCGTAAACGCCATGAAATTCGCGGTCATCACCTCGCCGCTCAAAATTCCAAGAAGAAGACTTAAGGAATTGAAGATCAGGCCCATGAGAAATACCAGTCCCAGAAATGCTGCCCTGCTCATGCCAAGCTGCTCCTGCCCGATGAAGAACGTCAGCACTGCCAGCACACCCGTGATCATGACGGATACGATCGCAGAAACCACAAATTTCGATGCAAAATACTTAAGGTTCCCGGTTCCCGTCAGTTGAATTCTCGTCAGCACCTTATGCTTCTCCTCCTCGATGGCCGTGTGCGCCACG
>JAFXQK010000039.1 GCA_017527205.1 Lachnospiraceae bacterium | reverse complement strand
GGAAAAAATGCAGGAAGGAAATGATGATGGAGATTGCAAAGCTGAGAAAGGAAGCTAGGGCAAGTCCCTTCACTCCGATCCGCTGGCATAAAACCACGGACAAAATAATCTTCATGATCCCCTGCGTCACATTGGCCGCAAGACTGATGGCCTCATCACCATCCGCAAAAAGCATGCCATCCAACAGCTCATTGAGTGGCAATAGCAGAACTCCAAACTTCATCCATTTGAGATAATCCAACGCATGTGCATACACCTGACTGTCTGGATGATAGGCCTTCAAAAAAGCCTCGCCCCCACAGAGAATGGCCAAAAACATCAAAATGCCAAGCAACGAGGCAACCGTCAATCCAACACCGAAGCACTTGTCCGCCTCCTCCTTCTGAAATGCCCCCATCTTTCCGGCATACAGAATTGGCACCCCATAGGAGAAGAACACTGCAAAGAAGCTGGCCATGGAGTATACCGGCAATGCCAGACAGATCCCGGCAACGGCATTTTCCCCAAGAAGGATTCCTGCGATCAGGGTATCTGCCACGCCCATAATGGCTGTCAGCACCATCAAGACGGTACCACTGCATAGCATGGAAAAATATTTAGTTGAGACGAAAGTCCTTTGCAGTTTTGCCATCTGTGGCCTCCGATTTATGACAAAAAGGAATAAGGTCCATCCATCCCCTGACCCCCTTGATTTCTCTGTCGCACGATCTCGTACATCATGATGGAGGCAGCGCAGCTTACGTTAAAGGAGCTGGCATAGGATGTCTCCGCCATCGGAATGGTGCATAGTCTGTCGCAGTATTCCTTAAATGCCTTGTTCAGTCCCATGGTTTCGTTACCAATCATGAGAAGAAGCGGCACCGTTAAATCCTCACCCCAGATGGGATGCTCCTTGTGTGCCGTCGTACCGAGGGTCGTAAATCCAGGGCATTCCTTCTTGAGCTTGTCCACAAAGGCATAGAGCTCGTTATTGTCTGCAATCCTGACCACGGGCAGATTGAAAAAGGATCCCATGGCAGAGACCACCACGTCAGGGTCATAGAGATCAACGGCATGCCCCGTAATGATCAGCGCGTCCGCCCCGAGTGCGTCACAGGAACGGATCAGGGTTCCAAGATTTCCCTTATTGGAAGGACGGTCAAACAGCACCAAAAAGGGTGTCTTTGACAGCTTTATGGTGTCCAGCCTGTCCTCCCGCATCTCAATGATGGCCATGAGCTCTGAGGTATCCGTCTTGTCGGAAAGATCAGAAAGGAGCTGCGGCGTGAGGTTATAATTGACCTCCGTCTTCACATCCCGAATCATTTCCTTCGCCCAGTCGGAAAGGTTTTCCGAGCAGTAAATCAGCGATTTGATCTTCCAGCCGTTCTTCGCCGCTTCCTTAAGGCTCCGCACGCCCTCCACCAGAAACTGATTCGCCTTATAGCGCTTGTTTCGATTGGTCTTGAGCACCTCTATTTGCTGATAAGTGCTGTTCTTCGTGAATATTTTCTGTTCTTTCATGTCTTTTCCCTACGCCACATTTCCATATTGCCCTGATTATATCATCTTTCGTGCATTCCCCGCAGCTCAATGCGATCCAAAATCCCCTGCACGCTAATGTTTTGATGAGTCAAGTACATTCTCATGACATTTTCAATAAACTTCTCATCTGCATGCGTCTTCTTATGAATCCTCTTGATATCATACCCCTTATCAATGAGTTTCATCATCTGGGAGACCAGCGCATATTTCTCGCTGTCGGACAAAGCCGTACTTACCGTTTCTCCCTGGGGTGTTCCTAACAAGCTCTTTTTCTGGAATATGCTGTGGGATTGCACTTCCAAGCCTGACAGTCCGTTCCCGTCCTTCGGTTCCTTTTCTGCCGTCCCGGCCCCATGTTCCTCCAGAACGGCCGTCCTTGCATGCCCATAATATACCGTCCTTGGATGCAATTTCAAGAGCCTGTCCCAGCTCTCTCCGATCTGCGTGCCCTTGTGCAGCTGGAGTTCATACAAGGGATTTAAGTCTCCAACAAACAAAGCTCCCTCGTCAAGCCAAAGGGAGATGCTGTCATCACTATGTCCAGGCGTATGGAACACCTGACCGTCAATTCCCAGCTCCTTTAACACCGCACGGCTTTCTTCGAGGGAAAAGAATCTGGCCCGCTCCTCCTTGATCGGAACAAACCTCGTACCCTTTTCCTTCTCAAAAATGGCATCCGCCGCATGGAGAAAAGGCTTTTGCAGATCTGGAATCAAGAGCACTGCGCCCTGATCCGCAATTTCCTGCGCGATTCCCATATGATCTGGATGAAAATGGGAGATCATGAGACAGCTGACCTCCTGCACGGAAATCTTAAGCTCGCCAAGCGCCCTGCATAGCATGGGGAACGTGCCGGCCCATCCCGTGTCGAAGAGAAGCTTTCCATGATCTCCTTCGATCAGATATGTATTCGTGTTGGAATATCGTAATTCACGTACTTTCATCTCTTAAACGATCCCTAAAAATCTGATTTCCTCCTCCGTAACAGAGTCGCCCTCTGTCAGATGGCCTGACTCCCCTTCTGCTTTATATCCCTTTTACCTTGACAAACTGTCCCTTCTGCTTTGCGTCCCTTTTACCTTGGCAAACTGTCCCTTCTGCGATCAGTATATCAAGCCTCTGGATGATATTCTCCCTCATACACCACATAGGAGGGTCCCTTCATGTGGACAATGTTCTGGTCATCCCACTCGACGTGCAAAACGCCGCCAATCTGCTCCACGTCGACAATGCGATCCACAAGACCAAGCCGATGCATGAACACAACCGCCGTACAACACCCCGTGCCACAGCCGATCGTCTCACCCGTGCCACGCTCCCATTCGCGAATTTTTAAATGTTGCCTGTCCACAAGCTGAACGAAGGTCACGTTCGTCCTGCGCGGGAAAACGACATTGTTCTCCACCAACGGGCCATAGGTTTCCATGTCCAGCGTGGATAAATCGTCCACCTGGATCATGGTATGCGGATTGCCCCAGGAAAGGGACGATGCAATCATCGTCTTGTCGCCCACGGTGATCGGCTGTGTGAGGAACTCATCCTTGTCCGTCGTCACCGGAATTAGCGACGGCGTGAAAATCGGCTCGCCAATGGCTGCCTCAATGTCCGTCACCATCCCGTCCTTTACGGTCAGGAGAATCGTCTTCTCCCCGCCGAGCGTCTCGATCTTTACCGTTGTCTTGTCGGTCAGGCCGTGATAATAGACAAATTTTCCAACGGAGCGCACGGCATTGCCGCACATCTCCGCCTCCGTGCCATCGGGATTAAAGATACGCATGCGGAAGTCGCAGCGCTCCGACGGACAGATCAATACCAGCCCATCCGCACCAATGCCAAAGTGCCGATTCGACATCTTCTTCGAAAGCTCATTTGGATTTTCTATCGTTTGATGAATGGCATCGACATACACATAATCGTTGCCATATGCCTGCATCTTCGTAAACTTAATTCCCATTTTCCGCCCTCCATGAGCTCCAGGGACGGGGTTGATGGGTCATTTTTTGATCCACTAACCCCGTCCCCACGTCTCATCTATCTCAGCGCCTGCGCGAGGTCGTTAATAATGTCATCCACGTTCTCGATTCCAATGGAGATTCTGACAAAGGCCTTCGTGATGCCCAGTGCCATCTTCGTGTCATCGGGAATGGACTCATGCGTCTGGGTCCAAGGATAAGTGATCAGGGTCTCGGTACCGCCAAGGCTCTCCGCGAACAGGATCATGTTCACGTTGGAGAGAAGGTTCTGCGCCGTCTCCTCACTGTCAAGCTCGAAGGAGATCATGCCGCCGAAGCCCGTACACTGCTTCTTGCTGATTTCATAGCCCTTGTGATTCTCAAAGCCCGCATAGTAAACCTTCTTAACCTTAGGCTGGGTCAGGAGCCAATTTGCCACCTTTCTTGCATTTTCGTCATGCTGACGCATGCGAAGGGAAAGGGTCTTTAAGCCGCGCAGGATCAGCCAGCAATCGAAGGGCCCGAGCTGCGCCCCCATGGACTTGATCTGTCCCTGGAAAAACGGGATTCTCGCGGGATCCTTTACGACAACGATGCCCGCGATCACGTCATTATGTCCCGTCAGGTACTTCGTGCCGCTGTGTACGACAATATCTGCCCCGAGATCCAACGGCTTTTGGAAATATGGGGTCAGGAAGGTGTTGTCCACGACAAAAATACAATTATTTTCCTTTGCGATCTTCGCAATTTCCTGAATGTCAGCCACCTTCATCATGGGGTTGGTCGGCGTCTCAAGGAAGATCATCTTGGTCTCGGGACGAAGCGCGTTCTTGATATTGTCGAGCTCCGTCATGTCAACATAGGAGAATTCACAGTTGAATTTGCTGAAAATCTCATCACAGATACGGAAGGTGCCGCCGTAAATGTCATCACACAGGATCACGTGATCGCCATTTTCAAGAAGATTGAACACTGCCATGTTGGCAGCCTGTCCACTGGTAAAAGCAAAGCCCTCCGCGCCATTCTCCAAGATGGCCATGGTGCGCTCCAGCTCCTGACGGGTAGGGTTCTGCACGCGGGAATAGTTATATCCCGTGGAAACGCCGAAGGTCTTGTGACGGAAAGTCGCCGTCTGGAAAATGGGGAAGCTCACGGCTCCCGTGATGGGTTCACATCCCAACGCTCCATGTACTACTTTCGAGTCAAAATGCAGGTTTTCCTTTCTGTCAAATTCGCTGTAAGCACATTCTTCTCTCATACTTTTTCCATCCTTTCTGGATTTTATTCTAACCTTTGATCTTGTCCACCAATGCATTGTCCACGCGGTAGGATTCCCGCATCTTCTGTAAGGCCTTCTGATAAGTCCAGTCATTTAGGTGATTCTCAGGGCTGATCATGTATGAATATACCTTCTCGGGGAATTTTGCGGCCGCCGTGGCCACCGCCCAGGCAACGCCCATCTTCGCATAATACTCCTCAGCATAAAGCCCATCCAAAACCTCTAGCACCCTGTCGATATACTCCTCCGTCAGGAAGTGGCTCATCAGCATCACGGCGACAACGCGCACCTCAAATTCCTTTTTGGAATCCTTATATTTCATGAAGAATTGGTACGCTTCCTCCGGGTACTTTCGCGCGATCTGGAAGGTTTGGCAGGTAATGTCATTTACGGCCCAGTCATGAATGTGCGGGATGAACGTATTTAAATAGGCAAGGATTGTTTTGACGTCATCCTTTGCGTACCCTATGACCAAGCCCTGAAGCATCTCCAGCTCAAAGGTATCCATCGGGTTATGCTCCAAAAACCACTGATAATCCTCCTTCGCAAGCTCCTTCGCAAGCTTTCGAAGGTCTGGAACGCGAACGCCCGCAGAGGGCTTCGCCGTAGGATTTAGTTTGTCATAAAACTCAGCATGATTGCCGGAAAGTCTTCGAAGCTCCTCTCGAACCTCCTCTAACTCCCTGTGTGCCATACCCTTCTCCCAGCCTTTCTATTTCTATCCCTCACAGATTCTATGTCTTATGAATTCTTGCCTTACGAATTCTTTGCCTTGCGAATTCTTTGTCTTGCGAATTCCATACCTTACAGGTTCTCTGCCTTACGATTCTATATCTTACAAATTGCCTGCCTGACAAATTCTCTGCCTGGCATTTCCTGCAATATCATTGAAAGTCCCTTCCGGATCCAATGATATCTCATCAAAAAGCACAAAATATAGCGTACTCTATGCCTATCATACCCAACATACATTATCATCATACCATAGTCGCAAACGCTTTTCAATCATTTATACTTGCTCCACGATTTCGATTTCAATCCCCTTCTCGGAAAGAAGCTTTAAGTCCTCCTCCGATGCATCCCAGTCCGTGATCATGAGATCCAGCTTCTCAGCAGGTGCAATGCTGACCACCGAATGGAAGCCTATCTTTTCCTTGGGATACAGGCCAATGACCTGTTTAGAGCCTTCAATCAGAGCACTATAAAACGGAAGCGCCGCCGTTCTTTGCATGGAAATCCCGAAATCCGCGGAGATTGAGGCCGAGGTCAGAAAACACTTGTCAAACCGCAGCTTTTTAACCATCTCCATTGCAAAGCCATCATAGCAGCAGCCCTTGTCATCCATCTCCCCGCCGATCAAAATCACGGATACGTTCGGCTTTCTGCGAAGCTCCTCTGCAACGACTATGGAATTCGTGACAGCTCGAAGCGTCAGCTCCTCAGGAAGATTCTGTGCCATAAAATATCCGACGGTACCAGAGGTAATATAGATGACGTCCTGATTTCGCAGCATGGAGACCGCCCGCTTTGCGATCAGCGCGTAATTTTCCTTGACGGCAGGAATGTCCTTCGCCGTATTTCCCTTGGGACGACCGATGCCGACCTGACGAAGCGGCAGCGCGCCGCCCCTCGTCCGCTTCAGGAGTTCCTTTTCCTCCAGAATTCGTAGGTCACGCTTCGCGGAATCATAGCTTATTCCAAACTCCTCCTGAATGTCATCCGTTGAAATGTACCCCTTCTCCTCCAGCCAATCTAAGATTTTCTGATGCCGTTCTTCTATCAACATAGTCTAACCCTTTTCTTTATTGAACTTCCATTTCTTTATTGCTCTTCCATTTCTTTATTGAGCTTGCATTTCTCAATTGATTTTTCGGTTCATAATTCCTTGCGATAAAGCTTTGCCCTAATTTTTTGACACATCTTCTTGCTGGTTCGTGTTAGTGCTTCCCGGAATGGGCGTTTCCGTCGCCTGCCTTCTATGAATGCCTCTCCCAGCTCCATTCCGTGCTGCTTAGCCCTGGCTTTCCCTCCGAAAGTCTGCGAAGCTCGTCCTTGCAGAAGATCATCGCCCTTTCAATATATTCCTCCGCCATTTCCTTCGTAAAAAAGAAGCAGCCCGTATCTTCCACGGGAATAAAATGGCTCTTGACTTTCTCCACAAGCTCCTTTACGTCATATTCCGCAACGCTAAGGATCGGCTCTCCCGTGAGATCCAGTTGCCGGATCATGTCTGGCTGCAAGCCATACTTCTCAGCAACAAATCCATTGGTAATGCCATAATCCCGATACAGCTTCTCTATATTCCCCGGCGGCAAGGGATCCCAGTGATGCTCTGAATACACATAATACCGATAGAAAATGTCCTGCACCAAATGAAGATAATACCCCAGGTACAGCGGATCCTCCTTCATTCGCTCGCCAAACCTCTCGCGAAAGCTCTCTAGGTCGTAGGTGGATCTGGTTTCATTACAGATTCGTATCTTCAAATGCCCGTTACCGTGAACGGTGCCATCAGGAAGGATCGCACCGAGCCGAAGTCTGTATATGTCTTTACAATTCAATTCCTTTGCGACACCCTCCGTGATCGCCAGGTGAATAATGCTAGATGCCATATTCCTGTCCTCCTATCTTTATATTAACGAAAAAGGGAATCTATGTCAAGTCATAGATTCCCTTTTTCGTTAATTTATTTTTCCATTTCAAATATCATGCTCGTAATATAAGTAAAATTTCGCGACCAGGACATCTCCTGCCCCATTGTTTCTGTCATGAACGTAATTCTCTTTTTAGGCCGCCCGTAATCTGTATTTGCTTTTTTGTGAAAGGTATAATAAGATAGGATTAGAAGACACGGAGGTAGCAAAATGAACCTGCTAGAAATTTTTCTTTTTACCGTCAATGCAATTTTGCCACTGATATTACTGATTCTTTTGGGATATTTTTTAAAAAAGGTCGGAATTCTGTCCAAGGAATTTCTGACCAAGGGAAATAAAGTGGTCTTTCGGGTTTGTCTCCCGACCCTTTTATTTTGTAATATTACAAACCTGGAGAGCATCCGCGAAATTCCTCTGAACGCGGTTTTGTTTGCCTTGGCCGTGATCGCGCTGCTAGTGTTCATCGGCTACCTTTCGACCTTCGTAACCCGTGACGAAAAGCAAAAGGGGGTCATGATGCAGTGCGTTTTTCGGTCTAATTTCGCACTGATCGGCATCCCGCTCGCAGAGATGATCGGCGGAAGCCAGGGCGTCACCATTGCAGCCATCCTCTCTGCCATCACCATTCCGATTTATAATGTCCTTGCCGTTATCGTGCTGAATGCCTTCCTGGAGGAAAAGGGCAATCGCTCCGCATCAAAGCAGCTCAAGGAAATCGCTAAGAATCCCCTGATCATCGGCGTCGTTCTTGGCCTGATTGCCCTGACGCTAAAGCAGCTCTTGGCAGGCTCGCCCATCCTAGATACACTTGGTAGGCTTTCGTTTATCGAAACGACTCTGAACTATATCTCCAGAACGGCAACTCCTTTGGCGCTTTTGGTATTGGGCGGGCAGTTTGAATTTAGCAGCGTTAAGGGCTATAGGAAGCAGATTGTTGTCGCAACGCTCGCGCGCACGATCATTGCCCCCCTCCTCGGCGTTTTTGGCGCGTACCTTTTGATGGCATGCCACGTGACTCACTTCGAACCTGCAGCGATCGCCGCCTTCATCGCATTATTTGGCACGCCCGTTGCCGTCTCCAGTGCCATCATGGCGGATGAAATGAACAATGACGGTCAGCTGGCCGCCCAGCTTGTTGTCTGGACCTCGCTGATCTCTATTCTGACCTTGTTTGTCTTTATCTTTGTTTCCAGAATGATCGGCATCCTGTAGCGTGTTCCGTTTATTGTGCCACCGTATAGAGGGAATAGAAATATCCCTTGTTCTTCATCAGTGCGTCAAACGAACCATCTTCTATGATTCTACCATTTTTCAGTGTCAAAATGGAATCATATTTTTGCAGGGTGCCTGCGTCAAGGTCATGTGTCACCACGATTCTCGTCATATTCTTGAGAGCGAGGATTGCCTTGATGACACGGCTTGAGGTCTCGGCATCGAGCGCCGCCGTCGCTTCGTCAATGAGAAGCATTTTTGCATTTCGAAGGAGCGCCCTTGCAATTGAAATTCTCTGCTTTTCTCCTCCCGAAAGACCGCTTCCGTTTTCTCCGCAAAGATAATCCTCTCCCTTCTCTGCGATCAGTTCCTGAAGACCCGCCATCCCCATCACGCGATCCACTTCCTCCTTCGGAAACTCCTGAAACATCGTTACATTATCTCGAATGGAAGCATTAAACACAAAGACATTCTGCTGAATGGTGGAAACCGTGTTATACAGAGACTCCGGGCGAAGGTTTTTAATGTTTGTGTCATCATAGAAAATATTCCCTGAATAACCATTCATTCCGGCAAGCAGGAGCTGCAGAAGCGTTGATTTTCCGCATCCGGACGCTCCGACGATAGCGTAGCTTTTTCCCTGTTCAAACTCATAAGAAAGGTGATCCAATACCTTCTTGGTTCCGTCATATGAAAAGTCCACGTCACTCAGCCGCACGGAATGCTCCAGCTGACAATCCTCTTTTCTTGCTTCCGTGGCATCCTCCTCTTCCAATGCCTTTTCCATCTTGTCAATCAATGCCAGCGCCGCCTTCTTCTTGGCCAAAAGTGCCGGCAACTGACCGATTGGACCGATGATGAAATTCAAAAGATTGGTAAAAACGATTAGCATGCCAGGCGTGATTCCCATGCCTTGGATACTCAACCATGCACCAACAATAAAAACACCGATCTGCGTGGTCGCACCTGAAAGCGCTCCGATCATCTCCGTATAAACCTTGTTTACGTTGCGCTTTTTCTTCGCTTTTTCCAGTGCTTCGTTGACATTTCCAAAGATCCTGCCAATGCGTTCCTCCGCATTAAAGCTCTTTACCACGGAAAATCCCGTCAGAATTTCGCTGATCATGGCAAGAAACTTCTCATTTCTGCTCGATACGTCCTTTTCCAAATTTACCAGTTTTTGCCCCGTCAGTATGCTTGCAAGTACCGGAAGCAGAGAAAATCCAATGGCAATCAAGGTCAATAGCGGTGAATAACAAAGCATGAGAAGTAAGGAGCCCACAAACAGGAAGATCTGTTCACCGATCGAAAAAAGGCCGTCTAAATAGCTCTCCTCTATGATGGTTGCGTCATTTGTCAGGCCAGACACATAGGTTGAGGTGTTTTCCTTTCGAAAAGCACCAATGCCCTTTTTTGCCAATTTCTCGTAGATATGATCCCGGTATTGCCTCATGGCCTTTGCCTTAAAAGCGTTTCTCGTTCCTGCAAATACAAGAGAAACCAATATCATTCCCAAAAATACAAGCAAACACTCTATTACGACATGTAACAGACTTTTCGATTGTTCCTCGCCTGCCGCAATATCCGTTACGACCTGCAGAACATAAGAGAGGTACAAATTCACGGAGTTTAAGATAAGGCTTGCGACAAAAGCGATGAAAAACAACTTTTTATTGTCTTGCCAAAATGATTTTCTTAAGATATCCTCTTTTTTCATAAATTAGCCTTCTTTCTATGTTTCTCAAATTCTTGTATATTTTCAGTTTCCCGCATTTACTAGATTCCCTGCATATACTTGATTCCCTGCATATACTCGATTTCCTGCATATACACGATTTCCTGCATATACTTGATTTCCTGCGTATCCTTAATTTACCGTATTGATTCGTTTTCCTGCATTTTTCTCTGGAAATACTCACAAAAATGTTCCGAGGTCATATCACTGAGATGAAATTCGTCCATCATTCGAACAAGCCCTTGTTTGGAAGTAATTCCAAGGCTGTCATAGACATATCCGTCCTCTATTTCATCCATGAAAATAGTGTTTTTTGTGTTAAAGCACGGCTCCTTGTCAAAGGCCTGGGCGCATTGAAAGGCCTCTAGCATAGTCGCCTTTGCCTGCTCCCAATCTCCCATGGAATCCTGAAAAATGGCAATGATCAGCAAGGTACTTGCAATATATTTATCCACAAAGGCGACTTCATTCTCTCGTTTTTTCAACATTTTCAAGTACTGAACCGTCCAATTTGCTGTATAAAGTCCTTGCTCTGGATCCTTTTCGTTGAAGTAATACGTCATTAACGCAAACAGAACGGTGATGATCGTTGCTGCATGCTCACCAAATGCCTTTTGCGCATATTTGATTCCCTCAGAATCTTGTTTCAACACCGCTATCATGTTAAGCGCAATGTCCGCA
The DNA here is from genome assembly GCA_017527205.1 of Lachnospiraceae bacterium. Taxonomy (GTDB): domain Bacteria; phylum Bacillota; class Clostridia; order Lachnospirales; family Lachnospiraceae; genus Acetatifactor. The sequence goes on along the minus strand of JAFXQK010000039.1, from coordinate 931 downwards.
TCATTGATTCCACAAATGTTATTCTTCTTTAGTTCCTCAATTCCTTTCTGCGTTTCCTTAAGTGACAAATAACACTGTGCGATTTTGTTTTGAATTTCAATTATACTGACATGCGGATCGGTATTCTGAGCAAATAAATCAATAGAATGCTGAAAATGTCGAATGGCAGTTCTAAGGGCTTCTTTGTCTGACAATACCATGCCGATCACGTTATATGTCGATGCGACCTGATAAACAATACGAAAATGATTGGGATAAATGAGAAGCGCCGCCTCGCACTCCTTGATTGCCGCTTCAAATTCTCTCGCCATCTCATGCTTTTCAATTTTTTCGATTAATATGTCAACGTTATTGCTTCGAATGCTAAAGCCAATAAGAGCATCTAAGGAAATATGGAAAATCTGCGCAAGCTGCATTAAATAGGATAGTTCCGGCTCTGAACTGCCTCGCTCCCACTTGGAAATCGTACCTAGCGTCAAATTCAGCTTTTCTGCTAAATCCTCCTGCGTCATGCCCCTGTCTTTGCGATACTTTCTAATGTTTTCTGCTAAATGATGTACCATATGTATTGATTCCTGCCTTTCCATGCTAAAAATTCATATTAACCTGTCCTAATATCATCATATTTCAAGATCGAACAAAAAGGAAGACCTAATTTGTATATTTCAGATATGTTATATTCTATGTTTCATAGAATTTGATGGATGTGGGTACCCACAAGATAAGATATAATAAGTATCAATTACAAGATTAAAATATAATAAAAAAACGCAATTTCAAGTTTACACTCAAAACTGCGTCATTCCGCATCCACCATTTCATAAGAGTAACACAAATGTAAAAAGGGAAATATCTCTGATCAGAAATTTTAAAATAAAAAATGCCCAGAACCGGAATCGAACCAGTGACACGAGGATTTTCAGTCCTCTGC
>JAFXQK010000016.1 GCA_017527205.1 Lachnospiraceae bacterium | reverse complement strand
TTTTACTCATAAAATCCGTCTGCTTCGCAGCCGTCGTCGCTTCGCGACTCCTGATTTTATTTCGTATTCGCTCGGGTGAACCCAAATGCCGCCTTCGGCGTCGCTTGGGTTCCTTCCTCGCTCTATATTAATGCTGTGCTGAAGTATCTCTCTGCGCGGTCTGCCAGTACCGTGGCAATCACCTTGTCTTTTCCGTACTTCTTCGCCATCTGCATTGCTGCCCAGACATTGGCGCCCGATGACGTTCCGACAAGCAATCCCTGAATCCTTGCCAGAGATCTTGCCGTATTGATGGCATCATCATCACTGACCTCAACGATGTCCGTAATGATCTTGGTGTCCAGAATGTCTGGAATGAATCCATCCCCGATTCCCTGAATCTGATGCAGGCCAGGTTCATCTCCCAAAAGCGCGCTGACATTCTTAGGCTCAACCGCAACGACCTTCATGTCAGGATTCAGCTCCAACAGATACTGTGCGATTCCCTGAAGGGTTCCGCCGCTACCGATTCCAGAAACAAAAACATCGATCTTCTTTCCAAGCTGCTCCGCCAGTTCCTTGGCCGTTGTGCGATAATGTGCATCCGGATTCGCAGGATTTTGGAACTGCTGAGGAACAAAATACTCATCAGAGGATGCCGCAAGCTCCAGAGCCTTTTTCACGCTTCCGTCAATGCTAAGCTTCGGCTCCGTCAAAACCAGCTCCGCTCCAAGCGCATGAATGATCTTCTTTCTCTCCTCGCTCATGTTTTCCGGCATTACGATAATGACCTTATAGCCCTTCCGAACGCCGCAAAGCGCAAGTCCGATACCCGTGTTTCCTGAAGTCGGCTCAATAATGGTCATGCCTGGCTTCAGCTTTCCAGATTTCTCTGCATCTTCGATCATATTTAATGCAATTCGATCCTTAATACTGCCACCAGGGTTTAAAAACTCTGCCTTCGCATAGATTTGCAGTCCCGTCGACTGCTCCAAGCTCAGCAGCGGCGTATTTCCGATCAGATCTAATACATTCGTATAGTACATGGTAATTTGCCTCCTGATTTCCCAGAAATCTAATAGGTAAAGTATATCATAGATTGACAAGAATTGCCAACATAATTCTGCTGTCGTGTTTGCATCATTTGCCATATGTTCGCATACAAACTGCTCCGCTACAGATAATAGAGTGCAATGGAAAGATTTAAGTATGCGGCAAAGGTAAGCCACAGCAGGTATGGAATCAAAAGCTTCCCCGCCAGTTCATCCAGCGCTCCAAATCTCTTTATGAGCATGAATACCAAAAACCACAAGATAATAAGCCAAAGGAATGCTGGAAGATAAGCATGTAGGCGAAAGAACAATACGGACCATCCCAAATTGAAAAACAGCTGTACGCCGTAGAGAATAAGCGCCTGTTTCTTTTCCTCCGCAGAGGCATTGGAATCATAAACGACAAAAGCTGCCAGCCCCATTAGCAGAAATAAAACCGTCCAAACAACAGGAAAAACCCAGCCGGGCGGCGCCAAAGGCGGCTGATACAGCTGGGCATATTCCTCTCTTATATTGGGCGTTAACAAAGAAGAAAGAAAACCGGTTCCTAACGATACGGCAAGACTAATGGCCAATGCTTTCCACTGGACTTTCATAAGAATCCCCTTTTCGTGCTCTTAATGATTCTTATGCCGAGGTCTCTTCTTTTATACATTTCTGAAACAATCGTCCCCATCTACCTTTCAAAAATTCTTGATCCTTGGGAAGATTCTTTTCCACCCCTAAACCAAATGACATTGCACCGCTAGGGAAGATTTTGCGGCCTATACAAAGGCCTTCATCTCCTCCATGAAATCCTCTTCAACCTTAATGATGCGCTTTGCCAGATCGTGCGCTTTTTCTTCTGCGTCAGGATAGCGATTGACGTATTCGCTGACGGACTGGATCCCCATGTTACATCCATCCATCATCTTTTTGGCCGCCTCTTCATTGTTGGGATGCATCATCATCCCCATCTCCACGCTCATCCAGGCTCCGATTTCTGCCATCTTGGGTGGTTCTTCCTCCCTGCTGCCATAGCTCCCGAGCATGGCAGCGACCTCCCGCTCCAAGCCAGAATGCTTCTCACCATAGGCCTCCATCAGCTCGCTGAGTTTTTCATCCGTCACAAACGACCGAACCTGCTTGACGCTCTTTTGCGCCATCTGGCAGCCTGTACTGCATTCCTTCAATAATTCCACGGTATGCGTTTCCTTAGTGTCCGCGGACCTTTCCTGTTTGTTTTCCATGTTGACACCTCCATGCCTTTTTGCATAGTATGTCCATGAAAAACCCACTTTATTCTTCCTAAAAACCTACTCATTCGCCAGCAGCGTCACCATGTCCAAAATCTTCCATTCGCCATCCAGGAGGCCATAATACATGCGGAAATTCGTAACGTCTACCTTTTTCTTACCGGTCTTAGTCAGCAACATTTCCTTCTCGAAATAAACCTCACAGGAGAAAAGCTCCTCATTATAACGAATATAATGATCCACTACTTCATTCTTAAACACAGGCGTACTATGCGCGCTGTACATCCACATGTCTTCCCGACGGTAGGTGTCCGCCAAATCCAAATAATAGGAATCCTTCGGGAACATATCCTTAATGGGCGAAACACTGCCCTTACATCCAGGAAGATCTGCAGAGAAGAAATTCGTATAACGCTCCGTATTCTCCAATACCTGCTTTTTCAGATCCTCAGGAATGTCGCTTTCCGTGAAGGTCATCAAGGATGCGCTTGTCTTTGTATTTTTTTGTTCCACGGCGGTCTCTATCTGCTGTCCCTCCTGATCCAAAATCTGGATGGTCGGCGTCTCCAGCAGCCCTTCTCCACGATAGGTCACAAAGCTGGGAACCTCCACATATTCCGCAGCATAGGCAAATTCCTCAGAAACCTGCGTTTCAGGAGCCTTTTCCCTGTCATCTGCCACTATGCCGTTCACCAACACCTGATAGCTCTCCGGAACGGTAACCTCAAAGGAGTTCTCTCCCTTGATAATTGCATTGATCTCCACGTGATCCAGCGCCCATTCGCTGACCTTCAAAAGATTTAGGAACAAGTTTTCCGATGAGGTTTCCTTTAGACTCACGAATCCAACGGGCTCTCCGTCAGCCAAAAGCTCATATTTGGGAGCTGCGGGATCCTGCACGCCCTTTGCTGGCGCATAATCCAGAATTTTTCCGCTGACCAGCCTCTGTGCTGCCTTTGCAAAGGCCTCCTGTGAATCAAAACGAGACATTTCGCCATCGATTCTGACATAGGATTCCAACCCCTGCTTTCTCAAGTCCGCAATGATCGTCTCCATGGAATTCACGGGCTGACTCTCCTCATAGCGCACCAGACATTCCTTGACATAATCCACCGCCCTGATCCAAAAGATGATCATGGCTATGACAAACAACAAATAAAGCACCCAAAACAATGGGAATTTCTTCTGCCGCGACTTCTTCTGCTGATCGGTCCTCTTCTGATCGTTCCTCTGCTGATAATTCTGCGTCCTTCCAGCCATTTATTCTGCCTCCTTTCCCATTACCACGAAGCCCGTGGGAAGTCTCCAGGAGGAGGTCGAATAATAAAGCGTTACGCTCGTCATTTCATATTTATCGAGATAATACATTGCGGAGGAGCTGCCGCCGTCCAGATTTGCGGCATTGACTGCACCATACTCCTGCATGATGCTGACCAGGTCTGCTGCCGTTGCACCAAGATGCCCTGACGCGCCGCGTCCGTCCGTCACAAGAAGCAGTACCGTTCCGTCTGCTCTTTGTCCGATGGAAGTCCTAGGATTCGCGCCACTTCCGTTACCGCTGATTTCTCTTGCATTTCCATTGATAATCAGTTTCGTAAAGTGATTACTGTCGCCATTCTCCTCATCCTTAAAGCTCACGGCGTCACGAATGCGCTCTTCGGCAACCATGCTCTCTACCTGCTTCGCATTCATGCCGCTGAGATCCTTAATGACAAGAATGTTGTCCTCATTAAAGCCGACCATGACGTCGCCCTTCTTGGGATCATTATACTGGATTTCCCCTTCGCAAACCGTAAGGCCCTTGGGTCTGCCGCCCCAGTTACCCTCAGAAAAATACTCACCGCCATTGATTCCTGCGATGCCATCCGCCTTCTTCACTAATTCCTCCAGCGTTACGCCGTTCTTACTGTGATTCATGTCGGACCAGGGATAAATCGTTGCCACCTTGACCCTCGACGGATCCTTTACGATCATAAGCTTCGCCATATAGGCGCGTCCCGTCATTTCGATGATGGCAATGCCATTTTCGTCAAAATCAAATTCCTCTTCCTCTGTCGCAGCACCCTCTCCGCCGCCTTCCTCGCTAGGCTTGATGACGATCAGATCCGTATTAACCTCTTCCGTTGTCTGCGCCATGGCGTTTCGGTTCGTGATGGCAAGAATTTCCTCCTCCGAAAAATACCAGGAGGCTAAAAACTGCAGTGCACCCGTCTCCAAAATGGTGGAGACAAACAGATCTCTTGCCGTCTCAGACGGCCCGTGGCAAATGGAATACAAGGTATAGTTTAATCCTGCAAAGGTGATCACCAAGAAGGTCACAAGTACCAGCAAGATCCGCAATAAAACTTTCCTGACTTTCATAGAACTCCTCTTATGTCAAAGCAATCTATATTTTTACCGTTTCGATAAATGCTTAACGAAATACCCAATGCTGCTGAATGCGGAAGCTGATCATGAACAGGAACACGTCGACGATCACCTTCAGCCATACCTCCAGCGCTGACCCTGCATCGCAGAGCGCACTAAGCAAATAAACCAGTCCATAGGAGCACGCCGTCTGAATCACGCAAAGCGTATAATAACGCACAAGCGTCTGCTTCATGGGTGCCTCACTTCGAAAAACAGCCTTCCTGTTCAGCGTATAATTGACGATGGAAGAAACGGCACGCGCGGGAAATACCGCAAAGGCGAGCTTCATCCAGCGAGTCATTTTGTCCTCTAAAAGGAATACCAACACCGTAAAGATCAGATAATCCACCAGACAGGATGCGGCGGAGCTGAACATAAAGGAAAGAATGATGCCATAGATGCGGAAGGAATCTCTCACGGGATGAAAATGCGTAGACTTATTCTCCTCAATGTAGACCGTCTCGATCGTCACCTCATGAAAGCGAATCCGATCTCGCTTTAAGGCAAAGATCATCTCCGTTTCATATTCAAAACGCTCTCCGCGCACCGTCGTCATCAACTGCAAATACTTTGTAGGAATGGCACGCAGTCCCGTCTGCGTATCCGAGAGACGAATGCCGCAAAAAAGGCGAAGCACCATGCTGGTAATCTTATTTCCCATGCGATTGTGCTTTGGCACGTTCGGAAGGTTAAAATTCCGGCAGCCAAAAACGACGTCTCCCGTCTGTGCCATCTTCTCCGCGCAGGCCTTGATGTCCTTCGGCGTATGCTGATTGTCGCCATCCACCGTGACAACGCCAATGCAATCCCTGCGATGCTCCAGGATATAAGAAAACGCCGTCTTGAGTGCCCGTCCCTTGCCGCGATTGACCTCATGGGTTAAAATGGTTACCTCAGGATGTGTTGCTGCCTCTTCAAAGGGTGCAAGATGCGCCGCATCGCTTCCGTCGTTCACAATCACAATGTCCTCAAAGCCCTCTTCCAAAAGCCCGCGAACTACCATATTCAGTTTTTCATCCGGGTCCAGCGAAGGCAGGACGATCGTAATTCCCTTCATAACAATTCCTTTACTATATACTTACTAGGGGTATGCCGTGAAACCCCATTAGATTATCTTAGCATTTTTTGTCTAAAAACACAATAAGGGATTTCACATTCCCAGAAAATGTGGTATGCTGATGTAAATTATATGCAAGTCCTTATTGTAAAGAATAAGCCAGAAAAGATAAGAGTATTAGTAACAGAAAGGCAGTTCACATGAAGAACAAAATTCGGGCATTCCTTTGCCTTTTCATTTTTTTATTATGTATCCTACAATTCCCTCAGCTAGCCTATGCGAAGGAGCTGACGGCCCAAACCTCCGGCAAGGGCAGTCGGATTACCGTAACGGCGAAGGACGGTTCCCCCATCGGTGCCATTTACGTTAAGTGGAATAAGTCAGTAACCCCCTACACGCTAATTACGGACACTGAGGAGCTCTCTTGCGGGGAATTTGGCTTCCTGCATGAGTTTATTGCCCTGGATAACCCAAGCACAAGCGTGACCTTTTCCCTGCCGGAAGAAAACCCCATGGGCATCTATCAAATCCGCCTCTTTACGGACAATGAGGTTCCTTCGGACGTGCAGATTTGGGAGCCTCCCTGCGAGCGCCCTGACATTCTGCTCATCTCCTCTCACGCGGATGATGAAATTCTATTTATGGGCGGTATCATCCCAAGCTATGTTCCTCAGGGCGCAAGAGTGCAGGTTGCCTATATGACAGAGTTCTGGAGCACTTCGCCCGTGCGAGAGCATGAAAAACTGGACGGCCTTTGGGTGGATGGTCTTCGCACCTATCCCATCTGCGGAAATTTCAAGGACGTGTATTGTGAAGATTTCGAGGATGCAAAGAAGAAATACAGTTTGGAGGACATGACGACCTTTGTCGTTGATTGCATTGACCGCCTCGAGCCCCAGATCGTCGTGACGCATGACTTCAACGGGGAATACGGCCATGGCTTCCACATGCTGACGGCGAAGGCCGTGGAGCAGGCATTGGAGCAAGCCGCTTATGACGTTCCCAAGGCCTATTTTCATCTGTATTCCGAAAATAAGATTCACATGGACCTGCACGTTCCCATAGACTCCCTCGGCGGCAAAACGGCGCTGGAAATCGCAAAGGATGCCTATTTACAGCATAAATCCCAGCAGTGGTGCTGGTTCTATGTTTCTGATACCTATAAATACAGCGTTGCTGATTTTGGATTATATAAGACGACCGTGGGCGTGGACGAGAACAATTCCATGCTCGATCACCTCGTCCTTCGCGCCGAGCAGGAGCGCATTGCTGAGGAGGAGCGCCTTGAGCAGGAACGCCTGGAAAAGGAGCGTTTGGAAAAAGAACAGGCCGAAGCCGCAGAAAAAGAAAAGCTCGCCAAAATTGACGAGCAATTAGCAGCATTTCAAAAAGAAGCCGAGGAAAATGCCTTAAAGGCCTCCGAGGAGCTGACCCAGGCAGAAGCAGAACTCCAATCCGCCCGTCTCCGCGCCACCATCATCATGGTTGCCGGCGTATTGGCGCTACTCCTCCTTGCAATCTTTATTATTTTCAAAAACCATAATAACGCAGACACTTCATCTTATCCAAATTGAATAAAAGCACTAATCTTTCCATGTCCAAGCCATGCCCTGCGCTTTTTATCTATGTTTGCTCCAAACCAGTGGCGAGAACAGAACGATCATGGGCAACAGCTCCAGACGACCTGCCAGCATGTCGAACATCAGAACCACCTTGGAAAATGCACTAAACTGACTGAAATTACCTGCGGGTCCGACCATATTGAGTCCGGGCCCGATATTATTAATGGTTGCCGCAACCGCCGTAAAATTCGTTGTATAATCGAAGTTATCCAGGCTGATCAAAAGCACGGAGCCAGCAAATAACAGCGCGTAAATTACGACAAAGGTATTTACGGAGCGAATGGTCTCATGCTCTACAACTCTTCCATCAATCTTAATCGTCTTCACACCATGTGGATGCTTAATCGTAAAGATTTCCTTGACTGCCGTTTTCACCATAATAATCAATCTCGAAACCTTCATGCCGCCGCCCGTACTGCCAGCGCAGGCACCACAGAACATCAGTAGCACTAAAATGGCACAGGAAAAGGCCGGCCATTCATTAAAGTCCGCAGTCGAAAATCCCGTGGTCGTGATGATGGATGCCACTTGGAAGAAGGAATGCTTCAAGGCTTCCAATGGATTCGGGAAAATTCCGCGAATGTTGTAGGCGATCAAAAGTCCGCTTGCCAAAATGATTCCCAAATAAGCCTTCAATTCCTCAGAATGCCAAATATCCTTAATTCTCTTTACTAAAATCAAATAATAGATATTAAAATTCACGCCAAAGAGAATCATGAAAACCGTAATGATAACCTGTTGCGAGGAGGCATAGGAACCAGCGCTGGAATTCAGTATGCCAAATCCACCCGTACCTGCCGTTGCAAGACTTAAGTTTACGGCATCAAACGGCTTCATCCCCGCGATGAGCAAAAGCACGATCTCCAGCACCGTCAGAAAGGTATACACACCATAAAGAATCATGGCCGTGTTCTTCACCCGGGGCACCAGCTTTTCCACGGAAGGGCCCGGGCTCTCCGCTTTCATCAGGAACATGACGTTTCCGCCGCGCAAAGGGAACACCGCAAGCACAAATACCAGAACGCCCATGCCACCGATCCAATGCGTAAAGCTTCTCCAGAATATGCAACACTTGGACAGCGCTTCCACGTCGCTCAGGATCGAGGCACCCGTTGTCGTAAAACCTGAAATTGCCTCAAACATGGCATCCTCAAAGCGGGGAATCTCCCTGCTGATCCAAAACGGCAGGGCACCAAAAAGACTCATGGCTATCCAGCTGACGGATACGCTGACAAAGCCCTCTGTCGCATAAAAATCATACTTTTTCGGTTTCCGAATGACCATGCAACCGCCTAAAATCAGGCATGCCACCGCGCAGATCAGAAAAGCAAAGGCACTCTTTTCTCCGCAGACAAAACCGATCAGCATGGGCAAACATAAAAAGATGCTTTCAAAACACAATACCGCCCCGAGGATGTATCGTATCATGGAATGATTCATATCCTGTCTCCTTCAAAGTCGTAAAATTTCTACTCCTCAAGAATGTCACCGATATCCTGCAGACCCAAATGCGTCGTCACGATAATGACGGAATCCCCGGGCATGATCTCCGTTTGACCATCGGGAATGATTAGCTTATCATTTCGAATCACGGCACCAATCAGCAGGCCCTTTTTCCTCTTCATCTTAAACAGCGGAATTCCCGTGACCTTCGAGTTCTCCGTCACGTAAAACTCGAGCGCCTCAACCTTATCATCATACATTCGATACAAGGTCTTCACGTTGCTGCCAATGGAATTCTTGGTCGCCCTGGAATATCGAAGAATCTTCTGCGCCGTCAACAGTTTGGGATAAACCACACTGTCAATCTCCAGATTATGAATGACCTCATTCAGCTGCTCGCGATTGATCTTGGTGATAACCTTACGGCTGACCTTTTTCTTTGCCATCAGGGACAGCAGAATGTTCTCCTCGTCCATGTTTGTGAGCGCAACGAAGGAGTCCATCGTATCAATCCGCTCTTCCTTCAGGAAGGTTTCGTCACTTCCGTCCCCATTGATAATGGTCGCATGCGGAAGCGCCTCACTGAGCTCCAAACAGCGCTCCGGATTCTTCTCAATGATCTTTACTGCAATGCCGAGGTTATCCAGCATCTTCGCAAGATAAAGCGTAATCTTACCGCCGCCGATGATCATGGTGTTGCGCGCGCGGTTCGTATTCATGTCAATTTTTTCGAAGAAGCCCTTCGCTGTCTTTCTCGCCGTCACCATGGAGACACTGTCTCCGGAACGCAGAATAAAACTACCATCAGGGATGGCAACCTGTCCCTCTCGATCCACGGCACAGATCAGGAAGTCGCCGCCGATCATGGCGTTGACGTCGCGCAGGGTTTTTCCGTCCAGTTTGGAATCTGCAGGAATCTTAAAGCGAATCATCTCTACCTTGCCGCCTGCAAAGGAATCAATGCCAAGCGCGCTGGGGAATCCAAGGAGCGAGGCAATTTCTGACGCTGCCGTCTGCTCCGGGTTGATGATCATGGAAAGGCCAAGCTCCCTCTGAAGAAAGCGCTTCTCCTGACTATACATCGGGTTACGTACTCTGGCAATGGTCTGGCATTTGGATGCCTTACGGGCGATCACGCAGCAAAGCAGATTCAGCTCATCATGCTCCGTCACGGCAATCAGCAGATCCGCCGTTTCAATGCCCGCCTCTTTCAATACGCCATAGCTTGCACCGTTTCCCACCATGCCCATGACGTCATAATCCGTCGCCAGTTGGCGAACGACGTCCGGCTTAACGTCAACGATACAAATGTTATTATCCTCCTGGCTTAGGCTATGTACCAAGGCCGTTCCGACCTTTCCTCCGCCCACGATTACGATATGCATGTCTTACCCTCCAATTAGTCATTCCCATAAAAGCACATACAAATGTTAGTATAGCACTTATGTGAGAAAGTGTAAAGCTACCCTGCCATTTGAATTATTGAATCTGCTCAATTTCTATGTTGGTGCCAGCCATGAATTTCGCCATGCCGGAAAATGCCTCAGATAACGTGGATCTAAGATCATCTTCCTTCTCTGCTTTGAAATCGTCTATAAAGAGAATATTGGATACTACTGCCAGAATCCCTTCCTCATTTTCCATAACACTGACCACCAGGGGATACGTATTCTCGTACACATACACCAGAATCACGGGTTCCTTCGCCAAGCCACTCGCTACAAAGGATTTTCCCGTACTTAACATGCTGCTAATGGCAACTGATTCCACGCTTGCCCATCTTTGATTCATAAGGTTAATCATCGATCCCTTAATGCGACCGCGCAGCTCCTTTTGCAGTTCATCGGAAAGGTCATACAACGTTGTGTCATAATTCGTAGCCTCCGCCCAGATCAGGTTAATGAATTCCTCTTTCAGCGTGACCTTGTAAACCTTTTGCGGCTCTGCATAATCTGCTTCCCTTAATTTTTGGAGATACTCAGAATCAAAAATGCTGGAAGAATAGCCCATCGCCTTCATATAAGTATCACTTTTCATCTTTTCTTGCATCAATTCCAATACCGGTTGTCCATACTCAAGCAGACGAGCATTGATTTCACCATTCTCCAGCGAACGAAAATCTTCCCCTTCCTTGCCATCCTTCATGTCATCCTGATCTGTCACGATATTACCCTGCTTGTCATCCTGACTCGTTACGTTGCTACCCTGTGATTCCTTCTGATCAACCGAGCTTTCCTCATCCTCCTGCTGACTCTTGCCTGCAGTGCCCTCATTGTTATGGTTCGCACAACCTCCGAAGGAAAGCACCAGCGCGAGCAATGATACCATAATAACAGACTTTGTCATTCTATTTTTCTTTTGAATTCTTCCTTTGCCAAACATATGTAACATATTCCTTTCCTTGCATAGCCGGCTCACAAAGCAGCACCGCCTTGGTCAATGACTTTCAAAATATCTGCGAAAATAGTCTCATCCTTCGCAGAGGATCATTGGGGATACTCGTACTCAAACGTCGCCTGGTCGGTCACGACGTGGAACACCTGTCGATCTCCGATCCAAAATTCATACGATGCCTTACAAGTGGCACTCTCACGAATCGTTCTGACCATGCTGCCGCTGACAGGTGCCCGCAGAGCCTTCCCCGCTGCCTCAATCAGCTTCACCTTAAGTGTACAATTCCCCTGCGTGATGACTGCACCGCCATCACAGATTTCCCGTGCCTTCGCACCTAAATAGGTCGCAATGCGATATTCCTTTCCCTGCCAGTAAACAAAACCTATGACACCCGTAAATCGAAAGCCTGGGAAAGGAATGTCCGCAACAGAGAGCATCAGCGATCCACCGTCCTCAAGGAAGCTCTGCGTCCAGAGATACTCCTTCGGGAAGGATCGGCCCGTGTCGCCCTCCCAATAGCCCTTGGCATTTTCAAATACGAACTCCTCACCATTGACGATCAGCTTGCCATTTACAAGATGCTCCACACTTCCCACCATGTGTCTGCATTCCATGAAGGGTATCATGGCAAACGGTCCCATAATGTCGTAGTTTAATGGCGTAATCGGTCCAAACTTCAAGGAACCCTGAATGGATAGCTCCTCGGTATCAACGTCAACCTTTACGCCCCGTCTGCTAAAACGGTTCTTTCCAATCTTGATCAGGCTCCCCTTTTGAAAGTAGGCTTCCTTGGGAAATTCTGCCACCCAGGCGCCATCGTCCGTGATCACCTGCAGGGAACTGCTTCGTTCCTTCCCATCCCCGTGCGTTGCCGCGATCAGAGCGATCGTCTGCGTTTCCGACTGACATTTATAATAATATCCGTAAAAATATCCTCGCATTCCCTTCCCCTTTCCCATTCTATCCCGTCTTGTCATCCCACTATGCTTGTATGCCAGACTTTCCCGCTATTCTTTTCTGCCAGATTTTTCCGGCATACTATCCTGCATGCCAGCCTACCATAGACCTAATGGTTAGATCCTGTTGGCATGATGAGACCTAATGTTTAGATCCTATCGACTTGATTAAGATCCTATTGACTTGATTAAGTCTAATGCTTAGATCCTATTGACTTGATAAAGCCTAAGACTTAAATCATGTTTACTAGATGTTTTCATCAAATAGGCTCATAGGCATGATAACTGGCCGCATCACGGAATTGCTCCCGGAAAGCCGTAATGTTTTTCCCGTCTTCCTTGCCATATATGGCAAAGCATACCTTTTCAAAGCATTCGCCATAATTCTCGTCAACCAACACCTGTTTAAAATATGCCGCCACGTCCTTGGGATTATTTCCAAAGGCTCCGCATCCCCAGGCCCCCAGCACTAAATTCTTATAATCATGCTTAGCAGCCACTCGGAGCATGATGCGAATCCTGTTGACCATGGTTTCCCTGATGACGGCAGAAGAGGTAAGAAGTGCCGCGCCATGACGGTTCGGCGCAGGAATCGTTATCACGCCTACGTGAAACGGCTCCTTCAAAAGCTCACATTTTTCATTGCGAAATACCAGTACGTCAGGCGAAAGCAGCATATAATCCGATTCCACCGCACTAATTCTGGAATTGTTATAGCGATACATTTCCGCCGCTTCCCGGGAATGAATGGACGCATAGAGCGTGCTACACCTGCACAGTGCTTCCTCCTGCGCCGTTGCGCCCATTAAAAAGCCACCGCCAGGCACGTGCGCGTTGGCGAAATTCATGACCAACGGATTCTCGTAACGCCTTGCCGCCTGAAATGAATCCGCGTTAATCACCTCATATTCGCAGGGCTCTCCGCGATACTTCTCGCTAATATCCCATACCAGCAGATCCTCTCCCATCTTTGGAGAGATCACCAAAACATTGTCATAATTGGCTTTGGGAAATGAAATGGTCTGCCCGTCCACTTGATAAAATTCTTCTTGAGAAATTCTGACAGTTTCCTTTGCAATCTGAATCAGGTTCATGATCATACCCCCTGTCTCATCACTGAAACTCTTCCGCTCCCCTGTCCTTTACAAATTTAAGGTTATCATCTCCATTTGTAAGAATCAAGTCCTTTCGGAAATCTTTCCATCTTCGGATTCCCACCGTCAGCATGTTCAGACTAATGCTAATTGCTGCGATAATTGCAATAATATACGCAATTGTTATAAAGCTAGGAATTTCCTCCCATCTAAGCTTCATGCTCCATGACACAAGAGCCGTCACAATGCGGTGCAAAAGTAAAAAAGCACCTGTAAAGAGGGCGGTAAGTACGGCGAGTGTACCCGTAAACACGCCTGCAATTCGCGGATAGGATACGGGTATGGTTGCAACCGCCTTACCTGTTTGACCGTTCACCAGCATCGTATAAACTCGCGAACCTATGGTAACATTCAAAAACCATACTGGCAAAAGCGCATAGGAAATGTCCGAAATACGATGCTTTGCCCTGCTTTGTACCTTTTGCGTACTATACTTCATCACTCTCTTTTGCATCTCTGCGCCAAACTGTTCCTTCACGTTCTGAACGGCAAAGCTTTCTATCTCATCAATTCCCTCATCGAAGCGATCCGCATAATAACCGGAAAGATAAGTGGGATCAAAGGCTTCCATTCTTTTCCGGTCGATAATAAACATATCTTTGATAATCCTCAAAATAAAGATTCATGACCCAGTAGGGAACGTAAATCGGCGTCAATTGACCCATTTCAATCTTTTTAAAACGCGAAGGGATGAACGCCCCCTTGCGTAGCTCCTTCTTTAGGCTCTGCGCTGCTTCCTCCTGGGTAACCTTAAACGGAATGATAAAATCGGGTGCAAGATAATCCGATATCTGCTCCTCCAATACCGCTGCCTGTCCGCAATAGCGGCAATGTGAGGTTGCCTCTCTATCCTTTGCCAAAAGCGTTGCACCACATGCCGTGCAATGAATGGAATGCATTTCCATCACGGCACGAGCGCGTTTTTTCATTTTGAGCAATGCATCGATCTTTTTTGCTTTCTGTTTCTGCTCAAATTCCCTTTTTCCGTCAGCCTCACTCGGTTGAAATCGAAGGCCGCAATACACACAAGTCATTTTTTGATCGCTTACGGAATATTCTGCCGTAGCCCCACATCCAGGACATCTGATATTCATTTGCGCACCTCCATTCCCATCTTGCGAATTTTTTCTTCCGTATACTCCATGCTGTCACGCTTAGAAGTCCCACAGGAGCAATTATAGAGAAACCCCTGATTCAGCTTTTTACGCTTAGCGCAATACCATCCTCCATTGTTTAATATCTCCTGTAATTGCTCTTTTTCCTTTTTCAGCACTTCTTCCCGTTCTTCCTCATCCATGGCCCATCTTGGAATCTCCATCTCATTTTCAGATCTTCCTCCGGCGCCATAGACATAATCCTCCAAGCCATTGGTTGAAAGATGGATAATGCTGGTTTCCGCACCAATATTGTTTGATTTTCTGATCCATCCAACCAGATAATAGAAGACAATGCCCAAGCTGATCAGAACCGCGATGCCTATGTAAATAAGATTTCACCCCCAGAAATCCAACATGCTCCTACTCCTTTCTAAATCCTACTTAGACGATGCTTATTTTGCACACTTCACTTTCTCTAGTTTACAAAGAATTCCGGAATAATTCAATACGAATCGTTGCACGGTAAGCACTGATATTGTATAAAAGTATCCACCTTTCTATATGCAGTGAAAAACAAAAAAACACCAGAGCCTATCTCGTTTAGCCTCTGGTGCATTACTTCTCCATTTGCACATGAACACAATTTCTTTAGTATCTTATTCTTACGTTCACACATAAAAAAATGGGGCCTATAGGGCTCGAACCTATGACCCTCTGCTTGTAAGGCAGATGCTCTCCCAGCTGAGCTAAGACCCCATTTCCTCAACATATTCCTACGAAAACTACATTCTTTCAGTTTGTCGTATTCCTATCATTGAGATACGACCCAGATCGGGCTCGAACCGACGACCTCCGCCGTGACAGGGCGGCGCTCTAACCAACTGAGCCACTGGGCCAAAATATGAAATTCAAACTACTAATGGACCTTCGGGGACTCGAACCCAGGACCGACCGGTTATGAGCCGGTTGCTCTAACCAACTGAGCTAAAGGTCCGAATTTAGTGACTCCAACGGGAATCGAACCCGTGTTACCGCCGTGAAAGGGCGATGTCTTAACCGCTTGACCATGGAGCCGTTAATCTTCGCTCCGGCGCATTGCCTCGGGACTTTTCCCCTCGGCCTCGGGCGCCCTTCCGGGATC
>JAFXQK010000008.1 GCA_017527205.1 Lachnospiraceae bacterium | reverse complement strand
TTAGCTTTGATCCATGACGCCACAGTTGCATATGCCTCACCCATCTGATCGTAGCTGCCTTTAATAATACAACTTGCAACTTTTACTTCAGGAAGAGTTTTAAACTTCACATGTTCCGTATCGTTATAAGAACCACTCACGGTCATCCACGCAATGATCTCAACATTTTCTTCCTTGTACTCGGGATCAAGAAACTCAGCCGCCGCAAGACACGGGTCGGCCGGCACAAGATCCTTGCATTCGCTCATCATTGTATTCCAGAGCATTCCTTCATCTTCATAGTGAGGAACCACCATCTGAACCGTGGCAGCATATCTCTCAGGTATTGTTTTTACAGTTACGTCAAAACTCATATTCTGCTCCTTCCTCAGCCTTTTTCTGGCTGTTTCCAGAAGCATCAGTTTGTACTCCGTTTCTTTGGAAAGCTTTGATAGTTCCATCTGCCTCTCTGACAGAAAGGCATCCATCTTTTCTTTATCATCATAGCTGTCAAGGATCTTGATAATATCTGCAAGGGCAAAGCCCATATCCTTGAGTGATGTGATCCTTCCGATGGCAAAAAGCTGTTCCTCGCGATAATAGCGGTACCCGGTAAAATCATCTATTTCTGCAGGTTTCAAAAGTCCGATATCATCATAGTGGCGTAACATCCTGATGCTTACTCTGGATAGTTTTGAAAATTCGCCTATTTTAAGCATTAGTTTCTACCTCCATGGATGTTTTTCTCTTGAGCTCACTACAACGATAATCCCTCACATAATGTGAGAGTCAATATACTTTTTTAAATTTTCATAAAATGTAAAACTGGAATTAAATCTTGTTAATTAATCTCTTTTCTGTCAATATATATGTACCTTGCCATACCTGACATCGTTACCTTTGCTCAATTATTGAAAAATTATATTCATTCTAACATAATTTACGACAAAAGCAATAGGATTACATATAGTCAAAACAAGCTGAACAATGGATTTTTACCATTATCCAGCTTGTTAATTATCTTAGGCTATCTCATTTACAGAAATACTTTCACACACTCGTTTCTGTAAGAAGATGACTAAATTTCCAGTTTCCATGTTTTTGATACATATTCTTTCTACGAATTTTACTACGAATTGCATTTAATTTGGTGTGTTATGGTGCGTTATGGCGTCACTCCATTTTCGCAACTCCATATGGTAAAAGGGAATAACGAACCATAACGCTCCATAAAAAGGACCTGAAGTTATTCGGGACGCAGAGGGCCCACGACGTCCGGGGCACGTCGGAATTGGGCCGACCGGAGCAAAGCGGAGACCGCGTGTTCGAATCACGTCGCGCCGATTTTAAAAGGAGAAGTTGACAAAAAGTTGCCAAACCTCTCCTTTTTTATTTTATTCATACTGCTAACTTTTACAATGGCAAGATTGGACTGGATGGTAAAGTACATGAACACCACCTTGCCTCCCATAAAGGCATTGCTACCACCGCCTGCGCTTAAAAGCGTACCGATGAAGGCGGCAAATCCTCTCTCATTTGTACTGCCTTGCAAATTCAGCCACCGCAAGTAGATCGTCCTCGTTGGGTCTGCCCTTGTGAATGCCCTATATACTAAAATCATGGAAAGCAAGAAACCATTAAAAAAGTAAACTTTTTCATAATAAATGCCAAGGTGATCAAACACCTTGGCATCCTCCCTTTTAAAGGTCAAAAAATATAATTATTTCTGAAAGCTCACGCTAAAGCAGTTCATGCCATCCTTTCTGGCATATTTCAGCGTCCCATGGTGTTTTTCCATGATCTTTCTTGCAATAGCCAGGCCAAGCCCCGTTCCTCCATCCGTTTTGCGGGTTTCATCGCCGCGAGAGAATTCTTCAAACATTCTGGGGACAAACTCCGCGTCAATGGCCGTCCCGTCATCCAAAACCTCGATGAGCGTTTGTCCTTCTTTCCTCATAAGCCTTAACACTATGTTTTTGCCCGTTTCATTGTATTTATTTGCATTTGAAAGAAGATTTCCGATCACCCTCCCGAAGAGTTTTTCATCAATTCTCTCCATGCATGGCTCCTCCGGAATCTCTATCTCAAATTCCTTCCCAGTCACCGTGATCTCCTCGTAAAACTCAGCGCAAATCCTCCGTACGGTTTCGCAAACGTCGCGCTCCTCCAGATTCAGCTGATAGCTGTCGCTTTCGAGCTTTAGGCTTGTACTCATGTCCTCCGTCAATGCTTTGATCCGCTCAACCTTCGCGTCAATTGTGCCATAATAATCGGAAATCTTTTCCTGTGCAACCAAGCCCTCCTTCAACGCACCTATGCTACTCTTGATGGAAGCCACGGGATTTTTTATGTCATGAGCCAATTCTAACAGCATCTGGTTCCTGCGCTGTTCCATCCTTCGTTTCTCGTCTTCGCTCTCCTTTAATTTCTTCGCCATTCGGTTAAACTTGTCACAGATTTCTGCAAATTCCTTGTCCACGTTGTCATCCAAGACTATGTCCCGCTCACCCTTACTCACCTCATCCATGCCTTCCGTAAGGTGACGAAGCGGTTTCTCAATATGTCTTTTTAGATAAAAACTGATCGCAAGCACCTCAATGAAAAATAGCGCAAGCAAAGCAAAAAAGATCCAGCTTCCACCGGCCTTGTCCACGTCTATCGTAAATTGATACGTAGGAATCTCAACCGGATAAATGACTAAAAAAATCCTCTGCGGTTCCCCGACACACCGCACGCAGGCCACGTACTCTTTCTGTTCACCCGAGTCGTAGGTTCGAAACGTCACACCATACTGATCATAATCCATCATCCCCAACTCGAGGAACTTTGCAAGTTCTTTCAAGGAATACTGATTTCTCTCCTGCTTACGTTCCCCATAAACCTTGATCACGGTACCGTCTTCATTTAACTCCTCAATCCAGCCTCCAACGTTTTTTAAGGCTTCCAGATTCTTTATACTTCCATCCTTCTCCACGATCGCCTTCGGATATATATTTCTTGCGTTCCCATTGCCCACAAGCGTCAAAAATAAAACGACCACGCCAAGATAAAGCACGACAGACAGCGTAAGGAAAAGCACGTAGCTCTTTACCAGTCTGGAAAAGATGCTCTTTTTTCGTTTTTTTCTCTCTTTCATCACTTTCTATTCCTTCTCAAAACGATATCCCAGCCCTTTGACCGTTTTGATGACCGTTGCGCCCCCGGCCACGTTTTGGAGCTTATTTCTAAGGTTACTGATATGTACCATTATGGTGCTGTCATCCGCTATGTAATCATTCTCCCACGCATACTCAAAGATCTGTTGCTTCGTAAATATCCTTCCGGGATGCGTCATCAAAAGCTCCAAAATCCGATACTCCGTCCCCGTGAGTTCAATGGGTTCACCATTTCCGGTGACGGATCTTGCCGATAGATCAAGCTCAATGCCAAATGCCCGGTAGGTTCTTCCCCGTTCTTCCTGATAATCATAATTCCGTCGAAGCTGCGCCTTTATTCTGGCTACAACCTCCATGGGATTAAAAGGCTTTGTTATGTAATCATCCGCCCCAAGCTCTAATCCCAGGATCTTGTCATAATCCTCGCTCCTTGCCGTGATCATGATTGCAGGGACGTGACTGGTTTCCCGTATCTTCCGCAGTACGCTAAAACCATCCAGTCCAGGCATCATGACATCCAGAAGTACCATGTGCGGTTTCTCCGTTTTAAACAGATCTACGGCTGCCATTCCGTTATCAGCCTTGATCAGCCGGATCCCCTCTTTGTTCAAAAACAGCTCAAGGGAATCCAAAATTTCCATTTCGTCATCTGCGCCCAACACAACATATTCCATG
Source organism: Lachnospiraceae bacterium (assembly GCA_017527205.1). Classification (GTDB taxonomy): domain Bacteria; phylum Bacillota; class Clostridia; order Lachnospirales; family Lachnospiraceae; genus Acetatifactor. The sequence goes on along the minus strand of JAFXQK010000008.1, from coordinate 116,328 downwards.
TATTTACCTCACGTAATCTGCAAGCACTTCTGCCAAAGGCCGTTCAAAATCATCAGACAAAAGCGCATCTCCGTTTTGTATCGCCATGATATATTCTAGCGCAATTCCTCGAAAATCACAATACATTCTCCAACCTGATCATTTCTTCCATGATATCGCTCCTCCTTACGTTCATTTTTCTTTAGAAGATCAGGAAAGCTGCGCATACACCTGAAAAAATGTTAGCGATCATATGAATGATCCAGCTCGGAAGGATGGAGCCGTCTGCATTCTTCTCATTGACATATCCCATGAACCATGCAATTACGGTAGTAAATGCCAGAATGATCACTGCCTTAACAGCGCCTACAAGGTTAAAAAACATCACTGCATGAAGCAATCCGAACAGGAGTGCCTGAATACCATTGGCAACCGGAAACCTAAGCTTATTTTGCATTCTCTTTAATAAAAATCCTCTGAACAGAATTTCTTCCGGCAAAGCCGTGTTAAATGCCGCATAAACAAGGATTGCAGGGATTGCCGCAAATCCAAGCCCGGAAAAATCTGACGTAGCCGTTTCAATTCCTTTCACGATCCATAAAGAATAAGCACCCAGAAGAAGAAAAGCCACAATAACGACAATGGTCATTACAACGATTTTCATGCCGCCCGCAGGTTTTTTCAGACCAATCCACTTACCGAAGCCCTGCTTTTTCCTTGCAGTAATCAGCCACCAAATAAAAGGAATTGCACTGAACAACAAAATTTCCACCACGCTGCTTACAACCTTGCTCACAAAAAGTTCCATCATAACATACCTCCGACTCATATCTTTCTTCCCTTACGGGTCTTTTTATTCTTTGAAGCTTTGCGCTTCCTCGTTTCTATGATATGAGTGTAATCCTCGCAGTTTCAGATAACTTAAATCCAACCTAAAGATAACCTAAAGAAATCGTTTTTTGAGCACAAAAATGGCGAGCCTATTTAGGACTCGCCATTGTTTTTCACAATTCCATGGATTGTCCAGCATCGCCCTGTACGTCCTGATGGATACGCTTTCCACTGCGGCTGATCACATAATGGACGCACTTTTGCTGTTCCTCTGACCAAAGATTGCACTCCCTAAGTTCACCTGCGTGATAGTAGGTCTTTCCTAAAAAAGACATCTGACGCGCTGGGTTTTTCGTACAACACGACCGCCAAGCATGTGGACGTCTTCTGCAAAAAAGAAATTCTTTCTCAAACCTCGAAATCAGGCAAGGCAAAGATATATTCCTACACCAAATATCTTGCCATACTCCGTAAGGATACCTGACCGATTAACAGGTGAAAGCTAAACTCGCAATCATGCCCGCAAACAGAAACGGCACGAGCGGATACGCCCTCGCCTCCGTCCTTTCCAATTTATTTTTCTTCGTCCTAATTTCTAGGAAAAAGAACACCTTGCCGCGAGGGGTGTGGCCAGGTGTCTTCTTATTCAAAAAAGTGCAAAAAAGAAAAGAAACAAGATTGGCGATTCGCTTTGTTTCGCCCGTCTCATTTCTTTTCGCATTATAACAATATCACATCGAAAAACGCTTTGCAAGGGCACCATAGAGGTCAAAAAGGGGACATGATAGGTCAATCGCTAATCTCAAAACACAAATCATCTACCGTTGCATAAAGCTCTTGTGCTACCTTCGCCCGCAATACAACGGCAAAGAAAGCTTTTGACAGGCCGTTCATCATTGAAGGCAATATTCTTGTAACGGTTTCCTGTATGTCACGTAACCCTATTGTATTTGTATCGAAAAGCGCTGTCACAGCGATATCACCATTCTCTGAAACATAAAACCGTGGGACAAAAAACATCGATCCATGCAATCCTCCATTGGGCATTGGAAAGCAAAATTCGTTCAGATGATTTATTAAAAGTAGCAATTGTGGCATCGCACTGGGATGGTTTCTGACCCATTGCGACGCAATCTCATCAAAAAAACAGTCGGCAATCGAATACCCTTCAAAAACTCGAATGCTACATTCAATCACTTGATTAGGAGCATTATCAAAACCTTCAAATCTCATTGTCAACGAGTGCTTTTGATCGGTCAAATAATCCACATAATATATTTTGTTTTTATTAAGATACGCATGCCATCTCTGCATAGTCTCTTTTCTGTCCATGTGGCTTCTCCTTTTACGCCGTGCAGTAGTTCTTTTCTATCTCGTCCAAAATCTCTAGTGTGCATCTCACCCAATTCTTCTTATTGTTAATCATCTTATTAAAATGCCCTTTTAGACTATCTATCAGCCTTTTATCAAGCGAATAATTTATGTTTCTAAATGAAGGATAGTACGCGCGAACGGAAAGGCTTTTTTGCACTTCTTCCTTGGTCATGATTTGGTCATAGGAGATTGAGTGACCCCAAGTGCTAACCACCCATATCTTTGATTTTGAAGCATATCCACGTGCGGTACATTGTCCACCAGATTGCAATATCGTTGATAATGGTATGATAGCATTCTGGAGGTTTAAGTTTTGGGCTAAAAGGGAATTAGATTTCTGTGCTACATAAATCCAGTCCTCGGTAGTCCACAATCTTTGAGCCATAACATCAGTATTTCGGCAAAGACTGCACGTTCCGTCAGAATAGATGTTGACAGATACAATACCAATATTCCCGTTATACCCAGGCATGCTCGCGTAAGCCAGCGCAATAGATGGGTTTTCCGAAAAGCAAACCAGCGACGGCGAAGAACATAACTGCGAACTACGTAAAACACGCGAGTAACACTCATCCAGCAGACTGGCTCTCATGGATCCCGTGCACAAATCCTTCTCTCCAACAGCTAAACCTCTATATAAATTTAATGTCTTTAACAGTTTCTTTTCCATTAGTTAGTATCCCCCTATCCTATTTCAATAAATCTGCAAGTAGCTTTAGTCTAGAATCACAATTGTCATTTGCATGAATCTGAATAATACGTTCGATCATTTTTATAACTTCACAGCTATCCATGCCTACATTCAAAACAGGTTCCTCATCGACATATAACTCCTCAATGTCAACCTCTAAGTATTCTGCTACCAATAGCAAAGTTTTTCTGCGAGGGCACGCGTTGGGATTGGCCTCCCAGCGAGCCAAAGTGCTCGCATCCAAGACCGCATAATTGTGTTTATTTTGCAATTCTAATGCCAATTCCCTCAGTGTCAGTTGTTTAGCCTCTCTAGCTGCTTTTAACTTCTGTCCCGAAAATTTCATTTATGGTAACCTCCAATTCAATTTCTTTATACTGAACATTCTACCATGTTGCATTTTGAATTGCAATAGGAAACACAATATTTTATCATAATTTCAATATTCATGATTTTTGATAATTCAGTTTCCAAGCATTTTCGAAAATAAATGTTTCCAAGAATTCTTCTAAAAGTTGAAAATTATTGTGCGTTTTTGACCATTTTTCGCTTGTGGGTATTTTGACAGAAAGCAATAAATATGCGGTTTCGCGCCTACCGTTAGCCAGTAAAAATCTCTAAAAAATCTCTTCGGGACGCAGAGGGCCCACGACGTCCGGGGGATGTCGGAATTGGGCCGACCGGAGCGAAGCGGAGACCGCGTGTTCGAATCACGTCGCGCCGATTCAATAAAAATGCGGGTTTCGAGGTTCTCGATACCCGCATTTTTCGTCCTTGTTCTAACTTTTCTCATTTATTCCGGTTTTAATTGATCAACAATTCGTTTTTCCTGCGAATCCTTAAGTTTACGAGTTCTTTATTGTGACATCCGCGCAAAAAACGCGTAGCCGTAACCATCTTTCATTTTAAGGATGCATATGTCGCCGTCTGGAGATTCCGTAAATTGGTATACCTCCAACCCTTTTAGCAATTGCCAGTTGCTCTCTTCTACAATCCCCAACTTTTTGCCGATATCTTTTCTGACAAAAACGAATTGATTCTCTTTGCCAACGTTTACGTTCTTCAATGCTTTTTTCTTTTTTTCTGAATATCTGGATGCAAGCGGACTCTCATATTTTGTCTTACCATGCCCTGGCATAATGCCACGATACTGCTCTCCATTCACAACGATATCCACGAACAGATCCAAAACGGACATACTCTCCTCTTCAATTCCCGTCAGGTTACTTGCAACATGATTCGAATAGTATCTGACGTCGTTTTCAAGTCCAAGAACGCGGTAGGGATAAAAAAAGAACCAGCAGGAGTATGTCACAAGTAATATGAATATGCAAAACAGTGAAATACATAAAATGATTTTTCTGTTTTTCTTCAAAACATCCCCTCCAACATACCATGTCCAATTAACCGCCTAATTGCATACCAGTGTCCGCTCCAATGCCTCCATGGCCTCATACTCCTCTGGTGTATTGCAGCCGCGTATTAAAAGCTCTTCACCTGAAAAAGGAACCGTTTGATACCCCACTTTGTCATATAGTGACATCATGGAATGCCTTTCCTCCGCTAGTAACCTTTCGCATTCCCCGGACAGTCGCCTGTCTATGACGGCCACCAGTGGCTGAACCCTCCCATTGCAGGTTGCCACGGTGATCCCATGGTCGTGACACGCCAACAATCGCTCCAAAAAAGCTTCCGGAATCAAGGGCGTATCCACTGCCAACACCAAAACATGCTCCTGCCTGGCCGCGCAAAGCCCGGCATGAATGCCGGACATGGGGCCTTTCCCGGGAAATAAGTCTGCAACGTTCCTTGCGCCGCTCACCTCACCCTGATACCCTGAAAGCATGACGTCGCGTATTCCCAGCTGACTAAGCTTGTCCGTCAGGATCCTGACAAAGCTTTTTCCATCAATAAGCAGATCCGCCTTGTCACTTCCCATGCGGCTGCTCTTTCCTCCTGCAAGTATGATTGCTGAATATTCCTTCATTTTACTTCTATCCTCACCACATGCTTCACGTCGCGCCGCGCATTCTGATCGCTAAAGACAAGAAGCCGTGCTTCACCATTCTCAATCCATAGCCATGCCTGGTCGACCTCCTCGACCTTCACCACAGCGCTATAGGCATCATCCGACGTCAGGATCACTTCGGAGAAGCCGGAAGTCCCCGTGACATCCGAAAGGCGCACGCCCTCTCCGCTCACGGTTTTTTCTTCGCCCTTTCTATTGAAAATCGTCCCGGAGAACGCGGAGAGCTCCAACTGATCCAGCCGGAGCTTGCGGCTTTTACCGTCTTGAACCATCAAAACCTCACCGGCCTCCGTCTTCTCTCTCTTATTTAGATAGAAAACGGCGAGCAGCATTGTCAGCAATCCCAGTATCAGAATTGCCGCCAGCAGTATCTTTTTGTGTTTCATTTGATTATTCCTCCATCTCCTTGTTGTCTTGAAAAAGATTGGTTGCACGCAGTCTTCCGTACAATATCCCGGCCAGGTATCCACTGATTCCTCCGCTGGTCGCGGCAACGCTTAAATATACGGCCAGCGCCAGCCCCGGTAAATGAAAGACCAACAGATCCGCGCTCAGCGCTGCAATCATGGATGCCAGCACGTTCGCAAAAAACAATCGAACCGTCCGTTCTCCCTTCCTGCCTCTTCGCAAGGTCACCATCAGGTCAATCGCGACTCCCGGCAAAATATATCCTATAGGTGCTAAAATCCCCATGCTGCCTACCATTCCAAAAGCCAGGGCCAAAACGCTTTGCACGGCACCCATCAAGGTGGCACTCCATTTTTGCCCAGTGATGCCTGCAGCGACCACCAAAAACATCAGGGAAAATGCCGTGGAAATGCCTCCCGGAATATGAAGTGCATCCGTGATCACGTTGGAAAACGGACCAATCAGTTTTTTCGTAAAAAGACCCAGTGTACAACAAAGTGCGAGAAAAATGGTGTTTTGAAGCTTCATATGACGATTTCCTCCCGCTTCCATCCACTCATTTTACATTTTTTTAATCCAAACCGCGCAAACCTTATATTCCGGTATCCGGGCAAATTCATCCAATGCAGCGTTGGTCAGCACGTTCACCGGGGAATCTTCAAAGTGGAAGGGCATCCATGTTTCCCCTTCAGATACCTTTCTTCCCACCCTCGCCGTGGCCGTGATTTCACCGCGTCTGCTGCCGACCCTGATCCGTTCGCCGTTTGCAATGCCGAGGCGCTTCGCATCGCGGTAATTCACCTCAATGAAGCCTTCGCCTGAAAGATCCACAAGTCCCGGCGCGCGGCTTGTCATGGCTGCCGCATTATAATGATACAGGATGCGTCCGGTCATCAGAATCAGCGGATATTCCTCATCCGGCAATTCCCTGGACGCCTGATACTCCGCAGGATAAAAAAGTGCTTTCCCCCTTGCCGGCTGCCCCACGTGCATGATGGGCGTGCCGGGATGCTCCGGACTTGGGCAGGGCCATTGAAGACCGCCTACTGCATCCAGCCTTTCGTGGCTGATTCCACGGAAACTTGGCGTAACCTGAGCAATCTCTTCCATGATTTGGGCAGGTGTCATATGCTTTTGCGGATATCCCATGGCATTCATCAGATCGATCAGTATTTCCGTATCCGGGCGCATTTCTCCCTCCAAAGTAACTGCCTTGCGCACACGCTGAACCCGCCGTTCCGTATTGGTAAAGGTTCCCTCTTTCTCCGCGAAGCTGATGCCAGGAAGGACCACGTCCGCATACTTTGCCGTCTTTGTCAGGAAAAGATCCTGTACCACCAAAAACTCCAGGCTCTCCAAAGCCTTTTCTATGTGATGCGTATCCGGATCTGATACGATCGGATCCTCTCCGCAGATATACAGCCCCTTGATTTTCCCCTCGATGGCAGCCGGAAATACGTCCGTCGCCTTCAGCCCAGGCAAAGGATTTAATGTTACGCCCCAGGCCTTTTCAAACTTCGCCCTCACCTCAGGATTATCCACCTTTTGATAGCCGGGATAATCCGTAGGCTGCGCCCCCATGTCGCAGGCACCCTGTACGTTATTCTGCCCGCGCAACGGATTCACGCCACAGCCGCTCCGCCCGATCTTACCGCAAAGAGCCGCCATGTTTGACATACTCATGACACCCTCCGTCCCGGTAGAGTGCTCCGTAACGCCAAGGCAATAGATAATGGGCGCCTTCTTAGCAGTTGCATACATTCTGGCCGCTTCCACCAGCTGATCCGGATCTATATGGCAGATCTCCCCCACACGCTCCGGCGTATAGCTTTCCACCATACGTTTTAATTCTTCAAAACCTTCGGTATGCTCCTTCACGTAAGCTTCATCAAACAGCTTCTCCTGAATCATCACGTGCATCATGCCATTTGCAAATGCCACGTTTGTTCCGGGCCGGAGCTTTAGATGAACATCCGCCATCTTCGTCAGTCCAATACTTCTCGGATCCACCACGATCAGCTTCGTTCCGTTTCTTACAGCCTTGCGAATCTGCATGCCAACTACGGGATGCGCCTCCTCCGGGTTAGAGCCTACTAAAAGGATACAATCAACGTCCTGCGTTATGTCCGCGATGGGATTTGTCATCGCTCCGGAACCAAGGGTTTTCGCCAAGCCCGTAACCGTCGCGGAATGGCAAACTCGCGCGCAGTTATCCGTATTGTTTGTGCCAAAGCAGGTCCGAACCATCTTTTGCACCATGTAAATGTCCTCATTGGTAGAGCGCGAGCAGGCAAAACCTGCCAATGAGTCTGCGCCATACTGCTCCTTCAGGGCAAGAAAATGACGTGCCGTATAGGAAATGGCCTCATCCCAGGACACTTCACGAAAGCTTCCCGTGGCACGATCCTTGATCAAGGGCTTTTTTAACCTGTCATTTGCATGAACAAAATCAATGCTGCCAAAGCGGCCTTTAACGCAAAGAAGTCCATGATTGGACGGACCGTCCGCCGGCTCCGCATTCACAATCTGCTGATCCTTGACAATGAGGTTTAGCTGACAGCCCGTAGCACAATGGGGACAGGTTGTCCTAACCCTCTTCACTTCCCAGCTTTGATAGCCGGCTTCCCGTTTCGTTGTCAAGGCACCCGTCGGGCAGACATTGGCACAATTTCCACAAGTTTCGCAGCCGGATGTCTTGTAATCCTTTCCAAAAGGCGTTTCCAACACATGCGTCGTCCCGCTTCCCCGATTGCCAAGCACTCCGTTCCCCACAAGCTCCTGACAGGCGCCGATACAGCGCTGACAATGAATGCATTTATTAGGATCGTAGCTCAGATATGGATTGTCCTCCACCAGGGGATACCGTCTTTTACTCTCCCTGCCAGAGCCCTGATAACTCGATCTTTTTACTCCATAGCGATTACAAAGTGCCTGTAGTTCACACCTTCCATTCGCCGGGCAGGTCATACAATCCTGGTCGTGATTGGACAGGATCAGGTTCAACATTTCCTGGCGATATTTTGTAAGACGCGGACTCTCAGTGGTAATGACCATTCCATCCTCTGCCTTCGTGCGGCAAGCCGGCAACAGGCTATCATAACCTTCCACCTCCACCACACACAACCGGCAGGATCCGATGTCGGATACATGCTCCAGATAGCACAAGGTAGGAATGAAAATCTTATGATCCCTGGCAAGCTTCAGAATGGTGACGCCCGCTGGAGCTGAAATCACCTTTTGATCTATAGTAACGGTAATCCTATCACTCATCTCCTCGTCCCCCTTTCTGCGCTCCGCATCCAAAATGATCACATCTCAGGCATCTGGATGACTCTCTCAGTGCTTCCTCTTCCGTCATGGAAATTTCCACGGGCAGGAAGGACTCCTTGCGCTCAAAGGGATCTAATTCCTCGAGCTCTGCCCGCCCTGTTGGAATACAGGGATTTTGCATGGCGCTTGGCGTCACAATTACCTGTTTCATCTTATGATGATACCCTAGATATTCATCAATATTGAATGCCGCCACCTGCCCTGCAGCAATGGCATTAATGGCAGTAGAGGGACCCGTCACGCAGTCTCCGCCGGAAAAAACGCCATCCAAATCCTTTACCATGGTCGTCTCATCTGCCAAAATCCTGCCCCGTGCCACCGGTATGCCGGCTGCTTCAAAGGCCGCCACGTCACACCGTTGTCCCACGCCAAGAATGAGATAGTCACACAGAAAACGATACGGATATCTGCTGGAATGCTCCGTTTTGATCAATCCAAAATCATCATATTCTCCCACGATTTCCGGCTGGAGCCAAATGGCACGCACTGCCTGCGTCTCAGGATCTGCCTCGATATTCAAAAAACTAAGCAGGGTCCGGAACCTCACGCCCTCCTGCATGGCGCCGATTCGTTCTTCTTCCAGCGCCGTGTAATCATCCCTCTTCCTGGTAAAGACGTGCACGGACTTTGCCTTAAGCCGTACTGCCGTGCGCGCAGCGTCCATTGCGACGTTTCCTCCTCCGATCAGCGCAACCCGCTTCCCGCTCAGATCCGGAGCCTTACCGCCTGCAACCAATTGCAAAAAATCTGCCGCCGGAATCACGTTTTTCGAATCAGCACCATCTACAGGCATCCGATTGCCGAGTTGGGCACCCAGTCCCAGATAAACCGCATCCGAACAGTTTCTAATCTCTTCGAAGGATATGTCCCTTCCCACCTTGGTTTGATATCGTACCTCAATATCTCCCGCTGACAAAATGGCCTTGACGTCTTCGTCAAGCCTCTCCTTGGGCAAACGATATTCCGGGATCCCGTAACGCAGCATCCCCCCGAGCTTCTCATGTTCTTCATATATCGTAATGCCATGACCCATTTGTGCGAGATAATATGCCGCCGTCAAACCGGAGGGACCCCCGCCGATGATGGCAACTTTTTTCCCAGTTTTTGGATTCTTCTCCGGCACCGGCACTTGATCCGCGTGAATGGCATCCACCGCATACTTCTTCAACCCACGGATGTTGATCGCCTCATCGATCATGGCCCGCCGGCACTTTTTCTCACAGGGATGCTCGCAAACCATGGCGCACGCCGTGGGAAAAGGATTTCTCTCACGGATTTTTTGAACGGCGCCTGCAAAATCCCCGGCCTTGATCAGTGCAACGTAGCCCGGCACGTCCACGTGAGCCGGACACAGCGAAATACAGGGAATGGTCTGCGTCACGTTCTCACTGCAGCAATGGTTTTCCACGTGGCTCGCATACTCATCGCCAAACTCCTTTAAGCTGTCCAGGATCAGCTGGGCTGCGGAAATGCCCACCACGCAATCAGCCGTCTCGGCAATCATGCGACATGTTTCCTCCAGCTTTGGAATGATTTCACCCGTCGCCGTTCCATTCAAAATTGCCTGTAGCATACGCTCCACTTCCACAAGTCCGTCCTTGCAGGGCACACATTTCCCGCAGGACTGATTCATGGAAATCTGCAACAGTGACCGATACAATGCGATCGGGCACATGCCTGGCGGATAGGAGCTCATCCTCGATCGAAACTTGTGCAAAACTATGTCTACCCGTTCCCCCATATTTCTCTTACTGGCCAGTTTTCTCATATGCTTCCCCTTTACTTATCGCTATGCCATGTTCCCTTTTTATAAAACAAGTATTTCGTAGTATGACTACAGTTATATTTTACCCTAAATTGGCCTATATTTCCACTCATTTCTCATAAGCATGCAATAATTTTCACTAGGCAAAGCAAATTATAAAACCACGAGATTTTGCGACCTATAAATCAAACACATAAAAAGCCGATGCAGTTACTTGCACCGGCTTTGGGGGGACTTATTCAATGTGTAAACAATTATTTTTCACCCGTAAACATTGTGTTAAATATTCTGAATGCCGTGTTCTTCGCGTGGAGCTGCATCCTCGTAAAAATCATCTTGGGATGACACAAACCAAAGTATGTCAGACGACTCTGCATCAGGATTCTGATCCAAATAATCCATTACCTTGCGATATCGCTCTGGTTTCTTTTTTGCATAGCTGATCATTGCGGCTTTAAAACCATCATAAGTATCACTAACGCGATCCAGTCTTTCCTTCAATCCTGTCAGCGTTTCAGTTTCCATGTTTTTGATCACACATTCTTTCTACGAATTTTTCTACGAATTGCATTTATTTTGGTGCGTTATGGTGCGTTATACAGTCACTCCGTTTTTGCAAAACCCACTGAATACAAGTGAATAACGCTCTATAACACTCAATAAAAAGCACCCTGAGTTCTTCGGGACGCAGAGGTTGCACATCGTCCGGGGGACGATAGCATTGCAACGACCGAAGCGAAGCGGAGACCGCGTGTTCGAATCACCCCCGGCCTGCTTATGTCAAAATACCTCTTATACTCCGCACTTACTCATATAGGTGGTATTTTTCTTCCCCTATTCTCTCCTTCCCTTAATGTGTCACGATACATTTCAATTTTCCATAATCCAATTTTTCATCAGTTTAGACGCTTAGTCCTTCCGTCAACTGGTCATTTTCTTCCGTTTTTATGTCAACGATGATCGAGCGTTCATCTTGCCTTCCGCGCGAAACGAAAAACACCGAACCTCCCCCTACAGATCTGCCTATAATCAGACAATCCAAGCAAGGTACCTCCATTAGGTATTTCCGTTTGACAGATATGATTTTGCGTACATTTGGGCAACAATTGGAAAAAGGCTCATGCTTATGGCGAAAATCTTCTTCATCTTCATACTGCCTCTGCTCCTATCATTCCAATTTACCAAAACGAAATGCGTCCATCACCAATGAGCTGCACCATTCCAACAGCCTCATCCTCATGCAATGCTTCAATTTCTTTTTTCAGTATATCAAAAATAGAAACTCCGCTCGACTGCGGATAAACGATAAATGCGGTACCGATACCCGAAGCAGTCATGTTTCCCAGCTGACCGGTTCCGCTCATCGTAGTAAATAACACGATGCCGGAAAGTACGCTGATGGCGAAATCCGAAAAGGCGATGATCATGGCATCCTTTGCAATGTTACTTTCCTTGTTCAGGAAAGAGCCATAAGCAACCATGATCGCCATCATGATGGATAAGGAATAAAACACCTGTCCGATCGCATCAATCCAGATATCTGCGCTTGAAAGCGAAGAAAAATCCGGTACAAAAAACTTCCGAAGTCCTTCAATGGCGCCAGGCATGATGATGCCCTTTATGGCAAGGATCAGGAGACAGAAGATCGGAAGAAATACGGTATATTTTACGACCTTTCCCACTGTGTTCGGACCATTTCGGATACAGCTATAAATCAGGATCCAAGCGAAAACAAGACAGCCGAGAACAGGCAGGGTTGACACGGAGCATCATGCAGAACTCATACATGCTGTTGCAAAGCAAGATTTTGTGTTATAATATGGAGGTTAGCAAGTTATAATGTAAATGCCACAAGGAGGCTATAAAAATGGCAGGTGTAAACACTCAGCATACTAAGGCAATCTGGCAGATTACCGAGCGTCTGCGTGATTCGGACGATCTTGCTGCTGCACTGGAAGGATGTCTGGAGATTATTACGAAGGCAATGAACTGTGAAGCAGGCTCCGTCTGGCTTATGAGTAATAAAACAGAACGTCTTTCTGTCGTTTCCTATGTTGGCTCCGTAGATATATCAGGAATCAGTGTAGAAAAAAATCAAGGAATTGTTGGCGCCGTAACTCAGTCAGGAGAATCTGTAATTGTTGTGGACGCAAGCAATGACGAACGCTTTACCAAGGTCGTTGACGAGGAAACAGGCTTTGTCACAAAAAGTATGATCTGTGTCCCCTTGAAAAATGAATATGAAACCATCGGCTGCATTGAACTGATCAACAAATGTTCAGGTGAGTCGTACACTTTAGAAGATCTTTCTCTCCTTGAACAGATGGCCTCCCTTGCGGCTGTCGCCATCGAGGAAAAAGGCTTTACATTTGATCTCGAAGAAGGGAAACGGGTTATCATTTCCCTGCGAGGAGTCACAAAATCATATCTCTCCGGTGGCGAAGAAACCACGGTCCTAAAAGGGATTGATCTGGATATCTATGAAAATGAATTTATTGTTGTTCTTGGTGAATCAGGTTGCGGGAAATCCACGATGATGAACATCATAGGTGGGATGGATTCCCTGACAGAGGGCACACTGACGGTTGAGGGCCAGGATTTCTCTCATCCCACAAGTGCAGAACTGACAAACTTCCGTCGCAATTACGTAGGCTTTGTCTTCCAATCATACAACCTGATGCCTAACCTTACAGCACGCGAAAATGTACAGTTTATAGCAGAGATCAGTCCTAATCCCAGGGATGTTGACGACGCTCTTGAGAAGGTTGGCCTTACTAAGCGAGCTGGCAACTATCCCGCGCAAATGTCCGGCGGTCAGCAGCAAAGAGTATCCATCGCAAGAGCCCTTGCAAAAAATCCAAAGGTGATATTTGCAGACGAACCCACTGCTGCCCTGGATTACAGAACCAGCATTGAGGTACTGCAAGTAATAGAAGAAATCATAAAAACACAGGATACCACCGTTATGATGATCACACACAATCCCGAGATTGCCAAAATGGCGGATCGTGTTATCAGGCTCAGTGACGGAAGGATTTCCAGCATCCGCCGCAACCTCCACCCCGTATCAGCAAAGGAGCTTTCCTGGTAATGAAAAAGACTCAGTTTATCGATACCTTACGGAATATCCGTGCTAATTTCATTTCCTGGCTGGCTATCGTGATCGTAGTTATGATCACGTGTGGTGTATACTGTGGCGTATTTTATTACGCTGATGCCATGGAGAGCAAGGCGAATGAATTCTACAAAAAGAACAATTTAAATGATTTGACGATCATCTCGGCAATGGGACTGTCCGATGCAGATATTGACCGTATTTCTGCAATTCCAGGTGTAACCGGTGCCGAAGGGACCTTTCGGATTACTGGTGCTGATATCAGACATTCGAACAAGAAATACAGTACGGAATTGATGGCCGTAACAAAGAATATTTGTATCCCCGAGCTGACACAGGGGAGACTCCCCGATTCGGAAGATGAGTGCGTGCTGACAAAAACCGACATGGAAATACTGGAGGTCAAAATAGGTGACGAAATCGAGGTGAACCTCACTGGCGGAATCGCCCTATCCTACACCATCACTGGCAGCATTCTCCATCCCGAAGCCTATTATCTCGGAGAAACCATGCATGTATTTACCTCTGCTTCTTCCCTTTCCCGGCTTCTCGGCATGGAAAACTATCCTGAGGTTCTTGTAACTGTTTCTGGGAAGGGTGCCCTTTTATCCGATGAATATCTGGACTCCGTCACTCCGATCAAGCAGAAGATTTCAAGAGAATTAAGTAATATCACAGGATTAGATGAGAAAACAGGTTATGTCATAACAGGACGGATGGATTCGGAAAGCTTTATGGTCCTGCGACAGATTGTAGATATGCTGCGCAAGCTTTCCACCATTTTCGTGATCATTTTCATTATCATCGGTGCAATCGTTGTCATTTCCACGATTGCCGTAGTGATTGACGGACAGAAAAAACAGATTGGTTTCTTAAAAGCCTGCGGGTTTTTCAATAGAGAAATCGTAACACGCTACCTCGTCTTCGGAGAGTCTGCCGTTATCACAGGAATGATTTTCACGGTCTGTGTTGCCTTTCTACTTCAACTTGTCTTAAGAAGCGTTTTGGGTGATATGTTCAGTATGGAAACCTTGAATTTTACCATGCAACCTATTTCTTATGGTATTCTGTTTTTATCCGAGGCTTTACTTGCAGCAATATTGACCACAATCGTAACTGTAATCAATGCATCAAGCTACTCAGCAATAGACCTACTTCACTGGAATGGCAAAATTCCAAAAAATACTTCCAAGGTCTCAGTTAAGAATGCTCCAAAATCACACAAAGGCGGAAGGTTATATTCAAAGCTTATTTTAAGAAATATGCTCTCTGACAGCGCAAGAGTCACCGCTTCCGTAATCATCATTGCAGGGTGCTGCTTAATGATCGGTGTCGGGATGACATTAAACGAAGCCTTTCACAGTATGACAATCAGAACCCGAAATGAGATAGCTCACTACGATCTTGAATGCACCCTTGCAGACCACACAGCCTTTGATCAACTTGAGACCACACTGAAAGAAAGCAATGCGTCATTTAAGAAAATCACGAAGGTACATACTGTCTATGATTATAACGGTCACGAAGAATATGTCACAGTCATTGCGGCCGAGGAAGATATTTTCGGAGACTATATCTGCCTGATCTCTCCTGACGGGGAGAAGCTTACTGCACCAGATAACACAGAGAACTCCCTAATGGCGGTTGTGCAGAACCGCATATTTGAGCGGCTCGGCGCCCAGAAGGACGATGAAATCCTTATTTTTGATAATACTCTGACTCCTCACTCCGTAAGGGCAGGAAGTCCGACCATAAACTACATCGGCAGGGTAATGTACCTTTCCGAATCATCCTATAGATCCGTTTTCGGAAGCGAACCGGCAAATAACACCTTTCTGATCCGACTAAACGGAAAAGACAGAGAGAGCTTTGCCGAAAACCTCTCTTCTGCCTTTCCTAATGCGGATATTTCATTTACAGACACCATGCCCACACTTTTCCTAAGCTTGACGGATGCCTTCAATGCACTGATCTATGTTATGATCACTCTTTCCATCATAATGTCGGTATTTGTTCTCTTAAACCTTGTAAATATTTTTGTGAGCCGCCGTCAGAACGAGCTTATCATCATGGCTATCAACGGCTTCAACTTTAAGGAAGAGATCGGGTACCTTCTTCGCGAAACGATAGCCACAACTGTTTTGGGGCTTACCTGTGGTGTTCTCCTTGGTGCCGTATTAACAAAAACCCTCGTTCAGGTCATCGAAGCCCCCGACACCATGTGCGCAAGAGCCTTCAATCCAAAAGCTTGGATTATCGCAATAGTTATGGAAGGCACTTTTGCCCTGCTGATCAATCTGCGAGCCTTTCAGCGGGTAAAGCGCCTGAGTATCAAAGATTTATGATGAAAAAGATTTCGTTTTCCTGTCCCGCCCTATATATAACGCTGCAAATTTTGTATTCTTGCTAATGCATCTTTTCAATGGCCTCTATCCTTTGGCTGAGCGTCTGCACGGTACTCAGCCCTACGAGAGAACACATTCACAACCATGCCAGAAAAGCCAGGATCAGCATTTGAATGAATGTAAGGATCCTGCTCTTTAGCGTGTCCTTATGCAGGCCGTGTCCCATTTCATGTGCAAACACGGCGCAGATCTCATCCGCACTTTTACCATATTCCCTGACTCATCCAGAAAGTACTCGCCGCGACCAATCTCACCCTCTTTTAAATCATACAGCTTCTCAGGAAAATCCATGTCATCCATCATACATCCCTCTATCAATCCATAAACATTATAAAAACATCGTTTCCTCCGAAAGATAAACTATTCCTTCGCCCTTCGATTGTAGATCAACTCACTTCCGTCATTACTGTCAATGCTGATTCTTTCGATGCCATAGCTTGAAAAAACAACATATGCGACGGAACCATCCTCCAGCTTCCACGAAAAATATAGGATCCCTGAACCAGAAACACCAGCTGGGCCAATCTCTTGAACCATTTGATCAAGCTGATAATCCTTATTGACATTTTCAAAGTATTCCCGCGTGGGTCTTTCGACATGGCTTTCCTCGGTATTCTTATTCCTTTCAACCCTCTGATCGTCCTGTTCCCCAGGCCGAGCTTCTTCTGACCCATGCATCATTTTGTCATAAATAAAAATCCCGAGTAATACTACAAAAAGTAAAGCCCCCGCAATCAAAAACACTTTCCCAATTTTCTTCTTCACTGATCATTTCCCCTTATTATCATCCACTGAGTAATCCCAGCTCTTCCTTGTTGTTCTCAAATAGGCCCGACTCAGAAAAATCACTCAAAATGCTTCAACAAAATAATTAAGAGAAGTTTATGGTACATAATTTTATGGTATGCTGATTTTGGTTCCAATCAGAAAGGCCATTAGAAAGGAGGTACTTCATGAACACAAATACTTATCAGATCATAGCCGTAGACTTTGACGGTACTCTCTGCTTTAGTGATTGGCCGGAGCTCGGTGAACCAAACAGACCGCTGATCGATTATTTGCTTGCGCAGAAAAAATCCGGCAATAAGCTCATTCTCTGGACCTGCCGCGCCGGAGAAGCGCTGGAAAAAGCAGTTTCCTGGTGCAAGGATCAGCAGTTGGAATTTGATGCCGTAAATGATAATCTCCCGGAAATTGTCGAGCTCTATGGCACGAATTCCCGGAAAATTACCTGCGACTATTATATTGACGACAGGGCAATGCTACCAGCCATGATAAACAAGTAAAAAGGCTGCACGCCCTTCTTGGAACGTACAGCCTCAGGCATACATTTATAACATTTTTCTCATCTGTTCCTTGTCGTCTTCATCACACTCAAGGCGTCCGATATCCTCCAATGCCTTTTCCTTCGACAGCGCTGCCGCCATGTCGAGAAGCTTCTTGCAAAGGGCCTGCGCGCCACCGTGAAGTTCGCACAGCGCAAGTCTTACGTAAAATGCCCTGCCCTTGTTTTCTTCAATCAGCTCTGCAGCAAGTTCTTCAAGCCCCGTCACCGTAATGCCGTCTGCCGCCTTGCCGTCAAGCTTGATCTCGACTGCCTGTACGACCTTCCACTGTGCATACAGCGTCAGGTCACCATATAGCGTTACTTCCTGAATTTTGCATCATCACGTCAGGGAAGGCTTGCACGTCGTCAGCACGAGCTTCTCAGCGTCCTTTGCGGACATAGGGCGCCCCCAAAAGAAGCCCTGAATGAAGTCACAGCCAATTTCCTTCAGCGTTTCCAGCTGTTCCTGATCCTCCACGCCCTCCGAAATCACGTCGAAGCCCATGATGTGTCCGATGGAAATAATCGCAGAAACATACTGTCTGGAGGAATCACCCGTATTCATTTTATCGATAAAGCATTTATCAATCTTCAAAAGATTCGCAGGGAAGCGATGGAGATAACTGAGCGAGGAAAATCCCGTGCCAAAATCATCAATCGCGATCTTGATACCCATGCTCCTGATCTCATCAATGCATTGTAATGCCTTGTCCGCGGAATCAATCATTATGGACTCCGTAATCTCGATTTCCAGCTTGTCCGCGGGAATGCCGCTCATCCGTAAAAGCTCGCGAATTTCATCCAAGAAATCATTCTTCATCAGATGACGCACTGACGCATTGATACTAAGCGTTAAGTCTGCGCCCGTCTTTCTGAGAAGCTCGCCAAAAAACAGCGCCGCCTTCCGAAAGACAGCTCCGTCCACCTTGTCAATCAGGCCAACCCTTTCCGCAATGGGAATAAATTCCCCGGGACTGATGCTTCTCCCCTCTTGATCCTGCATGCGGGCGAGTGCCTCAAAGCCGCGAAGCTTGTGCTGAACGTCATACTGCGGCTGCAGATGAAAGTAAAAGGTATCATTTTCCAGTGCCGCCCGGATGACGTTTTCAATCTCCAGCATGTGCTCGTCCTTCAAAAGCTCCGAAGTAAAGCGAAGCACGTGTTCACTGCTCTTTGCCTTCTTGATCTCATTCATTGCCGCATTTGCACGGGAAATCAGGGCATCTGCGGTATCCGCATCTGCAGGAAACTCCGCATAGCCAAAGCTTGCCGACACATACAGGTCACACCCGTCCACCGTCATGTGCTCCTTCAATGCGTCAACGTACCGGTCAATCGCCGCCCGCAGCTCCCGTTCCGAGGAATAGCCGCTGATGACCAGGAAGAATTCATCGCCGCTGATGCGCGTGACGTAAACCTTAAGGTCTGAGTCTTCCCTGTCGCAGACCGCCTTCCAGCGCTCGGCGATCTCTACCAGCACGTGATTGCCCGCCTCCAAGCCAAGCGTGTCGTTCACGCTCTTAAAATGATTGAGGTCAATGGAGACAAGCGCAAATCTTTCGCCACGATTGATAAAATCACTAATATATTCCGTGCAGGCAAAACGATTGGGCAGGTTTGTCAACGCATCCGTATAGCTCATGTGTCGGAGGCGCGTCAACGCCTTATATCTTGCGATGTGGGCTGAAACGAAGAAGGTCGTCAGCTCCAAGGTTTCCTTAATGCGAAGCGTCTTTTCCGTGTCGAAATTGATCGCCCAGATAAATCCAAGCAATTCCTTTCCCTGACGCAGGGGATACAGAACAACGCTCTTAACGCCGGCCTCTACCAGCGTCAAATACCAGGGATGATTAACCCTGCTCACGTACTCCATGTCATCCTGATCCTTGATAATAATGCAATCCCCTTCATCGCCGATCATCCTTTCCCAGGATGCCGCAATCCTGTAAAAATCTTCGAATTGCGTTACACGTTTAATCGAACTGTTTTCCACGTAGTTTGTTGCCAAAATGGAATACTGCTGTTCCTCATAGTTGATGAGAAGCACGGTACAGCCCTCTGCATTACAAATCCTGCGGACGTCCCCGATCACGTTCTCCATCGCATCCTTTAAGTTATCCGCCCGATGCAGGGTAATACAGGTTTTCAGGACATCCTCCGCTGCCTGAGAATTATGGGCTGCCCCAAGAATCATGTCAGGATCCTTATTGGGATTAGCTGCGTAGGTACAATAAAGGACATTTCCGTCTTCATAATCCAATGGCATGGCAAAAATATCGAACCACATGTCAACGGAATAAAGATGCGCATAAGTATGAACCCCCGTCTTCTGAACGGCGGCGCGATAGCAGATGCTCTCAAAGCTGCGGTTATGCGGAAAATAATCCGTGTATAGGGAGCCAGGCACAAAGACTTCTCCAGGAGTATCCGCTTCCGTCTGAACACGCATCTCCATCATTTCCGCATATTTTCGATTGGCTGCGACAAAACGAATCGCACCATAACCACCGTCTTCCATTTTTTCCACGGAGACGATACAGGTAGGCGAATATAAAGCATCAACGATTTTCTGAAAATCCATGACAACTCCTTTCCCCCTGTTTAGGCGTTTCGCCCTTACAGTGCCAGGGAGTCTAACTTCTCAGTCAACTCGGATATTTTTGAAAGACAACACGCGATTACCTGCCCGTCCTTCTCGGAGGGCGTACCCTTCTTTCGAAGCTTTCGAATGAGTCGCGCATAACCTATCAGGGAAGCCTTCTCCTTGACCTCAGCCAGTCTCCCAGCATCCTCCGTCTGCAAATATGCCTTGAGGAAGCTGTCAAGAAACTGCTGGGCCGTCTGATAGGAAAATCCCATAAACTCCTCTACCACGGACGGATCTTCCTCGCCCAAAACGACGTAAAAATAATATAGATCACTCAGCTCAATGATGGGATTGCCAACGGACACCCTGTCCATGTCAATCAGCAGCGGTTCCCCATTTTGCAGGAACACGTTGCCCGTATGAAAATCTCCATGAATCAAATGATCGGAAGCGGGAATCGCATCAAGAAGTGCGATACACTTGTTCGCAAGCACCTCATTCTCATACGCCAGACCGCCGTTAATATAGCTCTTGATTCTTTCGGAAGCGCTCGGGAAGGTATCACTCTCCGAAACCTGAATCTCGTGAATTGTCCGCCCAAGCTCCGCCATAATCTTTGCGTAAGTCTCTACCTGTCCAGGACTTCTTTCGATATATTTCGAAACCGTCTCCGAGTCCACAAGCTCAAACATTGCGCCATACCTATCTCCCACCGAAACAATGCCAAAGGAAATGGCCGTCGGCATGCCAAGAATGAAGGCCCTGCGGCTAATCGCAATCTCACGCTCCACGTCGCGATAGGTATTGTTTTGATTAAAGACCTTAATTACGAGCTCATCATCATAGCGATAAACGTCGCCCTTGGCGCCTCGGCCAAGCAGCTTACAGCCGTCGATGGAAACCTCACGATACTTTCTGTACCTTGCCTTGTCTGAATCGAAGGTTCCAGGCCAGATATAATTAATATGCTTGATCAGCTCTTTAAATGCGCCCGTCTTGTTTAAGGAGAGCTCGACCGTCTCAGCGATGGTGCGATAATACCAGCATTGCATGGCCGGATCGCTCTGATGAAGCATCTTCCAAAGCTCATCTCCCCGTTCGGAATACGTCCTTGCAAGGGAACGAATATTGGCAAGCTTATCTGCAAGCCAAAGCATCTTGACGCCAACGTCCGTACTGTTTTTGAGGACCTTTAAGGATTCCTCCTTACGCCTCTGCCAGGTCAGATTAGGCGCCTCGTCGGGATATTTCTCCTCTGACTCAGATGCCACCATACTAGCAACCCGTTTTCCGAAACGCTTTTCAATTTCCGCAAGCGTTCCGTCCGTATCCTCAACGACGTCATGCAAAATCCCCGCAGTGATGATCTCCTGATCATCCGTCATGGTGGACAAAATCTGCGCGACCTCCAAGGGATGAAGAATAAACGGAATGCCGTTAAACTTGCGGACCTTTCCCTGATGCAGGACCGTGGCGTAAATAATTGCTTCCTCCAACATATTCATCATAGTCAGTCTACCTGCCTTTTAAAATATATAGTCATTCCCGTCTCTTTACTTTGCCTTTATCATTTTGAGCCATAGCCACATATCAAATTTTGTCCTAATAATTTGATTATACCAAATGCCTTCCCTTATTACAAGATGTGAGAAAATCTTTCCTGATTTCCCGTTGTTTTCTGTGAATTTTCTGTTTTTTATTCTTATTTTTTGCCAATTTTGCAAAAGCTCTTGACCTTCCATATTCCTGGCAGGGTATAATGAAGAAAAAGTAAAGGAGGTCCATCCCATGAGTATTGATTTATTGAAAATGCCTAAGCTTGGATTTGGCATGATGCGTCTGCCACAACAGGGCAGCAACATCGACCTTCTGAAGGAAGCCTCCGGAATGCTGGATCATTAATCAATCGAATGCAAAGGAAACGCGCCGCTAACCATTTTAGGCTTGCGGCTCGTTTTGTTTTTCAAAGGCGAAAACAAGTTGCAATTATCAGATAATTTTGCTAATATATGATGTGAGGGTCAAAACCCTCTGCATATTATAACAAATTAACTCCGGGAGAGAGACATGTTTCACAATGGCAGAAAAACCATCGGCGTATTTGCCGAGAAAATGTCTAGTGAAGTTCAGCATAAGGTTTGCGATGGCATCATCCGTGAAGCTATGGCGAATGGGTATAACGTTGCCCTTTTTTCGTCTCAAGGCAGCTACGGTCAGAGCCATCTTTTTTGTGTTGGCGACATGCAGATCTTTCAGCTTCCTCCTTACGAGGATCTGTCGGGAGCCATCCTGATTCTCGATACCATGGATCAAAAGGAAAACATCCAAAAGGTAATCAATATCGTCAAGAACCGCTGTCGTTGTCCCATTGTCAGCATCCGAATGACCATCCCCGGCATTCCGACCGTACTGGTTGATAACCTCACCTGTATGGAAAACGTCATCCGTCACGTCATCGAGGATCACAAGGCAAAGCATATCTGCTTTATGACGGGACCCAAGGATCATTTTGATGCCATTGAGCGCCTCAACAGCTTTAAAGACCTCATGGAGGAATACCGGCTTCCCATCAAGGAACACCAGATTTTCTATGGCGATTTCTGGACGCTCAGGGCCGCTGCTGCCTGCGATCAATTCTTAAGCAGCGATGAAAAGCCGGATGCCATCATCTGTGCAAATGACTATATGGCCGTTTCCTTGGCCAGTGAATTGATCCGGCGCGGCTACCGCATTCCTGACGATATCATTGTGGCCGGCTACGACGGATTGGATTATGGCCTTTCCTTCTCTCCTTCCATTACGACCGCAGAAGCGCCGTTGGAGGAAATGGGACGAACAAGTGTCCGTCTGATCCACGAGAAATTAGTTCGGGGCATCACGCCAAAAACCGTATACCTAAAGTCCAAGCTCTGCCTTAGGGAATCCTGTGGCTGTCTGAATGGCCATGACCTTAAGCTGATGTCAATCCGCCGTAATCAATACGAAACATTGCAGCTAAGCAGCCATATGAGCACGGTCTTCAGCTACATGTCCATCCAGCTGGCAGAGTATACCACCATGGATGGAGTTTCGGACATTATTGGAAATTATTTGGGGAACTTTACCAACCTGCGAAGCTTTCTTGCATGTCTGAACCGCAACATGGACATTGATCATAAGATGTTCCGCTACACGAATGAAATGGATGTCAGGGTCGCTTACGTGGACGGAGAAATGCGGCCCCGTGCCAACATACCGTTTCAGAAAAAGGACCTGATCCCTTTGGAATGCGCAAGTGACGAGCCTCAGGCCTGGTATTTTCTTCCGATTCACTTTTTGGATTATTCCATGGGATATGAGGCCTTCCGTTTTCAGGAGGATCATCCGGCGGGCAAAACCAGCTTCCAATTCGACGTCATGCTCAGCAACTCCATCCATGAGACGCTGATTCATGCAAAGATGCAAAAAATGATTGGTGAGCTTCAAAGCTCCTCCCTGCATGACGCCTTGACGGGCCTGTATAACCGCGGAGCCTTCACGACCTATGGCGGTCAGATGTTTGATGCGGCCCGCGAAACAAAGCAGCCGATCTTTATCGCCGTTTTGGACATGGATAATTTAAAGCAGATCAATGACGTGTATGGCCACATTGAAGGTGATTATTCCTTAAAGCGAGTTGCCACTGCCATCTCCAAATGCTGCAAGGATCAGTATATTTTCGCCAGAACAGGCGGCGATGAGTATTACGTGATTGGCCAGGAGGAGGCAGAGGAAACCATCGAAGCCTGTCTAAAGGCCTTTGATGCGGAGCTTGACGCCTTCAATGCGACAAAGCAAAAGGACTACGAGATCCACGCAAGCCATGGCTACTATTACGACGTTCCAAACGCAAACGACACCCTGGATGACTTTGTCAAGGTGGCCGACCGCTTCATGTATCACAATAAACTAGAGAACAAAAAGCGCCGCGGAGAACTCCTTCGCTAGTGAAAATAAAAAGCGTACCGCTTCCTCCGGGAAACGATACGCTTTCTTTACGTAATCCTATTCTTTATGTAATCCTTTTCTTTATTCCATCAAAATGAAATCCTGATATTCCTGCCATACGCAGCATACCCAGGTCTTGCCCTGATTCAGAACGATCTCATTGCCTTCCTCGTCATACAGGTAATCTGCGCTGGTATCGCTATTTTTCTTCCAGGTTCCGTGAATCATCCTGCCGTTGGTAAAGACATAGCACTCACCCTCGCCATGTACACGGAAGGCCAAGTAGTCCAACTTCGGCTGGTCTGGGGTTCTCTCCTCACCATGACAAATCTTGAGAACGACGTTGGTAACGCCCATCTTTTTATTGTTCATGCCGTCCACCATGAGTTCGCCAAACTGGTAACGGTAATAAAGATGGTGATCCTTATCGTATTCGAAGTGCGGATTCATGTTGGCAAAATTACCGTATCCGCCGTTGTTCTTTAGCTTGCCTCCTGGCCAGATCTTCGTCACGCTCGGGGCATTCGGATAGGTTGCAAGCGCATCGTTTGCAAACAAAAAACCCTGCTCAAAGCTCTCGCGATGCTCCGTCGCATATTCCTTCGCCTCGATGGTCTCCTTGAGCTTCGTGACGTCAAAATAGTCCGTATATCCCTTTCCCGCATCAGGAATGATCGTCTCGTTTGCAAAGAAGACGTCCTTCACGCCGTCAATGACGCCTGCCGTAGGAGCACTGATGGCATCCACGCGGTCCGTGTTCACCAGCTCCTCCGTACCCATTCGGATCAGTCCGTCATGAATGAAGATGGAATCCGTCGACATGGCCTGATAGATAAAGTAGTCTCGCGCGGAAACGGCAGGGCCTAGCTTGTCAAGGCTGTCATAGTCCTCAAACACTCCCATCAGGGCCGTAATTCTTCCCTCCACGGGCGCTTCGTAGATGATGCTGGCCTTGGAAATTCCATACAGCTTTAACCTGGGAGAATTATTTGCCGAGCCTGCGCGATATCCGTTGGGGAACATTACGGCAATGCTTCTGCGGTTCACGATCTCAAGGTCCTTCCACTCGCCCGTCAGGTAGCTTTGCAGCTCCTGAGGCAGCTCCTCCTCTTCTTCCTCGACAGGCTTCTTCGTGGTTTGCGGCTTTGGCTTTTTCTCCCCGCTCAGCTCCGAATACTCCTCCGTTTCAGGGGGCGTAGGCTCCTGCCCGTCCTCAACTACAAGGATGACCTTATCCCTGGATACGCGTTCGATAATGGGATTCGTCTCACCGCCCTCGGGAAGCTCCGTCCAGTCCTTTTCCAGCGCATATCGAATCTCTTCCGAAGGCTCCTCGGAGGTCTCCTTGGTGGCCTGCGTGGAATCCTCCTGAGAGGAGGATTCCATGGACGCTTCCTCTGAGCTTGCCTCTACGCTCTCCTCCGTGCTGTCCTTATTCTTTTTATTCTTTTTCTTGTTGCCATTGGCTGACCCGCTCATCTCAGCATATTCTCCCCCTTCAAGAATGGGAGAATCCTCCGGTAATATAGTGCATCCCGAAAGAGCCAAGACCAGAATCACCACCAACAGCATGATGAGCTTTTTCATCGATGGCTTATCCTCTTTTCCATTGAAAAACAGCGCATAGTAACACATCATATATACATTATCACCAAACTGGCAAAATTGTCAAATTTTCTCTCTTTTTTCTTCCTTGCAAATGTGAGGGAATCGTGTATACTAATATTCGGACATTTTATTTTTCGTCCAAATCGCATAATAATTTAGCTTTTTCCTTGTGTTTGATCACGAACAAAATAAATCGAGGATACCCGGAAGGAAAGGAATGGATATGAGTAGAATTGGAATCATTGGTGCCATGGAATTAGAAGTCGAAGAATTGAAGTCCCACATGACGGACATGAAGGTTACCAGCCGCGCAGGCATGGATTTCTGTGAGGGCACCATAAACGGAGCACAGGTTGTGATCGTCCGCTCCGGCGTTGGCAAGGTCAATGCCGCCCTCTGCGTGCAGATTCTTGCCGACCTGTTTCAGGTAACCCAAATCATTAACACGGGTGTCGCAGGCTCCCTAAACAGCAAGCTGGAAATTGGAGACATTGTCATCTCAAAGGATGCCGTTCATCACGATATGGATGCGACCGCCGTAGGCTACAAGCCCGGCATCGTTCCCCAGATGGCCGAGAGCTATTTCAAGGCCGATGAGAATTTGATAGAGCTTGCGAAGAGAGTCTGCCAGAAGGTCAACCCTGACATTCACGTTCTTGTAGGGCGCGTTGCCAGCGGCGACCAGTTCATCACGGACAAGGAAGTAAAAAATCGCCTGATCGCTACGTTCCAGGCTGATTGTGTAGAAATGGAAGGAGCATCCATTGCTCATGGATGCTACCTGAATCAGATCCCCTTTGTCATTCTTCGCGCCATCTCCGACAAGGCAGACGACAGCGGCAACTATGATTATCAGATCGACTATCCCACCTTTGAAAAGGCGGCCGCCAAGCACTGCGCCCAGCTGGTAGAAAAATTGGTGGTGGATCTGGCATCCTCCATCTGAACATAGTCATGCATAGGACGTACCTGTTTTTCGTTAGTCTTGCTTCTTCTTTTTCCGGAAGATCAGGAACTTACTAAAGAGATAATTGACGATCATGACCAGCACGGAAGAAATAAAAATCTTGCAGATCCAGTAGTTCCAATGGAAGATATTGACCGTCAGCCACATGATCACGACGTCCAATACCCAGGTGGACAGTCTAGAGGATGCGAACCCCAGAAATTCTTTGAAGATCTGGGGATTCGTGCTTTTAAACACCCATTTTCTGTTGAGAGGATAAGCAAAGCTGACGCCCGCGATCCAGTTCAGCGTGTTATTCAAAAAGTTTTGGAAGGAGGATCCCTCCACGTCCAAAAACAGCTTTCCGATTCCGGCCACGCCCCAGCAAAAAAAGGTTACCATAAAACCGACGATCACGTAAACGATCAGCTCCCTGTACTTGATCATCAGTTCCTTTATCTTTTCAAACATTATTTCTTTACTCCAATACTATAATAATCGGGAAAATTCCTTTTCCCCTGCCAGGATACGGCGAATCAGCCCATGCCGGGAAGTACGTACCAGATCAGGTAGTTTCCTGCCGCGCCGATGATGATGGTCAGCACCGCAAGCACCCAATACTTCGCCGTTTTATAACCGAATCTCTTAAAGAGCTTTGCCAGCTTAAATAAGAGCATGCCGTACAAGAAGAAAAAGGGCAACGCTATGACCACAAGCGCATTATACATCAGCAGCGCAAAGATCAGCATCACGATCAGCGTGGAATTCCACATCTTTGCGATCTCGGACTTCGGATAGTTTTCATTGACCTCTCCGACCTCCTGATCGAACTTCGTGATCATGTTATTCGTGCTGATAAAGTTCCACATAAAGCCAACCTTCAGCTCCTTCTTATTCTGCAGCTCCTCGTCAATGTCATCGCCCCAACCGTTTGTTAATCCCATGGTATGTTCCCCTCCACTTCGTATGCTTTTACAAGCTCTGCCATTCAGACAATTGCCACCTAATCTTTCACAATACTACATCCACCATCATATTCCAGGAACGCTATCTTGTCAAATGTTTTGAATCACAACTATTTTTCAAAATGGATCGGTCTTGGACGTATTCCGTTGCCCCGCCATTCTCCCTTCCCCCTCAGGGTTATGGATTCACGACGTTTCTGTCCTCACCCCTCAAAAAGCTTGCAATGTTGTCATAAACGCCCTGCACGCAGCGGGTTCGCGCCTCGACGCTGGCCCAGGCAAGATGCGGCGTAATGATCAGTTTCGTGCTGTCCTTGATCTTCGACAGGGGATTGGACTCCTGCAAAGGCTCCTTCTCTAGTACGTCTAAGCCTGCTGCCGCAATCTCCCCGTTCACGAGCGCCTCATATAAATCCGGATTGTTGACCACGGGCCCGCGCGCCACGTTGATGAGATACGCCGTCTTCTTCATCTTTTTCAGCGCCGCCGCATCTATATAGTTTCTGGACAGGTCGCTCAGCGGGCAATGCAGGGAAAGAAAATCGCTCTGTGCAAGAAGAGTGTCCTTGTCCACCTGCGGATAGTCCGTGATGGTACTCTTTCCCGTGATGGAGGTAAAAATTACCCTGCAGCCAAAGGCCGTCGCCAGCTTTGCCACGCGCCGTCCGATATTCCCCATGCCGACAATGCCCCAGGTCTTCCCCTCGAGCTCATAAAAGGGAATGTCGAAATTGGAAAACCGATCCTGCGCGGAATATGCACCCGATTTGACGTAATTGTCGTAATGCGCGAGCTTCTGCGAAAGGGTCAGCGCCAACGTAAAGGTGTGCTGCGCCACCATGCCCGTGGAATAATCCACGACGTTGCGCACCTGAATTCCCCTGGACTTGCAATATGCCAGATCACAGTTGTCAAAGCCCGTCGCAAGCTCGCAGATGAGCTTTACGTTTGGACAATTTTTCAGGGTACTCTCCCGCATGGGCGACTTGTTGCAGACGATAACGTCTGCGTCGCCAACGCGCTCTGCGACCTCCTGCTCCGTCACCGTATTCGCGTAGGCGGTCACCTCGCCAAGCTCCCCAAAGCAGTCCACGGAAATGTCCGTGCCCGCACTGTTTCTCTCCAAAAGTACGATTTTCATCCTTTTGTGCCTCCTATTTTTGTCATGATCTCTTTTTTGTCAAGATATCCTTTTGTCATGATCTCTTTTTGCTCAGAGGAATGGTCCTTCTAAGCTTTCCATTCAGATCCGTTACCAGCTTAACGCCTGTCTCCGTTTCCAGTATACTCCTTCCATTTACGGAAAGCACCGCTCGCCGTCCGTCCGACTCGATTTGAAAGCGCCGGTCTCCCCATTCCTGCTCATAGGTACAGGGTGCGCCGCCACAAGCGCCCCAATAGACCTCCTCGCCCTCCATGTGAATGCCATGGCAGCGCGCCGCATATTCCAGCACGGAAAGCATCGCCGGTCCATAGGCATCCTGCGCCTTTCCGTCATCAGTCAGCACCAGCGAGGGCTTTCCCGTAAACGGATCATATTGTTGCACAAACCTGCACTCCTCCCCGATGGCCTCCGCAAGCTTACGCCCGAGCACCGGAAGGAGCCCGTCATATCCATAATTTTCCAACGCACGAATTGCTCGCTGATAGGTCAGCGCCTCCGCCTGCCCGCTCCAATCATTGGTCGGAATGTTGCGAAACAGCGGATCACTTGCCGCTACGGAAGGAAGCGGCATCGGCGTCCAAAACTCCTTTGGATTTAGGAGATGTTCTTTGACAAAACGATCCGCCTGCGCCTGCGTAAGACTCCCCCAGTACATGGCACGAAGGCTGTTATGGATGAGCGTAGGCATCACGCGGTGGTTTTTGTCGCGATCCAGGCATGCTCCCATCTCCTCGTTCCACAAATAGGTACTGATTTTTTCCCGCACGCGCCGAGCTTTTTCCGTCCACTCCTTCTCCCGCGCTTCCTTTCCGTGGATGCGGCTGATTTTTGCCAGCATCTCGCGGCAGGAATAGGAATAGCTCATAAAATCAATGGATGCCATGGGAACCACCTCGCACCCTTGCGGCGGCGCGGGCTCCGTCCACCAATCCGGTGCATCCCCATATCGCAGGGCATGATCCTCACCCGTATCGTACTTACACCAGGATTCGAGGCATCCGTCCCCGTCAGAGTCCCGCTCCCTCCAAAGATATGTGTCAAAGCGCTCCAACGTAGAATACAAAAGCTCTAAATAGGCAGGATCCTTGCCCGTCAGATAATACACGTTCAGCGCCGGAGCCGGGAAGCAAAAGCCTTGGATTTTGTTAAACTGCGGAACAATCCGTCCATTCTGCAGCATGATGCTGCCCGGCATTCTTCCGTCCTCCCTGGCATATTCCATAAAGAGAAGCTGATTATTTAAGGCCACCTCCAGATTGCGCTTTCCGTAGGCTTCTCCGCCCATGGGCTGCGTCTCGAGCCATATCTTTTCATAGCCCCCGCCCTCCACGAGAACCGGCCGTCCTCCAAAATCCTTAATGTTTTGAAGGGACTTCTCTTCCGCCGCATTTACAAGCTTTTGCAGCAATGCATCCTCTGTCTGAAATCTAACGCTTGCATGTAGAATCACCTTAGGTTCTCCTTTGAAATCCGTTCCTTATGCACGTACCAGAAAGTACGAAAATTCCGCGCATTGCTCCATCCGTACCATATCATGAACATACATGCCAAAATGGGTGCCCGTAAAGCCGCGGCAATATTCGTCCGTCAAAATTTCCGTGGAATACCCATCCCCCATCTGCGTCCATCCATCGTCGT
This sequence comes from Lachnospiraceae bacterium, assembly GCA_017527205.1. Taxonomy (GTDB): domain Bacteria; phylum Bacillota; class Clostridia; order Lachnospirales; family Lachnospiraceae; genus Acetatifactor. The sequence continues at coordinate 86,199 of JAFXQK010000008.1, read as the reverse complement.
CCATGCCAGCCTCTTTTCCAGAATCTGCCAAAGCATCCTTATCGGCCTCTTTTCCATGCCCCGCGAGGGTATCCATGCCATCCTCCACGCGATAGAAAAAACGCACCGTCCTGCCCTCGTCGCCAACGACGGCCCGCAGCCTGACGGCCCTTCCCTTCGGTATGACGACCGCTTCCGCCGCTTCCTCATCATTCCCCCGGTCACAGCGAAGCAGCGTCACTACCTTCTCGCCGTCATCCGTCGCAGTCACGCCAAGGAGGAAGAAATTGAGGGAGTCATACATATAACTAAGCCCTGCCATCCGCAAAAAGCTCTCCGGCTCAAAGGCCACCCTCGTCTCAGCCGTGCAGCATGCCAGCTGTTGGCGCACCGCCAACAAGGAGACGCGATGATTTGACTTCATGTATTCCTGCCCGCGAAGGAGCAAAACGCCCCTCTTTGCATCCACCTGGGCAAATTCCTCATAGCTTCGGCGCGGCGAGGAATAGTGCGGCGACAAAACCTTTTTCGTAAAATGATCGCAGAAGAATCCTTCCTCCACCAAGACCTCCTGCCCGTAGCCATCTCCTTCCTCCGTGTCCTTCCCAAGGAAGCTCGGCTCCTCAGTTTCCAGCCTTGCGAACCTGCCGCCGCCCTTCAGTCGAAGCCATCCATCCTTATCCCAAACCATTTTCTGGATTGCCGTCTCTCGTCCGAGCGTGCACCACTTTTGTCCGCCAACAGGCCTGGAGCAAAGATGCACCAGATACCATTCCCCGTTCTGCGTCTCCACAATGTCAGCGTGCCCGCATTTTTGCAATGCCGACAGATCCTCCCGGTCAGAGGTGAGGATGGGATTGTCTGGAGCCGTTTCAAAAGGACCCCATATGCTTTTCGACCGCGCCATGGTGACGCAGTGCTCATAGCCCGTTCCTCCTTCCGCCACGATGATATAATACCAGTCTCCAATATGATACATGTGCGGCCCCTCCGTGCATCGAAGCCCGGAGCCGCCATAAACCATTTTTTGCTCCCCGATGGGTGCAAAGGTCACGGGATCCACCTCCTGCACGAGGATCCCCTTGAACTTAAAGAGCATGTTCACCAGATATTTCCTGCCGTCCACGTCATGAAACAGGGACGGATCAAAGCCGATGCTATTGAGGTAAACGGGCGCAGACCATTCCCCGCAGACGTCCTCCGCAGTCACGACATAATTATGGGTATTGTAAAACATCCCCTTCTTCGACTTTACGTCCGTATACACCAGGTAAAACCTCTTTCCGTCATGAGAAAGACAGGGTGCCCAAATGCCACCGGAGGGCGGATTCCCCGTCATGTCAAGCTGATCATATCTTCGAAGCGGCGACGGCAGCTCCTCCCAATGCTTTAGGTCTCTGGAATGAAACAGTCTTACGCCAGGCCACCATTCAAAGGTAGAGGTCGCAACATAATAATCCTCCCCGACGCGTATAATGCTTGGATCCGGGCAAAAGCCCTTCAATATGGGATTTGTAATCATAAATACCCTCCTCGGCGGCGCACGCTATTTCCGTCCTGCCGCTATCCAATTTCATGAAATGAGCTTCTCTTCCTGTATCTTAGCATATTTTTTCCCTCTGGGAAAGTGAAACCTAACCTGTTTTTCATTGACTTCTTCCCTAAAAAAAGGATATGATAAAGGAAATTCCAGAAATCTTCCAAGGCAGATGGCCGGAAAGGAAACGTCATGATTTTTTATCCTGAAACCTATGGTGCCAAGGGTGACGGCATCACCAATGATACGCAAAGCCTGCAGCAGTGCATTGACGCCTGCCATGCAGCAGGAGGCGGAAAGGTCGTTCTTTGCGGCGGCAAGACCTACCGCTCAGGCACGCTCCTTCTTCGCTCCTTCGTGGAGCTCCACCTCGAGACGGGCGCCCTCCTAAAGGCAAGCGATTCCCTACAGGATTTCGCCCTGTTCCAAAGCGCCGAAACGCGACCTGAGGGTCTCTCCGTCCCGACCTATGACGATTGTACCTATGCCGGTGCGCCGACGCTGTTTTTCCTATATGCCAAGGATTGCGACTACCTCTCCATTACGGGCTCCGGCTCCATCGACGGCAATGAAGAAATCTTCTACGGAACGGTGACGCCCTGGCATATTGACGGCAGCTTTTATCCCCGGGTTCCCCTGCTCTTTTTGGAGCACGTAACGCATCTGACCCTAACGGGCGTCACCCTGCAAAACAGCGCCTTCTGGACAACGCACCTGGTGGGCTGCCGCGACGTGCTCATCGACGGCATTCGCATTCTAAATAATTTAAAGCTCGCAAATTGCGACGGCATTGACCCCGATCACTGCCAGAACGTGCGCATTTGCAACTGCCATATTGAGACGGCGGATGACAGCATCGTTTTCAAAAACACCGAAAGCGCCGCAAAGTACGGCCCCTGCGAGAACATAACGGTGACAAACTGTACCATGATCTCCACCAGCGCTGCCATAAAATTTGGCACGGAGAGCACGGCTCCCTTTCGGAACGTTACCGTGCAAAACTGCACGATTTCGCATTCCAACCGCGGCATTTCCCTCATGCTTCGGGACGGCGGCTGCATGGAAAACCTGCTCTTTTCAAACCTGATGATCGAAACCCGCGCCTTCGCCAAGCCCTATTGGTGGGGAGAGGCAGAGCCCATCGCCATCACGGCGGTCAAGCGCCGCGCGGATACCTCCGTCGGGTTTGTGAAAAACGTTGTTTTCTCCAACATTCACTGCCGCGGTGAAAACGGCATTTTGCTCTACGGAGACCCCTCCGTCAACATAGAAGGGCTACTGTTCGACCGCATTTTTCTCACTTTGGAGAAAACCACGGAGCATCCCAAGGACTGTCATGACCTACGCCCCTGCTCCCTGCCAGAGCCCATCCTGCCCGGCGCGCCAGCCGCCGTCTTTGCGAGAAACGTGAAGGACGTAGCCTTCGAGCATTTCAAGGTAACGGTTTCTCAGGAGGCTCGCCCCTTCATCAAAGAGCTCTTTGACGTGGAAGACTGCGAGGACTTCCGGCTTCCAGGCTAGATGAGTCGGAAATCTTTGGGAATCTCCCGCGAATATTGCTTTTTCGAAGGTTATGGCATATAATGGCACAGAGAGGAAATGCCAAAGCTCTCATTATTTATGACATTCGCGTCATAAACAAGAATGATTTTAGAAAACAATGAGGAAAGGATAAAACTTATGAGATACAAAACACAGGGAACCTGCTCCAGCGCCATCGACGTTGAGGTAAAGGACGGCCGCATCGAGTCCGTTCAATTCATTGGCGGCTGCAACGGAAACACGCAGGGCATCAGCGCCCTGGTAAAGGGCATGATGGTTCAAGAGGCCATCGACCGCCTAAAGGGCATCAAGTGCGGCTTTAAGTCCACCTCCTGCCCCGACCAGCTTGCCAGGGCTTTAGAGCAAATGCAATAATCACCGTTGGCGTCTATTTTGGAATTTGAGGAAATTTGAGGGTCACTTTCATGAAACGAATTGTTCTGACGGGCGGCGGTACGGCAGGTCACGTAACGCCCAACCTTGCCCTGCTCCCTTCCTTGAAGGAGGCAGGCTTTGAAATTATGTATATCGGTTCCTACGAAGGCATCGAGAAAAAACTGATTGCGGATTTTGACATTCCCTATCAGGGCATTGCCACGGGGAAATTCCGCAGATACCTTGACCCCAAAAACTTTTCTGACCCCTTTCGGGTCATGAAGGGTTTTTTCGAGGCCAAAAAAATTCTCAAGGAATTCCATCCCGACGTAATTTTCTCCAAAGGCGGATTTGTCAGCGTTCCCGTCGTCAGGGCCGCTGCCTCCTTAAAAATCCCCTGCATCATCCACGAGAGCGACGTAACGCCGGGACTTGCAAATAAGCTCTGCATTCCCGTGGCAAAAAAGGTATGCTGTAACTTCCCTGAGACCCTAAAGACTCTGCCAGAAGGAAAGGCCGTCCTCACGGGCTCGCCCATCCGAAAGGAGCTGGCCGAGGGTAATGCCATCGCCGGCCTGAACCTCTGCGGCTTTACGGCAAATAAGCCCGTGATCCTTGTCATGGGTGGAAGCCTCGGTTCTGCCAACGTCAATCAGGCAGTGCGCTCGGCGCTTCCCGAGTTGTTAAAGGACTTCCAGATCGTACACCTCTGTGGCAAGGACAAGGTGGATAACCTCCTGCTGGATCAGGTCGGTTACAAGCAATTTGAATATGTCAAGGCAGAGCTCAAGGATCTGTTTGCCGCCGCTGATCTTGTGATTTCCAGGGCTGGCGCAAACGCCATCTGCGAGATTTTGGCACTGAAAAAGCCCAACATTCTGATTCCCCTTCCCGCTGAGGTAAGCCGCGGAGATCAGCTCTTAAACGCCGCCTCCTTTAAGGAGCAGGGCTTCTCCGTTGTCATTGAGGAGGATGACCTGACGACTAAGGCCCTCACGGCTGCGGTTCAGGATCTGTATCAGAATCGTCAGACCTACGTACAGACCATGTCTTCCAGCAACCAAATGGACTCCATTGCATCGATCATGGGGCTCATCAAGGAAGCCGCAGGCATGGCATGATCGCTCTCTTACGTAAGCACACGTACCTATGATTTGAAAATCTACCGCAGCGAATTGGCGGCGACAAGATCGGAGAACATCCTTCCATGACGAAATATAACGTAATTGACCTCTTCGCCGGTGTAGGCGGGTTGAGCTACGGCTTTGCGCATAACGATCACTTTCGGATTCTTTTTGCAAATGAATATGAAAAGGACATCGCTACGGCCTATACCTTAAACCATCCCGGCGTCAACATGATCAATGACGATATCCGAAATTTGACAAAGGAACGAATTCAGAAGGCCATCGGCGGAAAAACCGTCGACGTCCTTGTCGGCGGCCCCCCCTGTCAGTCCTATTCCACGCTCGGCAAACGCCAGATGGATGACAGGGCATGGCTCTTCGAGGAATATTGCAGGATTCTATCCATCGTAAAGCCCAAAATCTTCTTGTTCGAGAATGTTTCCGGGCTTCTTAGCATGCAGGGCGGAAGGCTGATCGAGGTGATCAAGGAACGGTTTCGAGAGCTCGGCTATGAGGTAAAAAGTCAGCTGCTCAATGCCGTGGATTATGGCGTTCCCCAATATCGGGAGCGCGTCATTCTGGTCGGCATGCGCGGAAAAAACATTTTTGAATATCCGGCACAGACGCACGGCGAGGAGAAAGGACTTCTCCCCTATGTCACGTTAGAGGATGCCCTGTCGGACCTTCCAAAGATTCCCAGCGGCGGCAGCGCGTCAAAGTATACGCGAAAGCCTAAGAATGATTATCAGAAATTTATGCGGGAAAACAGTACTGCCTTAGAGGAATTTGTATCGCCAAAAAATGGCGCTCGATTGCGCGCCATCATGGAGGCCCTGCCTGACGGGGGCTCCAAGGAGGATCTTCCAAAAGAGCTGCGTCCCACCAGCGGCTACGGCAACACCTATGCCAAGATGTGGTGGAAAAAGCCCGCGCCGACCATGACGCGGAACTTTGCAACCCCCTCCTCGTCTCGCTGCATTCATCCAAGGGACTCTCGTTCCCTGACAACCCGTGAGGGCGCAAGACTTCAGAGCTTTCCGGATGATTATAAATTCTATGGGAGCCGTTCCCGCAAGAACCTAGAGATCGGCAACGCCGTACCGCCGCTCCTTTCCATCGCACTCGCAAAGCAAGTAGAAAAAGCACTGAAATAAAAAATCCCGCCAGGCATCTGACGTGCCAGGCGGGATTTCATTTTCTTCTAAGCTTCCTCAGCGTAAATTGCGCGGGAACCTCCAATATATTTTGCCCTGGTTCTGGCGCAGACGACGTGTGCGTCTCCAATCTCCGTGGTACGAATGCGCACGGGAACTGCAACATCGCGCAGATGCATGCCGATCAAGGTATCCCCGATGTCCATGCCTGCATGCGCCTTGACATGCTCGACGGCCACGGGATCCTCGAAGGAATTATAGGCAGCCGTTGCGAAGGAGCCGCCCGCCTTGGGCTGAGGAACCACGTTCACGATCTCATAGCCATATTTTTCCGCCGCCTCACGTTCCAGAATCAGCGCACGATTCAGATGCTCACAGCACTGCGCCACAAGAAAGACCTCGGCCTCTTCCGTTGCCTGATAGATGCCGCCAAATACCATTTCCGCAAGCTCCGGACTGGAAAACGTCCCGATGGTCGCGCCGCCCACCTCACTGGTAGAGCATCCCACCACCAAAAGATCGCCCTTCTTCAGCTTCGCTTCCTCGAGGAGCTCCTTTGCCGCCTTGTAAGCCTCATCTCCCATTGCCATCATGTCATTCATGACCATACTTCCTTCCTCCCCCGTCTTTTTTCACCAAGTTGCTTCCTCTCACGTTTCTTATTCAGACATTGACAGCATGGCTTTTTCATTTCCTGTATTCCAGGTGACAGCCTAGCTATTTCGTCTCTTATATTCCAAGTGACAGCACGACTTTTTTACTTCTCATATCACTTAAGTATGGTGATTTCCCCTGGTGCCGCCTCGATCAGCCTCTCCCCGTCCTTCATCCAGACCGTGAGCGCTGAAGGATTGTAGACCTTCTTCCCGTCTGCCGAATATTCCAGGCTCCGCAGCGCATTGACGTAATTGCAGATCTCCAGATTGGTCGCGTACCAAACGTCCTCGCATCCAGCCATCAATTTACAGAATTCCTCGATCACTCCCCACGTGCCATCCCGATCAAACTCATAGCTATGTCCCCAGACGTACATTAAGGGCATCGTGCGATGCGGCGGCGAATTCAAAAGATCCTGCCCCAATTGCATGAGCCTCGGATCGCCGTGATGACAGGTGGGATGCCACTCCATAAAGTCCCCTGGAACCGGGAAATTATGCGTGCTGCTGACCGTGCGGGAATACTTAAGGCCCACCGTCCTCGCAACGCGCTTTGTCATCTCGTTATATCGGCCATAGGCATACGAAAGCCCCTGTACCAAGCCGCCCGTCAGCTCCTCCAGAGTCTTTCGATCCTCATAATACTCCGCCAAAAGCTCCTGCTCCGTCAAAAGCAAGGGATCCTCATGCTCCACGCCATGGCAGGCTACCTCATGCCCCGCATAGAGCTCCCGAAGCTCCTCACGATTTACGAACGCACCGTGATGTCCCGCGCTTCCAAGCCGTCCTGAATTTAAGTGAAACGTGCCCTTCATGCCGTACCTGTTAAAAATCTCCACCAATTGTCTGTCAAAGCACTGCCCGTCATCATAGCTAAAGGTCAGCGCCATGTGTTTTCCCTGCGGATAAGTATACTGCATCCTTTGTTCCTCCTTTTTTATCAAGCGAGCGTCAGACTCTTCCCCCATCTACTTCCATACCAGCCACTTCATCAGGCAGCTGCTACTCCTTGCATCAATAGACACCCAGTAGTTTCATCCCATAATATCCCATCAGAAGAACCGCCAAAAAGCAAAGCCCCGTCACCGTAAAGTACCCTAAATATTTTCCCTTTTGATCCGGCACAAGCCTGGCCACGTACTTATAGGAAATCAGGCTTGCCATGGATGCGATCAAGGTTCCCATCCCCCCAAGATTCACTCCAACAATCAGCGCCTTATCATTTTGCGAAAAGCCTGACAGCAATAGGGCCGCAGGGACGTTACTGATGACCTGACTCGAAAGAATGGCAACGGGAACCTCCCGTCCGTCCACAATGCCTGCAAGGAAATTCGCAAAGATCGGAACCCTGCCCATGTTTCCAATAAAGACAAAGAACGCAATGAAGGTAAGAAGCAGGAAATAATCGACCTTTTTCAGCGTTTTCCTATCAAAGATGCCCACGCACGCCAGCGTGATCCCAAGCGTCACCTCAAACGGCAACACCTTAGCAACCGTAAGTAAACTCAACAAAAACAGAGCACCATAAAGGGACAGCAAAAAGGTCTTTTTTTTGCCTGTCACGCCGGAGTTCTCTGCCTCCTTTTGGGCAAATGCGCTGTCCAGATTTTCCTTCACGTTTTCACCAACAACCGTATTCTGACGAAGCATGCCTTCCTCAGTTATTGATTGCTTTTGAGGTTTCCCTTCATCCGACTTGTCTGCCAGCTTTCCCTTTGCGCCGCGGCGTTTGCCAACCATGACGGCCCAGATCATGAGCATGATACCCGAAAGCGCCGTCAGCGGAAGCATTAACAATAGAAAACCTCCCAGGCTGAGCCCTGCCTTGCCATATAAATATAGGTTCTGCGGATTTCCAATCGGCGTCATCATGCTTCCAAGATTCGCGCCAAGCGTCTCTAAAGCCACCACGGGAATCACGAGCCGATCCCTTACGTCCTCGCCCAAAAGCTCCAAAACGGTAAAGGTAAAGGGAACAAAGGTGATCAGTCCCACGTCATTTGTAATCAGCATGCTAAAGAAAAATGCCAGAAACACCAATACCAGAATGACACGCGTGCTTTCCGTTCCCACCTTTCTAAGCATCCCCTGCGCAATTTTTCGAAAAAAACCGAGCCGCTGAAAGCCTCCCATGACAGCCATCAGGCAAAAGAGCAGGCCAAGCGTCCGAAAATCTACGTAGCCCACGTACTCCGCATCCGGCGGGATCAAAAAGGCTGACAGAATCGCTAAAATCGTTGCCAGCGTCAGTACCATTTCATTCTTCAAAAACTGCAAAAAGCTTCTCATGACCACTACTTCCAAAATGCCCCAAAATTTGGCTGACTCCTGCCAACCCTTCTTTACCATAGTATCACGCTTTTTTCTATTTGCATAGATTTTTATTCGATCACGCAAAACTCGCATAAATCCAGTGAAAAGGGAAATCCTAAGAAGAAATATCGTCTTTCTTTCGAACTTTTTATTTCATAGCAAAATGAGAGGAGTCATCCATGGAAAACCAAAAGCAAACCACAAGCCCTTCCCCCGCCAAGGAACTTCCATCCCCCAAAGGCATCTGCGTCTCTTTGAAGCTTTCGGAAAACATCTCCATCCTGCATACCCTCCTGCCCCTGGGACGCAGCTTTGACCTCATGACAAGGGATCTGCTGCTTGGTCAGACGAAGGCCTATTGGATTGGGCTGAACGGCTTCTGCGTCTCTGAATTATTGGAAAAAATGTTTGGCGCGCTGCAAGGGACGGAGGGTGCCCAGGACAACCTGCCACAGCTGACAAGCCCAAGTTCTCAACGCGCGGAAGCCAGTCCTTCAACTCACAAGGCAGCTTCCCCGCATGTCTCAAATCCAGATACCTGCGCCTCCTCCCTACATGCCTACGTAGAGGCGCGCGTTGGCATTGCGCAAATCAGCTATGCCACGGAGTTCCCGTCCATCCTGGATAAGCTTACCAGCGGTAATTCCGTGCTTTTTGTGGACGGCTTTTCGGAGGCCGTCATTTTAGATACCCGCGCCTATCATTCCCGCAGCGTGGAGGAACCCGCGCTGGAAAAGATGACACGCGGCGCGAGAGACGGGTTTATCGAAATCCTTCTGACCAATGCCAATCTGATCCGCCGCAGGATTCGCTCCCCACGCCTTGTGTTTGAGATGCATACCGTTGGACAGGCAGGAAAAACGGACGTGTGCGTCGCTTATCTGGAGGATCGCTGCGATCCAGAGCTTGTGCAAAAAATCTCCAAAAAAATAGACAGTCTGAAGGTGACTGCCCTTACCATGGGTGCCAAAAGCCTTGAAGAGCTCTTAGTCAAGCGCCGTTTTTTCAATCCCCTGCCTAGCCTGCAGATGACGGAGCGTCCTGACGTTGCCGCCAGCTACCTCGCGGAGGGATATGTTTTAATTCTGGTGGACAACACGCCCATGGTGCTGGTACTTCCCTGCACCATCTTTCACTTCACGCAGACGGCGGAGGATTATTACAAAAATCCTCTAGTAGGCACCTATCTGCGGTTTATCCGCTTCCTGTGCATTCCCGTTGCGCTTTTGTTTCTGCCGCTGTTTCTGCTGATTACGGCATATTACCCCCAGCTGGCCCAAAGGCTTCAGCTGATCGCCACGGAAATCCCCACCAGAGGACATCTTTTCTTTTATGTTTTGGTCGTGGAATTTTTCCTCGCCATGTTCCAATACTCCGCATCCTTAAGCTCTGACCGCTTCTCCGGAGCCCTCTCCATCGTCGGCGGATTGCTGATAGGTGACATGGCTGTCAGTTTGCATTGGAGTACCTCGGAGGTCCTGTTCTATGGCGGTATCACGCTCCTTGCAACCATCTCCGTCTCTTGCGTGGAGCTGTCCGATGCGCTGAGGCTTTATCGCATGTTCCTGATCCTTTGCATCTTTTTTGGCGGCGTTCCCGGCTTTTGGGTCGGCCTAGGACTCGTATTCCTTTCAATCGTTACCACGCCGACCTTTGGCGGATACAGCTACTTTTGGCCCCTCATCCCTTGGAACGGAAAGGCGCTCATCAATCTTCTGCTCCGCACGCCCACGGCAAAGGCCCAGCCTAGCAAGGTCTGGAATCGGTAACCTGTGAGGAATTCTGACTCCCGTATGCGCCATGGCGCACCCATGTCAGTCGTAAAACTGTCGCAAAATTGACCCATGTGCATGCCCCCTCATCTGCGTTACCTGCCTTGAAAATAAACGTCAATGCCGTCCGCAATGCCCTTTGCGATTTTGTCCTGATAGTCCTCCGTGGCCATGAGCCTGTCCTCCGTCTCATTGGTCATGTAGCCCATTTCCACGATCGTCACGGGCACCTGACACCAGTTGATGCCGCTCATGGTATCCGTCTCCCAGACCTTACGCTTCTTACAGCCGCATTCTGCGCAGAGGGCATCCAAAACAGCAACGGACAAATCCTTACTCTGCTGATACAGCGCCGCATTATAAGGGTTCTTCTTTGTCTGGCAGATGGTCTCCGCGCCGTTTACGGAGCTGTCCTCCGATCCATTTGCATGAATTCTGACAAACGCGTCAGCTTTTGCATCATTCGCCACGGCCGCGCGCTCACTATTGCTAATGTTGACGTCATGCGTCTCACGTACCATGATCACGTCATATCCACGATCTAAAAGAATCGTCTGGAGCTTTTTAGCAACGATTAGATTTAGTTCATATTCCGTTAGTCCCGTAAATCGCCCCGTCGTCCCCGAAGAAACCTTCGCCTTCATGTTGGAAGAACCAGGCCCATCCGGCTCCTTCTCATAATTGCCCTTCTTCTGGTGGCCTGCATCAATGACGACAAGCTTACCGCCAGTCTGACCACCGTTTCCGCCCTGCCGCCCTGCTACCTCGCTACTTTCCTGCTGCCCCGCGGCCTTGTTGCCAGTCTCCTCGGCACCCTTCGCCTGATCTTCCGCTTCGCTGCTTTCCTGTTGCCTCTCCGCGGTTACGTCGTCCTTGGACCCTTGTTTTTCTGTCTGACCTTCGAACTCATGGCCTTCCAATCCTTGGTTTTCCGACCCATGGCCTTCCAACTCTTGGCCTTCCAACTCTTGGCCTTCCAGCCCTCGACTCTCGCTGCCTTGTCCTTCGCCGCCTTGTCCTTCGCTGCCTTGCCCTTCGCTGCCTCTACCATCTACGTCACGACTAGCCTCACCGCTCTCCTGCTGCCCTGCGGCCTCACTGACTATGGGCTCACCCGATAAAAGCTCCTCGACGCCTGTGTCCTCAGAACACGCAACAAGCCCGATGCATAGACACCCCAGCAAGAGAAGCCTCCAAATTCCTTTTTTCATCTATGATTACCACGCTTTCTTTTCTTGATTTCCTCATGTATTATATCAAAAAGCCCGGCAAATGAAAACGGAAGAATTTATGAACTCCGAAATGCCGATGGTTTCCTAGATTCCATTCTTGACAATGCACACATAAATTACTAAATTATTAGTATACCTCAAGGAAATAACGGTTAGAAACTCGAAAAAGGGGAAAACTATGATCCAGATTGACTTAGTCACGGGTTTTTTAGGTTCTGGTAAGACCACCTTTCTGAAAAAATATGCCGAGTACCTCGTCTCTCAAGGCTATCACGTCGGCATCATTGAAAATGATTTCGGGGCCGTCAATATTGACATGCTCATGCTCCAGGATCTACTTGGCGACAAGATTGACGTGGAACAGATCGTGGGCGGCAGCGTCGTGACGGACTGGAAGCGGAGATTTCGCACAAAGCTCATCTCCATGGCCATGCGCGGCTTCAACCGTATCCTCGTGGAGCCCTCGGGAATTTATGACGTGGACGCCTTTTTTGATGTCCTGCATGACGAGCCCATTGACACCTGGTACGAGGCAGGCAACGTCATCACCATCCTAGACGCGAACATGGACGAAAGCATGTCTGCGCAGGAAGAATATCTCATGGTTTCGCAATCCGCCAATGTTGGAAAAATCCTCCTTAGCAAAACGCAGGAGGCCTCCCCGCAAGCCATACAAAACACGGTTTCACACCTAAATCGCATCATGGAAGCCTTCAAATGCCAGCGGCGCTTTTCCCTCCCTGGCGGCGAAACTGAAGATGATAATTCTTCCCAAAAGGCCTCCATCGTATTTTGTAAGCCCTGGGATGATCTGACGGACGAAGATTTTTCTTCCATTTCTGCCTGCGGATGGGTTCGCGCGGATCATGAAAAGCTCTGGTTTGATCCAAAGAAAGCCTTCTCCTCCCTGTTTTTCATGCACGTAAAATGCTCGCAGAAGGAGCTGCAAAGCGCCGTAACGAAAATATTTGAAGCAAAGGATCTCGGCAGCATCTTTCGTATCAAAGGATATCTGCCGCTGCCTGACGGCGAATGGCTCCAGATCAACGCAACGCCCGGAAACATGATCACAAAGCATGTTCCCCTTGGGCAGGAAATCCTGATTGTCATAGGCCAGGACCTGCAGGAAGCAGCCCTGCGACCCTACTTTTTCCCTGCCGAATAAGAAAGACCATGAAATCATGTCCTAATGTCTTCGAATCGCTTCGACTCCACTGCGAAGTCAGAGCTAAAACACATACTACGAAAGGAGCTCCTCTATGTCAGAAAACAATACGGAAATCCAAAGTAGCAAGCCTTTCAGGGCAATGCCAAATATCCTGACGTCAATCGTCAGCGGCCTATTGTATTTTGGACTTTTTCTGTTTACTCAATATGTGATCACGTTTATTCTCATGATGAAATATGGCATCGACAAGGTTGCTGAGGATACTGCAAATGGCGTTCCCTTTGACGCAGATGCATTAACGCATTACATGGAGACAAAAATCTACGAAAACATCAATCTGACATTCCTTCTCTATGTATCCCTGCTTGTTATCGTCCTGATCATCTTCTTTGCCATCCGCAAGAAGAGCTTTTGGAAGGAAACCCAAGTACTTCCCTTTCCTGCCAAGGATATCCCTGGCATCCTGGTTCTTACCGTTGGCCTCTTCTTTTTTTTGAATGCCTTTCTGAACCTCATGCCAGAGTCCTGGATTGCTGATTATTCGGATTCGTCCAGCTTTGTTACGGAAGGCTCCCTGCTATTATCGCTCATCGCAAAGGGACTATGCGCCCCCATCTCTGAAGAGCTCACCTTCCGTGGCTTAATGCTAAGCCGCTTCAACAAAGCACTTCCAAAATGGGTTGGCATCTTACTATCGTCTGTCATTTTCGGTCTGGTGCACGGACAGATCCTTTGGTTTGTATATGCGACGATTTTAGGAATCATACTTTGCCTGATTGCCATCCGCACGAATTCCATATTAAGCACCATGATCATCCATAGCCTGTTTAACCTTGGCGGCATTTTGATCAGCTATGCGGAAGTTCCTCTTACACCTCCGATTGTCATCACTGCCCTCGTCCTTGGTGCCATTCTTATAGCGATTGGCTTCTACCTGATTCATCGCAAGGAAACCAATGCCGCGCAATAACAAAATGCGCTTGTTTTTCCTACGATTTTTCATTATAATGAGAGCAGGTTACGAAAACGATTCATTCCGCGACACCTACAAAAGGAGGGCCAACTCATGGGACTTTTAGACAAGCTGTTTGGTTCTGCAGGCAATGAAGTTTTGAAGCAGATCAAAGACGCTGCACAGTCCGTGGCAAAGGAAGCTACCAATGCCATGAACAATGTGTCAGGCAACGCAAATGCTACCAGTTCATCCAATGCTTCCCGTCCTCAGACCGGAAGCGCCGCAACCATCCGTCCGACACAGCGCCCTGCATCAGGCGATTCCTGGGGACCTGAGATGCCCGCGGAGGCAAACCAGTATAACTCCGGAAAGACCTATGAGCAGTATTTTTGTGACATTTTCATGGGGAACTTCCCTGCCTATCGTCTGACGACGGAAAAAATCCGCAATGGCCGAGCAACCCTGATTACCCTGTGGGAAGGCCTATCAGAGAAAAAGGCTTTGGTGGTGGAGCTGATGTCTGAAGCAAGCAGCGCGCAGTCAACGCGCGTCAAATGCCAAAGGGAGGGCGTTCCTTATCTTCGGTTTTACTATGACCATGCCGGCTGGTGGAATACAAAGTCCTATGTCATCAGGCGTACCAGGGAAACCCTGAAATAATCTTAATAAAGACAGGAAGAGAACGCTTAGCGCCTGTGATGGGTCCGGCGTAAGACTATTCGTGTTTCGCAGGCAACCGTCTTACGTACGATCCCGTACATTCAGGTAATTTACCTGAATTTAACTATTTCTCTTCCTGTTTTTCTTTTTGTCTGACGCAGCTCCCAATGTTGGGAAGCCTGTCGCGGGAAAGGAAAACCACGCGACAGCAATATTGCAAATAGGTCATAAAAGCCATTTTGCATCACTGCTTCCCAGGGAAGTTCCGTATACGGGAAACATAAAAATGAGTTTATTGGATCTCCTCTCCAGGCCGCAGGTCTGGGAAACATTTTATGATTACAAGACCTCCCTCGCATGCCCTAAGGATATAGAACGCCAAATGCGGGGATTTCTTGACGCGCAGAGATATTTACCTGTCTGCGACCTGATTCAAAACATATCCATTTTACAAGAATTTCCTCTTCCGCGGAAATCCATTATCAGCAAGCAGAGTACCCCAAAAAAGCGCACTGTCTATACCTATCCTGCTGCCGAAAACACGGTGCTAAAGCTGCTGACTTTTTTACTGCTGCGAACCTATGATGGCTTGTTTTGTGACAATCTCTACTCCTTCCGCCCCGGAAAAAGCGCGAAGGATGCCATCCGCAGCCTTCGGCAGATACCAAACCTTTATCAGAAATACTCCTATAAGGTTGACGTCAGCAACTATTTTAATTCCATTCCCGTGGAACGACTTTTGCCGGAGCTCGAAACCGTTCTGAAGGACGATCCAAGGCTTTTTACCTTTCTTAAGACCCTTTTGACGGAGCCTTATGTAATCGACGACGGAAAACCCTGTCATAACGTAAGCCACGGCCATAGGAAAACACCTGTTACCGACGCGCCGATGGAGGAAGCCGACAGAGACGAAATCGACATGGAAGAAGCTCTCATCATCAAGGAACAAAAAGGGATCATGGCAGGAACACCCCTTGCCTCCTTCTATGCAAACCTTTACCTGCGTGACATGGACCAGTGGTTCTTTGACCGCGGCATTCCCTATGCCCGCTATAGCGATGACGTCATTGTTTTTGGCGACACCATGGAGGAAGTACAAAAGCATGCGGAGACCATTCGCAGTTTTCTGGCTGCCAAGGGCCTGTCCATCAATTCTAAGAAGGAAGAATATCACGCACCCGAGGAGGGCTTCGTTTTTCTCGGTTTTTCGCTGAAGAAGGGCGTGATCGACGTATCGCCCGTCTCCGTGAAAAAGATCAAACAAAAAATGCGCCGTAAGACGAGAGCCCTACAGCGCTGGCAGCATCGCAATGACCTTTCGGGAGAAAAAGCAGCCAAAGCCTTCATCCGCGTCTTTCACCGAAAGCTGCTGGAAAGCTCTGCGGAAAATGACCTTTCCTGGTCCTTTTGGTACTTTCCGACGATCAATACGGACGAAAGTCTCCGCATCATCGACTTGTATGCGCAGGAATGTCTTCGCACCCTGCTGACAGGACGCCACACAAAAGCCCGCTTTGATGCCCGGTATGCAGACTTAAAATCCCTGGGCTATCAAACCCTGGTTCACGCCTACCACGATTTTCGAAAGAACGCAAACTGAAAGAAACGACCTAAATCACGAAAGAAGGATAGAAATCAATTATGACACAAAAAAATCAGTCCACAGCCTCAACAAAGACTGCCACCAAAAATCATCCCCTGGCAAACAGAAAGCCAAAGGGATATCAAAAAGTGATCCAGCAGATTACAGGACTCTTTCTGCCCATCATTGGCTGTCTGACCGCTGCCAGCATCATCAAGAGCATCCTGATCCTGCTCGTAAATTTTCACGTGTTGTCCACGGAAAGCGGCCTTTACGCCGTCTTCTACGCAGGCTCTGACGGATTCTTTTATTTCCTGCCCTTCTTCCTTGCCCTGACGGCATCGAAGCAATGGAAGACCGATCCGTTTATTTCCCTATTGATCCCCGTGGCCATGCTCTACCCAGACATTGTCGCCATTTTGGAAAACAATCAGGGCTTAAGCTTCGCAGGCCTCCCGATCCAACCGGCCATTTACCATTCCAGCGTGATTCCCGTGATCCTCGCCATCGGACTTTTATACTTTGTAGAAAAGCCCTGTGACAAATTCCTCCCGGAATCTCTCAAGGGCTTCTTAAAACCACTGATTTGCTGCGTCATCGTACTTCCCGTGACCTTCCTGCTCTTTGGACCCATGGGCGGCTGGATTGGTAATCTTCTGACGAAAATCTTTTATGTTCTGTACTATTGGAACCCTATCGCCGCAGGCATCTTCATGGGCTTTTTCATCCAACCCATGGTCTTTCTCGGTGCGCATTGGAGCATCGTTCCCGTCTGCATCGGCGCGATTGCGACGAATGGCTTCGACACCATCCTGCCGCTTCTTGGCGGCGCAGTCTACGGACAATGCGGCGCTTGTCTTGCCTTAGCGCTTATCGCAAAGGATAAGCAGGAGCGCAACATTTCCTATCAGGCGACTCTCTCCTGCGCCCTCGGCGTGACGGAGCCCGCCCTCTTTGGCGTAACCGTAAGTAAGCCTCGTGCCATGCTTTCCGCCTGCATTGCAGGTGCCGTTGGCGGCGGCATTGCAGGATTTGCGGGAGCACAATGCAGCTCCTTCGCCTTCCCAAGCTTTATTACCTGCGTCGCCTATGTCGGTCCAGGGTTTGGCATGTTCCTTCTGTCCATGATCATTGCCTTCCCGATCGCCTTCCTTTTGACCATGGCCCAGAAAAAACATTTGACATAATGATCAGATGACCGTATCCTATCTCAGAATCTCCTCAATCGTGGATACCGTACTGAACGTACCCTTATTTCTCGAGATGATCTCCTTCAGCTTCGGAAGCTCGAAGTAGTTGACGTAGCAGATGAGCGTCTTGTTCTCCCCTGCGATGGCGCCATAGGAATTCATCATGGTGCAGGTCTTGTTGAGCTCCTTTTTGATGGCATTTACCAGCTCTTCCGGCTCCTTGGTGATAATGGTAACCTGCTTGATTGCTTCATAGTTTGCGGTAAAGTGATTGATGATGGAGGTCGCAACGACATACACAAGAAGACTCATCAGCGCAGCATTGCGATTGATGAGAAGGAAAACGGCCGCATAAACACAGGCATTAAAACCGATCAGCAGATAGGTCATGCTAAAATTCTTTCCCGTCTTGTCAGAAATCTTTTTAACGACAATATTCGCAAAGATCTCGGATCCGTCAATACACCCGCCGTTTTTTAAGATAATGGACAGACCTGCTCCAAGAATGGCTCCGCCAAATACCACCGCGAGGAAATGTTCCGTGTTCAGTTCAAAGGGAATCCTCTCAAAGATCGCGATGCCGACAGTATAAACCGCGGAACCGAGCAGGGCCTTGATGCCAAATTTCTTCCCAAGAATCAGAAAGCCGGCGATGATAAAAGGCAAAAACACGCCTGCCACACACATGGACAGATTCCAGTTTGTCAGCTTACTAATGATAATGGCGATGCCCGCCGTTCCATAATCGATGGCATCATTGGGGATCAAAATACACACAACGGAGAAGCTCGCCAGCAGTGCGCCCACGGAAATCAGCAGGCACGACAGCACCTCCTCCAGTTTCTTTTGTAAATTCCCCCCGGAACCTTTTTTCCGTTCCTCCGAAGCTTTCTTTTTCGTTTCCTTCGAGTTTTCCTCAACCATTTTCTTCGAGCCTTCCTCAATCATATTCTTCGAACCTTCCCCGACTATTTTCTTTGAATCGTCCATGCGTTTGCTCCCTCATACAGTCATATACAGGAAGCACAGCCTTGCGCCCCCCTACCGCCATTTTCATTATATGAGTCCCTCCCGAAAAAAGCAATGAAGGAAACAAAAAATAAGCGGTTTCTACTGATAACGCAATGAGCAAACAAAATCTAGGCAACCCTACTTGACAAAGCTATCAGTTTATAGTATTATTTGTATTATAGTAAACAATACACGTGATACATAGTAAAAGGAGTTTCAAACCATGTTAGTGATTCAACATTTGGAAAAGCATTATCAAGGAACAACCAAGGGCATTACGGATATCTCCCTCCATATTGAAAAGGGTGACATTTACGCCTTCATTGGCCATAACGGTGCCGGAAAGACGACGCTTCTAAAGGCCATCACGGGGATCCATTCCTTTGACAAGGGTGAGGTTCTCATCGATGGCCTCGACATACAAAAGAATCCTCTGGAGGTAAAAAAACGCATCGCTTACGTTCCTGACAACCCCGACGTCTACGAATTCATGACGGGTATTCAATACCTGAATTTCATCGCCGACGTCTTTATGATCTCTGCTGCCGACCGCGAGCAGCGAATCAAGGATTACGCTGACCGCTTTGAGATCACAAGCTCCCTGGGAGACCTGATCTCCTCCTATTCTCACGGCATGAAGCAAAAGCTGGTACTGATCTCCGCCCTGCTGCATGACCCCAAGCTTCTCATTATGGATGAGCCCTTCGTAGGACTCGACCCGAAGGCTACTTTCCTCTTAAAGGAAATCATGGCAGAGCTCACCAAGCGCGGCGGCGCCATCTTCTTCTCAACGCACGTGCTGGACGTTGCGGAAAAGCTTTGTAACAAGGTCGCCATCATCAAGGAGGGACACCTGATCACAAGCGGCCTCATGAGCGAAGTCATTAAGGATCAGTCCTCTCTGGAAACCCTGTTTATGGAGACCGTGAACGAATAACCCCATTTCGTTCCAAAAGGAGTCAATCAATGAAACAATTTATTACGTTAACAAAATTAGAATTATTAAACCTTTTTGACCTGAACGTGCTTCGTCACGTCAAAGATCCCGCAGAAAAGAAGAAAAAAACGATCATGGCGGTTGTCCTTTTGATTGTCGTTCTGATCTTAGGTGGGTATTTAACCTTTTCGGCTTACGGAATGGCATTCCTCGGCGTCGGTGACAAGATCCCAGAGATCTATTCCCTGCTTTCTTGCATCTTCCTGTTGATCTTTGGGCTGTTTAAGGCGAAGTCCTCTCTCTATCGTGATAAGGACTTAACGCTCCTCTCCTCCCTGCCCATCAAAAGCTTTCCCATCGCTGCCGCGAGACTCGTGCATGCCTATGTGGAAAACCTGCTGATCGGCGCCATCATCATTCTTCCGACCTTTTTGGTATATGCCTTTACCTGCAAGGCTGGCGCACCGTTTTACCTGAATCTGGTGCTGGCACTTTTTCTTCTGCCGATCCTTCCGACAACATTGATGGCCTGGTTTGGCATAGCCGTTGCAGCTCTGGTTGCCCGCAATCGCCATAAGGTACTGACGGAGACCATTTTCGTCCTGATCATTGTTGTTGCTTCGCTTTTATTGCCGATGGTTTTCTCTTCCATAAATGGCGGAACCGGACCGATGAAGGTGGATTTCTTCAGCCAAGACGCCTCCTCAGAGGAAATCACAAAGGCCCTGTCACTAGAGACGCAAAAAACCTTTGAGAAGGTGGAGACCTCCTTCCCGTTGTTAAAAACCTGGGGATCCTGCCTTTTAGGGGAAAATATCCCCGGCTTCCTTCTCTATGGAGCAGGCTCAGCGGCGCTTTTCGTTCTGACCGCGCTCCTTATTGGCAAGAACTTCTTTGCGATCTCTGCAAAGCTCTTTCCGCCGAGCATGCATCATGAGTTTCAGATGAAAGCCATGCGCTCGGAAACTCTCTTGACGGCCCTCGTTCGCAAAGAGGCAAAGCGATATTTTTCTTCTGGAATCTATGTTACCAATACGATCGTAGGCCCCGTTTTCGCCCTCGCGATGACGATTGCCCTGGCGTTCTTTGATCCAAAGACGCTCCTTACCAATGCCGGCAACCTGCCGATTGACGTCAATGCAAATGCAGCCCTTCCCTTCATTTTGGGTTTCATGTTCTGCATCATGACCCCGGCGGCCTCCTCTCTCTCCATCGAAGGAAAAAATTGGTGGATTTTGCAGACTCTTCCCGTTGCGAAAAAAGACATCATGCAGGCAAAGCTGCTGTTTAGCCTACTGTTCATGGCACCCTTCTATTTCGTGTCAGAGGTGATCCTGCTCTTTACGGTTTCCGCAGGCCTGCCGGAGCGTCTGTGGCTCCTCATCGTTCCCACAACGGCAATTCTGTTCGCGGTCACCTTTGGACTGTTTTGTAACGTCAAATTCCCGAAATTCCAATGGGAAAGCGAAATGGAGGTTGTAAAGCAAGGCGCCGCAACAGGCCTTAGCATGCTTGGCATTTTTGTGATATTGATTCCTGCCATCCTTGCCATGCTGCTTCCTACCTCCTATGTCAACGTCATAACCCTTTGCGCGATTGCCTTGATCCTGGCCATCACGGGACTTTTGTATCGAAGCATCCTGCGCGCGAAATTATAAACTTCTTGTTCATCTCCATGCTGTTATCATACAAAGTTCCCATGCACGAGATACAAAATCATTTATGCGCAAACACCTTGCGCATGAAAAAAGGCCCCGCCGGAATTTCTTCCAGCGAGGCCTTTTTCGTCTTCTTAATGCTTACGACCCTATTATCCTTCGATCATAATGGTCTTCTTCTCAGGGAGCTTCGGCGCTTCCTTCTTAGGAACGGTGAGTTTCAAAACGCCATCCTCGAATTTCGCCTTGATGTCTTCCTCCGTGAGGTTTTCGCCAACGAAGAAGCTTCTCTGCATCGAGCCTGCGTAACGCTCCTGTCTGATGAGCTTACCCTTCTTGTCCTTCTCATCCTTGTCGAGTCCCTTCGCCGCCGAAACGGTCAGGTAACCATTCTCCAGATTCAAAGTGATTTCATCCTTCTTAAAGCCCGGCAGATCAATGTCCACCTCATATTTATCCTCGTGCTCGTGCACGTCGGTCTTCATCATCTGCGCTGCATGCTTTCCGTAGAGTTTCTTGTCTACGTCTCCAAATCCTTTGAATGCAGGGAAATCAAAATCCATCAGGTCATCAAAAATGCTTTCATTAAAAATACTCGGGTACAACATAGGTCATTCCTCCTTTTTACTATCTGATTCCTTTATTGTTACCGAGCATCGGAAGAGTTATTCCATCCTCGGGTCATCTCTGACACCTCAAATCTTTTCCCCTTCCTTTGTTCTACTTGTGTTATAACATATATTATTAGCACTGTCAAGAGGTGAGTGCTAAAATAAAAGTTATGAATTTCTAAAATCCTTATAAACTATATTTCAATCCGTTTTTTTCCGGCATCGGGATTGCACACTTTCTAAATTCCTAATACCATACTTTACCGTTGGAGCAATAACTATGCTTTTTATTGCAGGCACATACGTAAAACGTTTTTTATTAAAAGTTATCAAATGTCCAAAAATTAAACCATGTCATGACAGAAAATAAGAAGTAAATAATTCAAAAACATACTACAATAGGCCGGTAAGTTGCATGATGGATATGTTGCAAGCATCAAACGGGAAAAGTTTATGGATTACAGCAAATATGAAATTTATGATTTTGACCACCTAAGCGCATTTAACATGGACACCGGTTATAAAGAAAGAAGTTATCATGCTCATTGGCATTCCTACGGTGAAATTCTTATGGTTGGCTCGGGTGAAAAAAATATTTACAGCGTTGGTAAAAACACTTATGAGCTGGCCACTGGTGACGTTGTCCTTATCTGGCCGATGGAAATGCATTCCGTTGTCGACGCGGATCGAAGTCAGGCATTGGTGATTCATTTTTCCAATGCCTTCATTAATTCCCTTTTTGATCTTCGCAGAATTATGCATATGTATCGCTACCTGCATGTTATCCGGGCAAGCGAGCATCCTGAATTGGCAAAAGAACTGCAAACCATAACGCTACAGATGAAGGAAATCTTCTTTTCCGGAAAATCTGACCGTGAAATCCGCTGTTGCATGCTGCTCATGAGTTTTATGCTGACGCTGCTGGATCACAGGAAGGAACTTGCGCCCAAGATCATCAAAAAAGAGCAGTATAGATATACTGACGACATTATGAAAAGAATGATAAACGTGACGGACTACATTAAGAACAACTTAACTGCGGAAGATCTGTCCCAAGGAACCATGGCCACTATGGCCGGTATCAGCAAAGACTATTTTTCCCGGATATTTAGGAGCGTCACCGGAATGAATTACAGCAAGTGGCTAAACATGATAAGACTTGAAAAGGCTTCCGAGTTGCTTTCCGAAGAAGGAAGAACTCTCACGGAAATTGCCATGCTTTCAGGTTTTCAAAGCATTCCCAGCTTTAACCGGGTATTCCGTGAAGAAAAGGGTATGTCCCCCAGAGAATATAGGGCATTGTTAGTGGAAAAATGAAAAAAATGATCACAATCAATAAATCAAAAGAGCTGAGCTTGCACCTATGCTCGGCATGCGAGGAAACCCGTCATCTTACCTTTCTCATAAAAGATGCGGACACCGTGATCGGTGAAATTAACGCGTATCCGGAAACGGGCAGCGAATACCGTTTGCAATGGATGTTAAACAGGAACTACGGGGAAGGAAAATACGGTTATAAAACTGCGGCTTCTTTCTGGGATTCCATTTTTCGGGAAACAGACGCGACGCGCATCCAATTGTATGTTGGCGAAAGCGATTTTTCCTGTCGGTTTCTTTGCGAAACCCTGGGCATGCAAAGAGTTGGCATGTTCCTGGGCGTATCGCCCTTTCCGGACGATGCAGATGAAACGATTTACAATGAAAACCTGATACAGTATGCAATATCTTCAGAATAAACGTCTGTCTTTTATCATTCCACGTCTGCTCATCAACCCGCCAAGTTCAATTTCCCGATCCTTTTCTTTTTTTATCCCGTGTCCGGCGTCCCTAACTTTACTGCGTTCTGGCGTTTACTCTCATCGGTTGCTGCCGTGGCTGCATCTGCTTCTTTGCCCGCTGCGCGTATGTGATGCGGGGAACATCTTTTTTCGTGCCACTGATGTTCCAGAGTGTACTCGGAACACGCATAATCATCCTGTGGCTTAAACTCTCTGTATCCCTTGGGATAATAAATGTCCTTGCGGACACGCCCGTATTTATGGCGATGATTATACATTTTTGCTCCACAATCAGCGCAAAACATCTTTCCCGTCAAGGGATTAGCAGGCTCGTCCAGATACTTTGTAGTTCTCTTGGTTTTCAAGAGTTCCTGCACGGTGTTAAAAGTATGCTCGTCAATAATGGCTTCCTGCGTATTTTCAAATATCGCCCAATTCTCCTTATCCGCCTTAACTCCCCTCTTGTCACTGTCCACCCTGCTCATATCTTTTACAATAACGGCTCCGACAACTCCTGCTTCAATATCCTCAACCATCTTTTTCCATTGGGGACGGTCAAAATTCGCTCCGCTCCACCCGTCATCGGTATAATGACGGATATTGCCGTATCCGTTCCTCTTGGCATAGTCCTCTAACATATTCTTTTGATGCGTGATGCTGTTGCTCTCGCCGGACAGTTCATCGTCCTTTGAAAGTCGCTCATACAATGCCGTGACTTTTGTGCTATAATCTTTCTTGGTTTTCATACGCTACCCTGCTCCTTTCTTGAATGGCTGCCTATATGTCCTCTTGCGGTAAATCCACCGCTTACTCACACATAAGATATCTTCCGCATCAAATATGTGTTTTATGGTGAAACGCTTCACGGCATTTGGTTTCAGAATGCATCAAAAGGAGGGGCTCATGAAAAAAAACATCGATCAAAACTCTTGAAAAAATCCGCCTGGGCATGATTCTTTTCTGCATGCTCTATTTCCATACGGAACTCATTATGTGGACGACACTGTTCCTTCTGCTCTGTATCGCCCAATTCACGAAAGTCATCTACTACTTTACGCCGGATAATCAGTTTGTCCGTGGCCCCTGGTATCCGCTCCTGATCATTCAAATATTTGTATCGGCATTTCTGCTGATTGTCGTTGCCGTATCTGTCAGCGCCCTTTCCATGTTCGGAATCATCGTGGCGGATTTGGTAGAGCAGAATACTCACCAACGGCAAAAAATTGCGGATCAGCATGCCAACAGTATCAGGGCACATGATCACAGTCGAAGATAACGGAATCGGATTTCAAACAAACACCAATGACGATCCTCATATCGCGCTGCAAAACATCTGCGCTCGCCTGAAGGTCGTCGGCGGTCAGCTTATGATTTCACCCAATGCAAGCAAAGGAACAAAGGTTACGATCACCCTACCCAAAAACAGCTAACCCATCGCGATTACAGTAATAATATAACCGCCGCCGTTTTCAGAATAACGATACATATAACGCCCATCTTACCTTTGACTTTCTCCTGCAAGTAAAGCCCTGCCCTTATTATCTTTTCTAGCTTTGCCTCTGTCTGCCATCTCTGTATTCTCCTTTGCTTTTTGATATAGTAGTTCCTACATCTTATTTTATTATATAGTTAGCTATATTTATTGATAATTCATATAGTTAACTATATAATTTGAGTGCTATGATATATCTTGAAAAATTTGTTTACAGAAAGGAATAAGAAATGTATAGTAAAGCATCAAAAGAAGCAACAATGCGCTACCAGAAAAACCACTTAGATACAATCTGTTTTCGTGTTCCCATAGGTGAAAAGGAACGATACCGCCAACACGCCGAAAGCATGGGAACAATGCTCACGCCATTTATTATCCAAGCCATAGAGGAAAAGATTGCCCGTGATCTTCAAAAATAAGCATTGCATACCGATGGGAAATATGATATATTCAGATAAAGGGGAAAGCCATAGAGGCGGCTACCCTCAATAATTTGGCAAAGTTATTGTAAACTTAGCCGTCAACTATTTGCGGTAGTTGGCGGCTATTTTTCTTTCCCCTTAACGATTGCGTAACACAAGCCGATAAGGGCTACAATGAATATTCCAATCTGAATTAAATCAGCATATGTAACATACATTGGCATCGCCCTCCTTTCTGGAGGGTTAGCCCCTCCGATGATGGAGGGTAGCCGCCTTGCTCTATGACTTTCCTTGCTCAGACTTTATCACGTGCCAATTCCACCGTCAATATGACAAAACACTCGATAGATAAAGACAAGCGCAATAATACAGATTTATATTGATTGAATTTGATGCCTAAGGAACAGGGTATAGTCAACCTGTTTACAGGAGCCTCCTATACATTCACCACATTGATTGTCTGCGTCAAATTCATCTGCGCATCCAAACCGACATTATAAACCACAAAGAAAACGTCCCAAACATCTTTTGCAAGCCATTAATTCAAACTAGCTATGGTATTGATACAGCAATGAAGAAGCAGACTTGAAAAAATGTTCCTGTCCTTCTCGTATAGTCCCGTCATAACCAACCCTTCCACGAATACAATCAAATAGCTTGCCATCAATTTCAGACTCTGAAAGTCTTCCAGATCACAAAGACTCCTTACTTTTTCATAAAGGAACCCGCGGAATATCATTTCCTCGACAAATGGCCCGATAAATATAACCGTTACCCCTTGTATCAGGGGATTTACTTTAAGCGCCTCATTCACGGCTGCTTCGTTAGTACTGTCCCCTATGCCAAAACTGCTGAGTGTAATGGCGACAATTACGATCAATATCATGGTAATGGGCACTGCAATTACGACATGAGATAAATATTTCTTATAGTTTTCGCGATAATCCTTTAAGCATCTGAGAAGTGTCTTTCGCTGGATGATCATGAAAATGACCGCAAAAACGAAATATAAGATTGGATCAAAATAATGTACCCAGAATTCCAAGTCAGCAATGCTTAACAGCATTTTCACAAAGAATTTCTGTTCCACCAATACGTGAGTGGTCAAAAAAAATACGGCTATCGTTATGCCACACAGTATCGACTGCCTTTTTTCATAATAACTATGATCGTTCATCCTTGTTCGCCTCTAGTCTTTCCTTCGGTGTTAGTACCTGCTTCTGGGTTTTTCAGATAATAATCCTGGTTCATCCATGATGTCGACGACCTTCCCCATCTTCTCAACCAAAATCTCGATCTCCTGCTTGCTTAATCTGTCACAGACTTGCTGGATGATAGACATGACGTGACCATGCTCCTTGAGATAGATGCCCTTTTTTTCCTCTGTCATCCTAAGGAACACCCTGCGCTTATCCGCTGAGTCTCTGTGCCTATATAGCAAGCCCTTCTCTTCAAGATCGCTTAACACCTTATTCACCTGCGATTTTAAAAGGCGCGTTTCATGACACAGGTCCGTGGCCGTGATCTCGCGCCCCTCCTGCCCCGCCCGGTAAAGAAGCCTGCAGATCACCATCTCATTAAAAGAAAGAGCCTTCAAGATCCGGTTCCCCTTGATGCCTATGGACATCGCCATCCAGGCTCCAAGCAGATCTTCCATCAGTTCTTCCGAAATATGATTTGTACCCGTCTTGAATTGTTCCTTCCCCATGATTTTCCTTCTTTCGTTTCTTCTTTCTTCTCAGACTTCTTCCGTCTTGCCAGCATGGCAGCTTTCGCCTAATGTCCTAAGACCAGTGTCATGAACCTTCTTACTCACCTATGTTCCTTGCGAAAAACGCCACGCCAACGGCACCTGGTCCCGCATGAGTTCCGATGGTTGCGCCAATACAGGCTTTTGGCAATTCCTCTGCATTTACGTAATCCTGAAACAGTCTTCCGCTGTCGGCAATGTATTTATCCAAAAGTGCGCTGCTTAGGCCACTGTACGCCAGCGAAAAAGGTAGGGAGAAATCAATTCCTCCTGCCTTGTCCACCATCTCCGTCAGCTTATTATTCATGTTTTTAGAGCCTCTGGCCTTCCCAAGGACGACAACCTCTCCATGCTCCACGGCAATCACGGGTTTGATCGAGAGCATCTCTGCGACAAAACCTGCTCCCTTGGAAAGCCTGCCTCCCTTTATAAGATACTCCAAAGTATCGATCAGTGCAACAAGGCGTACCCTTTTTTTCATCTCTTCGAGCTTTATTGCCATACCTTCGCAGTCCATCCCGTCCTCGCGAAGACGAATGGCCAGCTCTGCCAAAACCTTCTGCCCAAGGCATGCATTTTGGCTGTCTACGATACAGATCTTCGCATCCGGGTATTTCTCCAACAGATCCTCTCTTGCTATCAATGCGCTTTGGTAACATCCGGAAAGCTTCCCGGAAAGTGTAATGCAAAGAACCTCCTTGCCCTCTCCAAGAGCCCTCCGAAAGGCTTCTTCATATTCTGCAGGCGGGATCTGACTCGTCGTCGGCATCACGTCCGTCTCGATCAATTTTTCGTAAAATTCCTTATGTCCGATGGTCTTCCCGTCCAAGTACTCCTCTCCGTTAAAATTCACCTTGAGCGGCAATACCTCGATTTGATATTCCGCTGCCTCCTGTTGTAAAATGTCTGACGCTGAATCCGTAATGATCTGTACCATGTCTCCTCCTAGTCTGTAATTTAGTTCACAAAATAAACGGTTTACTTTGTGAACTATAATCCTTTTTCAGACTCTTGTCAACAGTAAAATCTTCCAGCGCTCTATACCGCGGGTTTATTGCTTTTTTTTCTGACACGTGATATCTTTAAATCACGGTAAGCCCGAACAGCAATTTTACAAATGATTCTTGTGGGATGAATTCAAATTTGGGGCTTAGTGAGATCCGATGCTTGTAAACACGTACAGCAATCCAACATAGGTGGAATTATTAGTGAGTCATCCAGCGGATGATGCGAGTGCAAATCTCTTGTGTGTTTAGTCGCAACGGGTTGCAAACTAAGGGAAAGGGGTAACAATGAGTCAAACGAACGAAAAACAGGCAATGAACGATTCCTTACACAGCCGCTTTTTACAATCCTTAACACAAACCGCGGCAAAAATGAATGATCTCGTCCTGACGGAGAATGGTGCACTGACCCATGCTTCTTCCGGCAGCGCACTTGTGGATTTTAACGCAAGAACGACAGAGCTACGATTCGCTGAGGAGGAAAGAATTCTGGAAGCTGCCGCAAAGGCATATGACGAGGATGCGCTCCTTGCCATCAAGCTCTTCTTCCAGATCGGCGACATTCGCGGTGGCAAGGGCGAACGTGACATTTTCAATGCCTGCATGGATTTTCTGGCAGATAAGCATCCCGAAATCGCCGCAGAGCTTCTGCCTCTGATTCCGGTATATACGCGCTGGGATTATCTCGTGCGTCTTACCGTTTCTGACAAGGAACCCATTGCCAGGGAAGCGACCAGACTGGTGACGCAGCAGTTCTGCGAGGATCTGAATGCCTTGAAGGAATTGCAATCTGGCAACAAGGCGCAGGTTTCCCTTCTTGCTAAGTGGATGCCTTCCCTCCAGACGAAAAAGCCAGGTGACCAAGGAAAGGTTCGTCATCTGTTAAAGGCCCTGCACATGCAGGAGCGCGATTATCGCCATGCATTGTCTGAGCTTCGGGAACACTTAAACATCGTCGAGAAGCGCATGTCTGCAAAGGACTATGATTCCATCGACATGGAGAAAATGACGGCGAAGCAGCAGCTCCGCTACTCCTCCTTCCTGAGGAAGGTGATGGCAGAAAAGCGTCATGCCTACATTCAGGCCGTTCTTCGCGGAGAAGCAAAAATGAACGCTTCCGTTTTGAATCCGCTGGAGATCGTCCATGAGTATTCCAAGGGAAATTGGCAGGGCAGATTTGAATTCAATGAAGACTATGAAGCTCTTTGGAAGCTTCTGCCAGATAAGACGAACGGCAATGGCAACACCCTTGTTGTCCGTGACGGCTCCGGTTCCATGACAAGGCGCGTAAGTCAGGACAGCTCCGCGACCATGCTGGAAGCGGCAACTGCCCTTGCAATCTATTGCTCAGAGAAGCTTTCTGGTCCCTTTAAGGATCAGTTCATTACCTTCTCTGCACGCCCTCAGATGGTAAACATGTCCGGCTGCAAGAGCCTTGCAGATCGTTTGACCTTGATGGAAAAGCATACTGACTGCTCCAATACGGATCTTGAAGCAACCTTCGATCTCATCTTGGATGCCGCCATGATTGGCAATTTGAAACAAGAGGAGCTCCCTTCCTATGTTCTGATCCTCTCCGACATGGAATTTGATGCGGCAAGAGGCGCAGGCTGGACTATGGACGGCGAGGATCCCAAGGCATCCCGTCAGACGCTCTTTGAAAGAATCCGTGACAAGTGGTTGAATCCAGGATATAAGCTTCCAACGCTCGTCTTCTGGAATCTGAACGGCAACCGCACGACTTATCCTGAGATCGACTCCAAAAACGGCGTGATCTATTTAAGCGGCTTTAGCACAAGCGAGCTTGATCTGGTAATGGCGGGGGAATTTGAGAAGATCAGTGAAGTCATTACGGAAGAGACCGTAATCGATGAAACAACCGGAGAAGAGACCACCATAACAAAAATGGTACAGGAAAAGACCATTCTCTCTCCGAAGGAGCAGCTCATTGCAAAGCTCTCCAGCGAGCGCTATGACGCCGTGGAGGAAGCCGTGCGGAACGTTCTCAAAGCATAAAGGACTCATCAAAGCATAAATACATTTTAAATCAATCAGAAAAACAACCAGCATAAAAAACAGGACCTGGGATGAAATGTCCCAAGTCCTGTTTTGCGTTCCTGTTATGCTATCATTACGAAACCTTCGTGCCAGCCTTGACCGGAATCTTGATGGTCACGATCGTACCGTCATTCGGGAAGGTCTCCACCTCCATGGTACCGCCGCACATGCTCTCAATTCGCTCACGCACGTTTTGAATACCGATGTGGTAGGGATCATTTTCATGATCAGCTTTCTGCTGGAATCCTGATCCATTGTCCCAGACAATAATTTCGTAAACGTCTCCCTCACATGACGAGCTTACCCGGATCAATCCCTGCTCGCGAATGCGCTCATCCGACTGCAATGCGTTCTCGATAATAGGTTGTAAGGACAAGGCAGGGATCAGGAAATTCACTTCCTTCGCGTCGATCTCCAGGCGGAAATTCGGATACTTCGCCATCTCGAGCTCAGCGTAGGTCTTAGTATGCTCCAGCTCCTTTTTGAACGGAATCAGCTCCCTGCTCTTAAGCGTATCCATATTTTCCTTCAGATACCTTCCAAACTTCTCCGTCACTCCATATGCCATGTCCGGATTTGCCTTGCAAAGCGCCTGAATCGTCGAAAGAACGTTGTAGAGGAAGTGTGGCTGAACCTGCGCGATCATGATCTGAACCTCCTGCTCTGCCTTAAGCGCACGCTCGTGTTCTCTGGCAAACTGCAGGTGCAGCCACAGGTAGAAAAAGAGGCAGCTGCAAACCATGCTTACCGTCAGAAAGCTCACCCAACTGGCCAATTCCATAAAATAATCGATGACAATGGCGCTGACGATCACTGCAGTAATTCCAATCGGGATGGCCGTCTCCAACCTCTTTTGATGACCAAATTTGCGAATCGCAAGCGCAAGAAGATATATCAGAAGAAATACGCTGATCACGTGGCAGCAATAACCCAAAGGACCACGCATAAAGGTAACCTCCTGCGTAAACCAAAAGGCAATTCCTGAGAATAGCGCCGTAGCATATACCAAGGCATTGATGATGACCGGAATCCAGATCCATTTTCGCTTCCGCTCAAGATCCAAAATCCGAATAAACAATACGATCACCAACGGTCTAACCTGATAACCATACATGGCAGCCAAGGTACGCCCGAGCCTTGAAATCCTGTATATTCCAAGATATGTGTCCAATTGTCCCTGCACGATCAGGCTGCCAACCAACAGGGAGGCCCCCAAAAGAAGCGCCCTGTGACCTTTTTTCAGATAAGGATCCGCTAAGACTGCAATGATCAATCCACACAGAATCAAAAATAAAGCAACATTGAGCGTAATTAATAATTCACTCTCGTATTGCATGTGCATTACAAGCTCATCAGTCATGAAATTTTCACCCCATACTCCACTAAAACTACAACCAAGATACCCCACCACTATCATTATATGAGATTCCATGACCCAAGACAATACGTATCGCTGTTACATTTAGTTACATTTTTTTACATTTTGCAAGCATTTTTTTGACATAAGAAACCCGCAAGCGCGATGCCTGCGGGCCTTAGAACATTATTTCATGCTTTCTGTTTTCTTGACGAATGACTTAATGCATTTGTAGGTGGAATCACTGATGACGTGTTCGATCAGGCAGGCCTCTTCCGCCGCCGTCTTCTGGTTCACGCCAATCGCAATCAATGCCTTCGTCAGGAGCTTATGCTTGTCATAAACCTTTTTTGCGAGCTTCCTTCCTTCGTCCGTAAAGGCAATGAATCCATTGTCGTCAAACGTGATCATACCCTGCTCACGAAGCTTTTTCATGGCGACGCTGACACTAGGCTTCGTCACGCCAAGCTCATATGCCACGTCAATGGATCTCGCGTTTCCCTGCCTTTCCTGAATGATCAAGATACTTTCAAGATAATCCTCCGCCGACTGATTTTTGTTCATGCCCATGACACGCGCCCCCGGCCGGACAGCAACTACAATTACATCCGCACGAAGACATTCCTTTCTTTTTATTCTTGATCATATTATACAGAATGCCTCCGATAACTGCAACTAAAATTATACAAATGATAACAGTTCCCAGATTTCCAGCAATCCAACTCATGAAATCGCCACCTTTTTCTTTAAAGTCGTTGCTTCCTTGTAAGGTCTAAAGAGCAGCCAGACAAATATGGCAAGAACAACAAAGGAAAGAATGATTCCGATCATGTTTCCATTTCCTGCCGCCATGCTCATCAAATGGAAAACAACGAAGGATACAACATAGGCAAACCCACATTCATAACCGATGGCAAACCAGGTCCACTTCGCATTATTCATTTCTCGCTTGATCGCACCAATTGCTGCAAAGCAGGGTGCACAGAGCAGGTTAAAAATCAGGAAGCTCATGCCGGATGCCGTCGTAAAGGCTGCCGCAAGTGCCGCCCATGCATTAC
Source organism: Lachnospiraceae bacterium (assembly GCA_017527205.1). Taxonomy (GTDB): domain Bacteria; phylum Bacillota; class Clostridia; order Lachnospirales; family Lachnospiraceae; genus Acetatifactor. The sequence goes on along the minus strand of JAFXQK010000008.1, from coordinate 53,821 downwards.
CCTCACCGCCGTACAGAACGCCCATGGTACCAACAATATTCTCCTTCGCAACAAGACCCGTAATGGATGCAACCGTTGCCTGCCAGTTACCAAAACCAAGAGGGATGAAAATCCACGCGATCGCATTGCCCACAGAGGCAAGGATACTGTTTCCAATCTCCTCTTCCTCCAAAAGGCCAAATGCTCCGTCCACCCAGCCAAGTCTGGAAAGGAACCAAATCACGATGCTGGAGAGTAAAATGATGGTGCCGGCCTTCTTGATGAAGCTCCAGCCTCTCTCCCACATGGAACGAAGAACGTTCGTAAGGGTTGGCCAGTGATATGCAGGAAGCTCCATGACAAAGGGCGCGGGATCACCCGAAAACATCTTTGTCTTCTTCAGAATGATACCGGAACAAATGATTGCTGCAATACCAATGAAATAGGAACCTGTGGAAATCCAAGCACTGCCGCCAAAAATCGCTCCCGAGATCATGGCGATAAAGGGAAGCTTCGCGCCGCAGGGGATAAAGGTTGTCGTCATAATCGTCATTCTTCTGTCGCGCTCATTCTCAATGGTTCTGGAAGCCATAATTCCAGGAATGCCGCAACCAGTACCGATCAAGATCGGAATGAAGCTCTTTCCGGAAAGACCAAAACGACGGAATACACGGTCAAGCACGAATGCCACGCGGGCCATGTAACCGCTTGCTTCAACGAAGGCTAACATGAAGAACAGCACCAGCATCTGAGGAACAAATCCAAGGACTGCGCCAACGCCGGCAACGATACCATCCAGGATCAGACTCTTTAGCCAATCTGCACAGCCAATGGCATCCAGCCCTCCCTCTACCAGCACGGGAACACCGGGTACCCATACGCCATAATCCGCAGGATCGGGCTCCTCAAAACCATTCTTTTCAAAATATTCTACGGCATCCAGATAGCTCATGGAGTTCACGTCATCCTCCGCCCCATCCGGAACCGCCTCATAGTATACGGTGATGTCGCTTTGCTCCAGTGTCTCCTCGTCCTCAACGGTGTAGGTCACTTCCGTTTCTGTCGGAACAAATGCCTTCAAATCCTCAATGCTTGCCTCCTCGTCAAAACCGATAAAGGCATCGACCGCCTGCATAGCCGCCGTATATTCCTCGCCGGCTTCTTCCGCCTCGCTGCTGCCGATGGCAAACAGATGATATCCATCTCCAAACAATCCGTCATTTGCCCAATCCGTTGCCGGCGCGCCGACGCCAACCATCGCGATCCAATAGATCAGGAACATCACCAGCGCAAAGATGGGAAGTCCGAGGAATCTGTTCGTGACAATCTGGTCGATCTTATCAGAATGGCTGAGAACATTCGCATCCTTCTTCTTGTAAACGCCCTTCAGCAGCTCCGCAATGTAAACATATCTCTCATTCGTGATAATACTCTCGGCATCATCATCCATCTCTTTTTCTGTAGCCACAATATCCTTTTCCACGTGTGCCAGGGTATCCGGAGAAATCTTTAACTGCTCCAGCACCTTGTCATCCCGTTCAAATACCTTGATGGCATACCATCTTTGCCGCTCCTCAGGAAGGTCATGTACGATGGCCTCTTCAATATGTGCAATGGCGTGCTCCACAGGTCCCGAAAAGGTATGCATCGGCACCTTCTTTCCAGCCTTTGCCGCAGCAATGGCTGCTTCCGCTGCCTCAATCGTTTTCTCTCCCTTCAGTGCGGAAATCTCAACAATCTGACAGCCAAGCTTGCTTGCCAACTCCTTTGTGTTTAGCTTGTCACCGTTCTTTCGAACGACATCCATCATGTTTATGGCAATGACAACGGGAATGCCAAGCTCGATCAGCTGCGTGGTCAGATACAGGTTACGCTCCAGATTTGTTCCATCCACAATATTCAAGATGGCATCCGGTCTCTCTCCGATCAGATAATTTCTGGCAACAACCTCCTCCAGGGTATAAGGCGAAAGAGAGTAAATGCCAGGAAGATCCGTGATCGTAACGTCATCATGCTTCTTTAGCTTTCCTTCCTTCTTTTCTACGGTAACGCCCGGCCAGTTACCAACGAACTGATTGGAACCGGTCAGGGAATTAAATAGCGTCGTCTTACCACTGTTCGGATTACCCGCAAGTGCAATTTTCATACTCATGATTCCTCTCCTCTCCCTACTTTACCTCAATCATTTCCGCATCCGCCTTGCGGATGGAAAGCTCGTATCCCCTGACGGTTACCTCAATGGGATCTCCAAGGGGGGCTACCTTACGAACGTAAACCTCCGTGCCCTTCGTGATTCCCATGTCCATGATTCTTCTTTTAATTGCGCCCTCACCGTGAAGCTTCACCACGGTAACGGTCTGCCCGATCTTTACTTCCTTTAAATTTGTGCTCACTTTTTCTACCTCCCTGACTCACGTATTCATTTGTGAATTTATACCATGACTTTTCTGGCCAAATCCTCGTCAAGAGCGATGCGGGACTCCTTCACCTTGACAATCACGTTGCCTCCGATCGTACTGATCAGCGTCACACATCCCCCCGGCGTAAACCCAAGATTCTCAAGGTGACGTTTGACCTGCTCGCATCCTCCGACCTTCTTTACGACGCTTTCCTCACCTGGAACAGCATAAATTAGCGGCATCATTTCAAACCTCCTCAATCTCATGTGTTTAGTTATGCATGGCTAACTATTTCTCAAAAAGAAAACGCATCACAATTCCATGCATTTTACCAAAAATTAGTCATCCCTAACTTCACAGGTTAGTATATTCTAACCTTATTAAAATGTCAAGAGGTTTTTTGAGTGAATAACTTCAGTAAAGGAATCAGGGGATTCCCTGCGTGACTTCCTAAAATGGTCGTCAACAGAAAATCCCCTGATAGTTACTTTACGTTAAATGCTTTTCTGCCCGGATAAACCGCGCTGCTGCCCAGCTCCTCTTCAATGCGAAGCAGCTGATTGTATTTTGCCACGCGCTCGGATCTGGAAGGTGCGCCCGTCTTGATCTGGCAAGTGTTTAATGCAACTGCCAGGTCAGCGATGGTCGTATCCGCCGTCTCTCCGGAGCGGTGGGAGGAAATGGCGGCGTAGCCAGCCTTGTGTGCCATCTTAATGGCCTCCAGCGTCTCGGAAACGGAGCCTATCTGATTGAGCTTGATCAGGATCGCGTTGCCTGCGCCCATCTCAATGCCCTTGGAAAGTCTTTCGGTATTTGTAACAAAGAGATCATCACCCACAAGCTGAACCTTGTCTCCTAATCTCTTTGTGAGCTTTTGCCAGCCTTCCCAGTCCTCCTCATCCAGACCATCTTCAATGGAGATGATGGGATATTTTTCACATAATGCCGCCCAATGCTCGATCAGTTCATCGGTCGTATATTCCGTGCCTGCCTTTGGAAGCTTGTAGAAGCCCTTGCCCTTTTCGCTCTTCCACTCAGAAGATGCCGCATCCATGGCAATCATGAAATCCCTGCCCGGTTCGTAACCAGCTTTCCTAACGGCTTCCAAAATGGTTTCGATGGTCTCCTCATCACTGGAAAGGTTCGGGGCAAAGCCGCCTTCATCACCAACGGAGGTTGCAAGGCCTTTCGCCTTCAAGATGGATGCCAGCGCGTGGAACACCTCTGCGCACCATCTCAGGCACTCCTTGAAGGAGGGCGCGCCGACGGGCATGATCATGAATTCCTGCGTATCCACGGTATTGGTGGCATGTGCGCCTCCATTCAAAATGTTCATCATTGGAACAGGAAGCCTGTTTCCTGAAATACCGCCCAGAAATCGGTACAGGGGAATATCCAGGGAGATGGATGCAGCCCTCGCTGCCGCAATGGATACCGCCAGAATTGCATTTGCACCAAGTCTTGACTTATCCTTCGTCCCATCCGCCTTGATCATGGCCTGATCAATGGCATAAATGTCTGATGCATCCATGCCGACGATCGTTTGATTGATAATGCCATTAATATTCTCTACGGCCTTGGTCACGCCCTTGCCAAGATATCTTGCCTTGTCGCCATCGCGTAGCTCTAAGGCTTCAAATTCGCCCGTAGATGCGCCGCTGGGGGCAGTTCCTCTTCCTATGGTTCCGTCAACTAAGATGACCTCCGCCTCCACGGTAGGATTTCCTCTGGAATCTAAGATTTCTCTTCCCACAACCTTTTCAATCTCTAAATAATTCATGCTCTGCCTCCCATTTTCTTATTCACCGATTATGTTTTTTAGTGTCTCCCTTTGCTGCTCAGTTTATTTATGTTTCCGCCATTTCCAATAGAGAACGGCAAAAAAATTAGGCTTTTCGCCTATTCTGAGACCAGGGCACATCGGAGGGCGGCACCCCTCCGATACACCAGGCCTTCACATGAGTTTTCAAAGGTAGTTAGTTATTTCTAACTGTATGCCATTATACAGCGTTCTCCATTCAAAATCAATATGCGTAATTGATAAAAAGTATCAGCTCCGCATGTGGTAGGCTGAATGATCCCTCCAACGCCAAGCAGAATCAAGGCTGCATTAAAGCGACGGAAGCCGCCGTGCCAAAATCGCCGCGGAACATGGATACGGATATCGCAGTTGCATCCAAAACGCTTACGTCCACCTGTCCCTTACAAAGGCTTCGAATTCCCTTCCATACATATTTGCAGGCATTGATGATAGACAAGAACCTGTGAATGGGAAGCGGCAATAACCATTTTTTCAAATATCTCTTGGCAATGGTCATCACCAGTTCTTCTTCATACCTGCGATTCAACTCGCGTCCCGTATGTTCAGGTACCAGCTTCTCGTTATCCTCATTCTGAAAGGAAAAGCGAGCCAGCGCCATGATAATCTCGTCCCTCTGCCCATCGAACCAGATCACGGCATCTGCCGTCCTGTCATAAACCTTTACCTTCGTCACGGCCGGAAGGGCTCTCAGATAGTATTCCGCCACGTCAGCCTGGTGCAGAGTCATTCTTGTCAGCACCATGTGAACGCGAAGTCTTCCGTGTGACTCGTGCATGATTTTACATTTCATAAGCATCCACCTCTCCAACTCTCAAATAACGAATGCAAAAGGGCTGCCAAATTGACAGCCCCTCCGTTTTTTGATTCTCACTCGGCATCATTTGCGTTCGCCGCATCGGAAATCACGGATTCCTCTTCCTTTACGGCTCTGTCTTCATTGATCTGCTTTGCATCATCATAGATGTCACCACAGTTTTCCTTGACGTTGGTAGCCACCTCCATGACGCAATCCTTTGCCCTGAGAACCGCCGCAGTCGCGTGAGTGTATGCTTTTTTTGCATCCTTGCTAGCTTAAATTTTAATTCCTGCCGTGCCAAACAGCACTCCCCCAAGAAACAATCCCCATTTTCCAATTTTCATGTTCTTGTCCTCCAAAACCTTGTTTTGTCGATTTGTCTAAGCCCTTCCAAAGGGTATAATTTATTGTACTTCTCCAAGGTAAGGACAGTCAATCGGAGGCGCGCTTAATGAGAAATATTATCACTTGGTAAGGATGACCTTGCCAGAGGTTCCGTCCACCATGACAAAATCACCGTTCTTTAGCTTTTTTGTGGCATCTCCCGTGGCAAGGACGGCAGGAATCTGATATTCCCTTGCAACAATGGCTGCATGGGAAAGCGTTCCGCCCGTATCGACCACAACGCCTGCTGCCAGGCAAAAAAGCGGCGTCCACTCAGGATCGGTGTAGGTGCAGACTAAGATATCTCCCTCGCAAAGCTTATCGAACTCCTTCGGTGATCTGACAATGCATACCCTTCCCGATGCCTGTCCGGCGGATCCGCCAATGCCCGTGATGCCATCCTCCCCATTTTCCAGGGCATCCTGCATGGCCTTTTGCCAATAAGCAACCGCCAGTGGGCGCATCCTTCTTCTTTTCTCCACAAGACCCTGTTCCTTCTCCGTCCAACCATGCTCGCAGACGGTAAAGAATTCGTCTGCAAAGAGATATAAATAATCCTCATAGGAATGGTCCGTTAGCTTTTCCAATTTGTGCAAAAGCATTCTGCAATACTCAAACTCCGATTCCCAGAGATACTGTGTTGCCTCGCGTATGTAATGATAGTGCCTTAGAGCCTCCGCACGCTTTTCAAAAGCCGTATATTTCTTGGCTGACAGGGAACTCCTGGCCTTATTTAAAATTGCCCGATAGTTCTCCAATCCTTCCTCCATGGTCGGAACCTTGCTCTCCGACTTCTTCACCATGGGCCGAAGAACCTTTAGAAACCGATCCGGTTCCTCCCTCCACGATTTTGAAATATAGCAATAGCAGTTAAAATCGGATTTTGCGCCATATCGCTCCAAAAATGCAGTAAACCTTTCCGAAAGTTCCGGATACTCTGCACAGATCTCCTCATAGTCCCGGTTCAGAACGCAATCCTTTCTTCTCTCATCCGCGCGAATCCATGCCGCGATCTGTGCCATCTCCCTGTTCAGATCTGCCGTAACATAGGACAACCCCTCTAGTAAATCATAGGAATTCCAGTTTTCTCCCCACTTTTTCAGTTCCTTGTTGACGCGCATGCTCTCGATGGCATTCGGAAAAAGCGCATATAAGAATCTGTCATAGGCCGTCTTCCCGATCAGCTCGCGCATGCGTTTTAGGGAGCTTCCGATCTCCTGCGCCGTCTTGGGGTCTGCCTGCTTTTCTTTGTCAAAGCTTGCTCTACATTGCTTAAGCGAAGCATCCGCCTTTCTGACGTTCTCATCCATGTCATTGATTTTCTTTAAGTAATGCGGGATCTGAAAGACCCTCCGCGTAATGCTTGGCTTGCTTTGTGTCAAGAAATTGACGCCGTCCTGATCGATCGGATACATGCTGTCACCAAACTGAATGCCGATCTCTTTGAATAAAACCCCCTTTTGTTCTCCCACAAGACCGCCGAAATCATGATCGAGCGGATAGTACGGCGTTGGCGTTTTTTCCAGGTTAAAGAGAACATTCTCCCGCATTCTTCCCTTGGCAGGCTCTACCTTGGGGTATTTTGCGAAGTCTGCCTCCGTGAAGATTTTTTCTTCCTGCCGACTTAAAGTCGTAATGGCCCTCGCCTGCAAAATGTAAATTCTGTCATCCCTCACTGCCCACTCAATGTCCATGGGATGACCGTAATGCTTTTCAATCTTCATGCCCTCCGCCACAAGTGCGTGGATCACATCCTCAGAGAGCACCTGTGTCTTGCGCGCCGCATCATCTACGGCTACCTTTTCCGTCCCATTCTCGCCATAAACAATCTGATATTCTTTGCTGCCAATTACGGATTTTAATACATTTCCTTCCCTGTCACAGACATATTCATCCGGACTGACAATGCCTGAAACAACAGCCTCTCCAAGGCCATAGGATGCGTTCACGTGGACATTCCCCGGATCGCCCGACGGATCACTGGTAAACATGACGCCGGCGCTCTCACTTTCGATCATCTCCTGAAGGACAACCGCGAGTGCAACTCTTTGCTGATCATATCCCGCATTTTTTCGATAGCTGATGGCGCGATCTCCCCAAAGAGAGGCATAACAATCCTTGACCTTTTGATAAATTGCCTGCAATCCTACAACATTCAAATAGGTCTCCTGCTGGCCTGCAAAGCTTGCATCCTCCAGATCCTCGGCAGTCGCGGAAGACCTGATCGCAAGACGCGCCTGCCCGCCCAGCGCTTCATAATATGCCTCTAACTCCTTCTCCAGCTCTAACGGCAGCTTTCCCCTGCAGATCGCCTCCCTGAGCTCCTTTGCGCTTTCATAGGCATCCGGGGAGATCTGATTCTCCTCCATGTATTTCTCATAAGCGGCAGCCGTAAGAACCGCCCCCTTGGGAACAGGAATCCCCGCTGCCGTCATCTCTCCGAGATTCGCTCCCTTTCCGCCGGCAATCGCCACGTCCTCTTTTCTGATCTCCTCAAAAGGAATACAATATTTCATAGCCTTCGCTTCCTTTCCTGTCATGTTTCCTCAGGCTGCTTTCCAAGATATTTCTTCCACGCATAGGTACCAATCCCCAACGAAATTAACAGCGCCAACCCGCTGGAGATCGGTTTAAACCAAACGAGCCCTGCCTCCCCTAGCAATGCGCAGGACGCATACAAAACAGGGATCATGCAAAATCCGTTTTCCAGTGTCGTTACGGAGGTTGCCAGGGCAAACCTTCCGATGTTCTGCAAAAGCATGCCTATCAGAATGTAATACCCCATAAACGGGAGGATGATGCACTGTGCGCGAAGCATTCTGCCAGCCAGACCTGCAACTGCCTCCTCCCCCGTAAAGGCACGGATCAATTCATCTCCTTTGAAATACAATAGCCCCGTTGTCAAAAGCAGGAACACCGTTACGGTAAGTAGTGCCAGGAAGAACGCCTTCTTGATTCTGTCATATTTTTGTGCACCATAATTCATGGCACAAATGGGCTGAAAGCCTTGCCCAAATCCAATCACCAGTGCATAGGCGATATAGGCGACCTTAATGGCAATAGTGACTGCCGCGATCGCTCCCACGCCAAATTCTCCCGCAACGTGATTGACTAGAACTGATGAAATACTACTGATCCCCTGCCTGCAAAAATTCGGTGCACCGCCTGCGAAGATCGTCCTTAAGTGCGCCCAATCCAGCCTAGCCTTTTTCAGCAGGACGGGAACGTTTCCGTCCTTCTTCGTCTGTCGATACAAAAGCGAAAGTCCAGCAATCTGTCCAGCCATGCTGGCATAGGCCGCGCCTTCCACGCCAAGCCCAGCCCAAAGAATCAGCACGGGATCCAATACCATGTTAAAAAGCATGCCGATGAGCAATCCGATCACGCTACTCTTCGCGCTCCCCGCCAAACGAAGCTCGTTGTATAGCACGTTGGACAAAAGCATAAAGGGTATGGTGCAGATCGTGATCCGAAGATAACGCATCGTTGCATCAAGCAGCGCTTCATCTCCTCCCGCACCCATCAGGATGGCAACCGGTCTTAGGAACAGAAGTCCCAGCACCAGCAAGACAAAACCAACGATGATTGCCAGCAAGGCGCCCGTCGCCGCCATTTCCTCCGCCTTGTCGTTTTCCTTCTTGCCAAGCATTCTGGAAATATAATTTCCGGAGCCATATCCAAACCAAAAGCCTATCGCCTGAATCACTGAGACAAAGCTAAACACCACGCCCACGGAGGCCGTCAACGTTTTATCATTGAGTTTGCCCACAAAATAGGTATCCGTCAGATTATAAACCGTAGTGACGATCATGCCGATCATCGAAGGAATTGCCATCCTTACAAGCAAGGGATAGAGCTTTCCCGTTGTAATGAGCCGTATTCTTTCTTCTCGTTTCCTTGCGTCGTTCACTCCTTCACCACCTTAAAAAACCTGTCAACCTCTGCTTCACAAAATGCCCTGTAAATCGACGGAAAATATGCTTCATCCAACGTGCTTGCGTTGGTAAAGAGTATTCCTGCTGCCAGCCCCACGTTCAGCAGTCCATTTAGATCGCACTCAATCACCAGCCCCTTCTTTTTCCAGTAGGCCAAAAGCTCCTCCAGAAAAGAAAGATAGGTGTCATGAATTCCGTTTTCCCCTCGTTTCGAAGCTCTCTCCCAGAATTCCACCGTTCCACTCTCACCATTTTGAAATGCCTTATTTTCTTTTAGATGCATTCCCTCGCGGTAAAGCAATTCTACGAGAAAACCTCTCGGATCTAGCAGCGTATCCTTCTTTTTCGTAAGCATGGCCTGCGTTTTCTCGCGCACCCTCAGGGACATGAGGTCCATGACAAAGTCCTCCTTGTCCTGATAAAAGGTATAAAATCCGCCCTGCGCGATCCCGACCTCCTGCGTCAGCCTCCGAATGGAAACATTCCGAATTCCGTTCTCCGCCAGAAGCTTTAAGCCTACACGCCTAAGCGCTTCCTGCACCTGCTCCCGTTCCTCCTCAGAAAATGCTTTTCCCATTGCGTTCTCCCATTCTTCTTTTTTGATTCATCCCATGTGGTTAGTCATTTCTAATGTTCTGTGAACATTATATGTGCTTGTTCATAGATTGTCAATAAAAAATTGCGCAAGGTGCGCAAGAGGCCATCTATCATCGGAGGGCATATGGTCCCTCCGACGACTTCGGCACTTAGGGGGATGATAGGAGGTTAACGTTTTTCACAGGAACAGGGCAGAACAGACACGCTGCGAATGATCTTTCCATCCGCAACGCCATTTGCCTTGAGCCCCTCTCGTATTACCTGATGCCATTTCTCTGCGGAAAGCTCCAAAACGGAAGCGTCCTCAAATTCTATGGTACAAGCGTTCTCTTTTCCGCATGCCTGACCGCACGCAATCTTGTACATGTTTTTTCTGTTAATGGCCCCGATCTCTTCCAGCATGTTGATCATGCGATAGATCGTGGCCGTGCCAATTCCCTTATCAATCTTAGAAGCCTTATAGAATATCTCCTTACAGCTGGAGCACTCTTCACCAAGAATTACGTCCAACAGCATCAGGCGCTGCTTGGTAATGCGACAGCCCCTTTCCTTCAAGCGCTCAATGACTGCTTCCCGCTCTCTTAGTTTTTGCTCATCCACGCTTCTTTTTTCATTCTTTATGTCTTCCATCCTGCCCGCTGATCTTACCATAACTCCTCCTGTTCCAACGCCATCACAAACATAACGATCATTACGATCCCAGCACCGCCATTAACATAGCCCATGAATTATCCCAATGCCACGTCAAGTGCCATCATCAGCGTAAATCCCACGGCAAACATGACGACTCCAATATTGGAGTGCTCTCCTGACGACATCTCAGGGATCAATTCTTCTACGACGACATACATCATTGCACCTGCCGCAAAGCTCAGAAGATACGGCATTGCAGGAATAATGAGTCCTGCTGCAAGAATGGTCAGCGCGGCGCCGATCGGCTCTACCGCCCCAGACAATACGCCATCCAAAAATGCCTTCCCTTTACTCTTTCCCTCCGCGCAAAGCGGCATGGAAATGATGGCTCCCTCGGGAAAATTTTGGATTGCAATTCCAAGTGCCAGAGCAAGGGCGCCACCCGCCGTTATGATCGTGTTTCCCGCGAGAAAACCCGCATATACAACTCCCACGGCCATGCCTTCCGGAATATTATGAAGCGTAACGGCCAGTACCATCATGGTTGTCTTTTTCAGCTTCGCCCTTGGTCCCTCCGCCTTCTCAGCATTCATGTGAAGGTGTGGGATGACCGAATCAAGAAATAACAGAAAAAGAATGCCCAGCCAAAAACCTATGGCTGCCGGGAGGAAGCTCAGCTTTCCCATGGGCTCTGCCTGCTCCAGTGCCGGTACGATCAGACTCCATATGGACGCGGCAACCATGACTCCGCTCGCAAATCCCGTAAGGATCCTCTGCAGTCGGATTCCCAGCTCTTTTTTCATAAAGAACACACAGGCGGCACCTAATGCCGTTCCCGCAAAAGGAATCATAATTCCAATCAAGATATTTGTACTCATACGCCTTCACCTCCCGCCCTTCAAAGTTAGAATTAACTAACCTACGCCCCATAAAAAAACTGCAACACGCAGATTTTGTATCATCAATGGTATTATTTTTACTTAGTTAGTCCTTCCTAACTACGGATCATAGCACAACTTTCAATTAGCGTCAAGTACTTTTAAAAGGAAACAAAACCGCCCTGGCTTAGTCACGGGCGGTTAGTTGACTTATTATGAACCATGGTCATAAATCATACGCATCCAAAAAATGATGTCTCACGCCATCCTTCTTATATTCAATGACGGTATCCAGATTCACGTTTTCCATGCTTCTGAAAATATTTGACTCTACAAACGGATTGGTCTTTTTCAGCTCCGCGATCAATTTCTTTGTTTCGAGGCGCTTTGACGAGGTGGTTCCGTCCTCATGACAAGTCGTGCAGGTATCCGTAAAATGACAGGCACACTGCAGGAAGTGAAGGTCATTATAATCTCTCCAGGCACAGATGTCGCTCTCCCTGACAAGATAAAGGGGGCGGATCAGCTGCATCCCCTCAAAATTTGTGCTATGGAGCTTTGGCATCATCGTCTGGATCTGCGCACCGTGAAGCATGCCCATCAGGATCGTCTCGATCACGTCATCATAATGATGCCCCAGCGCGATCTTATTGCAGCCAAGCTCCCTTGCCTTACTGTATAGATAACCGCGTCTCATTCTTGCACAGAGATAACAAGGGCTCTTTTCTATGGTGTCCACCGCATCAAAGATCGTGCTCTCAAAAATAGTGATCGGAATCCCGAGCGCCGCCGCATTGCTTTCGATGAGCGCCCTGTTCTCCTTGTTGTAACCGGGATCCATCACAAGAAAAGTAAGCTCAAACTGAACCTGCCTGTGCCGCTGAATTTCCTGGAAGAGCTTTGCCATGAGCATGGAATCCTTTCCACCGGAAATGCATACGGCGATATGATCTCCCTCTTCAATCAGCCGGTACATCTTGCAGGCCTTGGCAAAGGGCGAAAAAAGCTGCTTATGAAATTTCTTTCGGATGCTCTCTTCTGCTTTCTCCCTCTTTTCTTCTCTGTCAGCTTCGTTTTTCATGCCAGACCTGACATAACCCACATAGCCTTCCGCAAGACTGTAACAGTCCCATTCCTCAAGACATTCCAAGGTGTCGTCCAGCTCCCGGGACATGCGTCCGATCTCACAGTAAAAGATCAGCTTTTTCTCCCTTGGGATCTCTGAAAGCTCTTTGCTGCCTTCCAAATCCTCCACATAGATATTGGTGGCTCCGGGAATCATCCCGTAAGCCACCAGTCCCTCGTCCCTAATGTCTATCAACTTGTAAGCGTCCTTAGGTAATGTACTAAGCTCTTCATATGTGATTTCTTTCATTTTCGACGTCATCCTCCGTTGCTGCCATGGCCTGAAGCGTCATCTCCAGGAGCTTATCCAGCTCCCAGCCAAGCTGCTCGGCACCGCGCTCAATCACCTCTCTGGAGCACCCTGCTGCAAAGCCTTTGCTCTTATATTTCTTCTTGAGGGATTTCAGTTCCATGTCCTTCGTGCTCTTAGATGGTCTCATGAGCGCTGCTGCCCCGATAAGTCCCGTAAGCTCATCTGCCGCGAACAAAACCTTCTCCATCTCATGGATTGGTTCCACGTCAATCATCACGCCGCAGCCAACCGTAATCCCATATCCATGGGAGCAAACGGCATGAATCACGTCATCACTAACTCCTCCATTTTTAAGGAGCTCGGGTGCCTTCAGGCAATGCTCCTCCGGATAGAGTTCAAAATCAATGTCATGAAGCAGACCAACAATGCCCCAATATTCTTCCTGATATCCATATCCCAGTTCCTTCGCATACCATTTCATCACGGCTTCCACCGTCAGTGCATGCTGTAAATGAAAGGCATCTTTGTTATATTGCCTTAATAACGCGAATGCGTCCTCTCTTGTAATCATATCCTATCTCCTTTTACTTCCTGGCATTTCCTCTTCACTCATGAAATCCAGCTGCCTACCAAATCAGTAGGTAGCTTTGATATTATCACGTTTTCATCCCCCATGTCAAACATGAACGGTACACGACACACAAAATGAGCAAAAGCAACCCAAACTAATTAACTCTAGTCTATCAGATCATTTTGGAATCTCGACAGGTGTTCATACGGTAAGATCAATCTTCCCCTATACAATCCGCAGCCATCGTTAATCAGCTGATTATTAACGGCACCGAACATATTGACGTCAACCTTGGATAAATCCAGCCCCTGCAGCAGGATTCCCCTCTCGTACGCTTCGTCAAAATACGTGCATTCCCCAACGGGTATTAAATCCCGGCGAGTCCTTTCTTTCTCCTGCCTCTTTTCATAGCCTAAATGATGCGCCGGTCCGATTTCCGCGTAATCATCCATCTGCTTTGTCCGAAGCTGCACCTCAAAATAAGACCTCGACTGATTGTCATAGAACGTAATGTGAAGGGAACGATAACCGAACGTACTCGGGTGCTCCACATAGTCCCTGTAATAGGGTCTGACGGATTCCTCGATCCTGTCAGAGACCAGGGTTCCATCCATGCCAGACGTTTCAGCACTAAATCCTTCTTCCTCCAAAAACCCTGGGAGTATGTTTGCAATCTCATAGAGATATTTTAATTCCGTTTCTTCCCTGTCTTCCCCCTGCCTTAAGTGACAAGCCGGCATGGAAATGACAATGCGATATGCGATCAGATCACGCACGTAACCCATCTGACTTTTTAACAGTGCAACGCTTGGGCAGGTTCCGTGTTTTTGATAATAATCGTAGGCATGCTCCACGACGTTACCGTTAAACTTCTGCTCAGAGCGAATCAGCGACTTGATCCTTCCCTTAAAAGTGAATGCCAAATAAGGATACTCGCCCGTCATGTATTTGTAAAACTCCCGGATGCGCTGAGACTGTGACGTCAGGAAGTCATTATGTTCCAATAATTCCATCTGCTGAAGCAGGAAATTACAATGAATCAAATCCACCCCGTTTTTCGTCTGTCTGGCATCTTCTTTTAAGTCCGAATAGTATCTTTGCAAAATCTTTAGCACCGTGTCTCCTGAGTAAAGATAATCGTTTACCGTGATCATTAGGGGTTACCTCCATAAAAAAAAGGCAAAGCAGTCTATTTAGACTCCTTTGCCCTTAAGGACAATATATCATTATTTATTTGACTTGTCTACTCTATGATATTTTTGAATTTTAAATAATCTACAATCATTTGTGAAGCATACTCTTCCCCCACTGCACCGGTATTGATGGTCAGATCATACTCCGTCGGATCATCCCAGCTCCCTCCCGTGTAGTATTTATAATAGTTACGGCGATATGTATTTGTCTCTTTGATCATTTCCATAGCCTGAACCGTGTTAATCTGCAAACGCTTTGTGACGTTTCCAATACAGATGTCCATGGGAGCCTGAATGTTTACGGTTACCACATTCTTTAAGCTCCCAATAATCTTATTGGCCGCCTTTCCGATGATAATACATGAAACCTTTCCTTCCAAGGCTAAAGTCTTGATTACCTCCGCTTGATAATTAAACATGTTTTCATTGGACAGGTATTTCTCTTCTTCTACGGAATACAGCCTTCCCGTATATACACCCTTGGAATTTCGGATCCTTATCTGTCCTTTATTGATCTTTTCATTCGCATCAAAGAAATAGGATTCGTTAATGCCACTCAGCTCTGAAGCCATCTCCAATATCTCCATGTCATAACAGGGAATCCCCAATGTTTCTGACAACTTTTTGCCCACGTGACTTCCACCGCTTCCGAGTCCTCTCGCAATAGTAATAATGTAGTTGCCCATGCCCGTATCCTCCTTTTACATAAGTCCCGTGAGCTTCCAAAAAGGAATGCTCATGATTGCAGCAATAATCGTTATGGCGATATATAAATGCGACATCGCCTGTGCATCCTTAAACCGTACGGCATCCTTTCCAATAATTGCCTCCGCCGTAACGTAATTGGTATTGGTGTATTCCGTCGGCCATGATTTTGAAGCACCAATGATCAAAAATCCAGTGATGAATGGATTGATTCCCAAGAGCTGATATGCCGTCATTGCAAATACCACGTAAAAAATCGTAACCGTGGCGATGGAAGAAACAATAAATACCCTACAAACATAAACAATCAAAACTAAAGCAACAATATAAATAATGGGATTACAGGTTATAATCTTAACCATGGGTGCCATGGCGTCAGCCAGCCAAGTGTCAATTTTTAAGGTTGTAAACAGATTCGCAACACACACAATTCCGCCGACGTAAACCCAAACGTCCCATGGAACATCACTTCGAAATTCCTTTTTCGTGATTGCACCAACGGTATACAAAACGGCATAGGTGGCAATGGCAAAAATACACTCCGGGATACCCGTCCAACTCTTTGTGATCCAACCTGCAAGCGTTAAAATCATAAGCACTGCCGTAAGTTTTTCCGTTCCTGACATGCTTCCCATGTCACCGATCATTTGATCAATCTCCGCTTTTGTCAGACTCACCGGCTCTTCGGGACGATACAAAAGAAGCAACGTCACATAGATAAGCAAAAAAGCGATCAACGCCCACACAGATGCCGCTGCCAACCATCCCATCCAGGAAAATCTGGACGCCATCTCTTCCGGCATCATGCCAACAACCAAAAGTGCCTGTACGGAGCCACTTAAAAAAATGTGCCCCATGCTTGGTCCATTGATAAAAACGGATAAGAAAATTCCCGTCAGGGGTTTGCTTTGATTTTTCAGTTTCATCTTTTCGGCAACAGAGGCCGTCAAAGATGCCAGCAGGCTGGATTTCGCCGTTGTACTTGGGATTAGCGGACTGATCAGCATGGATGACAGCGATAAAGAAAACAACTGCCATTTATAGGAGCTAGGAAATAATTTTAGCAGCCAAAGTGCAATGCGATTCATCAAACCGCTTTTTTGAATCACAACGGTAATGGGCAGAATCGTTAATACCATCCACATTGTCGTGCCTGAATATGCCGAAAAAATAGTTGAAAAAGGCGCCACACCCAAAACGACACATATTGCCAGGGTCGCCAGTATCACCACATGCTCGTCAAAAACTCCGCTGATCAACATGAAAACCATGGCAGCCAAAACTGCTAAATACTCCACCGCTTCCCTCGTGAGCCCAAAATCAACTGGCAAGATCAGTATTGCTCCCGCGATGAGCGCTGCAATTAAAATATTAACGCCATATTTCAGATACTCCCTTGCCTTCTTTATTTCCAAACAAATCACCCCTTCAACATGTTATGTATCTTAAAACCCTTTTTCAAAAATCAACCCTTTGGGAGCAAAGTTTTCGTCGGAGATCATCCCGTAAATCTCCGGATGTCTGTCTCTCTGCCAATTTAGTCTTCCCCGCGCATAAGCCACTTCGTCCAAATCCAGGTCTGCTGCAACACAGGTCCACTGCTCATCCGATAAAGGCGCTGTCACTATGTTCCCCAACGGATTTGCAATAAATGATTTTCCGAAATGATGTCGTGGTTCAGGTTCGTTATCGACCTGCTCATCTCCAGCCCTGTTTAGTGCAATCACGAAGGAATGCGATTCCAACGCTCTTGTCTGGAGCTCCGTAATAAACATATCAGAACGAAGTCCCATCGTACATGTAGCCGTCACGATAATCTGTGCACCTTGCAGATAATAAGCCCGCCAAACCTCAGGGAAGGATCTGTCATAGCAAATGACCATTGCTATTTTCACGCCGTTGTCTAATTCAAAAACTGGTAATTCCCTTCCAGAATTGAAATAGTATTTCTCATAAACAGGATTGTATCTTAAGTCTCCGCCCGGTATATGGATCTTACGATACTTTCCAATCACTCCTCTGACTGGCGAAACCAGGCCCATGGTGTTGTAATATACTTCCTTACCTTCCTCCTGTGCCTTTTCAAACAACGAATATGCAATATGAATATTCAATTTCTTTGCTTCCTCGAGCATTCTGGTCGTAGTCGGTCCCGTAAAAAAATCTTCCGCATACTGAAACCACTTCTTCTCCCTGACCATTCCAAAGTAAATTCCCGTCATCATCTCTGGAAATGCCACTAGATATGGTTTTTCCTTTTCCACCAGTTCCTCCATGAAGGAAACCTGACGATCCACGTACTCTTGATTCGTCATTCCCTTTGTAACCGTTCCTGGCTGTATTCCTAACACCTTTACCTTCATATGACCATTCCTCCTTAGATTGATCTGTGAATGTATTTTCCCCGACCAGGCTGAGCCACAATCACGCCATCTTTTTGAAGCACTTCGCCTCTTCCGATCGTATATCTCGGCCAACCCTTAAACGTCATTCCATCGTAAATAGAGAAATCAGAGCATCCGTACAGCTCCGGTGTGATTGTTCTCTCCCACTCCATGTCAATCAGAGCAAGATCAGCGTCTGCCCCAACCCTGATCACACCCTTTCCGGGAAGGTTAAATACCTTTGCCGTGTTTGTGCTCAGCACCTGCGCGATTGTTGTCAGCGGTATGCCGCGTTTTAAGTATCCTTCGCTGATCAATGCCGGCATGGCGATGCCCTGACCGGAAAAACCGACCCACACGTCCCAGAGAGTATCCGCATGTTTCCCATTTCTCGTATATTTCTGCGCCCTCGTTACAGGCACGTTGTCCGTACCAATGGTCTTAACAATTCCACTCCTAATACCTTCCCAAAGTGCTTCATTATCTTCCTTGCTGTGCAGAGCCGGATTGACCTTTGCATCCATACCGATCGTCTTATCCAAAAGCAGATACTGTGGACAGGTTTCGATCGTCACCCTTCCACAATCAATATTCCCGGAAAGAGCCTTATATACGTCGAGAGATTTCTTTGCAGAGGTATGGACAATATAAATATTTCCATCTAGCTCCGCATTGATCAACATCGCACCCGCAACACAGTTACTCTCCACAAAATCGGGTCTGCCGGCATCCCATTCCTCAATTCCTTTTGCATCTGGATGAAGTTCCTGCTGCTCCCTTAAGAATGCCCGAAACATGTCTGGATCTTCACAGTGAATACAAAGAAGTAGCTTAGGATCAATCTCCTTAAGTTTTTTGATCACATAGTACAGATCCGCCTTGTCCAGCGTCATTGCCTCTTCCTTGGGAATATCATAAAATGTGTGGGCAATGTCCTGCTTATCAAAGAAAAACTTAAAGGAAGTGATTCCTAATTTGCTTACGTATTCCTCCAGTTCCGACATGTGCTTCTTCGCGCAAAGACCGAGGGAAATACCAAAATCTACCAGGGAATTCTTCTCTCCAATTGCAATTTCTTCCGAAACCGTATCGAAGTAATTTCCCTTACCTCTATGATATTCCACAATAGAAGTCAGTCCCCCGATCACGTCTCTCGCCGTGCTATACCTATAGGATTCTTCGAAGCTGTTATACAGTCCAAGATGCTGGTGAGGATCAATCGCTCCAGGCATAACATAAAGGCCCGTGGCATCGATCTTCTTACAATCCATTGCAGGTGTCATGCCAGGCTCAAAAATGGCAGCTATCTTCTCATCCTTAATGTAGAGATCTGCCTTTCTTATGTCTGATTCAAATACTACCGTTCCATTTTTAATCAACATTTCCTGACTCATGTCTTCCTACCTCCCGGATTCCTTTTCTTTTTTTAGAGAATAGAAATACTCCTTCACGTAATCACTTTTTATAACGTCTCCATACTTCATCCAGATATCCAGCATTGCAATCTTATGCGATGCCTCAATACGATCTGTGATGCAGTCTTCCACATATCCCAGATTATAACTTCTGGTTACTGCATCGACTGCAGTTGCACGACAACATCCGCTGCTGGAATTTCCAACGATAATCAAAGTGTCAATACCCAGCTTAACCAAATAACTCTCAAAGGGAGTTCCATAAAAAACGCTTGCATACGACTTGGAAATTACCAATTCACCGGGAAGGGGAGCTAATTCGGGAAGCAGGTCGCTCGCCGAATTGCCGTCAAGATACTTTGTTTGATCTCTTTTCGTCTTAGCAGAAAAGCCATCAAACGCCAGCGTCTGCCTTTGTACGTTTTTGGTGTACATAACAGGGATCCCACATTCTCTGGCCACGTCTCTCAGGGAAATGATCCTTCTGACGGAAGCCCACGCATTCGCTCCGCCTCCCGATGGCCATTCGTCCAGCTGCTCCTCAATCGGTTTATCCGCACCTACATAGTTTGGCTGACAATCAATGATCAAAAGCAGCGGTTTCTTTCCAAATCCCCTTGGCTGTCCGTATCCGCCTTTTTCTATCACGATCCTGTCTATGTCCGTAAGCAGGTCATCCCAACAATGTTTTTCCTCCATGGTTCTTCCTCCTTGATTTGTTATCTCGGTATAAACTTACCCGTCGGCTCAGATACGATCTCCCCATCCTTTTGAACGATTTTACCTCGGAGCAGGGTATATTTTGGCCAGCCCTTGAATGTCATGCCATCATAAATGGAAAAGTCACAATGTCCATAAAGCTTTTTGCCAATCGTTCGCTCCCAATTCAGATCAAGGATTGCAAAATCCGCATCGAACCCTACTTTCATTTCGCCTTTTCCTTTGAGCCCAAACTGTCTGGCGGCATTGATACTGTTTACTTTCGAAAGATGACTGAGCGAAATCCCTCTCTTGTGATATCCTTCGCTGATCAGTACGGGAAGGATCATTCCTGCTCCAGGGAACCCGGGAATGACATGCTCAATGTCTATCCCCTTTTTGTATTTTGTCAAATTATCGCAAGGACAATTATCCGTACCCATGGAAGTAATCGTTCCATCGATGATTCCCTGCCACAATTCTTCGCTGTCATCTGCCGTTCGGATCGGAGGGACTACCGTTGCATTCAGTCCGGCTGTGCAATTTTCGTCCAGAACCAGATAATGAGGGCAGGTCTCAAGACCAACCTTTCCACGCAAAATCGGTTTTAATTGTCTCGCCAGCTTTACGTCTGCTCCTGCACTGTTATGAACAATGTAAATATTCCCGTCCACAACATGATTTACCCACAGCATGCTTAATACGGCACTGGCTTCACCAAAATCCGGTCTTGCCTTTGAATAAGAGCTCAGGTGATATTGATCCAACTCCGGATTGTCAAAGGTAAGCCTCTGTTCTGGATAAAAAATCTCCGTGTCTTCACAATGCAGGCAAAGAACGGCATTCTTATCAATACTCTTTAATTTCTTTAGAATGTCCATAACTTCCCGCTTATTGCCAAGCAGCCCCGTACCAGGCGTAAGTCCGTAATGTTCCTCCAGCCTGTTCGTTTTATCCAAATAAAACTTAAATGAAGTGACATGAAGCTCCTTTATGTATCTTTCAATGTCGGCTACCTGTGCTTTTTTCACCAATCCCAGGGAAAACGTATAGTCCACCATGGAGTTTTTGTCACAGAATTCAATGTTTTTAGGAACTGTATCAAAATAATCGTAGTTATGGCGATGAAACTGCAGAACCGTTGTGAGTCCACCAATGACTGCTCTCTTCGAATCCTCTGTCACGTCCTCTTCGTAATCCTTATAGATTCCCCAATGTGTATGCGGATCGATGGATCCAGGCATAACATACAACCCTTTTACGTCCAGCACTTCCAGACATTCCTCGTCCGCCTTCCCTGGTTCAAAGAATGCAGCAATTTTTCCATCTCGCACCAAAATATCAGCAGGATATGTATCCTCTTCAAATACCACGTTACCATTCTTTATCAACATGTCGCCCATATGTTTTGCCTCCTGTCCTGTTCAACTTACATGCCAAGGTAAGCTTTCTTTAGATCCTCATTTTGCAGTAGATCGGCAGCATCCCCTTCCATGGATATTTTTCCTTGTTCTAGTACATATCCGCGATCTGCAAGTTTTAACGCATTCTGAACATTCTGTTCCACTAACATGATCGTTACGCCATCATTTTTTACCTTTGCAATGATGTCAAACATAATATCCGTCAGAAGTGGTGACAAGCCAATGGAAGGCTCATCAAAAATAAGCATCTTAGGTCGACTCATCAAACCTCGCCCAATCGCCACCATTTGCTGTTGTCCGCCGGAAAGAGATCCCGCTGGCTGCTTCGCCTTGATCTTAAGGTCAGGCATCATGGAATACACATATTCCAAGGTCTCTTTTCTTTTTGCTTTCGGCTCTTTCAAGTACGAGCCCAGCTCAAGGTTTTCCTGAACCGTCATGTCGGGAAACAATTTCCTGCCCTCTGGCACTTGAATAACGCCATGCTCCACAATCCTTGGTGCGGTTAGTTTCGTCAAGTCAACACCGTCAAAAAGGATGCTTCCGGCATTGATGCTTTTTAGTCCGGATATGGCCTTCAACAGGGTCGTTTTTCCTGCACCATTAGAGCCAACCAGAGAAATCATCTCTCCGTCCTTTACCGTCATGGAGACTCCCTGAATAATCTGAAGGTTCCCATAATTTATGTACAAATCTTTGATCTCCAGCATAGCTCTTCCTCCGTTTCGTCTCATATCATTTCAAATAATTTCAAAATGCTCTCTTTCTCGTCCAGATGGCTCACATAGTCTATAATCCATTCCTGTCTATCGCTACTCCAGATTTTAGCTGTCAGGTTGCGGAACTTTGCAATGACTTCTTCTTTTGAAAAAGGATCTAAATAATCTCCTTTTGTCACTTCTGTTTCGGATTCCAAAGTAGTTCCATCTTTTTTGATCACCTTCATACCATTCTTTCTAATGTCTGGAAGCAACTGATTATATTCCAGGTTCTCGTGAACAAATATTCTCTTTGCCAATTCCCTAACTCTCTCGTCATTAACATGTTCGTTGGTCATGCTTTCCATCGTAAGTTCGCCATATATTATTTTGATGGCCAGCGATATCGGAATGGAAAACTTTGCCCCAAAACTGTTTCTTGCATGTTGCCCTGACAATTTCGACGCTGCATGGTATGTATTAATCTCTATTCTTTCTATGTCCTCCGGTCTCAATCCATCTTTCATAAATCCATCCATCTCGTCCACAAAACTATGTGTATAACGGCATGCCGCAAGAACCTTAAAATAATTCTTTGTGACGTAAAAGTCTTTACCGAGATTTCTGACCAAACCTTCTTCATCAATACTTCCGCCAATCACGTCGCTCCAAACGGAGCAGAGCGTTTCCACGCTACTTTCGATTCCCGACTGAATCATTCCATAGGCATTGGCCCCAATCTCATTGGATAGTCCCACATATGCGTTTCGAATCTGATCACCATGAAAAGCACTCTGCCAGGTTGTCATTTGTGGAAGCGAGTTTGCCAAAAGAATTGCCTTTTCGATTTCCTCCCTGTGATAATTCCTTAGTTTGCCCACAACGACTGCTGCGCCGGCCGTCTGCATGGTTCCATGTACATGCATTGCCGGGTTTGCCTTTGCGGAACTTCCCCACCTACAAGACACCTCATATGCCGCAACCAATGCCGCAATTGCTTCCTTTCCTGATAATGCCTCTATTTCCTGACACTCAGCCAAAAATGCCGGTATGAAATGACATGCCGGGTGACCGGAAGCAAACTGATTGCCTTCATCCATTTCATTTCTCACCATGGCGCAACCATTTAGAAACACGGCTGTAATCTTATCGCTTTTGGTTTTCCCAACTACACAATAGTCGCCTCGTAGACTTACGTTTTCTCCCTCATATTGATTTCCAACTGCCATGCAGCCGATAGAATCCAACAGCACAAGCTTCGCCTGATCAACAACTTCTTTGGAAAGATCTTCACAAGTTAGCGCTTCTATAAATTCTGCCTGCCGTTTGATTGCATTTTCCAGTTTTTCTCTATTCATATGTTTATGCTTCTTTCTTGTATGCCCTGCCCAAATAAGATTCGATCACTCTTTCATTTTGCGTGATTTCCTGTGGTTTGCCCTCAGCGATCAGCTTCCCGTGATCTAAGACAATCACTCGATCCGAAAGCTTCATAAGTGCGGCCATGATGTGTTCGATCATCAGAATGGTAACACCTGACTTTCTGATCTTAAGCACTAGTTCTACGCACTCCTCTATCTCTGTTGGCGTCAGACCTGCCATCACTTCATCCAATAGCAATAATTTCGGTTTTGTCGCTAGGGCTCTCGCCATTTCCAGCTTTCTCTGATCTCCAATTGTCAGATCTGCTACGATGGCATTCATTTTCTCCTCCAGACCAACAAACTTTATCATTTCCCTTGCAACCTTTTCCGCCTCCGCGTAAGACTCCACGCGATTAAATGCTCCGACCATCACGTTTTCCAGGGAGGTCAATTGTCCAAAGGGCTGAACGATCTGGAAGGTTCTCGCCATCCCCGCCTTGCAGTTCTGGAATGTCGTTTTCTTGGTAATGTTATGCCCATCAAACTCAACGCTTCCAAAAGTAGCCGGATAAAACCCGGTAATGGAATTAAAAAAGGTTGTTTTCCCGGCTCCGTTGGGTCCGATCAATCCTACAATTTCACCTTCCTTGATTTCCAGATTCACTGAATCCACTGCAGTAAGACCGGCAAATCTTTTTGTTATATTTACGGCTTTTAACAGAGTTGCCATACCTTATCCCTCCGTCTTCTTCTTTTTCCCCATCTTTACTCTCAATTCCTGAACCAGTCCAATGACACCTTTTGGCATTACCATGATTACAATAACCAGGATCAAGCCATATACCACCATGTTCATACCTACAAAATTGGACAAGGCAGAGTTAGTGATTTCAGAAATGGGTTTGATGATCGCAGCTCCGATGATCGGACCAAATACCGTTCCTACGCCACCAATAATGCATGGGGTGATGGCACTTATGGAAACCGTATTGCCAAAGCAAATGGTAGGATCAATATAGAGATAATACTGTGCATAAAAGGTTCCGCCAACTGCCGAAAGCATTGCACTTGCAATCAATGCAATCATCTTATACTTAAACGCGTTAATTCCAAGAGCTCTGGCTGCATCTTCATTCTCACGAACTGCGACGAAATACAGTCCCATTTTTGTACGACGGATTTTGTATAAGCCAAAGGTGATCATTGTCAACATGATAAATGCCACATACAGGAAGCCCGCCTTACTTCCAAACTGCATTAAGGCAAACTTTTTACTGAACGGAATGGATACGCCGCTGGCTGCGTGAAGTGCTTTTGTATTCTTAAAAATCACTCGAAAGATTTCACAAAATGCCATCGTCGCCAATGCGAAATAATCACCCTTGAGGTTGTAATGAAATGACAGATAACCAATCAGCGCTGCCACAATTCCAGAAACCATCATGCCGCAAATAAGTCCAATCCAAGGATTTATTCCGAAATCAACAAACAAAATGCTTGAAGTATATGCGCCAATTCCATAAAAGGCAGCATGTCCAAAAGAGAACTGACCGGTATACCCACTCATCAAATTCCAACACTGTGCGAAATATGCCGTTGTCAGTATGGATATCACCAAATTAAGTCGATAATTGCTGAGCATCTGCGGAGTTAACAGGATGAACACGCTTATCACACCGATAATGATGATCTGAGGCAGCGTAAGCTTACCGTTACTTGTTGATATGGTTACCTTTTTTAGAAAGCTTCCCAGGAAATTTGTCTCCTCCGCTGCATGCCCATTTGCTTCTTGTATCCTTGCAGTACTCATATCATCCCTTCTTTCCTAATAACCCCGTAGGCTTAATGATTAATGTCAGAATAAAGATCATATAAACGATCAGCTCACTCCAGGAACCTCCAAGCCATAAAGCTGAGAAGGATTCCACCACACCGATAATAAGTCCGGCTAAGATTGCACCCCAGATGTTTCCTAGACCTCCAAAAACTGCAATGACAAAACATTTTAGTGAATAGGTATTACCGCTTGTTGGATAAATGTATTGCGTCGGAGTAAGCAATGCTCCCGCAACACCCGCGCATACGATCCCAAGACCAAACGCAATCTGATTAATTCTAGGTACTACAATTCCCATTAACGTTGCACCTTCCGGTTGCACGGAGGTTGCCCTGATGGCCCTTCCCAGGTCCGTCTTTTCCAATAAGACATAGATTCCTGCTGCGATAATCGCTACAAACAGGAAGGCAACCAACTTTGGTTTGTTGATCGTGATGCTTCCCAATCTGATAGCCGTCTCAAATCCCGGAACGGAAACGGATTGATAGTTCGCACTGAACATAACCAAGATTGCATTTTCTATCACGATGGCTAGTCCCTGTGTCAGTAAAAGCTGATTATGTCCGGCCACTCCCATGAGCGGATTCAAAAAGACCTTTTGCACCAGATAACCGATTACAAACATGGTTACCATGACCAGCGGCAATGCGACATAAGGGGTAATGCCTAATAATACGTATAGTTCAAAGGTCACGTACATTCCGACGGTAATCAATGCTCCGTGTGCAAAATTTGTAATTTTCATTACTCCGAAAATCAATGAGATTCCCAATGCCGCTAACGCATATACGCCTCCCATCAATACTCCGTCTATGGACGCTTGAAAAAATGCATTCATAAGCATTACCTCCTTGTTGCAACTGCTTACTTGTTATATCGCAGTTCTGACTCTGCAAACTCCGTCGGATAAACAACAACATGTTTGCCATTCTGAATCTGAACCAAAACACCTGCTGCATTAATATTCTCACCCTTAGTATCAAAAGTGATGGCACCTGATTGTGCAAGAACATGCTCCGTAATATTGGTTGACTTCATTGCATTTCTTACGTCTTCAGGCTTTGAAGATCCTGCCCGCTCTAACGCATCAGCAATCACGTAAATACTCTCGTATCCCCAAACTGCGTGAACCGACATGTCATCTGAATACTTTGCCTTATAGGATTCAAGTAAAGCCTTGGTCTTATCGCTATTAGGGTTGAATCTATAGTTAAGATCCAGGAAATTTTCAACAGAGTCACCAAAATCTGAAATAAACTTGGAATCTGATATACCGCCATTTGCTACACCGCAAACCATTTTGATCTTAATTCCTCTTTCATTCAATTCCTTTACTAAAAGGGAGGTATCGGCAAAGTACCCGATCGTAATCAAAAGGTCTGGCTTTAGATCTGCAAGCTTCGTTACTTCCGTGCTCAGCGTTGACGTGCTAGCCGAGTAAGTGATCCTGTCAAGAAGTTCGATTCCTGTCGATGCCATGTTTTCAGAAATAATGTCACCGGAATCCGTGCCCGTCAGGGAATCTTCATGAATCAGTACAGCCGTCTTAATGTCATCCGTCTTAACTGCCGATATGTACTCAATGAAATCCTGTGCAAACACGTCCGCATTGGGCTGAATTCTGAAACACCATTCAAAACCGTTCTCAAACATCGCCACGTTATTACTAACCGTTACAAGGAATGGTACTTCATTTTGTTCTGCTTTCTGCATGCAGGTTAGCGTCACGCCCGATTGGAATGTACCAGTCAAAATGGAACATCCCTCGGCAATCAGTCGTTCCGTTTCGGAAGCACCCGTGTCTGCGCTAGCCTGGCTGTCTCCAACAACCAACTCCAGCTTAGCCCCGCCCATGGAAGTAATGCCCCCCGCCGCGTTGATTTCTTCTATTGCAAGCTTCTGTGAATTAATGATTGACTGCGCTTCATATGCGTAATTTCCGGTAAGTGGATGCACGGAACCAATCTTGATCACCTTACTGTCCGATCCTGATCCACCCGCTGCCCCAGAACCGGAACCTGCTGCGCAACCTGCTACCATTGTTGCCATCATCGTGCTTGCCAACACCGTTGCTAATACTTTGTTTAGTCTCTTCATTGTTGCCTCCTTCTCAAACAAAAAAGAGTTTGTGCCATAGGCACAAACTCCTTTGTTTGTCTCATCTGTGATGTGTTTTGTTTGATGAGACAAATAATATCATTGCATGTTTAGAAAAGCAAATACCAAAATACTTATCTCGATTATAAGCATCTACTTATAATATTGTTTGCCAACGTCTATAAATTCCTGCGCCAGGTTTGACAGATACTTCCTTTTGTCATAAACGATGGAGACCAATCTCCGTAGTTTTACTTCACTCATGGAATAATAATTTAGCTTATAAGAATAATCATACTTGTACATGCTATAGGATACCATGGTGGCGCCCAATCCAGCTTTCGCCATACTATAAGCTCCTATTGCCGTCGTACATTCGATCGTGCTCCTGGGCTTGATGTGATGAATCTCATATAAACTATCCACCAATCCTCGGATGTATGTATTTTGTTGCAATCTGATAATTGGTATATTTTCAAGCATGGCAACATTGAGCGGCCTAACCGTCCTGTCATTCGGATAGTCTGTATCTTTATCTATGTCGCTGCCACCAAAGGTTCCAAAACTTTTCGGTATGGCAAATAGGTATTGTTCTTCACCAATCAGCACCTTCTCATAACCAGCAGAATCAAACTGACTGGTTGCTAAGACCAAATCCACTTTGCCGCTATCTACCAGAGGTTTTAGATTTGGTTCAATGTCCTCAAAAATCTCTATCTGGACATTTGGATGAGATCTTTGAAATCCGGCAATCAACTCTGGCAAAACAGCAACGGCATTTAAGTACCCCGTTGCAATCTTGAGCTTCCCTGCATTATCACCGCGCAGATAAGCCATGGTATCTTGCATTTCCGCCTCTTCACTCAGTATTTTCTTCGCCGTATTTACATACACTTCCCCTGCATAAGTGATGGTAAGAGGCACCGTTCGTTCAAATAGTTGTACGCCTATTTCATCTTCCAGCTTGGATATCAGCTGACTCAGCGAAGGTTGGGATACCATCAGTTTTTCCGCAGCTTCAGAAAAACTTTTTGTCTCCGCAAGCGTTATCACATATTGTAATTGCCTTGAATTCATTTTATTCCTCCGGTAGATACCCTAAATACATTCCAAAACAGATCTAAATTTACGTAAAAAAAGACAAAGCAGCCTTTTAAGACTCCTTTGCCCTTAAGGACAATATATCATTATTTATGTGACTTGTCTACTCTATGTTTTCCATCAATCCAAATGCCTAATCAATTGCTATGTCCATGACATAATTCAGCGTACACATGGAAATGCAGTCTTCTTCCTCCAAGATCTTAATCATTTTCAGCAGATCTGCCTCTTCCATGTCCCTCGTAAACTCAATCTGATAATCCTGTGTCAGCTCGATATACCCAACAATCTCAAATCCATAGGCTGACCCAAGATTCTCCATCTTCTCCCTGGTGCAATCCATTTTTGCCGAGACTAAAAGCTGATTTTTAACATATTTCACACCATCAGTTGACACGACAACATCACTCTCCGTCAGATCCTTCATATAAATCTCACCGGCATCTTTTTCCGAAAAATCTTTACGCGGCACTCCGTCACATGTGACAATCTCAAACTCCACCGTGGCCAAAATCTCCGACAGCTCATCCTTGTATTTTTCAAACCATGTTCCTCCTGCGCCGTTTATGATCACGCAGCCCTCATAGGGACTTTCAAGGGAAATAAAATCCCAATAAGGATGGTTGTCATAGGTTCCCACATAAGCATCATGCTCGTTAAAGGTTGTTTTCTCCGAAACAAGTCCCGTTCCGCAAACGCCAAAACCCCTGACATATTCTATGGTGATGCTTCCGTTCGCATCTCCTTCTGCTTTTGGATAAATCCCTATGCTGACGTCACTCACCGGAACGTCCTCTGATTGCCCCCAGCTATAATCCCAGTCCTCCGGGAGACTCAGGGAAATGTTGCAGTACGCACCTTCTGGCGGTGCAAATACAAGCTTCTTCCATGCATTTTCATCCTGCTTCGCAGAGTTTTTATCCTCCGTTTCAGACCTTGGCGGCATGCTTCCAAGGAAAGGAAACTCTGCCCCGCCGGTTGTTTTTACCGTCACGCTACCTGGCATTTTTGTTTCTTCATAAATCAGCAAGGTCACCTTGGGATAAGTAAACGCTTCCGTCACCACGGCTCCCAGATCCGGCGCCATTTCCTCGACGGTCACACAAAGATTCCCCGCCTCGTCTGCCTCCATATTCACGATGCTTATCCCGTAACCACCCGTAGAATGCTCACCGCTGCAAAGCTCTAGAACCAAGGGAGCCCTCGCATCATTCTCGTAGCGATAATACCCCCGATCCTTATAGTTTGAATCATAGTCCTCGTTCTCGCCAAGCTGATACTGAAAACCGCAAAGAGACCCTTCCTTCAAAAGCTCTCCGTTGTCGCCAAGTGCTGAGACCATGCCGTCCTTGTCCTTTGGCTCCTTAGAACCAGCGACCCCCACAGGCTTCTCATCTTCTTTCGTGGTGATTTCACTCACTGTCAAGGGCTCCTTCCCGTCAGACACCTCAATGCTTGGTGACCCGCATCCTGCCATGCAAAGGAGCATAACGAAACACCCAGTCAACCATGCTCTTTTTTTCATAAGACCGCACCTCCTTTTTCGTGAATTCCGCTCATTCAAGTCCGTTTATTTCCGCCCTCCGTCAGGAACTTCATCCGTCGCGGCATTCACGCCTCCATACCACACATTTACAGTCCCCGTCACATTTTCATTCGCTTCAACGCGCTCGTCATAAAGCCAGAGCGCATATCCTACCTTCGCGTCCGCCACAAAGTTTTTTACCTGATCTGCCGTGGCATGAATCGTGAAATAGGTTTGCGTGATTTCTCCGTCGGAGCAGGTTTCCATGGCAACAACATATCCCAAATCAATGAGCCGTTGTACATCCTTTTTTGCCACTTCCCCGTCATTAGAAATCTGCTGACCATCCTGAAACAGTTCCACAAAAACGCGATAACGGTACTCCTCATGGTCACCATAACAGGCTATTGCTCCGCTTAAAGAAGGAGACATCCAAACATTACCATTTTCAATCGCCTTGTCACCGCTGATTTTTGCAGCAGCTATCGTCGTTTCCTCATCACTGGCAGTTCCCTCAAAAGAAGAAATCATCACCGTCTCTATGTATTCTTTCTGTCGATACTCTTCCTGCTGATACTCTTCATTCGCGGGCTTATATCTGTCAAAGGCGTTTTCCCCAGCATCTTCCACTGCAATGGTCTCTTCTCTGTCAGAGCTTCTCTCCTCGGCACTTGTTATTGGGGGATCAATCTCCAATGCATACTCCTCGGCAACAGCCTTTTGATAGGAAACATTACTTTCTTCCTGAATGTCGGAATTTTTTCGGAAAATACGCCCGCCATCGGCATATAACCAAGCGACTCCGACCATAACAAAAATCGTTGCGGCAATACCGATCCATTTGATCATCGCATGGCGTTTTCCCATGATGCTTTGATATGCTTCGACATCTGAATCGTCAGCCTCTTCCACATAGCATTCCTCTGCCTCGCCGATGGCAACCAAAAGATCAATTGTCGTCATAAAAATACCCCTCCTTTTCCAAAACTCCCTTAAGCTCTCCCCTCATGCGATGCAATGCTGACTTTACCTTTCCCTGCGTGTATCCGTATCTATTGCTGATTTCAGGGACAGTGTCAAAATACCAATATCTTCGGAGAAAAATCTTGCGTTCCGTCTGACTCTTTGTACTCAAAAAGGAATTGATCGTTTTCTTCAATTCACCAGAAAGAATCTCGCCCTCCACGCTATTTCCAGCCGGCATGCACTCCTGCAATTCTTCAGACAGTTCGATCATCGTCGCCTTTCTCTTTTGCGCATTCGTCCTTCGCCACTCGTCAATGGCAAGGTTTCTGGCAAGCTTTCCAAGAAAGGCAAAGAAATGATCTCTTGGCTCATTCGGAGGAATCAAATTCCATGCACGCAGATAAACATCATTCTCACATTCCTTGCATGCCTCATCATCCAGTACTGAGGAGATGATCTTTCGAAGGCTCCTGCCATATTTTTCTTCCGTCATCACTATGGCATTTTCATTTCGCGCCAAATATAGGTCCACGATTTCCCCATCCTCCAAAAGCTCACCCCCTTCCATAAATTCCCTTACGTCCTATATACCGTATTTTAGTGGAAAAACGATTTAAATTCATATTTCAATTAAGTCAATTAAGTCAATTTAATCTCCACGGTCTAGTCTTATCGATCCAGCCATTACTCTTCCAATACTTGTAATCCGTGTATTCCGGATCTTTTTTCCCAAGCCCTGTCTGCAGCATTCTTACAGCATAGAATTTGCATTTGGTTGTAAGATTTGTTCTCGCAGGCCGTGAAAAATCCATATGTCTTATCTTATCTGCAACATTAACCAGCTTTGCCGTCATTTGCTTTCTCTTTTTTTCTGCAATCTTTCCCCAATCGATCTCGCTCATCAGTTTAAAGCTGCATACCCTGATGTCACTGACACCCCACCATGAAAGGCTGTCTTTGATATCTTTTGCAGCCGATCTGCCCCCTGCGCCCAGACACTGAGTGATGATGACTGCACGCTTGCCAAACATTTCCTTTGCAGGTCTGTGCGGCATCCAGCGATATCCAAAGTGATCCAACATCGCTTTCATGGCACCTGTTGTATGGAAGACATAGGCTGGTGACATAAAGACAAGAAGATCCGCCGATAGCAATGCTTTCTCGATTTTCTGTACGTACTCGGCATCCTTGCACTTATTCTCGTACGTACGAAAGCAGGCAGTACACCCAACGCAGAAACCCGGGCAATCCTTAGGCAGATAAAACTCTGTGATCTCTGCCCGATCTCTTAATTCATCCAAAAAAATCTCTTTGAGCCGAAACGTAACACCCTGTTTTTCCGTACCGTTAATCACCGTTATTCTCATCAGAAATTCCTCCCATAAAGTTTATCAAACTGTCGGATATGCTTTTCCATCAGCTTAAGCGCTTCCTGTTCTCTCTCTGGCTCCCTGTCGCAAACCGTAAGAAGCATATATATGGGAGCATAAAACTGAAGCGTCATTACCGGAACGTCATCTGCTGCAAGTAATCCCTGGGCGACCAGCAATCCAAGAAGCATCCCCTGGTAGGTTAACGGCATATCAAAATATTGATCAGAGTACACCTTTGCAAGTTCTTGATCCTGAAACTGTTCAAGGGTCAGCATCTTCCGGAAGCGCTTGGTATAACTGTCATGAAGATAATACGTAAAAAGATCGTTTCCCAGTTTAACCAGATGATCTTCATCCATGTTTTTATATACTTCAGCGTCCGTGGTCGGATCGGTACCGTTGATGCTTAAGGTATGTGCCTGCTGCTTAAATCTGTGATTCATTTCAGCGATGATCGCATCAAAAATAGCCTGCTTGTTTTTGTAATGTTTATACAATGAAGGTGCTTTGATCCCGACCTTCTCCGCTATATCGTTTACAAAAACGTTGGCATACCCTTTTTCCGAAAATAACGTCAGCGCTTCATCAAGAATCCTTTGCTTTGTATCCATATTGTTTGTCACCTCTTAGTTTGGCTAATTTCATTTAGCTAAATAATATGCTAATTTAAATTAGCTGTCAAGAGTTTTTACGACATTCTTCTGAATTACCTTGCATGTTTCATCCAAATTCTTCTGATCTACAAAATATGCTTTTCAAAAATTCATTTGTCGGTGCATTTTGATGCAAAATGACAGAGCATGCCGGCAAGAAGCAAGGCGCCGCCCGCGATCGGATAGACGATCGAAAGGGAATTCGTCGTGCCATAAATCTCCAGTGCCCCCTGAAACACGCTGCCAACGCTAAGCATCGCAATTCCGTAATTCCATAAACTAAGCGCTCCCCTGCCAACATGCCTTTTTCTCAGCAAAAGCACCGCGTCCGGCAGCACTCCCAAAAGTAGCGGAATCGCAAAGGCATAAATCATGTGGTAGGAATACACCTCATGACTAAATTTCTCGTAGATGGCTCCAAAAAGCGCAAGGAAAACGGTGGCGCATACGTTCCATAACAGATTCCTTTTAAGTTCCGTCTCCGACGTAAACAATGTCCGTCACGCCCCTTTCCTTAATCCTCCCATTTGTGGTGGGATTGTTGATTACTTTTCCATTAAAGTACATCGTGGAGGACCCTCCGCCATCCAGATTATAGGCAGTTTGTACACCCAATTCCTCAAGAAATTCCGCGAGTTCATACAGACTCAGGCCCTCACTTTCCCTCGTCCTTCCATCAGACACTACAAACACGTAATGATTGACGTCGATCCATCCCATTGCGGTTCGCGGATTGCTGGCCATGGCTATCCCTACCTCATCATTCTCAGTAACGGTAATCTTCCCGTTCTCGATCAGTGCAGGTCCAAAGGTAAATGCCTGCCAAACGCCCTTTCCTACCAATTCCTCCGCCGTAAACTCACGGTCGCTCACAACCTCCATCGTTCCGTCAGCATACAGGCAGAGAACCTCTGACCCGTTTGCAGCACCGCGGTATACAATGCCATTTCTGATCACGTATCCTTTTTCCCTCGAGCCGTAATTATCCCCGTTGATGGCCAGGATCGCTCCATTGTTCTTTGCGATCGAGGAGGTCTTCTCCGAAATGTTTTTTCCGTAGGCATTATTGGCTAACGCCGTTTTTAGATATTCGGCAGACGCAAGCCATACCTCCGCCACGTGGATCTTTGTATTAAAACGCTCATATTCCGAGAGCGCAATGGTAACGTTTTCATTTTCATAATCTGCCATAACCGTGGATTTTTCATTGGGCATGGTAATTTTCTCTTCCGCGTCTGAGGACGGCAATTCCTTTGCGGCAACGTCTTTCTCTTCAAACATGGCATTGTTTACCTTGCTTGCGTTACTGTCATAGACCGCGCCGAGCACGAACGTATCCAAAACGACATAGACCGTAAACACGGAAAGAAGCAATGCAAATCCTATCGTACAGACGTGCTTTTTCATTTATCCGCCATCCTTTCATCCGAAGAATGCCGCCGGTCACGCTTATGACCGGCGGCACTCATTTGATGCAAAATTATTGTGCCACTCCGTTTACGTATAAAACGTATCCGTTCGTATTAACGTTATCCATGCTGCCCTCTATGGAGGTAACGTAGCTGTCTGCCGTCAAGGTCCAGGTGCTGTCTGCATCGATGCTTATCGCAACGGTTCCCGTTTCGGTTGAGACTACATCCCCCGCCGCGTTCGTTATGTTGCCTGAGATCGAGCCGCTAAAACTGGATCCGTTCTTCAGATTTAGGGTGAGGGTGGAATTGCTTCCAACAAGAATGTTTCCGGATAATTCCTGCCCGTCCGCGTTCAAGGTTGCCACGTTCGAAGCTCCGCTCCAACCGTCATTACATACGGACAGAAGAACATTTGCGGAATCCTCATTCACGATCTTTACGTCGGAAAGGTTAATGATCGCATTTGTATTTGTCACGTGGAATATGTGTCCGCTCTTACTGGTGAGTGTTCCGCCCATTACGTTGAAGGAAGAAGTTCCGCTGTCAGCATCTCCCGACATGGACTGGTAGATCATGATGGAATCAAGGAACTTCGCGTTACCGTTGCGTTTTGTGTTATTTGCCGTGAGGTTACAGTTTATCAGCGTGATGGAATTTTTCCCTTCAATGCAGGTTCCCTCAGACAGATTGGATACCAGCGTTGCATTTGACACCGTAACGTCAGCCGTGGAGTAGATTGCGGGTGATCCCAGTCCGTTTGTCGTATAGGTTCCGCCGTCCACGATAACCGTTCCGCCGCCGCGGTCCGTTCTGATTGCTGCGGAAGATCTTCCGCTTGTGGTTACGGTCAGATTGCTCGCCTTTGTCACGCCGCCGCCCGTCGTCATAATGCCGCCCGATCCGTCTCCCGTCGTCGTGATCGCGGAATCAGAAATGATGACCGTCGTTCCGTCGCCCGCAGCACCATTCTTTCCGCCGTTACCGCCATAGGAGAACACGCCGTTCGCGCCGTCCGCGTCAGAGGTAATCGTCGCTCCGGTAATGGTTGCTGTCGCACCATCCTTTACCAGAACGGCCGCATTCAATCCATAAAAGTTACAGTTGTCTCCACCATCGGAATCACCGGTCTTCTTTACCGTCACGTCCGTGATCGTAACGGAATCCGTCGTGCTGATCAGGAGTGCACTTTCGTCAGCCGTGCTGCTTTCATAGGATTTCCCTGTTTGCGCATCCGCTGCCGTAATCTCCGTTGCGGCATTATAATCGACGTCCGCACTGCTTCCGCCGCCAAATCCTCCACCGCCAAATCCTCCGGGAGGCGTTCCGCCGCCCTCTCCGTCAGGCGGGTCTCCGGGCCTTTCTCCGTCAGGCTTGTCAGGCGGATCCCCGGGTCTTTCACCATCAGGTGGCATTTGCTTACCGTCAGATTCTATAGCCTCTCCGTCCTTGTTTTGAATGTCCTCCGTACTTTCTTCTGCCGTGTTTTCCTGCGAAGAATCAGATACTGAAATCTCGACTTCCGTCGATTTCTGCGAAGTCGTTCCGGTCGTCTGTCCGCATGCTCCAAGACTTATTGTAAGCGATAGAATTGCCATCGCCATAATCCATTTCTTTATCTCTTGTTTCTTCATAAGCTCCACCTCCGTTTCACTTCTTATGCGTTCATTATACGTGGCAAAGCTTAAACAAACCTTAAAGGAGAAAAATACTCTTTCTTGACTTCCTCACCGCGAACCGTGTCAGCGCTCCGACCGAGCCGAAGGCGAGATCCGAACCCATGGGTTCGAGGTCTCGCCTTCTTACGCAAAAATCCCCTCAATGTTTTCCTGAGGGGATTTTTAAGTAAGCGGGTGATGGGAATCGAAGGTGGCAGTCAAATACCAAAAGTCCCAAGACCCCCAGTAAAATCAACACTTTGAAAGGAGGAGGCGGCACTCTATTCTTTAAGTCACGCAGAAAGTCACGCAACTACAAATCCTCTGGCAACAAAACAACATAGCATTTGATTAATCTTTACTTCTCATTCATATACAGCGTCACCCTGTTCTGAATGACGTCAATGACCTCATCGAGGCTCTTTTCTCCGGAAAAGTAGGTTCTTGCCTCCGCATAAGCAATTCTGTACAGAGGTAGATTGTCATCCGGAAGCGGCTCAAGGCCTTCCAGTAAAATCCTCAGCGTCTTCAGGTCCTCTTCCGTCATGTCAGGTTCTCCGCCATTAACGTTTTCCCGTCCTGCAATGGCAATCTCAATCTTTTCCTCCATCTCCTTCCGATTGGCGCATAATCGCAGGGGGTCAACAGTCAAAACCGGGTCTTCATCCAGAGCCAGATACCATTCCAAAAATTGAAAGGCACCTTCCTTATTGCCGGAAGTTGACGTTATGGCAAAGGTACTGTGATCCATCCATATCCGATGAACGGGCCTTCCGCCCTTGTTAGGAAATCCCACAAAGTTAGCCGCATCTCCAAAATCTATTCGTACATCCTTCAAATTTGACAAATTCCTGACATAAAAGTACCATGCCAAAACTTTTCCGTCGCGCAGGCTCCCTGCATGGTCCTCCGGATCTATCGGATCAAAGGTTCGTGAGCTCCACGCCGAATAACTTCCCGCGTATTCCAAAAACGCCCTAAATTCCTCTGAATCAAAATAACATTTCCCCTGATCCTCGCAGACGAAGTAATCAATGCTTTCTCGAAGAAGCATTGCCAATAGTAGTCCGGACTTATGTTTGCATAAAAAAGACTGTTTGGATGCGCATTACAGAAATCAAGCAATTGCGGATAGTTCCACGTGACGTCTCCGAAATAATTCTTGGAAGTGATCACGGTGTCAATTTCAAAGTTTTTCGGAATGGTCACAAGAATCCCTTCTTTTCTGCCGCACTCCAGAACCTTGGGATAGTAATCCTCCAAATGAACCGATTCGCTTTTTTCGGCATAGGGCGTTAAGTCCTCCACGTAACCCTGAATCGCCAGGTCATCCAGGTTGTCCGTAATGTTACGAAGGAGAATCAGGTCTGGCGGATTGTCACCATTAATTCACACACCACGGCCAGCTTCAGTTCCCGGCTGGTTGCCGTCCCTTCTCCACTTTCCGTTGTACTTTCCTTTTTTCCGCTTTCTGGTATACTCTCCCTGTTTTTTCCAGAGTGACATCCCGTAAGACAAAACGGCAGGATCACCGTTGCCATAAACAGAAGTACCACTCGCAAACGGAGCATGTTTTTTTCCTGAATAAACTGAATCATGCCAGCTCTTCTCCAATCATTTCGTCATACCCATCTGAACCGCTTGTAATGACCCCTTCGATTTTCATTCCAATGATTGTAAAGGAAAGTCCAAAATGACCGCCCCCTGCCGTTATGCAAATCGGAATTCTCCGAGGAGCTTTCACTGGGCGATATTTTCTCCTTGCTGGACAAGTTGGAACGCTTGAAGATTCTCCAACAGGGATTTAGTACTATCCCTTTCAAACAAATCCAGCCAACCCAAAGTGTCCTGAGGAGCAATGGTCTTACCTGCAAATGTTTCCAGTAGTTCCCCATCGGTGTTCAGTAGTTGGGTGCTGCGGGACAGCAGGTTATTGATCTCATCCATAAAGGCAGCAATGATCTCTGGGTTAAATTCGCCATAGAGTGGCTTGCCCTTGTAGAAATTAGTAACAAAATTCACGCTACTCTCCTGAACAATCTTCTCCGTTCCGTTCTCCAGGGAAAAGAGCTGGTAACTGTAAGTTCCGGCCCCTTGGTACATGGTAGGACGGTAGCGTAACAGGTATGCATCTCCATTCAGTACACACAGAAACAAGGCATTGTAACCGGTATGCACAGCATATCCTTCTTCCGACCAGATCATTTGGCCATCCTCCCACAATTCCAACCGCTGACCCATGCCTTCATCAAAAGTTACCAGCCGTGGGCTCTCGGGTATGCCGTTGCGGTCAAGGTCATATTCCCAACTCGCCATAGAGAACGAGGAGCCATCTCGAAGTTTTAAATCCAATATTCTGATCTTTCCGTTATCATCATAGTCAAAGCAGATTTCCACCTCCCCCCAGACATCCTCCTTGGAATAACCTTCAATGCCCTGCAAAGCCATTAGACAAGGTCGTCCTTCCAACTCGGTCAAATGAATTTCCCAAATGCCCCAATCCATGATGCCGCCAATTTCAGCTCCGGCCTTCGTCTTTGCGACCTCATACTCATAGTAGCGCTTCATTTCTTCGCAAAAAGAATCCCCCGTTTGCTCTGCCAGCGTCTTCCACTCATCGTAGCGATCCTTTACGCTAAAGGAGATCGTCTGTTCATATCCGTCACAGCCTAGAATGATCTCATAAGGATCCGTTCCGTGCGTTAACTTAAGCGGCAGGGATTTGCAGGTCTCCAGTTCCTTCCAACCGTCACCTGCCTTCTTAAGTACGGCGAATTCTTCCAGCGGCATGGAATTGACGTGAGGTTCTATCATGAGCAAAATCTCCTTCTCCCCGTCGCCATCCAAATCCACAAAATAACGATCTCCAAAGCCTACGCCGCCGTCCTCCTCATGATCATAAACAATCCCTTGCCTCATAAGATACAAAGACAGGTGCCGGCAAACGCCATCCCGGTAAAAACTAATCAAATAATCTTTCAGCCCATCTTCATTAAGGTCCTCGACTTTTGACCACCAAGGCCCCATGGCACTAAAATCCGGATGAACGTAAACATACTTGTCCCTAATGGCTTTTTGTGCTTTTTCCGTGATTTCTTCCGTACCATTCGGGGTGGTATGACTATAGATTCTCTTGTCATCATTTTGTAATACCATCTCCACCTTCTCAACGAATTCAAGCCCATGCCCGTCATAACGTAAGAATTCCCAATACCCTTCAAAGGCAGTTGAAATAATCTCATGCGCAATCATGCCATTTTCGGTAAGATAGTATTCGTTTTTAGTCCAGCCGGAAAGCAAATGCACTAACTGATGATCTCTGTAGGTATACATATCATATATGACGCCGTTAAAAGATCCCTTCGGATCAGGATCATTCTCTCCGAAAAGGAGTTCGTCAACTCCATCCCCGTCTATGTCTTTGATCAGATATCCCACGTTTTGCCATGCAATGGCGTGGTCATTTACAATTCCGTCAAAAAGATGCGATAGCTCCCAACTAAACAAATCCTTTCCTTCCGAATCTTGAAATAACTTGTGGTTGTCTCCCCACGCCTGCGGATCGTAAATTGCCTCTTCCGCAAGGTGGATCAAACCATAATATGCGCTAAGCATTTCCTGGCGGTCTGGAACAGTGTTTTCCATGCTTTGATCCTGTATATTTTGCACTATCCCCGTTCGCAGTGTTTCAATGCTATCCGGCGTCAATATCGTGGTGTATGGCATGATCACCTTATACCCACCAAGCTCTCCTGACAAAATTGCCTCATACTCCTCCTTGGAAATAATCTGATCTGCATGAGGCAGCTTACGATAATATACTTCCTTCTCGTTTTCACCAGATCTTAATATCGTGCCTGTCAGCCATTCTTCCACTTCCATGGCAGTACCATTCTTCGGAAGCCGCCAAAATCTTGCATTTGTGCCCTCCGACCCAATCCATGCCGTGCAATCCCTGATCGCACCGTTTTCACATACCTCCCTCGATCCTGCCCGATATCCCCCATGCTGTTCCGTCAGAAGATAGGCTACGCCGTCCTTCCAAGTATAAACGTCATTAAAAACCAGATAGGGATCATGTTTACAGCCGATTAGAAATTCCTCCGTGCCATCGCCATTGAGATCAATCAGGGAATAAACGGGCGTCTCAAATTCATGCCGTGCTACGTCCAAAAAATAGTAATTGACATAGGTATCCCCTAGTTCATCCAATACCTCATCGCTTACTTTTTCGCCCTGTCGCACCGCAAGCATCGCGTCATAATATGTCTTTGCAATCTCCGAATAGGCTTCCTGCGCAGTAGCTCCAAAGTAATTCTTATACTTCCTTTCAGAGTAAGGAGCCAATTCCCGATAACGCCATCCGCCTTCGCCTACCGGCAGAGACATGATGGAATCAAATAACATCATCAACGCTTGGATCTTACCGTCCCCGTCATACCGGAACCAAAGTTTGATTCTGCCCCAATCGTCCTGCTCATCCATTCCTATGATGCCATATGTCGCCACGAGGCATGGCAGGCCATCATAATAATCGGGAACAACCTCCTTAAAGCCCCAGCGGGTCACGCTGCCGCATTCTTTCCCAGCAAGCTCTTCCCAAGGCGTCTGCAGGATCTTTTTATACTCCGCAAGATGCTTTTGCAAAACCTTCTTTTCATCTGCCGTACATTCCTTGGATGCAATCCTTCTTTCCATGCCCTTGCAGTAATCTTCTAAAGAAAAATCACAGTAGGATCTGAATCCCTTTAGGGTAATCTCTGCAATGCCTTGATTCTTTTTATAGGTTACCTGAATGGGAAAAGAATTCTCGCTCTCCGGATAGGCATGTCTTTCCTCCAACGCCTTCCATTCTCCTATGTTTGTCTTCTTAAGAACCATGTAGACGTTTTCAACATCTTTAGCATCTCCATTCCACAGGGAAAGGAACAATTCCTGAACGCCATCCCCGTCAAAGTCCGAATAACGCCAGCTTAAAACGTCAATAATATCCTTGCGTATCTCATAAATGCATTCCCCGTTCCAATAGACCTTTAATATGTTTTGAAGAGTTGAGTCGTAGGAATAACGGCACGCCACATATTCATAGATGCCATTTTCATCCAAATCACCTAAGCCAAAATTCCACCCTGTTACACCGACACCGATTTTTCTCCCAACGCCAAAATCCCATGTCGTTTTCCACTCTCCCTGATCATAATAAACATACGCCTGAACTGCGAGAGTCGAGTTTTCGCCGTCATAATAGGAATTCATCACCATTACGCAGACGGCATCTCTTTCAGCCGTTGGCATAAGTCGCACCAGCTCGCTTTGCCCCGTCATTGAAATCGTTGTATTGATCAGCTCTGCAGACAACATGGTATCCCGGTACTTCTCGTAATCTCGGGAATTCTTCCCTCCATCAAGTATGGTAAGGATTTCCTTTAGTTCTTTCCCGTTCGGCGTTTCCGCAAGCTCAATCACGTGAATGTCGGAGGATCCATAATTTCCCTTGCCGTCAGTGATTTGCAGCACAATGTCCGTTTTTTCCTTCTTCGTAATTCTTCCGGTACTCACCGTCAGGAAATCCATTGCCCCGTCCGTACGGCCTGAATACCTTAAGGAATAGGTTTCCCTATTTCCTAGATGAACAATGACTTCATCAAAATACTGCCCATCTTCCTGAACCACCTGAACTTGAACCTCATCCGCTTTTCCGTCCCCGTCAAAATCAATCAATGCAAGCTTCTGATCATCCTCGTTTGCGCTGCTTAGGTTTTCTTCCAAGTCTTCTTCTGCACCTAAAGAGCTTTCCTCAGAAGCAGAATCCCCGTCCTCTGCTTCAGGTGTCTTTTCAGCGGTGTCTAATCCGGCAGCATATCCGCCCTGGCTGGTCATAAAGAAAATCCCCAGAGAAAGGCAAGCCAACACTCCAGCCAGAATGACCCGAAACGATGGTTTCTTGTAATCCAGCACTGCCTTTACCCTGGACTTGGTTCCGTTCTCACCAAAAGCCACCGTTCCGATCAGAGAATTCTTTTTCCCTTGCCCCAGGTTTAGCAGGGCTTGGCAGTAGCGTTTACGCTCCTCCATGCCAAACCCCTTCGTTGCTTTTTCGTCACACGCCATCTCCACGTCCCTGCAAAACAAAAAGTACGAGATCCAGCAAAGCGGATGAAACCAATAGACGCAAAGGATCAGGAAACCTAGCGGTTTCCAAAGGTAGTCCCCCCGCTTTACATGCGCCTGCTCATGGCAGAGGACGCACTTCAAATCTCCCTCCTCAATGGCGGAAGGAACGTAGATGCTCGGTCTTATAATTCCAAGGACAAACGATTCAGTAATGGCGTCGCTCATCCAAACCTTCACATCCGCGCCCTCTTCAAGACGCACTGCCGTCCTTAGCCTAATGCGAAGTCTCACAAAACTGACAACCACGTACGCCAGCATGGCAATGATGCCTGCAAGCCAGATGCCACTGCCAATGATCAGCAGCACTCCCTGAAACATCTTCCCAAGAATGCCCTCGCCCGTCAAAGCAATGCCCTCATCCGTTGCAATGATGTCCTCACCCGCTGAAATGATGCTTTCATCCTTCCTTGCTTTGGCGGGTGTCACTTCACTTGGTTCTTCTGTCTGCCATTCCGTCACTGCCGCCGTCTCGTTACTCGAAGCGTTTTCCGAACCATGCTCCTTCGTTTCGGAAGTCGCCGCGTGCCACTGATCATTCTGCTTTGCCGCCCCGCCGTCAGCCGTGGTTCCTTCTGCGTGAGGTATGCCTTCACCGACGTTCTCACGACTTAATCCCTGCCAGTCATTTGCTTCCGACGGATTCTCTAAACCTTTCTTAGCGCTTATGGCACCGACTCGTTCTGCATCATGATCTTCCGGCATGCTTTTTGTTATGGTCTCACCCTGCCAGTCTTCCGTTACGAAACCGCCTTGCTGAATTCCATTCTTTACCGTCTGTGTTTCTTCTGCGTACGGCACGGATACCTTCCACGCAGGAACCAGGCTCCATCTGCTTTCCAGCGAAAATGGAACCACGAGGCGCAGCGCCACCATGCCCCACAAAACGCACATTAGCCACTTCGGGACTCTCTTTAAGAAAGGACGCAACAAGATCACGGCCAGCATTAGAAAGCTTGCCGCAATGCTCAAGTTTATCACGTTAATAAACGCTGATTGTAATGGCGTCATTTTTTCTCCCCCACATAGGAATCAATCATTTTCTGGATTTCTTCAGCTTCCTTTTGGGTCAGCTTCTTTCCGGAATAGAAGGCTGCTATGAATGCGGGAAGCGACCCGTTAAAAGATTCTTCCACAAACTGCCTGCTCTTTTTCGCGAAGAATTTATCGCGACTAATCAGTGTCGTCACGATGCCGTCTTCATTTTTCAGGATACCCTTTTCGCAAAGCTTTTTGATCACCGTGTAGGTCGTGGACTTTTTCCAGCCAAGCTCTTCGGCGCTGACCTTGACCAGTTCCCCTGAACCGACCGGTTCCCTGTCCCAAACCAGCCCCATAAACTTCGTTTGAATGTCACCCAGATCCAGATTCATCTTCTATCCCCTCTTCTACTCTTAGTAATAATTTAGAATATAAATGGTCTATCGCGATAGATCTCCTGTGTTAAGTCTATCACGGTAGACCAGCTTTGTCAATAAATCATTTATATTTTTTGAGATGTTTTCGTTTACTTCTCCTGCAAATACAGCGTCGCCATAAGCAGAAGTACCACTTGCAAACGAAGAATGTTTTTTTTCTGAATAGACTGAAACATGCCAGCTCTCCTCCAACCATTATGCATACCTTTTATGGCGTTACGGAAATCCTGTATAGCTTCCATTCACCTTTCTCCATTACGATCACGTAGTCATGCACCGTCTCCCCAGATACCAGTGGATATGTATCCATCTCCGAAGTAACGTCGTCATCGTACGCAATCTGCTCCGTCACGCGAAAGGCCATGGCATCCTCAAACTCTCCGCTTGTCTTTTCATAGGGTGGCGTCATATACCTTTCAATCTTTACAAGCTTCCTGTTTTCCTCTGCAAAAAAGGTCTCCTCGCCCATTTCAGCGACGTACCTTCTCATTTCCCTTTGGTTTTCTTCGTCAAATAAGGAAATATAACCGTCTAAGTCCTTTGCGTTTACGGCATTTACAAAATCCTTTATCAGTTTCACCGCATCCGCCTCGTCCTTGCTAAATTCCTCATAGGAAACAACCTTTCTGTTTCCATTTTC
Source organism: Lachnospiraceae bacterium (assembly GCA_017527205.1). Taxonomy (GTDB): domain Bacteria; phylum Bacillota; class Clostridia; order Lachnospirales; family Lachnospiraceae; genus Acetatifactor. Next base: position 9,719 of record JAFXQK010000008.1, on the reverse strand, counting down.
ATCAATTACGGCGAGAAACGTGCTTACGTCCTCAGGCAGGTCCGTCAGTGCGTTCGCCGTCGCATCCTGTTTCCCCGACGCAGTTTCTGTGACATTGCCCTGCGCTTGCTGATCCTCCCCTTTTGAAGGCTCTTTTACGCCATGACTTACATATAAATCCTCTATGTAATCTTCCAAACCTGACTCCGTTTCAAGAGAATAAAAGAACGGATCATTTCGTATGGAACTCGAAGAGATAATGAAGTCATCCCACGTTCCCCTCTTTGGCTGAAACGTAAGATGAAAATGATATCCCATATATCCCAAGGACACTTTTCCTCTATGCAATTTCATCTCATTGACGTACGAAACAATTTTCTCGATCTCTCCGCGATCCGTGATGATCAATTCTTTTCCGCAGGTTCCGTCAAAAACCTTAATGCTTTTTACGCGCTCAGCATCTTTCGAAATTCTTGTAACCGGCGAGGTCATGAAATAGATTGACACGACCACACACATTACAAGGGCAATCAAGGTGACCCAAAAGGCCGGCTTTCGATAGTTCAGCACGCCCCTAACGCGCCCCTTTACTCCCGTCTCCCCAAAGGCCAGCGGGCAGACCGTGATCATTCTCCGAGACAGGCTCAGGTCCAAAAGCGCCTGTGAATAATCGGCGGCAAATTTCTTGTCCCGATTCCGTATCACCTTTTCGTCACACGCCGCCTCAATGTCTCGGCAAAGCAATACATACGCGATCAGGCAGAGCGGATTAAACCAATAGACGGAAAAAAGCAGGAATCCCAGCGGTTTCCATAAATGATCCATACGCTTCAAATGTGCCTGTTCATGTGCCAAAACAACCTCAAGGGTACGCCCCGTCATACTCGAAGGCACGTAAATCATCGGCTTTATGATCCCGAGAATGAACGGTGTCTTGATTTCGTCGCACGCCATGATGCCATCCCCCATTGCCACGGAGGCGCTCACCTTTCTCTTAAGCAGCAGGTAACTGATCAGTGCGTAGATGAGGCAAACACCAACGCCAACGATCCAGACCACGCTTACAACCGCTGCAATGACCTGCATGGGATTTACGCTGTTTTCAACCTTTGGTGCGAGCTCGCGCAGCATGAACGGATTGACTGCATTATCTACCGCCATGATCTGTGAATGGATCGCAGGGGTCTTCGTCGTAACAATGTCCTGCGGAATGACCTCGCTTCCGGGCAGAACGCTCAGGGCACTTTCAATGGAAAAAGGAAGAAGCAGGCGAAGTGCCACGATTGCCCACATGGCACAGTAAATCCATTTCGGAGCTTTCCTAAGGAGCGGACGAAGCAACAGGATCGCCAGGATCAGCCATGACGCATTGATGCTAAGGTTTAGTACCTTGATGAACATTGAGCTCATACCCCCGCCTCCTTCCTAAAGGCCTCGATCATTGCCTGAATTTCCTCTGCTTCCTTCCCAGTTAATTTCCCTCTCGATAAGAACGCAGCAATGAAAGCGGGAAGCGAACCCTCGTAGGAATCCTCAACCACACGCTCACTTTTCGCTGAATAATATGCATCCCTGGAGATTAAGGAAGTGACAATGCCGTTCTCGTTCTGAAGCACGCCCTTCTCGCAAAGTCTCCGCAATACGGTATAAGTCGTAGGCTTTTTCCAGTTCAGCTCCTTTTCGCACAGCTTTACCAGTTCTCCCGAACCAATGGGTTCCTTCTTCCAGACTAAATCCACAAACCTTTCCTGCACGGCTCCGATTTCAAATTCCATTCCGTTCGCCTCCTTTGTTCTGCCCGAGTGGTTTACAGATGTAAACCCTTGTTTTTAGTTTACATCTGTAAACCAGCCTTGTCAAGGCTTTATTTTTAAAAAAATAGACGCCTTGTTTTCACAAAGCGCCTGATCACGTTACTCTATATTTTCCAGGTAACTGGTTATTGCATACACCGTAATTCCATTGTACTCCAGCCTGGACCAACCGAGTTCTCTGTTGACCCCCGTGCGTTTCAGCTTTTCTCCCGCACTTAACGTCCCAAGTATTCTGGAAGATTCATGCGTAGTACTGGGCAGTGATCGCAGATTCACGACCTCCTTTGCCGTCACGTAGTCGTTTATGTCCTCAAAAGTCGTCTTCACTTCAATTCCATCCATGTTTACGGTCTTGTCATCATCACCCTGTTTATCGGTGAAATCTGTTGTCAGATAAGAAGTAATGGCATAGAGCACCTGTCCCTGCCATTCCACGCGCGACCACCCCTTATCAGACGTTCCCGTTCTGATGGCTTCCTCGCCGTTCTCAAGCGTATGGACGACCTCGCCAATGTCCGTTCCGGGCCATGTTCTTAAGTTTGTCTCAATCTTTGCCGTCACGCGCTCATGGCACTCAGAAAAGAGCATTTCGGAATCCGTACCGGGATACGCTTTCTCCGGCGGCGTCGGATCCTTTGGAGCCTTGGCAGCGTCGAATTTCAGGTACGCCAAGTTCACGTCAGCGCCAGTTTTCATTCCGTCCACGTGACCGCCGTCACTATACTGCCACATCACGTGCGTGCCGCCATACGAACTCTTTTCCGTCTGTGGATAAGGCTTTTTCGGATACTGCGCTACCCAAATCTGACCATGCGCTTCCAGTTGCGTCACGTCCCATGCGGCGTTGTCTTCCATTTCGCCCTTGGATGCGTAAAACATCGCATCATACCCTCTCGCCCGGATCTCATCCAAGAACGCAATGGCTATTTGAGTCCTCTCCTTCGAAAGCAGGTAGAAATTCCTGCTGTCAGCGTCCAAATGCCCCTCACAGTCATATGCGATTGGGTAGGTGATGGAATACTTGGCAACAAAATCAGCGACAAAATCCGCTTCCTCCCTCGCTTCCTCCACGGTAATGGCACTGGAATAAAAATACGCGCCAAGGAAAAGACCTGCCTCACCAGCCTTTTGCAGATTGTAAGCAGCATTCTCATCTGCCTCTATTTTTCCGTCCTTCGCAGTCCGGTATCCCACGCGAACCATGACAAAATCAATGCCGCTCTCCCGCACCTTTTGAAAATCTATGATGCCCTGCCATTTTGACACGTCAATTCCGATGGACGTTGCGATTGGTTCCTCTGCATTCTTGCTATCAATCAAAGGGATTTCCCCTTGCAGTAGATTGCCTGAAATTACATTTGATCCGTCCTCGCCGTTTTCCTGCCCATCTCCCGCTCCCCTGCCAAAGCTTATGGCAAATACCAAAACAGCAATGCAGGCGATCGTCAAAAGAACTGCCGCCACGGTTTTCTGATTCATTTTTTATGCTCCTAATGCTTCCTTTTTTCTCATTATATCATAATTTTCGACAACTTTCATTATTCCGTATCACTTGGCCAATCATGGACATTAATAATTAACGCTGGATTCTGATCACGGGGCGGATGCCACTTAGACTGCTTGTGGCGTCCGTTTGGGGATAACGATATAAGGCGTACGTCGATAGGCAAGCCGTACCCCATCCAGGTCCCGTGGTACGAAGAAGCCAAGGACTGTTTCCGTCTATCATGCTCAGGTCCGTCATGCCCTTAAGATAGTCTGATGCACCTTCCCAAGTCCATACGAACACACCCTTTGAGATCGCTGCCTGCGTGGGATGAGACATTAAGTGGCAATCGTCCGTGGCCCTTTGTGCGGTTTCGTTCCATGTTTCCTTCGCACCCATGGGCCGTCTGTTTTGAACGCCAAAATAATCGATATACTCCTCGAAGGACAAAAGCCATACCTGGTCATACGTATCCCCGCCATAGTCATTTTTGATCTGCGTTGTCAGGATTTTCGCCTGCTCCGCTCCCGAAAAGGCATTCCCGAAAAACTCCTCATTCAGCCATCTTCGCACGTCGCTGTCCGCCCAGGCGATCGTCTGATCCTCCCTCTTGTCATAGGCGATCGCATCCAGCACGTCCACGGAAAGAAGCGTCAGCAAGTCTCCCGCCTGATCGCAGACATACCATTTGATCGCTTCCTTGCCATTTTCCACGTTTCCATCCTGTTCATAGCTGCCAAAGGTAACAATGTCACAGATCGTTGCCTCCTCAAGTGATTTTTCGACTGCCGGCCGTGTATTTCGGTAAAATTCCTTAAACTGCTGCTCCGTTTGAACGGTCTTATCCCTGGCCTGCTCTAGTTCCTCCTCCCACGCGCAGTTTTCCAGTTCGGGATACCCCTTGCGAATGCCCCTCTCCACTTCTGAATTCACGCGGCGAAGGCTATACTCCGCCCGCTTCCAAAAGTCAATGATCTCCAGAAAATCTTCCTCAGTCAGTTCCCGCTCTGGTAAGTAAAAGCTAGTGTTATACCTGCAAAGAACAACCTTCTTTCCGTCATACTCCGCAGGCATTTCAATGACGGGCAGGGGCTCCTCCCTCATGGGGATCCGGTTCTCCTCAAGATACTGCCTCTGCATCTCCTGATAAGTTACCGTCTCCTTTTCCGACAGTACCTGATTGCCACCTTCGTCGCTCTGATCACCACGCCTAAAAATGCCCGTGACCTCCGTCCTTCCCCTCCAGAATGCAAGGTAATAGAAATCCACTTCCTCGTCCGTCATCTCCAGCATGCGGCTCTCCCAGTTACCCTGCTCCGCAATGCGCTTTTGCTGTGCCTCATATAAAACATATTCTTCCTTCTCGTTATGCTCGATGATCTGCAATAACTCTTCGTCCGTCAGCTCCCTCTCCGGAAGGACCAAAACGCTTTCCTCATGATTTCCCTTCACAAGAAGATATAATTCACCCTTAGCCTTTTCCCCTTCATGAACGACCTCAAGCTCTCCCTCCGGGAATGCCTCATTCGCCTTATACTTTTCCCGAAGCTCGAAAAATCTTGCACTCTCGGATTCCGTGAAAGTCCTGGATTCTTCATGATTCAGATTTCCGCCATTTTGAATGTCCTCATATATTTGATCTTTTTCCTCCTGCTCCATCTGCTTCATTCGCTCATATTTATCCAGGATTAGGTTTACTGCATATGCCGTACCGCCAAGGGCCAGCAGGCAGGCAAGTACGAAGCAGGCTACCTTCAAAAGACCCCTACCATTATTTCTGATTGCAGCGTAAAGATTCTCACACGCTTCGTTATTTTCATCCGATGCATCCTGAGCCCTAATCTGCTCATAAATTTGATCATATGCTCCCTGAACCCGCATTTTCACGATTTCCGGCAGGTCTCCTTCTTCCGCAAAAACTCTTTTTATCATAAATTCACTTTTTTCCATCGTTTAAGCCTCCTCGTAATACTTCCTAAGCTGCTCCCTTGCCCTTGATAGCCTGGTTCGGACCGCCGCGTCTGATATGCCCATCAGTTTTGCGATCTCCTTCGTCTGAAAACCCTGCACGTAATACAAAACCACCGGCAGTCGGTATTCTTCGCCAAGAACGGCAAGCGCTTCCTTCCACTCCAGGTCACTTTTCTCCCTGTCGTCAGGGATCTCAGGAATCTCCTCCACGTAAGTGACACCCTTTCGCCCTCTGATCAAGTTGTAACATTCATTGATGAGAATCTTTGTTACCCAGGCCTTAAAATATCGGTCTTCTTTTAAGCTTCCCATCTTTTCCCAACAGGTCATGATCGTCTCCTGCATGGCGTCGGCAGCATCCTCGTCATTCATTAAAATGGCTTTTGCCGTCTTATATAAATGCTGCACGTAAGCGTTCATCAAAGCCGTAAAGGCATCTGGGTCTTTTCCCTTCGCCTTGTGAACCAGTCGTTCCAACTCCTTGTCCATTTAGTCTCTCCTCGTTTTTCCTGTGTGCACTTCAGGATTTGTCCTTTCAACCAATAGATGCATCGATATGTCAAAACGTTACAAGCTTTTTTTAATATAAGTTAGACCCAGAATATTTACCACTCTACGATTCATAGGTTGAGTCCATTTTCCATGTATGCCATCCTTTTTCCAAGAAAAATTAAGTATGGCTTCATTATAGGAGGACGCTAACATGGATGCAAGACGAACCGGTGCTTTTATCGCAGAACTAAGAAATGACAAAGGATGGAAACAAAAAGATCTAGCCTCCATCCTTCAGGTATCAGACAAGCCATATCACGCTGGGAAACCGGAAAAGGGTTTCCAGACACTTTTCTTTTAATACCCTTAAGTGAGGCTTGCCATAAAAAATCCACAAAGAAACCATGCGGAAAATAAAAAACGCCACATTGTTCTGCAGCGTTTTTACAATTCTCTTTTCGATTTTTCTTAACTGTCTTTCGAAAAAGTATTATTTGACAAAAAACAAGGCTAATGCTACTATTTAAACATAAAAGGTGCTACCGATAGACGGTCAGCCCAGTTAGAATTTAATGATTATACAAAAATAATCGCTATCCTTGGCTGGGGGCGATTATTTTTGTGTTTTTCCATGTTGAAAGCCTATTGTATATCCGATGCCGAAGCTGGTTCCAGCCAAGGCCAGGACTGCGATCAGCCCTTCTATCGTCAGCATATCACACGCCCTCCTTTCCTCGGATTCCCTTTCGGGTTTCTATGTAATCGGAGGGTCACAGTCCCTCCGCAGAGGACTAACCGCCTACCGTGTATGGTAGCACCCAAATATATTATAGCAAGCTTCCATAGTCAGAACAAGTGTTTGTTTTTCAAAAAGATAGACAAATATAGTTCGTCGTTTTTGTTGTTTTCACCAAAATAACCAACGCAACTACAAATACCAGAAAACGCATTGTTTCCGGGCATAAAAGAGCGGGTGATGGGAATCGAAGGGCGCACCCCAGCGCCATAATTCTCAGAACCCAATAAAATCAGCGCTTTGAAAGGAGGAGGCGACACTCTTTTTTCAAAGTCACGCAAATAATGTTACGATTCATGCTAACTCATCTCAATGTCTCAATAATATAATCATTTTTTTCTAGCAAAAAAGAAATATTTACCTCATCACCGATCTCAAGTTCATCAAGACTTTCCTTTCCCAGCGGAATGATTTCCGTCTTAATACCGTTTATTTCAACCTTTATCGGTAACTCTATATTCTCACCAAACAACTTTGTTTCCAAAACACCCGTATGGTCGAATTTGGCAATGGTATTTCTAAAACTATTAATCTCTTCCAGACTTATATCCTTGCCTATTTTATATGACGCCGTATATGGTATCCATCGATATAATAACTTCTTTTCTTTTATCAAGTTAGAAAAGTGAAAAACATCTTCCATCTCTTCTCTTGATATTTCCCCTTGAGGATTCAATTCGATTCCAAAATATTCATCAAGAATACATAATCTTTCTAAGAAATCAATGTCATTCTCTATGGTATATAGCTGTGGTTTATAACCTATGTCATTAATATATCCTGCAATAAAATCCTTGCGTTCATCTAACATAAATATGTGAAGATCCTTGTTTTGTTCGAGTGCTTGTATAAACTCGACATAATTTAATCTAGATGCGTTTGTTAAAAAATCCTCTTTTATGTAAAAATATGGATTTCGTGGGTTTTGGGGATTAATTCTAATTTCAAAATAACTGCTTATTTTTTGTTGTGCATTACTAATAAAATACTCCCCTTCATCTGATATTTCTTGTGTCCTAAGCAAAATATAATCATAATACACCGTTTCTCCTACCTTTATCGAACACGGAAATGCCGGCGGAAACTCTGGTGGCTTATAATAATGCTCTTTTCCAACATACTCTTGTGCACTTGTTTGAATTGGATCCTTAAATGGGCCCAATTTTCTCACGGCATCTTCTATTTCTATTGTCATAACTAATTGATGTCGATAAGAATACTCAAAGGGATTATCTTCCTTATCATAGTATTTGTCGCCAAATTTCACCAATCCAGTAATCTGAAAATTTGCCGGATACAATTTAGCTGCTTCAGCATTCACGGCTTTGCTCTGAATCTTATCATTATCTATCGCATATCTATAATACGGAAAAAACGGATGCTCGCCAAGCTTTTCATCCAAATAATCACCTATTGCTTTTTCTAGAGATTTTACTTCTTTTCCTTTACCCGTTCTCATTCCTAAAGTGGAAATAGTACTAGGTTCTTTTATTATTTCTTGAATCGTCTCTTTTAAGATATTAGTTGAACCAATCCACAGTTTATTATGCTTTTTAAGAATGTCACGATTTTTATCATCATCTAGGAAATCAATAATATCAATTAAGGATATAATATTTTGAGTTGATTCCATATAATCGGAAAACATTTGAAATATATCCTCTTTGTTTTTCGGAGTAAGCCTTTTTGAACAACAAACATAATATTTTTGAGGGTTGAGTTTCTTAACATTTTTTACTTCTTTACGCAATGAAGCAAACAGTCCACTGATGTTCGTATTATAATAATGTTTCACCTGTACTACTATGTTCTTTTTGTCGACATCATCCGTTAAGTCAATTCCCCCATCTTTTCCTGTAGAAAATCGCATTAATTCAATGCCAAGTTTTTTCCCCATAATATCTTTACATAAGTATTCAAAATCTTCGTCACTAAGATTTGAAAAATCATACATAATCCCACCAACTCTCTTTTCTCATGTTCACAAAAAGAATGTTTCTTAAGCTTATCCTACCGAATTCCCAATGGGTCTAATCCTATACACTAAATTTTTTTATCCTCTGCTACAGTTTTCCACGCCTTCTTCATATTTTCCAATCCGTCAACACTTTGAAAGGGGCGTCGGCACTCGGAAATTCAAGATCACAGTAAAATCAACACTTCTTTTCTCCTCACTCTGGCTATAAACGAATCTCATTTCTTCTTCCTACAAAACGGGCATCCGTTCCCGGCTGCCCTATTATTTATAGCAGCTTGCCATTCATGCCCAAATTCACACTTCCACCATACTTTCTTATTTGATTTCGGTTTAACATCTTGAGGCGTTAAATAATTATTTTTTTTATAATCCCATTCCTTGGCTAATTCTGGATTAACCGTTAACAAATCATTAACTCCTTTGATTACAAAACGACCAGCGCAATATGGACATCCATTACCATTTATTCTACTAGCCACAGTTGCGCTCCATTCATGTCCAACATCACATATCCACCATACCTTTTGATTAGACTTAGGTTTAATATTTTGCGGAGTCTGACCATTATTTTTATTATAATTCCACTGTTTGGCTAATTCTGGATATAATGTAGCAAGATCGTTTTCCCCCGTTACTGCGTATCTACCAGAACAAAAAGGACAATCTAATCCTATACTTTTATTGTATATCATCATTTTATATGCATGTCCCTTACCACATACCCACCAAGCTATTTTATTTGATTTTGATGTAACACTTTGAGGTGTAAGTAACTTATTTCTTGTAGGATGCCATTGTTCTGCCATCTTTGGATTTACAGTGGCCAAATCATTAAAACCTACTAATACTTTTTTCCCTACACAATATGGGCATCCAGTCTCATGGTTAGACCGATTGCTTATTGCCGCTTGCCATTCGTGTCCTTTATTACACTTCCACCATACCTTTTGATTACTTGTACTCGCAAACATTTGAGGTAACAATGAACCATTCTTCTCCATGTTCCACTCTTTAGCGATTTCAGGATATTTTTCATCTAGGCTAACACTTTTAATTATTTGTTTAGGCTATGTCACAACAAACAGTTGATAAATAGCCATTTTTATAGGGGAGTATCAGAACTCCCCTACAAACTGTTATTTGCAGTTATCTATACTCATTTGGAATTTCGATATGAAGTGTCTCACACAATAACTTCACATC
>JAFXQK010000038.1 GCA_017527205.1 Lachnospiraceae bacterium | reverse complement strand
TGCCTGAGAGAATAAAAGAGGAATCCAGGCAAGCATAGGGGAAGAGGTTGTTTGCCTGCAAGACGAAAATGAAATCTGAGCAAGCAGAAATGGGTGTGCGGTGTCCATTCGCATGTGGCTATGACGCACTGCTTGCAGAAACATACAACTTCAAGTTTGCTGAGATAGAGAGGAAAAGCCTGGCAACTTCAAGTTTGTGCATATAGAAACACTTTTGTAAAAAGGGAGTAAAAATAAGGGAAAATAAGGACGTCAAACACCTTTGACGTCCTTATTTTTGGGCATTTTTGGCAAATGTCAAAGACCTTTGATAGACAAAAGGTCAGGAAGGGGATATGGTGAAAGCAAGCAAGGGGGAGCAAATCCGAACATGAAAGGTTAGGGATGAGCGGAAAAAAGGCTCCATAAAAAAATACAAAAAAAATACAAGGTGAAGGAGAAAGACGATGGAAATCTTGAAGATGTTAGGTGAGGTTTTAGTATGTTGGCTGGTTGCTTATTTCGTAAGTGGGGTCGTACATGAGGGCGGCCACGTGGTTGCAGGTCTTTTGCAGGGTTGGAAATTCGAAATTCTGGTGGTAGGACCCTTTAAGCTGTATCGGGACGAAAAGGATGACAAGGTAAAGTTTGGACTGGAAAAGAATTTGATGCTATGGTGCGGGATCGGCGGAACATTCCCCAGAGAGGAAAGGGAGGACAATCTTCAGAAGTTTGCAAGGGTTTTGCTGGCAGGCCCCATTGCTTCCTTAATCTTGGGACTTCTTTGTAGTATTTCATTATTCTTTGGCGTCAGCATATGGAAAGCCATGATGACCTTCGTTCCGATTGCCATGGGAATCGCATGTCTGATTCCAAATGCAAAGACGGGGATCCTTTATACGGACGGTGGAAGATTTTTAAGAATCGTCAAGGGTGGAAAGGCGCAGGCAGAAGAAAAGGCCGTCTTTGATGCCACGTTCCATGATATGTTTCATCCCGGGAGCCGATATGATGAGGCGGGCATCGAGGCAATGACAACTTCAAAGGATGCATCCTTTCAGTACATGGGTCATTATTATGCTTACCAAAATGCCAAGATGGCGCAGGACCAGGAGGGAATGCAGGCAAGCATCGCAAGTATGGAGAGTCTTAAGACGAAGGTTTCGAAATTTATCAAAGAAACCTATGTATTGGAAAACTAGAACCACTTTCCATCCCCCCCTCATTATGATATGATAGTCTGAGAATTATGAAATAATTCTCAGATCCCGAAGCGAAAGCGAGGGACGTGCCGAAGGGCACGCAGTCTTGGAATTATGAAATTGAGGGGAGCAAGATCATGGAACTGAGCAGTCAGATGAAAAAGTACAGAACGGAAGCGGGACTGTCGCAGGACGCGCTGGCAGAAAAAATTTTTGTCTCCAGACAGACGATTTCAAATTGGGAGACGGGAAAAAATTATCCTGACATTAACAGTCTGCTTCGCATGAGCGAGGTCTTTGGCGTTTCTGTGGATACCCTGCTAAAGGGTGACGTGGAGGTGATCAAGGAGATGGTGAATCAGGACGATCAAAGAGAATTTAATAAACTTAGCTGGATTTATTCGGTTTTGTTTTTTCTTACGATCATCACGCCGGTTCCGCTGGCAAAGCTGTTACGGTTTTGGGGCCTTGGAATCTGGCTGTGCCTCGCAAGCGTTTCGATCGCGTTCGCATTTTATGTTGAGAAAAAAAAGAAGGAGCTGAACATTCAGACCTATCGCGAGATCGTGGCCTTTATCGAGGGAAAGCGCCTGGACGAGATTGAGCAGATGAAGGAGGAGGCAAAGAGGCCCTATCAGAAGATTTTACTGGTCCTCGCCGTCGCCGCCATCACGCTCGTTGTCAGCGTGATCATGTTTTTCTTGTGGAAGTAGAAAAGTTGCGAAAAGTGCCGAAAATAGGGCATCGCAACGGGTTTTAACAGGATTGTTAAGGGGCGTTGTCAGATTGCCAAGCCTGCTTGGTGGAGCTTTCTGAGGAAAAATAATACGATGGATTCAACAAAAAACATTCAGGAGGATTTGTTGATGAAAACGATTATTTTGAACCTCTTACCCTTTAACAATCGGACGGAAATGTCAAAGCTTGAGTATGTAATAAAGAAGATTTTGGCATTTGTTCTGATCTATTTTATGTCAGCAGTTTTGGGAGAAGCGGTCATTATAGGACTGCTGAGCGCCATGGGTTATGATCCCCTGCATGGTGACGTGCCTGGCGGGGAAGCATCCCTTTTGTCCCAGTTTGTAATGAATTTGTTTTCCTTATTTGGGTTTGCTATTTTTATTCTTGTAACGCTCCTCTATTGCAGAATCATCGAAAAGAGATCTGCAAAAGAGATTTTTGGGAAGAATCCCCTGGATTATCTGACGGGTTCCCTGATTGCCGTAACTCTTCTGGCAGTGATCGTAAGTTTTTGCTTGGTGACGGGTTCCATGACTTTTGAGGGACTGGGTACAAACATACAGCTTCCCATGCTGCTTCTCTTGCTGGTAGGTTACATGCTTCAATCTGCTGCGGAAGAAGTCATGTGCAGAGGGTTCCTCATGGGAGCGCTCAAAGGAAAAGTGCCTACCTGGCTGGCGGTGCTAGTCAGTTCCACGGCATTTGCTTTCCCGCATCTGCCTTCCATCATGGAGATGGAATCGAAATACATTGTGGTAGCGATCCTAAACCTTTATCTAGTTGCCATCTTGTTTTCCCTGCTGGTTTTGCGGAGGGGGAATCTTTGGATCGCCTGCGGACTGCATTTCGCATGGAACTACGTGCTCGGCGGAATCATGGGACTTACGGTAAGCGGAGGAGACGGCGCGGCTTTCGGGCTTTTCCTTTTCAAGGTGGAAAAGGGGACATTATTAAACGGCGGCGCTTACGGAATTGAGGCGAGCGTGATTACAACGGTAGTTTTGGGGATGGTATTGGCCGTGATGCTACTTTTGATGCATAAAAAATCACAAAAAAATGTTGCTTAGAAAGGCAGGGGCGAAAATGGAATTCAATAATAAATTGTATGAGCTTAGAAAAAAGAGAGGATACTCTCAGGAAGAGCTGGCAAATCGCCTCAACGTATCAAGGCAGACGGTCTCCAAGTGGGAGGTGGGGGAATCTGCGCCTGATATGGAAAAGCTTGTTGCGATCAGCGATTTGTTTGAGGTGTCCTTGGACGAGCTGGTAAAGGACAAGGTTCCTGAGCAGGCACAGCCGCAGGAGCAACTGGTAAAATCGGAATTTTATAGCGACCTAAAGAAGCATGTTTTGACACAGGAGAATAAGAAAAAGACCCAAAAGGGCCTGAAAATTGCTGGCATCGCTTTTGGAGTCTTTCTATTGGTAGATTTCTTAACGTTTCTAATTTATGTACTAATTTTTGGCCTGCCCCAGTAATGTCAGGAAGCAATTATTTCAGCCAATCAGTTGGGTTTTGGCATGTTTCATGTCAGAACACGGTATTTAGGCGAGAAGCCAGCCGGAGAAGATGGATGTCAGGATTGTGATGGTTACGATGGAGACAACCGTAGTTACGGCAACGCCAGAGGAGAGGATCGTAGGATCTTCTCCTATTTTTTGGGCCTGAATCATGGGGAGGTTTCCGACGGGCACGGACGCCATGAGGCACATCGCGAGGGTTGCAACCGGGTCAAAACCGATGGCGCGCATCGCAAAGACAATGCCAACGGGTACAAGGAGCATGCGAAGGAGGACATAGCCCCAGATGCGCAGATCCTTGACCGCGGATACCAGATTGGATCTGGCAATGGAGACGCCTAGGATCGTCATGGAAAGAAATACCGTGGAATTACCGATATATTCGATGGTGTTTGCAAGGATGGGCGGAAGGGTCACGTTGTACCAAAAGACAACGAGACTTAAGATCGCCATGACAGTGCCCGGGCTGAGAATTCTCAATAAGGCATGGCCAAGGCCAAAAAGGGACGAAGCATGACTGGGTGTAGCCGTGTTAGGCATGGAAGCACTAGAGGCAGAAGAACCTGAAACGATAGGATCAGTGATGTTGCTTTTCCCGTGTCCCAGCACGGTAACGCCGTGGGTATAGAACAGCAGGCTATAAAAGACGTTGATCACAATGACGTAGAGGATCGCGTTGGCGGGCAAGATGGCCTTTGCCACGGGAATGCCAAGGAAGCCCGTGTTGGTATACACGGTCATCAGGTGATAAAAGCGGCGTTTGTCAGGCTCGGCGCGAAGAAGCCGCGGAATGATAAAGCCCAAGACGATGAGCAGCGCGTAAAATGCGGCGCCAAGGGCGATGGCCGTCAGCAGGTCTTTATGGGTAGCTGTCAGGCCTCCCGACAGGATCGAGGCCATGATCAGGGCAGGATTACAGATGTCCACCACGATGGCCGAGAGCTTTTGGGAAGTTAAGTTGTCAATGATGTTCTTTTTTTGCAAATAAATGCCGATGGCGACGAGAATACAAATCACGCCCATCTGCTGCAGAATAATGCTAAGACTCATACAGGATTCCTCGTATCTTTTGAGTACCGATTACTTATTATCGTAAACGGAAGCTTTTCGTAGTTTTTGTTTTTAGAATATTAAAATGTTTGGTTGACAGCGATTGCATTGTAGCATACCCGCCAGGAAGATGCAATAACGCGAATTGTTCATCATTTGTCATTTTTTGACCAAAAAATCAGGATCCGCTGGAGCAATAATGTCGCACGCCAAAGCGCCAGAAGAGGTAGCTTGGAATCAGGAACAGGATTGCGAGGAGCGGCAGGAACGTCAGCAGAGGATTATTGTTTTTTCCAATGATGTAGCTCAGCGGGTAGTACTGTACGAGTGCATAGGGGACGAGAAAGGTTCCAAAGAACAGCATCTTTTTCCCGTAGACGTCAATGGGGTATTTCCCGTGCTCCCGGGCGCCATCCGTGAAGACGTTCATGAATTCCAGGCCCTCCAGCGTAAAGAAGCAGAAGGCGGCATAGATCATAAAGATGCCGGAAAAGAGTGCCGTTCCGCCGATCAGCATAAAAAGGAGCGTAAGGATTTTGGAAAAGCTCCAGTCCACGCCGCAGCGCGGGATCGCATAGACAAACATGAGGAGAGCCTGGAGCATCCGTCCGATCCTAGTCAGCTCAAATTTGCTTCCGAGGACCTGCAGCACTTCATTTCTCGGGCGCACCAGAACCTGGTCAAAGCTTCCCGTCCGCACCATGGAGGAGAAGGAATCGAAGCCGCGCGCACTCATCTCCGCGATGGAGAACTCCATAAGGAAGATGGCAAAGCAGAGCAGAACCTCATTATAGGTGTATCCCTTTACGCTGTGGAAGCGTTGGAACATAAAGTACAAGCCTAAGAAAACGCTAAAGGAGACAAAAAACTGACCAAGCACCATAAGAAAGAAGGAAAGCTTATACTGCATGGCGCTTCGGACGTTGATGCTGACATAATGCAGCCATAGCTTCAGTGCGCTTACATTATAAAATTGATCTTTCATCTGCCGTCTCACCCCCCTTGAATGCAGGCCTTATGCTCGGCCAGGCGGCATAAACCGGCGCCGATCAGCACCAGCGCGATCAGCCAAAAAAACTGAAGTCCCAGAGTGACTTTGATTTCCTCCACAGCCATGCTGCCGCTATAGATTCGAAGCGGGGCATTTTGCATGGAGGCGAAGGGTAGAAGCTCCAGCACCGCCCGAACCTTGTCAGGCATAAAGGGAATCGGGATAATGCCGCCGGCGAGAAAATCCACCAGGGAGGCAAACAGGACCCTGACGCCCTGCGGCGAGATCGTAAAGAAGGTCAGGCCATACACGATCATGCAAAAGGCCGTAGCCACGGCGGTTCCGAGAACCAGGGAGAGTAAAAATAACAGGAAGGTTCTAGGGTCTGGTGGCAATGCCAATCGGTAGGGCTTTGGAATGAGGAACGCCACGATCAAAATGGGACTGCACCGAAGCACCGCGCGGGAAAAGCGGTTGGCGAGACTCCTGGCGATCCACATGTTGTAGATTCGGATGGGACGGCATAGCTCATAGGCGATGTTGCCATTGGCAATGGTGTCGAATATTTCGTTTTCCAGCATCCATGTGTTGAACAGGGCAAGAAACGCCTGCTGTAGCCAGACATAGGATACGGTGTCCTGAAAGCTCATGGGGAAAGCCGCAGGGTCCGCTTCATAAAATGCCGAGAAGGCGATGATGAGAAGGAAGCCCCAGGCGAACTGGGTCGTGATCCCGGCTGCGGCAGCAGCCCTGTACTGCAGGCCCTGAAGGAACCGCAGTCGAAAGAAGGACTGATAT
>JAFXQK010000037.1 GCA_017527205.1 Lachnospiraceae bacterium | reverse complement strand
TGAGGACATTCTCGAGGCAGGCATTCGCATTATTGCGCAGCCGCCTGGAAAGAAGCTGCAGAACATGATGCAGCTCTCTGGTGGAGAGAAGGCATTGTCCGCCATTGCACTTTTGTTTGCCATTCAGAATTTGAAGCCTTCACCGTTCTGTCTTTT
Source organism: Lachnospiraceae bacterium (assembly GCA_017527205.1). Lineage (GTDB taxonomy): Bacteria > Bacillota > Clostridia > Lachnospirales > Lachnospiraceae > Acetatifactor. The sequence goes on along the minus strand of JAFXQK010000037.1, from coordinate 4,578 downwards.
GGACGAGATTGAGGCGGCTCTGGATGATTCAAATGTTGTAAGATTTGCAAAGTATTTGCATAAGCTGACGAAGAATACGCAGTTTATCGTCATCACGCACAGGCGTGGAACGATGGAACAGGTGGATCGCCTCTATGGTATTACCATGCAGGAGAAGGGCGTGTCGGCGCTTGTTTCCGTCAGCCTCATTGACAAGGACCTTACGGATTAGCGGACAGGTAGTTTCGTGCCGGCCGGGCATATGTCCTCCGGGAACGGCACGGCAGACACTAAGCTCACCTGTGGCTCTCATTCGAAGCCCCTTGTTCGATTATAAATCTCACGCGGGGCTTTTCGATCCTTGGTTCGCTAAGTGCTGCCGGCTGATTGTTCCCGGAGAACATATGCCCGGCCGGCCCGGACTTTCCGAGAGGCATGTGCGAAACGGCATGGCAGACACTAAGCTCACCTGCGGCTCTCATTCGAAGCCCCTTGTTCGATTATAAATCTCACGCGGGGCTTTTCGATCCTTGGTTCGCTAAGTGCTGCCGGCTAATTGTTCCCAAAGAACTTATGCCCAGCCAGCATGAGGATTCCATTATAGTTCGTTAAGTGCTGCCGGCTAATTGTTCTCAAAGGACTTATGCCCGGCCGGCACGATATTAACAAATGTTGGCCTGAGAAGGGAAAACAGCTAGTAGGCAAGCAGAAGTGGAACAAACTGCTTGCCCGGTGAAAGGGAAGTGGCCAGCAGGCAAGCAAAAGTGGAACAAACTGCTTGTTTGGTAAAAACGAGAGGGTAGTGTAAATAAGGGATTGGTAATTGGTTAAGCTCTTAATAGTGCAGGAGTAAAGAGGGTATTTGTATGTGGAAGTTTTGGAAGAAGAAAAAGAAAGAGGATGTGCTTGAAGAACAGTCTGCGGAAGGAGTAACGGAAGGTAGCGAGACCGCGGAGGAATCGGAGGCGTCAGAAACATCGAGTGAGTCGATGGAGCTGGACGGTTTCTTGGGATCAGCAACTCATGAAGGGCAGGTTGAGTTAGGAAATTCGGCAGAATATGAGGTGCAGGAGAAGCAGGAAGGATTTCATGCGTCTGAGGAATCGGAGAAGCAGGAAGGCTTTCATGAGTCTGAGGAATCGGCAAAACTGAATGGAGCCGAGATATCAGAGGATTCAGAAGGATTCAATACGAACGAGGAACTTGCAGGGGCAGAAGAAATCGAGAAGGCAGAAGGATCCGTAGAATCTTACGAAGCAAAAGAAGAAATATGCAAGGCTAGAGAAGATACTTACGCATCGAAAGAAGAATCTTATGTAGCTGAGGAAGAAGCAGAAAATACAGAGGGAGTAGTAGACGAAGCTGAGGAAGCGGCTGAAGAAGCCAAAGAAGCAGAGGAAGCGGCTCCTGTCAAGGAGAAGAAGGGCTTTTTTGCAAGGCTGAGAGAGGGACTTGCGAAGACAAGAGATAATATTGCCCGCGGTTTTGACAGGCTCTTTACGGCGAATGAGATCGATGATGACTTTTATGAGGAATTGGAAGAAATCCTGATCATGGGAGATATTGGCGTGAATGCCACGACGGAAATCATTGACCGGCTGAAGGATCAGGTCAAAGAGCGTCATCTAAAGAAGCCCGTGGAATGTAAGGAATTGTTGATTCAGAGTATCCGCGAACAGATGGAAGTTGGTGAGACGGCCTATGATTTTGAGACGCAGCAGTCCATTATCATGGTGATAGGTGTTAATGGCGTGGGTAAGACGACAACGGTTGGAAAGCTTGCGTGGAAGCTCAAGGATGACGGCAAGAAGGTGTTGATCGCGGCTGCGGATACGTTCCGTGCGGCTGCGGGAGATCAGCTGGCTGAGTGGGCAAGGCGTGCAGGTGTTCCTATGATTGGCGGTAAGGAAGGAGCAGATCCGGCAAGTGTTGTTTATGATGCGGTGAATGCGGCTAAGGCCAGGGGCGTTGACGTGCTCCTTGTGGATACGGCAGGAAGATTACATAATAAGAAGAATTTGATGGAAGAGTTGCGGAAAATGAACCGCATTATTGATAAGGAATATCCCAATGCGCATCGTGAAAATCTGATTGTGCTCGATGGAACCACGGGGCAGAATGCGCTGGCGCAGGCAAGGGAATTTGGGGACGTGACGAACCTGACGGGAATAGTTCTGACAAAGATGGACGGAACGGCAAAGGGTGGTATCGCCGTGGCTATTCAGTCTGAGCTTGGCATTCCCGTGAAGTATATCGGCGTAGGCGAGACAACGCAGGATCTGCAAAAGTTCAATCCGGATGATTTTGTGAAGGCATTGTTTGACGTTGATTTGACGGAAAATACCATGATTGCCGGATCTGATACATCTGAAAATTCAGAAGATGGTATTTGATGGCGCACACGAATATGTCATATAAATTTCTAGATATAAAACTGCTAATCTTGCTAAGCAACAAGTGAAATGTTAACAGGATTTATGTTTATAGGAGTATGCAATCTGAGCTAATAAAATTTGAAATCATGGAATGACATATGAAAGTTCTATGGAGAAGGAGACAAAAATGAGCGAGACGGAAGCAATGTTAACGTTAGAGAAGTTTGAGGAAGCCAGTGAGGTTGTCGGCAAGGTAACGTTGGAGACGAAGCTGGTTTACAGTGATTATTTTAGTGCGCAGACAGGAAATAAGGTGTATTTGAAGCCGGAAAACATGCAGTTTACGGGTGCTTACAAGGTTCGCGGGGCATACTATAAGATGAGCACGCTGACGGCAGAAGAGAGAAGTCGCGGCCTGATCACGGCGTCCGCAGGAAATCATGCGCAGGGCGTGGCATATGCCGCAAAGTGTTATGGGGCAAAGGCTACAATTGTGATGCCGACAACAACGCCTTTGATGAAGGTCAACCGCACAAAGAGCTATGGCGCCGAGGTAGTTCTGTTTGGTGACGTTTATGATGAGGCATGTGCAAAGGCGTATGAGCTTGCAGAGGAGCATGGTTACACCTTTATTCATCCTTTTGATGATCTGACGGTTGCAACGGGGCAGGGAACAATAGCAATGGAGATTGTGAAGGAGCTGCCTCTTGTGGATTACATTCTGGTTCCCATCGGTGGGGGCGGACTGGCAACGGGCGTTTCAACGCTGGCAAAGCTTTTGAATCCGAAGATCAAGGTGATTGGCGTGGAGCCTGCGGGCGCAAACTGCATGCAGGAGAGCATTAAGAATCAAAAGGTTACAACTCTTCCCGTAGTCAATACCATTGCGGACGGCACGGCCGTAAAGACGCCTGGAAGCAAGCTTTTCCCGTATATTCAGAAGAATTTGGATGACATTATCACCGTGGAGGACGAAGAGCTGGTCGTAGCGTTCCTTGACATGGTGGAGAATCACAAGATGATCGTAGAGAACTCCGGACTTCTTTCCGTTGCGGCACTGAAGCACTTGAATGTCAAGGATAAGAAGATTGTATCCATCCTGAGCGGCGGTAACATGGACGTCATCACGATGAGTAGCGTGGTACAACAGGGCTTAATTTTCCGCGACAGAATCTTTACGGTATCCGTTTTGCTTCCTGACAAGCCAGGCGAGCTTCATCGCGTCTCCGGCATCATTGCGAAGGAAAATGGTAACGTCATCAAGCTGGAGCACAATCAGTTTGTATCCATTAACAGAAATGCTGCCGTAGAGCTTCGTATTACCATGGAGGCCTTTGGCACGGAGCATAAGAACCGGATCATGGAGACCCTGGAGAAGGAAGGCTACAAGCCCAGGGTGGTTCGTACAAATATTTAATCTGGAGGATCCTTTGGAAACATGGGATTTTCCGAAGGAGCAGGCGTGGACAAGAAACAGAAAGGTAATGCGGAAGGAAAAACTATTTCTAAAGTAAAAGGGAGTACCGAGGCAACGACAAGTGGTGCCAGAAAAGGATACGGACTAAAAAGGGTTGGTGATTATATTGTCATGACTCTTTCGGCGGCAGTTTACGGCATGGCCATAGGTCTGTTTTCGGATCCCAACATGCTGGCACCGGGCGGCGTTGCCGGTACGGCTGTCATTTTAAGCAGGATTTTGCCGCTAGAGACAGGTACGTTGGTTCTGATCATGAACATACCGATTTTCTTGTTTGGGCTCTGGCAGTTCGGCATTCGGTTCATGCTTTCGACGATCTACTCAACCTTTATGGCCTCCATGTTTATTAACTTCTTTGGGAAATATCCGCCTGTAACGCAGGAGCCGCTTTTAGCAGCATTGGTTGGCGGCGCCTTGGCAGCCGTGGGTCTCGGAATGACCTTCCGCTCTGGCTCGACAACAGGCGGAACTGACATTATCGTGAAATATTTGCGCAGAAAGATGCCATTTTTAAAGACGGGCATTTTGATGATGTCAATTGACGTCATGGTTGTAACGGCATCGGCTTTTGTGTTCGGTGACGTGGAGAGGGCATTGTATGCCGGTATCAGCGTGGGCGTGACTTCCTTTGTCTTAGATTTGGTGTTATATGGCCGAGACGGTGCAAAGCTTTTATATATTATTAGTGATAATCCTGAGATGATTGCAAAGAGGCTTCTTGAGGATTTGGACGTCGGCGTGACTTAT
>JAFXQK010000036.1 GCA_017527205.1 Lachnospiraceae bacterium | reverse complement strand
TATTTTATTATACCTCTTTTACAGATAATCGTCTAGTTTAATTCCTTTTTCATGACAGGAAATGTCATTTTTGAGGAAATCTTTCGAATTGTATATACAATTTAATAAAAAGAAGTAAAATTTAGGTGTTGACATTTCATGAAAAGTATAGTATAGTTCTTTTTGTCAGTTGACACGACAGACATGCGCGAGTGGCTCAGCGGTGGAGCACCTCCTTGCCAAGGAGGGGGTCGCGGGTTCGATTCCCGTCTCGCGCTCTTTGATTTTTAAAGGAAAGCCTATGAAATAAGGCTTTCCTCATTTTTTTTACGGCTAAAAGTCTTAGACACAAAATAGACACCAAAAACAGATTCTGATTTTTATGCAATATCACAAATGAGATAAGTGTTCTTTAATCCTCTTGACATCGCCATTCCAAAGCTTTGTATGATCTCAATACCATTTGCATAAAATAATGTAAACTCTAATCCGCTTTGCCTTATGTATTACATTCGCACACTATAGCTTGCATTAGTATTCTTTTTGTGTTATAATGGTTCAAACAGTCTGAAAGGAGGTTCCATCATGGCACTTACTACACTTACGTCTCGCGTTGAAGAACAGGATAAGGCAGCCTTTGATGATTTCTGCTCTTCCGTTGGACTCACAGCGTCTGCCGCAATAAACATGTACGTTAAAGTTGTTGTACGCGACAGAAAGATTCCTTTCGAAATCAAACAGGAGGATCCTTTCTACAGCGCAACCAACCAAGCGCACTTAATGAAAGCCATTCAACAACTCAAGGAAGGAAAAGGAACCGTTCACGAGTTGATTGAGGATTACGATGAGTGAAAAAACATGGGCTGATGAGGCTTGGGATGATTACCTGTACTGGCAGACACAGGACAAGAAAACCCTCAAGCGCATCAACCTCCTGATCAAAGACATAGAGCGCAATGGTCCGTTGGAAGGCATTGGTGAACCCGAAGCCTTGAAGAGTAATCTTCATGGGTTTTACAGTCGCCGCATTGACGAGAAAAATCGTCTCATATACTCCTATGATCAAGGCCGAATTTACATAGCGCAGTGTCGCGGCCACTATTATGACAAATAACATACGGTTCCTTCGTTTTTCATTCAACGCAGGCGAAAGCGACTTCATTCCTTTCAGCGGAATGGAGTCGTTTCGACTATAAACAGTGCTTTAATCCAGCGCAGCTTGTCCCCAAGCTCGCTACCTAAAAGCTCCTTAACAACCTTCTTGTGCCTTTCGTTGCGAAACGCAGATGCCTTCGCATCCTTTTTCAAAACCTTGTAAAGCCTAACCGGAAGCCCGTAAGACAGAAACCGAAGCCGCAGGTTCTTGTCATTTTCCTCGCCCAAGACCCGTTCCAGATCGGCATCCGCCTCCGAGATCCAAATCCCGCCCCCGGGTGGCTTAAACCCGGGAACGATTTTCATTTCCTTCTCGTAATTCATAATAGTTTCTCCAATATTCAGTTGTAATAAAACGTTCGTCTCCGTGCCGTTCCCTGCCCCATTTCAGCGGCGTCGTCACCCGGCAGGTCCGATCTTCCTTGCGCCATGCAAGAACTAGTCAGATAAGCGCCGAATGCGGTATCTTCGTCAGAAACGAACTATGCAGTTGTCAAGCTACGGTTGGGATTTTTACGCCCCTCACTTATCGGAGATTTGAAAAGCGAAAATACAACCACTTTACGGCCCTACTTTAAAAATCCATCGTCAACCACATAAACGATCCAAACTTTAAAACTCCTCCGTCAACTAAGGCAAAAAATAAGCCCCTTGGAAGCGAGATCACAAGATTTACGCGCTTTACGCGTTATCAGTCCTGTGATTCATGCGCCTCCAAGAGGCATCTTTCACGAGTAAGTCCTTATTCGGTTAACCGGTCAAAAATTAATTACATGAAACGGTAGCCCCGTCACAGTCTTTATTTAATTCTTCACCTATGGAAATTAATGACATTACAAGGTAAAATGTCTTCATCCCCATAACAATTCAAGAAGGAGGTTCCCCTTATGGATACCATGGAAAAACATGTGTTACTATACCTAAAAGACTGTAAACATCAAAAATGTCTCGACCAGAAGACCCTAAAGGCTTACCAAATCGACCTAAATCAGTTTTTGGAATTTGCATCCAATACAATGCCATCGGATGTCACTCCAGACATGCTGGAGGACTTCATAGCCAACCTGCATGAAAAATACAAGCCAAAGTCCGCCAAGCGTAAAATTGCCTCCATAAAAGCCTTTTTTCACTATCTTGAATTCAAGGATGTAATAAACCTCAATCCCTTTAACAAAGTAAGGATACATTTCCGGGAACCAGAATTGCTTCCAAAAACCATTCCGTTGGAAGATCTTCAAAATTTCCTTGCAACAATACAACGTCAATGCCAAACTGCTCCAACAAATTACAGAAGACGAAATGCCATTCGTGACCTCGCCGTGTTTGAATTGCTTTTTGCAACAGGCATGCGCATCTCAGAACTATGCAGCCTCAAACCACTAGACATAAATCTCTCAAACGGCATCCTACTGATACACGGAAAGGGTAACAAGGAAAGACGCCTACAAATAGGAACTCCGCAAGTCCTTGAAGAATTGCTCCGCTATCATGAGAATTTCAAAACCGAAATAGAATCTTGTAATCATTTTTTTGTCAATCAGTCATCCCGTCCCCTGTCTGACCAAACCATCCGGCGAATGCTGAATAAATACAGTTCCATGGCGGCAATGGAACTGCATGTCACGCCCCATATGTTTCGGCATACTTTCGCCACTTCCCTTTTGGAGGCGGACGTTGACATAAGATACATTCAGGAAATGCTTGGTCACAGTTCAATTAACATAACGGAAATCTACACGCACGTAGCCGTTTCCAAGCAACGGGACATTTTAGCGACAAAGCATCCTCGGAACCATTTTAACATTTAACCTTAATTCCTTTTAGAATCCTCCATCATATCATTCTTTATCTTTGTAAAATCATGTACATGCATATTACTATGTAATTTGTGCAAAAAAAGAATCCCTGCGGATTCTTTTTCAGCTGCATTAATCTTTTTTACCTTTTTTTAAAACCTTTTTGGTAAGTCCTTCTCTCTTTCCGGCCAACATTTTTTCAAAATCTTCTATATCTTTTTCACTTACGCCCTCACGATTTGTCAATGCCGTTACAATATCTAATAATTTTTGCTGATTTGTTTTCCCGGGAAGACAATCATCAACAAACTGTCTGACATATTCCTCCTGCGTCACAATGCTCTCATAAGTACGACCGTATTTTTTGCCCTCATCCGTAATCTTAATCAATTTTTTGGAAAGCATGCTGTTAATAATCAAATGGATTGATGCTGGATTCCAATCCCTTCCAGCCGTACCCTTCAAAATCTCCGCTCTTGATAAAGGTCTTTTCTCCTTCCAAAACAATTCCATGAACAAGTACTCATTACGTGATACCTGCATTCTTCTCCCCTCCACAAAACATTTGTCTTAATTCTATCAGATAATAAACAAAAAAGCAATGCTTTACCCATACACTTCCTCATTGCCTAGTCGCATTCAGGGTTTTAAATTCATTAGAACACTCATATGGTGCACAACAAAAGTACGATAAAGCACTTGATTATCCACCATCTCTTTATACACTTTCTTTATCATCACTTTATGTCGAAACAATAACCATTTCCCGTAAGTTGATTTTTTCCAATTATTTCATCGATAGTATCATTTACAACCGTGCAGATCAATCCCTGAATAATCCTAATAAACACAAAGATCGAATACAAGATGTCTCGCCCTTTATTCCAGCCGTCACTCTGATTATTCTTCTCCAAGAGTTATGCTCCGTGACGAAGGCCATTTGCCAGTTAATGTCGGTGATGGATACGAGGTTAATACATTATAATTCATGTTGTCCGTCTGTCCGAATTCGTACACATAGGAGCAAACAAGTCTCAAGATATCCTGGACATAAGATACTCTGAACTTCTCGCTAACCTTGTTCATTCTCCATAAACTTTTCAGCCTATTCAGTGTTTCATGCTCTATGAAGGGCTCATTATCCCATCTATAAATTTATAACAAAATAACTTCCTAACAGCCTTCCCATCACATCCCTAAATATATTCATAATCCCATTTATCTACAGGAAATCGCTTGTATTCTTTTATTTTTTTATCTTCTGGCATCGCAAGCATTAGCAGTCTCCTTGGTCTCGTCATTGCAACATATGCTATCCTCATTAATTCATCTTCTAAATTCCCCTTCATTAAAAACTTTGGTGTAAGTGTATTTCCAGTCTCATGTTCTACATAAATCAAAACCGCATCATAAGTTTCACCCTTTACTCCATGTATTGACGATCTTGTATAATCTCCACTGTTTTTCTTTTCAAAAAAGTTTTTCAAAGGTATTTCAATAAACTCAGGTATATTTTTATCTCTCGTCTTTATCTTGAGAATATCTTTAATACTTTTCCCCTCTGCAATTTGGAATTCATATTTTTGCAAAATATCAATATACAAATTTTTAAACTGGCGTACCCATTCTGCAATACCTAAATCTATATCTGGCAAACCACAAAAAACATCAATTATAAAATCTTTCCAATTATCCTCGTCTGCATATTCCCTTATTTTTTTACTCATTAAGTACTCATCTGTTTCCTCACCAATAAGGATTCTAAACGATGCTTTAGACATATCACCGAATGCCTTCTTACGAGAACCACATTTCCATTCATATGCAGCTTTTGCAATCAGCTCTATTTCCTTACTTTTCCACAAGTCCTTAATATCTGTATCTGAATGAATTCTCCCTCTTGTAAGAACAGCCACCTTATCTGATTTGATTTCTATCTCCATACTACGACATTTTTCAAGGAAATAATCTATTACCTCTGTCTCTGTATTTCCATTCGTCAAAAGTAGTATAGGTTTTTGACTTTCATCTTTATAATCTCCCACCGCTTCGTTTGTTTTTTGTCCTTGCAATGTTGCAGAAAACCAAGAAGTCGCATTACAAATATGCTGCGAACTACGAAAATTACCTGTAAATTCAATGTAATTCCATGCCTCCGCACCTATCTTCTTTTTAAAACATTCCGGACTTGCATCTCTCCATTCATATATAGCTTGATCCGGATCTCCGACTAAAAATATGGATTCAATACCTGCTTCTGTGAGCAAATCAAAAACAGCCATTTGTTCCACTGATGTATCTTGAGCCTCATCAATAATAATGACCGGAAAACGTTCAACTATTGCTGTTGCAATCATTGGATATTCTTTGAGCAATCTCCATGCAAAAGATGCAACTTCATTTTGAAACAAAATATTTTTCTTTGTAAGCATCTCTTTGTATTGTTGGCATGGAAGAAATCGGCTCTTCCCATGTAATTCACAATCAACAACTTCTTTTTCTTTATAAAACTTATTATCAATTCCACACTGAAATTTCTCTATATTGTCTACACACCCTTTTCTATAGCATTCTGTTCTCCAATACCTATAAGGTAGTTTCCAATTGTCGCTCAAAGCAATTATTGGTCTTACTTTGTCATGTGTCTTCAAATAGCCATATCTTAAAACAATAAATTCATTAATGAAACTATCAACCGTCCCAATATAATGCGGATAATCCAGTTTACCAATTCCCTTATTCAGCAACAATGCTTTTTTGTAGATTTCTTCACTAGCAACATTTGTGAATGACAAAACTGCAACGCCTTGATGATATCTATCCCAGTTATCCAAATAAGACAATAACTTAGTCGCTACAGAATATGTTTTCCCACTACCTGGACAGGCTCTTACAATAACTCTACCTTCAGCTTCCAAAAACGATAATTGCTCACGTGTTAACACTTCCATATCTACCTTTCCGTCACACAATACACTGCTTCTTTCAAATAATCAGGGATAACAAATTCTTTCTCGATATTTTCACCCCTTTTTCTCATTTCACACTGTTTCTTGATTATCTGACTTATATACTGTGCAATCGCTCCTTTGCATTTGTCTCTTGTTCGTATGAATAGCCATACACAAGCTGCTTTCTCATTCATATCATGCAAACTATTTACCTTTTGTTCCAACGCAGGTCCCAACTGTGAATACTCACTTTTTATAGCTTCTATAAAATATTCAATGTTATTTTCGTCACAACACAAGGCATATTCTAATGTTTTTGTTGCCTTAAATACATTGATACCCACAGCTCTACACGATGTTTCAAGTTCATTGCAGCGCTCCGATGGTGTCCCGCTCAATAATTTGTCCGATATATCACTATTTACATTATCATAATCAAAGTCCTTATTGATATAATTAGTTTCACTCTTCTTGGTGCATCTATCATCATCTGTCACAATTGCAACCTTTGAAAAACAGGTTTGTACACTCTGCGAAGAAAATAAATTAACAAAAGGACTAAACGCAACGCTATCCACATTCACAAGCTCAACTGCATATTTTTCTAATGGTCTGTCCATTATTTTTGCAATCTCCGGCAATAAAATTGCTTCACTTATGCCTTCTACAAATATAATACCTTTGGCAAAAAACATTTGAGATTTTGTTACATCTAAATATTTCTGCAAATATTCTTTATTAGCATCTGTTAAATTTGCTTCTGAAAATGGTAAACAATATTTTTTGTGTGCATTTTCATAAATCAAATTAATATTACCTATATCCACCTTTGATGCCAATGTTGGTGAATGCGAAGTGAAAATAATTTGAATATTTGCATCTCCTTGATTTGTATCAGACAAAAAAGTATGTACTAATTCCTGTAATTGCGGATGTAAATGTGCTTCCGGCTCTTCAATTAAAAGCAAATGTTGATACACTCCACCTCGTTCAATCGCCATATCACCAAGCACCGCCGACATGAATAAAAGATTATTGTATCCTAATCCATTCTGATATAATTCAAATGAACTGCTTGCAATCTCATTTATTCTTGTTACTAATTCCGGAGCCATATCTTCAACATTTTCTAAAATAGACGTTTCAAAATATAGCCCATTTTCGTTTTGTTGTATTTTTCTATTATCTTCATGTTCTCTTGCATATTGCTGGGCTCTCGAATACTCACCATCACTTATTGAAACTAATACCCATTTAGGTTTTACCCAAGCTCTTAACGATGAGGCAATTGAATCGAATCTTGGCTCTATTAACCCTATATCAACATGCTGGCTCAGAAAATCTTGTTCTATACGAGCTAAATTATCATTAATTGTTTTTCTGGTCTTTTTTAGTTCTTCTTTTTCTAATAGGGTATTATTTGCACTATTTAGTATGTCCACTAATTCTGCTCGTGTGCCTTCATCTGGCACCAAACTTCTTAATAATTGAGCTAATTTACTATTTCTAGCTGGTTTCATTTCACTCTCGGAATCTCTTAATGCACCCAAAAACATTACATCCATTGCATCGAAAGTGTCTGATGACAGTGGGTTTCCCTCTGTTCCAATTCCCCAATGTATTGCTCTCACTTTTTCTATACCATTAGTAGCAATTACTCTTTCAAAACGAATATGAAATTCTCCACCTTGTCCACCCGCACTTTCAGGATTCCATATTTCTACTAATCTTGTCGGCACTTCTTCCAAATAAATATCAAACAATGCAAAATCAGCTGCATTTCCATCTTCACTAACATGAAAATCAGCTCTGGTAAAAAAAATGTCTTTCTTATATGTTACGGTAGAAAATGCAATTCTGATAGCATCCATGACAGCGGATTTTCCGGAATTATTTTCACCGATAATTGCATTTACACCTTTATTAAATTGTAAAGTAATCCCATCCTCATCGAACACTCTAAAATTTTTGATTGTAAGCTTTTTTATGTACATACTGGCATCCTCCACCTGATATATTTAATTACATATTTCGTAGTTTATAGTACAACCTTTCAAACAATCCTTTACCTTATCTTTTCTGCCAATGTTTTCTGCAAGAAAGGCTTAATAGAATTTAACAAAATTGCTTTGATTTTTTTATCTTGTTTTACGGATATTGTGCTCTTATCTCTTTTGTTAAACATCTTCAGCATAAACTCATAATCTTCTTCTCCGTCATATTGATTATATGGTGTATCAAATGCACCTTTATCATATAACCATCTTAATAGCTTACGCGAAAACAACTCTGTAGAAAGCGACAAATATCTATTATCCTCAACTGCATGCAATAATTTGAATGTACTCTCTCGCAAAACAGTCTCTTCATTCATATCCGTTCTGTTGAATTTTTTTATACAAGAACTTCCTATAGGAAATAATAAATTTCCATTTAAGATATTTCGTATTGTATATAAATATCTTATATTTTCTTTTCCACAAATACATTCACTTGAACAACTATCATCTTCTTCGCAATCATCAATTTCCCACTCTGTTACTGCGTTTTCCCAATCTTTACTTTCAGAATGATTAATAACTGTCATAACTAAATTTCTTATATATGCATCATTCATAGCGATGTTCCCTTTCTCTAATTTTCTTAATATCTATTTGCCCATATTCAAGAACGATTGTTTTCATCCTGTTTATCATTCCATAGCCCAATACTTTGCATTTGTTATCTTTTTCCCTTGATATAATTATATATATCATATCACAAGGCCATCCATTGCACAAGGTCATCATATCTTTTTGGATATAGACAACCGTTATCCTTAAAATTTCTACTAAACACGAAGAATTGATGTGTCCTTATTGTAATGTTGTTTCAAAAAGAGTTCATTCCACTTACGAACGAGGGGTTCAAGACCTGCCAATGCAGGACAAAAAAGTCATTTTGTTGGTAAGGACCAGAAAAATGTTCTGCGATAATGCTCAGTGTTCCAAGAAAACATTTTCGGAATGTCACGCATTTGTCGGTTCCAAAGGGCAAAAAACCATAAGGCTGGAGAAACGCATAATCCGCGAATCCATACAGTTAAGTTCCATAAACGCTTCGATCATTCTTAAGTCCGAGAACATCGATGTGCGCAAAAGCAGCATGTGTGCCCTGCTAAAAAAATGCCGTCCGTTGTGGATAAGTTGTCCGTCAGGAAAATCTGCGTGGATGACTTTGCCATTCGCAAAAGATTTTCATACGGAACCGTAATGGTTGACTTGGAAAACCATTGGATCATTGACATGATTCCGTCCCGAGACGTTGCCGACGTTGAAAGGTGGCTGAAGGAATTTCCCAATGTCGAAGTGGTTTCAAGGGACGGCGCACAGATATATGCATCCGCCGTTAACGGAGCACATCCCCAAGCTAGCCAGGTAAGCGATGGATTTCATGTCATCAATGGCTTGGCGAAAGCACTAGAAAAATACATTATCAGAACATATCCGGCCAAAATTGAAAGACCAACTGTAACGGTTCAAAGCGAGGAAATGAAACAACTCCTAAATGTAAGCAACAGAAGAAAAAGAACTGGGCCTGACAATCCAGGAGATTGCACTGTTGCTGAATGCGTCCCGTAAAATGATAGACAAATACCTAAACACTGATCCTGCAACCGTAAAAGACGGCGAGCACGAAATACTGCGTGAAGCCAGACACAAACTTTCATTAAGCCAAAAGCAGGTGGACATAGAGGAAGCGAGAAAAATGCTTAGGGCTGGCATGACGATGGAACAAATCGCAAAGGAATTGCATCATACTAGCAAAACCATTCAGCGCTATTTGGATTCAACATTTAGCTGCGTGGACGGTCATTATCACCTTCGCCTTCCTGGAAAGCTTGCTCCATATGAAAAAAAAGTTTTGGAATTGCGTGGCAAGGGAATGACATACAAAAACATTCACACAATCATTTCTGCTGAAGGCTACAAGGGATCTGTGGCCTCACTGAGAATGATTGTTCAAAAGGAGCGATACAGAAAAGCGGACAGTCATTCATCATCCGATGCCTGTTCGGATTATCAGCCTCGGGAATACATACAGAGAAAATCGTTAACGCAGTTGATCTACAGCAAAACTAATGACATCTATTCGATCAGCAGGGAGCAGTTCAAAAAGGCTTTGGAAACATATCACATGCTTGCGACTCTGTATGAGCTGCGGAATGAGTTTTTCGAGATAATATACTCTATAATTCCAAATGGCCTGCAAGGATTGTTACGCAAAATTCGTGATTTAAACATAGCCGAACTGAACACCTATGCCAATGAAATCTCCAAAGACATTGAAGCCATAAAGAACGGGATTATGCTTGCGTATAACAACGGTTTGGCAGAAGGCAGCGTGAACAAAATAAAGGTTGTTAAGCGAATCATGTACGGCAGAAACAGCTTTGATTTGCTGAAGGCAAAAGTCCTTTTATGTGAGAACATTCGATGTGGTATCAACTAAGCATGGAAAGAACTGAATGATAGCTTACATATCTCCAAAACATCATTTAATATAATTCATTACAAAAAAGAAGGAAATGTTCTCCATCTCCTTCTTTGCCGTATAGCGATGTTCATATTACCATTACTATGTTACCACTTGACCTAAACAGCATAAGTTCATGTTTATTACAGTTACAGAAAGGCGTTAGAGGCCAGGATCGAAAGGATGGCGGCATACCTTAATAAGCCTGAGGGACAGGCAGCTTATGTCATGCTCACATCACCACTAAGCGTTGGAGAACTCACAAAATACTATCGAACCCGGTCCCAGGTAAAACACCGGGGCAGCGGCTATACCGCACCGATGTATGCATTAATCACAAAAAAGCAAATAATCTTCCATTACATCCAGCGAGTTCAATACCGCTATTTGTTTCCGCTTATCTGCGCTAATTTTATCTTCGTAAGTTTCACCCTTTTTGTCATCAGCGCGATCAGACACTCCCCTTATCATAATAACCGGATTCTTTAGCTTACTACCATAATTGTTAGCCCATTCTTCTGACAAAAAAATTGCATATGCTTCCATTTCAACTGCCTTAGTCTTTCGAATGTTCTCCTTAATCATTACAATGTCTTTATCTTCTGGGTTTTTTTCGACATTGTTACTATTATAAACTGGCGCAAAATATAACTCATAATTATGATCTTTATTCATTTCCGAAAGAATAAAGGTATTGATTTTATTTATCATCTTGGGAGTAATTGATTTGGTTTGCATATCATGTAAAATCCCTGATTTATTGTTTTCCCCTTTTCCCAAATAAATAGCATCTTTAACAATTATAACGTCATATAGCTTGGCCCCCATTGCTCCGGCTGTTCCAATAACAAAATAATAATCAAAGTCTTTAGTAAAAAGATACGGAACTATTTGTTGAGCATAATTATTCCCCGTTTGCAAAGGTTGATAACATGAAATCAACCAACATTGATTCTCTTTTTCCAAAGAACCCATCCAAAAATAATACTCATGGTCATCTTTTTTATGTTGCAAATTATACTTATTTATAATCGTTCGCATTTCATCATCATTAAAAGAAATTATACAAACAGTTTTATTCACGCTGTTCTTATTCCAGTTCATTTTTAAAATTTTCACAAGATTATCGTCCATACTTGCACCTCAACAAATACATTTTCTAATCAGTTACATACATAATGCAATTTTCATTTTCGTTCAGGATACCATGTATCAACTCATACACCCGATCAGAGTAACATCTGTCCCTAAATTCAGTAATTGCGTTACAACGCTTATTGCAACAGTAACTAATGAATGTATACCCCTCATAATTGCTATTAATAATACTATCTGCGATTAGCTTGGATCTTTTTGTTTCCTTAAACACCGCAATACTATTATCTTGGTCAAACTTAAAAAAACTATTAAATTTTATTTCATTTTGTTTTAATTTCGTGACTTCGTCATTATCAATAGTATTCCCATCATCTCGACGTAGAACATAAAAACGACCACATTCTCCACAATAAAAGACATCTTTCATGCAAATCGTCTCATTTACCCTTGTTAACAATCCGTATGTTTCATAATAAATCTCCTTAATACGGTCAAAAATATCTTCTTTACTCGTAATCCCATTAACTATGCCAGAAACATTATTCCACCGATCGGCATTAGCATTTTTTAAATAGTATTCCAATTTTTTAATATATGCCGAGTTTTTATTTGTATTCTTGGGTTTAAGGGCATACCATTGTTTCTCAACAATAGTTCTCCAATATGATAAAACCTCATACAAATAAAACCCGCATTCATCCATTAGCGCTATATACTTTTTTAACAAATTGTCATTTTTGTTCTCTCCATATCCCATTTCATAAAATATTTTTAAAATGTGCGATATTGAAGTTGCCTCATCTTTTAGTTCGGCCATTCGTTTATACAAAGGCTGAGATTGTGCACGGACATTTTTGTTCGCAATATGTATTAAATTTATCAACGAGTTTTTTTTATTTTCCCCTGCCTCTTTTACTTTGTCATTTATCCAGCTAACCACTTTATCACGTGGTTCCTTAGGGTAACACTGGCAAATTGCATCCTCAATATCAGCGAAATGTGCCTGTAATGAATCCCAATTATAAAACAAATATTCGTTTAATCGGTCTTCAAGCATAGAACTTTTTTCAATTGATAAATTAATTTCATCTATCTCTTTTTCAGTTTCTTTATTTTTTTCATACAAAAACGATATCATATTGCTTAATGCATCTGACTTAAAACATAAATATTTCCATGCTCCGCTTTCAAGACCCGTCATGATATCATCAAGAGAATTAACTACCTCATCGAAATCCCTAAAACTACGAAATTGAAGCATTTTTATCTCGGAAGCAATTGCCAGTAATTGATTTTCTTTATTTGTACCAATTGCCGTTAATGTCAGGAATTTGTCTATAGATTTAATATATTCAGAATTGTCATATGCCTTGTAATAATTTAGTGTTCTTTCTGTCTTTGCATATGTATCCACAAAAGAGTCCGCTGCAATTTTCCATTTATAATCCATATCTTTTTCTAATAAGTTCTGGCTCTTTTTAATGGTGATTCTAGCTTTGCTCGTCTCTTTTATCCTTTTAAATTCACTATTCCCATGGATTTTAAGTCTTTCAGTTAAATATGAGTTTTGACGAACATTCAATTCATTCGCGCAATCTGATACTACGGGTCCAAATCTAGCATAAGCGATACCAAATACATCCTTCGATTCGACATTATCATTTTTTCTAAATTCGCATAACAACTTAGAAATCACGTCACGGAAGAAAAGAACCAGAAGCTTTTCACTCATGATTTTACTAAAATCATCTCGTTTCGTTTTCTTTAAGTATTCATTATACATATATAAAATGAGGTCAAATTCTTTTTCTTTAAGTTCATATTGTTCGCTCAACCTATAAGCCCTTAATATGCCGTTCGCCGTTCGAAATACTTCTGGAACTATTAAGCCACTGTCGATAGCATAATCAAAGAGCGTAGAAATAATCTGTTTTAAAACTGGTATCTTAATCTCACAAAACCGTCTACAGTAATCCACTATATCTGAAAAAACAATTCTGTTCGAATGTGAAATATCTTCATTATGTTTATTTCCAATAAAATCAAAAATAAGACAAAACACATTAGATATATCATATATGTCATGACTAATGCTTGTATTATATACAACATTCCAATTAAGAGAAGCAAAATCTCTAAGGCACTGCAATATTTCGTTATAATGAGAATTTGGAAAAACGTATCCTATTTTCTCTTGAGCAAAAGTAAACCCCAAATCATTCCGCAAATTGAAGGCACTAAATAGACTATATGCTAGCGCATATAGAATTACATTTAACATATTTCTTGTTCTTAATATTTCATTATCTCCAAGCATATTGCGAAGTGATCCGCCAGAAATAACCATGTAGAGACTTTCCAATTGCCGTGTGGTAAGTTCCGGAAGGATGACAATCGGTATGGCAACTATTTTGTTTTTTTCGCGATTTATATAAAATCGAACTTTAGTAATTACATCATCAAGTTCTACATTCTCTAATCCTTCTTTGGCTAAACATTGCAAGAAATCCCGCCCAACAAAACTTTGAACATACATTTCTATTAGATTTCCTTGCACACTGTTTGGAATTGAAGAAAAACACTCACTCTCCATGAGTTTATCCTTTGTGCTTTGAAATAATTGAGGATCAGACATCTCAAATACGGGATAATCAATATTATAGGAACACGTGGCAGAATTAATATAATTTGTAATAGAATTCCCTAGGACCAAAATCTCAGTTTCGTTCAATCTCCATATATTCTCAACACATTTAAAATCCTTATCGTGAGCATAAGACAAAGGACTGGCAATACAATATATGGAATACTCTTCTACGCCTATTTCTTCTAGCCGTTTTCTTGTATCTTGCAATGTATTACCTTTTACAATAATATCATCAATTAATGCAATTTTTTTGTTCCTTAAAAAAGCACAATCATACTGAATGATTCTGCTAGACGCAACAACTACATGCGAATCAATTGTAACTTCATGATTTTCTAACAGGGCTTCAAAAAAACAAATGGCTTTCCTTGCCATAAAAATCAATATGTCATATTCTTTACTTATTTTTTCTAACAAATCACAATATTTCCTAATCTCTTTTCCATACTGTAAATCAAAATACTGTTCTATCATATGTATACCTTCTCTTTTCATTTGGTTGCATATCATTATGAATTACAACGATACTCTTTTGGGAAATCTATAATTGTAAAGTAATCTGATCCGTGATTAATGTAAAACATATGCCATTTCTATAGATATAGCTTCAATAGTAGTCATAGTTTGTCACCTCACATTTCTTTCGTACTTCACCTTTTGTTAAAATAAGAGCACATAATAGCACTGACCTGTATTTTTCATTACATAATAAAATGTCACAAAATCCATTATTGTTGTTTACATCTTGACTTTCCAATAAAGTTGATCTTCCAGTAGAGTTATTATATAATATCTGCCAAATCTTGTTTTTTATAATTCTGTTTGTAGTCATATACTGTGGCATTAACTTTTATCGCATGCTACAAGAAACAAATAAAAACGCAGACCATTAATCGCGGAGGAGTCGGAGACTAACCGCCGTCCTCTCGCAGCACCGTACGGACCGTTCAGTATATGGCGCGTTCAACAGTTGATACGCACGGACTAATAAGCGATGGCTAAATCTTAAAAGCCACTGTTTATCAGTCTTTCTTTTGATAAAGTTCTTTTGACAATGCCGTGTTGGAATATATCCAGCAGCTCTTTCGACTGTTTGCCGCCATGTTAGCGAAGTATTCCGGGATTCCCTGTTTGATGAAGTTCCGTTTCTTTATTCTGGGCAGTTTTCACTGCTTCCAAATGCACATACGGGTACGGTGGTAAAACCAGCCATTGATATCATCGAGATTTTCCTTCATGCTAGCTATTACATAGTAGTTAAGTCATCCCCTTGCATAGACCTATATCGTCTCAAGCGAGGGTCTGATACTCTGACAGCGTCTCCGGAAAGAGAGGTCTTTCAGCATGCACTTAAACTAGTTCCATGACTTTGGATGAACTCGTACATAGATACCATAGTATCAAAAAAATGTATAGAACTAATAGTTATCTTGGTTGATGTAAAACCTAGATCTTTCATATGCGAAACTAACTAATACATCCTGACAAAATTTTGTTTTCCACATAATTTTTGATATTATTACATCACTCCGCTTCTAATACCTTTGTATTTATATGTTCATTTATTGCTGTTAGGAACGATA
The DNA here is from genome assembly GCA_017527205.1 of Lachnospiraceae bacterium. Taxonomy (GTDB): domain Bacteria; phylum Bacillota; class Clostridia; order Lachnospirales; family Lachnospiraceae; genus Acetatifactor. The sequence goes on along the minus strand of JAFXQK010000036.1, from coordinate 114,683 downwards.
GCGGCTAGCATATTCATCCATCTCTTTAGTTGATCTAAATTTATGTGCATAATCCCACGTTCTTCCGCTACTATGAGTAATGTCATAATAGCATGTACCATCTTCATCCTCTCTAACTTTGGTGAATATAAATCCACCGCTTACATAACAATATGGCATGTTTTTTCCTCTTTCTTTTGAAAGCATAAAATCGTCTCTTATTTACAATCATTAAATCACACAATCATAACCCATCTGGCTTCTAAATGTCAAAAATTGCATTATCATTTATCATATTCCACATTACTTTATTTATATATCGGCATAAATTATTTTCTTTTTAGTTCAAATATAGAAATACATAACCATCAATCCACTATTATACCAAGAACTTACTACCACAGCATACATAGCTTTTTTCCATTTATGAATTTGTCATTATGTATTAGTCCAAAATTAGTTCTTTGATAAGGCAGTTAAGTAAATTTGAATTTATGATGAACTATTGACCGTATCAAAAAAAACGAATAATAGCGGATTTTCAATCACATTTAAATAGTCTTAAAACTTTTGTTATATTGCAAGTCACATCTTAATCATCATAGCTGTCTCTAACCGTTGACAAAAGAACATTTCCTCGAACTTTTTTCCCTTTTCCGTCATATACTTCAAAATCATATCCAGCAAATTGTTTTTTGAGTTTATCCTTTAATTGGGAAATATTTGCGTTATTTTTTGTTGCTCGGTCCGCTTGATAATTTGCGGGTACAGAGGCATCCCCTCTAACATCTTTACCATTATAATAAAATTTTACGTCTACGCCTTCTTTTTTGTAGATTGTTTTTTCAACAAATTCAATTCTTGGCATCTTTTGTATCTCCTTCCGAATAAATTCTCATTCATTGTTTATAATTCATCTCCGCCAAAGGAATGATATATAAACATCTTTACAACAATTCTCTCTTGGTAAAATATCTATTTATGTGTCTTTGTTATTCATACACTCCCATTCACTACTTATGCATCAGCTTTATCCCCTCTAACATTTGATATGTTTCGAGTGCATACTCATCAGTCATCCCACTAACATGATCTAACAATAAATGTACACGCAACCACCATTCCTGAATTGCATACTCATGATTCTCCTTTTTTAACCCTTCAAGAGCATATGTATATGCAGATACATAGCGATGTCCTAAACGATTAAACAAACGTCTTTCAACATCTAAGTTGGCGGTTTTTTCTCCATTGACTAATTTTAGAAATTCATCATTGGATAATGATAATAATCTCTCATAGTGTCGCAGAATACCCGTAATAACTGCATATCCCGTTAATTCTATGTTTTCTGCGTCAAAAGACGAGTATAATATTCTTCGTGAAACCTTCTTTATCGTTTCAAGGACACGACCCATGGGTTTATTTCTATTTATTAGAGAATCTGCCACTCCATTTAAAATATCATTTTCCCGTTCAAAATAATTTTCTACGGTCTCACTCACAGCTTTACGTGACCATGGAACAGAAATATCTCTTCCAAAACTAACCTTGTCGTTTTTAGGCAAAATATCTTGAATAGTCTCACGCGGATATGCTTTATCCCATTCGCTTAGAAACTCTTTTATAAAAATATCTTCATTTAATATTCTTTTTTCTATACCGTCAGCGATGTCACTCATGCAATATGCAATATCATCAGCAGCTTCCATTATATATGTTAATGGATATCGATGATGTAATTCTATTCCAACAGTGTTGCAAATATCTTCAAAAATGTCCTTTTCGCTCAAAAAACATCCTGCTTTTTTCGTGATTTCGGATTTTGGAGGTTCACCTGCTACTCGCGAATACTTAAGAGCACACAATAATGTGGCATATGTCAAGTTTAGGCTATATTGATCATAATCCGTATGTAATTTTGTAATTGTCCTAAAACCTTGTGGATTTCCATCAAACTCGTAAAAGTCTTCCATTAATTTATTTAATAATTTATCTTTTTTGCTAATTCCTTCCGGGATCGCTTCTATGGCCTTATTTTTCGCCCAGTCTCGAATAGCAATTTCACCGAAATGTCCAAAAGGAGGGTTACCAATATCATGCAACAGACATGCATTTTCAACGACGGCAACTATTTCTTGCATTTGATCCGCGTCAAGTTTACGCTCAGCATACAGCCTAGATGCTATTTGATTAGAAAGCGTGCGCCCTATATCAGACACTTCCAGTGAATGCGTTAATCGAGTCCTTACGCTTGCATTTGGTTCCAACGAAAAGACCTGTGCTTTTTGAAGCAATCTGCGAAATGAGGAAGAATATATAATTCTTGATCTGTCACTATAAAACTCATCAATCTTTGAGCCTCTTTTAATTGATGAAGTTCTTAGCCTATCGACACACAACAATTGACTATATTTGTTTTCTTTCTTCCCCATGTCACTTACTCCTCTTTTGTGAATTATTGCAATCAAACCAACCATAAAAATGCATAAATTTATCTCAAGAACAAAGATACAATACTTACAACGCAACTAATCAAAGCTATAAGGCTAGCCGAATAAGCATATATTTTTGTACTGTCATTTTCTTCCCCGAATGCCTTACCAGAAACAATCATCATACTGCTTATCAACATAATAAACATAAAAATCAAGCATAAATTAATCGTGAATGGAATTTTCTGCGCAATCATAAGGAAAATACCCACCGCACCTGTAATCCATGTGATTGTTCCACCCACTTGTAGCAACGACGAAATTGGAATCACAAGCAATTCATCATAAATTTGTTTATTCATTTTTTTCTTTCCCAAGATTACCCACGGGAAAAAAACTATATTTATAAACATCAAAATGCTTTCCCACCATTTGGCTTTAGAATTGGGAACTTGATCTTTATTTTTTCCTTCCTCTATTCTTTTTAACGCAAGATAAAATGCCTCAGCTTGTGCCACTATAAACTCTTCGCTTATTAACATATTAGATTCGGCATCAACTTTTACATTAATATCTGCAGTATTTTTATTTTTTTTACCATTGTTTTTTCTTTTATTACTTTTACGTCCCATTGCTATATCTTCTCTTCAATCCTTTTTAGTATTATGTGGTTAATAATATTATGTACCTTTTTTCATATTATGTCAAATAAACAATATGAAAAGAATTTTTCCTCCGTCAATAACGAAACCGTAACATGTTTTTTATCTTCATTTATTCATGTCAAATTGTCCTATCATATACAAAGAATTGTCCACGTTTTGATTCGTGCAATACAATACAACCAAAACACCCACCAATTCTCAGCACCTCTGAACGCATATAATATTTCTCAGTTTGATTTTCTTTTTGGTCTTACCGATTCTCATCCAAATACAACTGCATGCGCTTATCTAGCTTCTCCGCTGCTTCCTGCGCGGTAATCTGTCCCTCAAAATACGCCTCCAATTCCTCATAAATCATGCCCTCCACCTGTGATATCTTGTAATTTGCAGGCAGCGCCTGATCCGCCATATTCCAAAATTCACTGACCTGTTTTGAGGAAAGTGGCTGTTTTAAGTAAATCACCTTGCCAGAATCCAGAACGAACTGATTCTCTGGCTGATTGCCGTCTTCTTCGCATACCATTTTTTCCAACGCCGAGCGGTTCACGGGAAACAGGGCCATCTTATCGACAAACAACCCGTTTTCATCCATCTTCCTCCGTGCATCCCCAGTCACGTCATAGGAAACATACAAGGCCTGTGCCCTTTCACTGACTAAATACTGCAGGAATCGGACTGCCCCCTCCCCCAATTCGCCTCGGTCATTTACATAGATCTTGTTTGTCCAAACATAGATCCCCTTCCCTTCATTTCTTGGATACCCCAAAATTACATAATCGCCTAAGCATTCCGTCAGCATGCCAAAATCTGAAAAGGAAAAAATGCCGCTTCGCGGACTCATTGCGAACGCGTTTTTACTTGCTTCCTCGTAGTCCAGGCCGTCAGTCGCATACTCCTTCGCAAACTCCAGAAGATCCAGAAAAGCCTTCCCCGAAAGCTTGCTCTTTCCCTGTTGCCAATCAATGTAATCCGTGTTGGAATCGTCTCGCAGGGCATACCGCATTACAATGTCCGCTGCTGAGCAGGATGCGTCCAATACTTCCCTTTGGGAAGCCCGCATTTGCCTTATCATTTTGTCTACCGTAAGTGTTTCTCCCACGCCAATCTCTTCTTTGCGCCATGCGGCAAAATCAAGACTAAATTCATACGGAATGCCGTATAATCCGTCACCCCTCTTTCCCGTCTCCAAACAGGACGGCAGACACCCCAGATTATTGAAATCCGACTCATCCAGGCATTTTATGAGTCCTTTACTTATCAAGGAATTTGCATCATAAAGGGCGCTTTCTTCCAGCAGGTCAGGTCCCTTACCGGCCGTAAGCTCCAGCTGAATTCTACGCCGAAAGCTCTCCTGGTCTTCTCCCTTCTCAGGGAGTCTTACGGTAACGTAATACTCATGATCCCTTCTGTTAAAGTCCGCCACCATGCAGTTGAAGGCAACGCTTGGCATGTAGGCGGCAAGCACCAGCTCTTTTTTCTCCTGCTTTTGGTTCTTCTTTGAAAGATCATACAAAAGCACCGTCGGCGCGCCATCCATGCTTAGGAGGATCCGAAGGTCATTTTCACCGTCAAGCGACATTCCCAGCACGGAATCGAACTGATAACCGTTTTCCATAAAAGAAAACAGGCATTTGTATCCTTCTCCCTCGGATTCCCAAAGAGCATACTTGTCACAAACCAGCATGCTTCCGTTTTTTTCATAAACGACATAATATTCGGGTGCGGACAAATCGTTTGGAAAAGCAACCTGGAGCTTATTCCCGCCCTTGTCCCACATTGCAGGTTTCCGTTCCCTGTCCATCCCGAAAAAGCAAATCCCCTCCGCAGCATCCTTTTGAGCCGCCCCAAGGATCCATCCGTCTACAGTAACCTCATTTTCATCATCAAGGCAATGCAGTTTAGCAGCATTGGTTTTTGCGTCGCATACGTAAACATTGTCACCTGTATTGATCCATTCGTAGGCCTTTCCATCCCTTCCCAAAATCATGGTTACGTTGCCACTAGTATAGCCTGTCATAATGGAACCCACATATTCTCCGATCCCCTCAGCAGAAACACTCGCAACGCCTTTGCCATCTTCTTGATTGATAATTGCGTATGCTTCGCCCGTGACGGATACACATGGCATGCTTAAAAATTCATAGCTTCGTCCATCTTTTGTCGTACCCGCCCCTGCGTCCAACAGGTTCCATTTTCCCTCCGTGATGGAATAATACAGATAGTATTGCTTCCTCTCGTTTGCTTCATTTGTTGCGGCAATATATTTCCATACGGCATCCTTGGAAAGAATAAGTCCTGATTCCCAATGCACGGCAAGTTTGCTTTCTTCAAGATATTCCTTTTCCGATGCCAAATTGATTACCTTCACTGGACCTTCGCTCCAGTAATATTCCCCTTTATCAATATTCCCTACATGCTCATCGGATTTAGGACTGCCACATCCATTTAGGAGTATGAGCATAGCAAGAATTACCATGCCAACCAGATTTCTAAACATCGTAATTTCCTCAATTTTAAAGATCCCTGCGTTAATCAACGCAGGGATTATTTTATTACAAACCGCATGCAGAATGAACTATTCTTGTCCACTGATTTGCATAATAAGTGCTGCCACATCCACATTTCATAACATGCGCCCATGTTTCAACATATATATAACAAATCACCGTCTCATAAGTGCCTGTAGATGGATCATGCATCTGTACTACATGCGATCCAATTTGCTGCGTACTTAGATGAATAATTCCTACATCTGAGTAGGCATGCGTATGCCTGTTGGCTGCCAATGTTGTACTCGAACTAAGGCATACTACAATCACTAATGTCAAAACTGTTAAAATTGAAATAACTCTTTTCTTCATACAAATTCCTCCTGTTCATTAATACTATTAGCAACTAATTCCTCGTAGATATCACATTTAAAACACGGGACTCACCTCCAATAAAATATTATTTTATGTATTTGTCTTCTTTTTATATACACAAAACTGATGTTAAATAGATACAAAAAGGAAATCTTTGCTCACCACATATTTAAATGTTTTCTAGCTCTATTACCACCTATATACCATATATGTTTGAGAATTATCATGATAAATTCCAACCTCATCCAGAGGAGAATCATACAATCCTTTCCCGCCAATCTTAGAACGCACATAGATACCCGTTTTCCCTGGAGGTGTGCTTACAACAATTGCTGAGTGAGTAATTGAATTTGAAGAATTAAAATATACGATTTTGTCTCCTAATTGTAATGTTACATTGGAATTATAACTCGTTATTTGGCTGCTCCCCATAAATGTTACTGGAGAATCAAGCCAATATGTATTAGCTGCACTACTTATAATCCAAGCATATGAATGACAATTATATTTGGGCGACGAATGATCTATCATAATCCACGGATATGCAATGCTTGCATCCAAATGCGCACGCTTTTCATCGCTATAATCACCGCTCAACCACTGCAAACAACTAGAATTAACACCATATTTATTGTATATTCCAGGCGTAAATTGAATGTTTACACCTTCAATTGTTTTTGGAACTGCCGACCCTGTAGCAGTAAATCCATTTCGATTTTCCAGTTTATAAATAAGTTCTGCAAGCCTGGATGTGTTCTTAATCGGTTCCTCACTAAAGGACAGATAACGTTTCGTATCCTCATATTCCAAGCCGCGGTATAATTGTTCCTTCTCAGCAATAATACTGTCTGCCAGCATTCGCTCTTCTTCATCGAATTGTTCAGCATAAAAACGAATAAACTGACAACCAAATATCTCTGCATTGACCTTTGTATCAAGATTCCATACGATGTATGGATCGCTATTTAAGAGCTCCAGGTCAATAGCAGAATTTCTGTAAACTGTAAGCAAATTTTTTACTCCATCGCTTCGGTTAAAAAGCTCAGTGTAAATATTTGAGTTTTGAATATACCCAAAAAAGTAGTCCTTATCTTCAAATTCGTATGATGGTAATACCCATAAATATGGATGTGTCATCATCAAACCTGCTAACTTCTGTGCTGAATATGTTTCCAAAAGCTCCTGTGGAGGATTCAAAATGTCAAACATATCTAGCATCCCGTAATCATACCATTCTTCGTCCTCTACTGTGATCGGATAATCATTAGTCTCATACCACAGCTGTTTCAACTCAACTTTATTGCACGCCTGCGCTGTGGTTCCAAAACTTATAAACAGCACAAAAGTTAAAAGAGAGAGCATGCCAATCCTGATATAATTAATGCATTTTGTTTTCATACGCCAATTCTCCTTTCTTCGACTATCTCAAACTCCTCCATGAAGGATAACCATATGATGTCACATTTCCCTCCCTTCTTTAATATATTATCCTTCTTTTTGTCATCTTTTTTTATAATAAATATCAATTGCAGCATTTCGAGTTGTGCAAAGCACATACTGTTTTGTTTCTTTCTCACTTAAATTCTGTAGTACATCTAGCCTTTCCCCGATTCGGAAAAAGTATTTTGTACATCATCTTCCACATCGTAATTGTCATACAATATGTAAAACGCTTCTCTGTGTGTCCTGCTCGAACCGCTCTTATAAACCGAATCTCTGGGCCCTCTATTGCCACCAATTTTAGAAGCATTCTATGCCCCTCAAATTTTTATTTAAATGCTTCGATATAATTATTTATATCATGACTGTTAGCATACTTTTGCAAGCTTTATGCCATTTGCGTCGCCATCATGAATCAGTTTTTTATTGCCATACTGCCACTCCATTCCCTCCTACTCCAACGATCAATCTGGAGCTAATGAAGTATGGCTTGACTACCATATTAAAGCCTGCTTTGTCGATGTTTTCAGGAACATCATATGTCAGTTCGTCTATCTTTGCACCTGTTGCATCCAGACTAAACATGTAAAAGTGCATTTTTGTATATGCGCTATATTCGATAATGTAGTTGATGTTTCCTTCTTTTTCGTAGAAATGATATGCTTTATCCTCTTCACCGGAAAGCTCCAAAGAGGACTCCCAAAGCTTCTCACCATCAGCATTCTCAACCCATATCAGAATAGGGGCAGAGGGATCTGCATGGTTCATGGAAGCGTCGAAGCATACAAATCCTTGAAAATCTAATCCCTGAAAGGGTTGTTTATTGACACGGCTTAAAATCTCCTCACGCCTCTTCTTCATGTCTTCAACTGCTTTTGGAATGGAAGCAAACACCTCTCGCCCTCGTTCCTGAATCCGTTCGTTCAGATCTGCCAGCCATGCTTCATCTATATTTTCCCTTTTGAGAAACTTCGTACAGTCAGGAATATCTACATAAAGAAAAGGATGCGACGCTTCCAGATCATATATTAGGCAATCATCCTCAACGTCAAAGAAGATATCCCATTCCTCTCCATATCCGACATCCTTTATCATCAATCTGTTTTCAGACAGCGTCCAAAAGCCGTCCCCGAAATAACTGCTTGAAGCGCCCTCCATATAACCAGCGCTCCCATCTTCATATAGGTCCAGCTCAAACATTCCCCCAAAGCCAGGCTCTTCGCATATATAGTGTCCACATAAAGCTTCATCTGATACAGGGATAACAGTATGCTCCGCTGTTTGTAGATCCCCCTCCATATCTGCGTTTTTTCCGTCACAAGCACCAATCGAAATACATCCAGTCATTAAAACCATATAAAAGATGATTTTTCTTACCATATGTGTGACCCCCTGTCATCTAATATGAAATAATAAATAGGTCAAGTCCCCAATTTTCCAAACTCCAAGACATTCGGTACCATTTCATCCGCCAAATGCGTCTGCGCGAAGAATTCATCAAGAGGCTGCCACAGCTTCTCCAGATCCTCAAATCCCGTGATTGCCGTGTCAATGAGAACCGGGCCGTCCCCTGCCCCAAGCTGGGTCAAAAGATTCGCTTCCTCATAATCATCCCTGACGTTAATGACATAGGACGGATATTCTTTTTGAAAAAGTGCTACCACCTTTTTATATTTTTCTTTGTTATATGAGGCTACCGCAAGCGTTATGGACTTTAACTCCTCTTTCTTATCCGTAGGCTTAAGCAAAAGGAAGAGGGGTCCATCCGAATTTACTTCCTTATACAGAATTGCCAGGTTGCCCTCATTAGTCATAACGATCTGATCAATGCTTTGGGGAATGATTCCATGATTTGACCACCCATATACGTCACTTGTCTCCCTGCTCCGCAGGTCATAAGGACATATGCCGTCACTTGTACAAATGATCATTTGTCGTTCATCAAGCAGCACTGTCTTTAACATGTTGCGATAACCCCTTATCTTCTCCTTATAGGCTTCGTCCTTGGAAGGTGCCAGTTCCACAAGTTCTCCCGTTGCCAGGTTGGCTTCACTAATTCTTTGCCTGTTTATTTCAAAATCGGTCTCAATTAGATCCACGCGCTCCTTTCCAAATGCGCAGAGTTCCGTTATTACTTCTGCCTCCTTTTACGCTTTCTTCAAATTTCCATTTAGAACAGCACTTTAAAATCACCACATCATCCTAAAACATTGGACACACCTCCTGTCAAAATATTTTATCTCATTCAATCACTAATTATGTTTTTTATAGGCTTAACATTCTCAAATACTCTGATGGTTTTTAACAGTAGATAATTCAATCCATCGTGATTAGCATTTGCCTTACATATTTGATCTGTCCTTTGTATAGAAAATGTTTTTCAACAGATCATATAAGTTGCGCATCTACTATGTCATCATCGGGACCTTGGATGCTAAATACTTTCATTTTCTTATCATAACTATTGCTTTATGCTCTGATAGTAATACGCATGAATTTATAATTTTACTACAATCCATATCTTTAAATTAATTAATTTTTTGCCAAACTCAAAAATGCAATATGAGCGGCTTCTTTCGCATCCCGGTTTTATTATTCCTTTCCCACAAATTCCACGCTGCTCGCAATCTTTAATAATTCTTCATCCGAAAATGCAACATCACAATTCACGCTGAATTCAGTACTCCCATCTTGGGACTGCCATACCATGCTTGCTCCATCAATATCATTCTCTGACTTACTAATATAAAGCATTCTCCCATCTTCCATCGTTGCGACATTAAATAAAGAATCATCATAATCCATTGTTAATGCTGCATTATTATTGACATAATAAAAACAAATTTCTTCATTACCATCATTCAAGAATATATAATATCCATTCTTTTCCCCAAAGCCAGATTCTCTTAAGGCATATCCATCCGGAACATATGAGAGATGATATCCAACCGCTTCCATTTCTTTGGGATTAGCTATGAATTGCATTCCTACATGACCTTGAAACCACTCTATTGCGTATCTGCTCGCATTAACTACATAACCTGGAAATGCCAACAGAATAACAATTGCCATGCATGCCATTGCGCCTATAGCTACCCGTAAAACTGTTTTTCGATAATTTCTCCTATGTAATTTGCTTTCAAGAAATCGCATTTTTTCATGAAACTGTTCAGAAAATTCTATCTCATCAACAACGATTTTACTGTATATTTCTTCTAGTTCCTTCTCATGTAAATCTGAAATCAAATCACTAATTATGATTTCTTCCTTAGAATTTTTACTTTTTCTGTTCATTTTTCAAAATCTCCCTAATCTTGTTTTTCGCACGATAAATTTTCATCTCAACATTTTTTTTGCTAATTCCAACCATGTTGGCAATCTCAGAATTTTCCAATCCGTAATAATACTTCAGTATCAATATCTCTTTAGAAACATATGGTAATTGATCAAGTATTTGATTAGCATATTTGATTTGTTCTTTGTACAAATAATGTTTTTCGGGAGATCCATCCAGTTGCTCATCCACTAATTCATCATCTTCGATACCTTTGTTGCTAAAATGTTTTCGTTTTCTTATCAAATCTATCGCTTTATGCTTTGATAGTAATACGCACAACCCTTTAATTTTACTACACTCTATATCCTTAATTTCATAAAAGTTTTCCGCCATGCTCACAAATGCAGCATGGACAGCATCTTCCGCATCTGCCTTATTTTTCAATATGCCATAGGCAACGCAATACATTATCTTAGAATTTTCCATGTATATTTGATGAAACATTTCACGCGTATCTTCATCATTGAAATCAATCGCACTAAACAACATTTCGTTCATCTCTTAAGTATATTTTTCAGCATAATCCATCTTATTCATATTTAAACAATAAACAAATATATTTATGCACATACTACATTACAGAATTATATTAGGTTGAATTTTGAGTTTTTTATTAAAACTTATACTTTTAGTAGTATATTATATGCTCACAGATATTTCAAATGTATTTCCAAAATAAATATACTATTACCGATAGTCATAAGTATTTAACGGCGAGGAAATAAAATGACGAAAATATCAGAAAATGATGGTAATGAGTTTGGAATGAATCTTAAACATTATCGCGAGTTGGCAGGATTAACTCAAGAAAAGCTTGCCGAATGCATCGACAGAAGTACGGCATTTATATCAAGTCTGGAATGTGGCTATAAATCACCTAGCTACAATACGCTGAAAAAACTTTCCAAATGCCTAAACATACCAACTGATGCATTAATAAGCAAAAATCATTTCGAATATAGTGACGTCCGCATACAGCTACTTGGCCAAAGGCTTAGTAAATTACCTGAAAAAGTCCAAACAAAATTATTGGATATTTTTGAATTTTTGATAGATAAAGAATACAAAGAATAATTTAAGGATTTAACCATGTTTGTATTGACATTTGAAAGTCCAGAAGATGAAAATAAATTTCTAACCATTTATGAAAAATTCTCAAAAACAGTTTATTACACTCTAAAACGATTTAATTTCGATCCCCATATCATTGAGGATCTTTCTCAAGATGTCTATCTTGTCCTCTCAACTCATTTAAATGATATAGACCTTACAGATCCCAAGCGAGCACAAAATTACATTATAACCATCACACGCAATATCAGCAAAAATCATATTGAAGCCCTAAAAAGGCAACCTTATACCGTTTGCGATGTCTCCAGTGATTTATTACAAAATAAACTTAGTTATACAGACCATGTTTTAGATAGTCTTATATTAGATGAACAGATAAGACTAATCAAAGAAGAAATCAATAAATTGGATCAAAAATACAAAATAGTTTTGGAGTTAAAATATCTTGGTCATTTATCAAATTCTGAAATAGCTTCCATACTTAAAATAAAGAAAAAAACTGTTGAAATGCAGTTATATCGTGCAAAACAACTTTTATATGAAAGGATAGCACATGGTCAAAAATAATATATCAAGTGATGATGCATTTGAGGCCTTTCTTCAATTGGCCTTAGTAGAAATAGCAAACGAAGAAAACAACGAATTAATTAAAGATTTTGAATCACACAAAGTGACGTTACCCGAAAAGTATTCAAAAAAAATGAACCGATATATTAAAACAATACAAATAAAAAGAACCGCCTTAATTACATATACTTTTCTTTACAAAACCGCCTTAATCTTTCTTGCCATTATTGGTTTATGTTTCACAATATTATTATTTAACGAAAATGTTAGGGCATCATGTCAGGATTTTATTATTGAGATATACCAAAAATATATTATTATCAATAATAATAAAGACCTCTCAGCCGATAAACCATCGCAACCAGATACTCTTTTTCTATCCGAAGGGTATATGTTAACAGATTCGTTGATTACAGAGAAGACTGAATATTATTGTTATGAAAATGGTACGGATTCAATTGAAATCTACCGTTTTAACATAAAAAATTCTATAACTTTCGATAATGAACATTACAATATCTATTCCTTTGTGATTGAGGATACTGAGTATTTATACTGTGAATCGATTGATAATAATTTTAGCAATATCTTATATTGGCATTCTAATGATTGGTATTACGAACTACATTCCAGTCTTGACAAAAATAATATAATAAAATTTGTCGAAAAAATGAAAAATTTGTAGTGTTTTTTTTAATCCCAGTGTTAATAATATATATAATACAAATAAGAAAGGAGTCCCTTTATGAAAAAAAGATTATTAGCACTTGGATTATCAGCTGTATTGTTAGCATTTACTCCTTGCACGGCATATGCCTCCTTCCCAACACAAAATGAGATTGCCAATGTAGCCTCTACCGATCAGACAAGGTATACATACGTGCAAAGCACTGTAATATCCGTAGATCCCAGTTCAAGCGGCGTTTACTATTCCGTTGCGATTTTCGGAAACAGTCAAGTTACCTCCATTTCTGGTACCATAAAAATCTATAAGGGTACAACTGAAATTTACTCAACTCCCGTTTCTTCTTTGAATCGCAGGTTAATTGTATCAGATACCATTCCAACTCAGGGTTCAGGTACATACAATGTAAAATTTTCCGGAACTGTTTATGCCACAAATGGTTCTGAGCCAATAGAGATTGAGCATACTGATTCATACTAAATGAGGGATTGTTTACTTGCAAAACAAAAATACCGCAGGGCTCTGAACCCTGCGGTATTTATATGATTACCGCTTCGCTCCGGTCCGCGCAGGCCGACATCCCCCGGACGTCGTGCGCCGTCTCGCGCTTTTACAATTTTAACCCCCATGGATGCCCTTCGGCAACCATGGGGTTTAAGTTTGATTGTTATTTTCCCAATCTAATACCCTTTCTTCTGAGCATCTCTTTCTGCCCGTCCTCATCATCTTCGTTTAAACTGAGAAACTCATTAAGTTCTTCTTCCGTAAACTGCTCACCTGAATAATTCTCTTTACATGCACCTGAGGGCCACCACAAGGGCTCCTCCATCTCGCCCTCTGCATAGATTTTTCCGTCTGAACCTATGTAAATGTAGTCACTACCCATAGCCCAATAATAAGTGCGACACCATGCAATATCGATAGCTTCTTCTGTTGATGCAGTTTCAGCATTTACCTCCTCTGACTGATTCATTTGAACATTTGCAGCATCAAATTGCTCATGTACCTGTTCTAGTCTCATCTGCCACACACAGACATCAACAGCATCCAACTCAACAGAATTACGATAGCCTTTTCCATAAATACATACCTCTCATTTCGGTGATCTATCTATATAGACGGAAAAAGGCTAAAAAAATTTCAATCATCAAAAACTTTTTCCGAACCAGGATTGTCCAGATAACCTAATTCATCCTTCAATTTATACAAATTTATTTCGTTATCACCATCTCATGCCACTGTTCTCCGCCCCATTGTGACATGGATTCCCCAAGATCCTGGAATCCAAATTTCTTGTACATCGCCACTTTATCAGAAAGGCATGTCAGAACCAGTTTTTCCCTGTTCCGCGCCCATTCCCTTGCACAATATTGGGCTACCAGTTCCCTCGCCAGTCCCAGTCCTCTGTATTGGGGCAACACGTCAACTCCCAGTATCATGACGTTCTTTCCCTTGGGAACATGCAGGCTGGCATCCACATAGAATTCATCCCGCAGCTTCGACTCATCCGTGGCGATTCCATTGACAAACCCGGCCATCTTTCTGTTTTCCTTGTCGATTGCCACGAAGAACAGATCCGCTGCCACGGCAATGCGCGCCTTCATGCGTTGCGGAGTGCATGCTTCCTGCGGAGGAAAGCAGATTCGTTCTATTACTGCAGCCTCATCCGCTTCCGCTTGCTTTATGGTTCGAAACTCAAATTGTTCAGACAGTTGTTGATTTTCCATCTAGCCTCCCCAGCCATTAAGCATCAAATTACAAGGTTCCAAAATCATTGGTGATCAGAAAACCTCACGTTGCACATGCCCTTTAGGTTAAAATCTTCCGGTGTTTCTCCGGTTGCCTTACACACAAGATCGTTGCCTTCCCAACCCACAAAATCAATGTCATCCAAATCAGGATGGTTCCCGCAGTACTGGAAAACATCCGCCCAATCCTCTGCTTCCACGGCTGTCATGGGATGGCTAAAATCCAATACGATCAAGCTATATGGGCATGCCCAATAACACCCATCCACCGCCAAAAGATCATTCACGGGATTATAGTAACATTTACACCACAGGAAAGTCTCTTCGAACTCCTCAGGATACTTTCCGTAAGACTGCGCGGGAATGTAATGCATGTCAATCATCATCAAATGTATGTCTTTCTCATAATCAATCAGATACCGAACAAAAAGGTTGCCGTGTCATAGGATCATTTCGTGTTTTCTTCTTGATCAATTTGCGCGTAAAACTCGCGGACTACTTCTCCTCTGAAACAAATTTGATCACACCCGTAAGGATATAATGGAATGTCGGATAGGAGGTTTTCTCGTTCTCGATATATCCATTTCGTAAATCGCAGGTATCCGAAGGGTGCTCAGGATTCACGCCGATGTAATTCCCCTTAAATACAAAGTCACCGTTACCACGCTTAAACTGTTCAATCGCACGATTCATGGCCTCCTGCGTCCCAGGCGCTGCGACCTGGAGATTCAAGTCGACCATCTCAATCCAGCCTTCCTCAAAGCCCGCAAAGGCATCCGTTCCGCGAATGTGTCCCGAAACGACGGATTCGATTTTCTTATTCGCCATCACGGCCTTCACGGCAGAGAGAATATACTGCTCCCAACAGATTCTTGCCGTGACCAGGGATGAACTAGGAGCGACCTCCGACATGCTCTGATTAAACCCGACAAAATAAATTTCGCGTTCCTGCGAAGCTTCCTCACAGGCGATGGCAGGACCAATGGTATCGGTATATTGGGAAATCACCACACACCCGTCATCAATCAGCCTTGTTACCGCGCTTTTCTCCTGCGCATAGCTACTCCAGTTATGCGTATAGAAAACACGCATCACGGTCGTAGGAACCACGCTGCGGGCACCCATCAGAAAGGCAGTATACCCAGAAATCACCTCAGGCGTGGGGAACGCTGCCACAAAACCCACTTGGGCTTCGTCTTCCGTAATCGTCCCCTCTTGAATCATCTGCTGAATCTTCATGCCCGCCGCGATTCCGCTCACATAGCGTCCCTGATAGGCCTCTCCCTTAAAGGTATGGTAATTGACAGGAACCGTCTCACCACTCATGTCCATGTAAGAGGTTTGGCAAAACTGCGTATCAGGATACTCTGGAGCAAGCTGCCTCACCAATTCGCTGTAGCCATTAAAAAATATAATGTCACAGCCTTCTTCCGCCAGCTCCCGTAAAGGCTCCTCCATCTCATCATCCAGCACGTTGCTGCAGGTCACGATTTCCACGCGCTCGCCATATTTCTTTTCCAGTTCATCCTTCGCAAGGGAAAAGTTATAGGTGTAGGCCGTACTCTCGTCATTATCATAGATAAATCCGACCTTCAGGGTATCCCTTCCGCCGGAATGATTCAAAATGCGGAAGCAGGCAATGAATGCAGCTAAGATTACAAAACAGGTCAAAACCGTCGTTATGTATACCCGCTTCATGACTTATCTCCTTTCTCGCCTTCATCCTTTTTTCCCATCTCGCCGGCCTGGATCTTTTTATCCTCCTCGACGCGGCGCTTAAGCTCTGCCTGCGCCTCTTCATCCGCATGCTGGATCTCGGCGCATCTTTGGGCATAGAGCTTGTCAGGATTGATCACGCCCTTTTCCACGAGCCTCAGGAAGGCATCGAGCGCATCGGGATCAAACTGCGTTCCGCGCCCGCGCTTCATTTCGTTCATGACGTAATCGGTGTCCATCGAGCTTCGGTAAACACGGTTCGAGGTCATTGCATCAAAGGTATCGGCAACGCCAATAATTCTTGCGAACAGGGGGATCTCCTTCCCCTTCAGTCCCTCCGGATATCCCTTGCCATCATAGCGCTCATGATGATATCTCGTTCCATCCTCAACGTTCTCCACCAAGGTAAAGTCCTTCAAAATCTCCGCGCCGCGGATGACATGTGATTTCATTTTCGCGTATTCATCATCCGTCAGTCGTCCAACCTTGTTTAAGACGCTGTCAGGAATGCCAATCTTGCCGATGTCATGGAGCTGTGCAGCCTTTCGCAGGTTTGAAAGCATCCTGCCCCTCTGCCACCACGGAAAGCAATTCATTTCGCGCGCGATCATCTCCGAATACTCCGCCACGCGCATGGAATGCTGATGGGTACGCACGTCCTTGGCATCGACTGCGTTTGCAATTGCCATAACGGTCTCGTTTGCCATGTTCAGCTTGATCTGCTGCTGGTACAGCTGCCTTTGCACCGCCAGACAAGTAAACCAGATGATGAACAGGGAAAGAACGGTCAGCATATACACGGCAAAGCCCGGTTGCTCATACAGCTCACCCTCCTTCACAAGGTCAAAGGTACGCTCCTCAAGCAGGCGGTCCCCGGCGCTGTCAAAGATGGCCAGATGGAAAACATACTTCCCCGCGGGAAGGTTGACATAGAAAATGTTTCCCAGGCTTCCCTGCGGAAGAATCGTCCACTGGGAATCATAGCCCTCCAGAAAATACCCTGCATTGGGCTCCTGAATGGTATAATTCAAGATCTCGGGACTGAGCTCCACGCGGGTCACGCCCCGTCCCACCGTAATGGCACCCATGCGGGCAAGCGGCTGCAGCACGCCGTCCAGATGAACGGAGGCCAGCTGCATCCTGTAGGAACGGATGTCGCTGTTATACTTATCAACGTCAATGATATAGACGCCCGTATCGCAAGGAAGGAATAGTTCGCCGTTCCCGTTATAGTAGTTCCAGGAGTTCGCGGTCAGGGACGTTCCAAGGCCCCTTCTCGCGTCCAAAAGCTCCCAGGCGATCTCGCCGCCCGTAACCAGCTCGTCACGTTCCACGACGTAAATGCCTGCGCTGGACATGACAAACAATGTATCCTCATCCTTCACAAAGATGTCATAGTTGTTAAAATAAGGGAATTTATCCAAAACGTGAATGCCGCCGTCAGGCTCCAGATAGCAAAGGCTATTGCTGGTAACGACAAACACGCCCTCTGATTTCGGATCCTTTATCGTGCGCAAAATGACGTTACTGCTCAGTCCGTCCTCTCGGGTAAGCATTTTCGTAACCTTACCGTTTTGAAGTACGGCAATGCCGTCTCCGTCCGTGCCGGCAAGGATTGTACCGTCATTTCGCTCGGTCACGGTCAAGATCATGGAATTGATCCAGCCCTCCTGATTCTGGATGGTCTGCTGAATCTTATGATTTTTGATGTAGCTGATTCCCGTATCGCCTGCTGCCAGAATGGTTCCGTCCGAAAGCCCCGTAACAATACGCGCTCGGTTGCCAAAGCTCCCGTTATTGCTGTTATACGTCCAGGATGCACCATTTGGCGCATATTCCATCAAACCGCTTCCATAGGTACAAACCCAGAGGTGATCCTCCTGATCAACGTACATGCAGCGAATTCGCTTGCCCGCCAAAGCTTCGGTCAGGTCATTCTGAATCTGGCGTCTGCAGTTCTTATCGACCACGTCAAGGCCCTTATCAGTGCCGACGTAATAAGAGTTCTGCCAAAAGACAATGGTATTGACCACGCGGCGATCCATGCCAACGGAACCATAAACATCCTTAAAGGGCGACTTTGCAAGGCGCAGAAGGCCAAGTCTCGAGGAGGTAAACCAAAGATTCCCCTGATAGTCATACAGCATGTTGTCGATGGAGTTATTAAAGTCGTTGGTGTTCAGCTTATGATAACCGCTTGCGTCAATGTAGGAGATCCCGCTGTCAGTCGAGATAAACAGTGTTCCGTCGCTGATGTAATTCAGGTTGTTGATGCTGTTTACGTCCTCACAGGTCATGACCTTTTTCTGGCGAAAATCATCCTTGGAAATGTCATAGTAATAGATATGGTTGGCAGAGGTGCCCACCATCAGCGTTCCATCCGGCGAAAAGGCGCAGCAGTTAAAGATTTCCTGCTCGTCCGGAAGGCGAAGGGACTTCAAAATACTTCCTTTCCTCATCAGGAATAGCTCGCCCTCGGAGGCAATGACTGCGACACGTCCATCCTCATCAGCGCTGATGCTGTCCGTATAGTTGATCTCCTGCAGGGTGTTCGTCGCCTTAAGGCCATTGTTCATCACGAGGATTTGCATGCTGGAGGTCGTGCCGACATAATAATATCCGTCCGTTGCACGAATGACGTGACGAACGGAGTTGGACGGAAGACCGCTTGCCTGATCCAGCACGTTGACAATCTTTTCGCGAATGACGATGGACAGACCATTGTCGTTCGTGCCGATCCAAAGGCGGCCCTCCTCGTCCACGTAAAGACAGTTCACGTTCTTCACGGATTCATAATCATCCACCCATCGGAACTCGCGCCCGTTATAGCGGTATAAGCCCGCATAGGTACCGATCCAGAGAACGCCGTCGTTGGTCTGCGCAATGTCGTTGGCCTCGCCGCAGGGAAGGCCGTTGCTATTGCTATAAACGCTCTGGACGTAATCATTGTAATCAATGACCTCCGTCGACGCGGCAGCCTCTGAAGAAACGGGTGCAAGCAGGGAAAGTCCAAGGGACAAGGCAAGCATCGAAGCGATTCCCGCCGCGCCCTCCTGCCCTGCGGGCTGCGCCTCCTTTTGGTTTTTCCTCATGCGCCGCAGCAGAATCACGACATATACGGCCGTGACGGTTAAGACCTTATCGACAAATTCAAGTGCCAGCTGTCCAAGAATGCCGCAAAGCAGAATCGGCCAATCCTTATTCAGAAAATAATCAATGATTCCGTCTCCCCACTTATTGGACGTATAACCGCCATTGAAAATCAGATTGAGCGGCACGGATACCACAAGGGCCGTGAACATTGCCAGGGAAGCAGCCTTCATAAAACCGTAGAAGTGATCGAACCACTTCTTGCGGACGGCCCTGCCTATGATCAGGCCAAGGGCAATGCTGGTGAGGGAATACGCCGCCGAAAGACGGTTGACGACGCAGTAGGAAATATTGCTCGTGAAGCCCACGATCGCTCCGCAGATCGGTCCGCCGACGCTGGCACACAGCACCGTTCCGAAGGAATCTCCCCAAAGCGGCAGCTGCAGCCATACCGTCAGAAGCTTTCCTCCCACGTTCAGACAGATGCACAGCATAATGAATAAAATGATTTTCCAGGTACTCCATTTTTTCATCAGACTCATCTCCCCTAACAACTCTCGTTCAAAGCGGATCCTTTTCTTTTTGACAGCTTGTAGAGCTCTTCCGCAGCTATTCTGGTCTTTGCCACGATATCACAGTCCTTTGGAAAGCAATAATATAAGCATTCATTGGTACCAATGGAGACAATGTCTCCGATCTCATACCAAAAATAATCGGCATTGACACTGTAGGATGCATTTGGTGCCTGCTCATAGTGAAGCTTTCCCTCGCAGCCATCCAGAACAAATCCCTTTGCGTCGTGACGAAGCGTTCCCGTTCCCACCATGTAAAGCGCCTTGGAGTTCTTTAGAATTGCAATGTCACAGGGAACCTCAAGCGAATAGGAACCATTCAAGATTTCCTTTTTGAGCTCTTCTCTCTCCCAGGCAAACCAATCAGGAACATGGGTAAACTTCGGCTCAACATTGACGCCCTTGAGCCTTCCAAGCTCATCTAGCTCATAGGTTGCACCGCACGCTTTACAGGTTAAGCGGATGCCCTTTCCCTCCGTTGCACCTTCTGCCATGCAGTGCGGACATTGATAGAGAATCCTGTTCAGGCCATCCGCCCGAAAGGGTTCCTTGATTTCGATCTGATTCTCCTGTTGCCACTTGAAGTAATCAAACGTAAAGGCTTCATTTAATACCTCATTGATCTGCTTCGCCTTCGTATTGGCAAGCTCTTCTGGCGTAAACAGACACTTCATCTGGCAGGATACCTTCACGTCTCTTTTCTGAAGGTTGTTGTAAAGCGGATCCCGCGCAAATGCCCCGTAGGAAGTAATCATGACGACTGGGTGCTTTAGTTTTTTCAAGAGGAGTCCCAGCCGTTCGGGGATCTTTGTCCCCGTTCCATCCAGGGAATATCCCGCCTCAGGATACATCAGTACGCTCGCCTGATTCACGTTCAGCGCATAATCCATGTCCGAAATCAGCGTCATGTCAGAGACAAACTTACAGGTCGGAATACAGCCAAGGGACCTCACGACGCCCTCCTTGCCAACCAGTGCATCTGAGGTACAGACAATGCTGAACGGCTTTCCCTTTAGTACCTCAAAAGCAATGGCAAGGTCCGTAAAGCTACAGTGATTCATCAGTATCATCCAGGGCCCGTCGCCCGCCTTTTCCATGTCCACCTTCTCACAGGTAAAGTGAACCTGTTTAAGCTCACCCTTAAGGCCTGCATGGGCTACCTTCGCGAGAAGTTTGGAAGGCTTCTTCGGTTTCTTATGCACCCACGAGGGAAGGGCAGCCACTTCATCATAGGATCGATTTTCTGTTTTGATTTTCATTGTCTGAACTCCTAAAAGCATTGATATGCATGGTCAAAGCCACTCTCCACAATAGAGAAAGCTGGATCAATATTGCAAGTCCTGCCATACAGCGGCGTCTTGAATGATCCAGCCTATTTCTTTCCTCCGATCTTCCGCGCGGTAAGCTATTTCTACGCCAGGAATTCCATACTCCATGCGTAAAGCTATTCTTCCACGCGATCCGCAAATTTAATGCGGTAAATGCGGCGCAAAGCGTCATTGACACGCTCCTCGGAAATGGTTCCCTCCTGCACCGCCTTCAGGACGCCATTATATGCCTGTTCAAAATTCTCAGGGCAAAGAATCATGTCACAGCCCGCCTTCAATGCAAGAATCGCCGCCTCTTCAGAAGAATAATATTCTGACACGGCCTTCTCGTTCAGACAATCGGTCATGACAAGTCCCTTATAACCAAGCTGCTGGCGGAGAATCTCCGTCACCACCTTTGGAGACAGGGTACAGGGCGTGTTGTCGCCGGTCAGGGCAGGCACTGCCATGTTACTGATCATGACTACGGGCATCTTGTCATCAACAAGCTTATGGAACAAATCCATCTCACTTGCCCAAATTTCTTCCTCCGTGCGTCCGGAAATGGCACGCCCCTTCTCCGTATCCGTCGTAACGCTTCCCATGCCGGGGAAATGCTTGATGCAAGGGGTAATGCCCTGCTCCTGAAGGCCGT
Source organism: Lachnospiraceae bacterium (assembly GCA_017527205.1). Taxonomy (GTDB): domain Bacteria; phylum Bacillota; class Clostridia; order Lachnospirales; family Lachnospiraceae; genus Acetatifactor. Next base: position 92,552 of record JAFXQK010000036.1, on the reverse strand, counting down.
TCATCATGTTCTTGACGTATCCAATCACCACCTGCGCGTCGCTGCCATAGCTTCTGTCTGCCATGACACTCTTCTCCACGTTTGCCAGGTCGGCAACGGGTGCCAGATCCATCGTAATTCCAAGCTCTTTCAGATAGGCTCCAATCGTAACACCAGTCTGATAAGCATTCTGCACGTCACCGGTTGCAGCGACGTCCTTTGCGCTGGAGGTCTTCGTATTATTGTTGGCCTTGGAGAGCTGCGTTGCCTTACCTCCCTCTTCCTCTACGGCGAGGAATATAGGGTATTTGCTATACTGCTTTGTATTCTCCAGCACGGTCTTAAAGGTATCCCTGTCCTTAACGTTCTGAGAACGATACATAAGACCGCCAACGGCATATTTTTCCAGGGCTGCCTGCGTACTGGGACCTGCCTTGACCACAGGCGACATCTTCGTAAGAAGCTCAGGCGTAATCATGAAAAGTCCTGCGACCTTGTCCTCGATCGGCATAACTGCAATCGCCGCATCTACGATCTGATCCAGCTTTTCTTCATAGGTCAGTTCTACAACAACCTCCTGAGACTCCTCCGGCTCCGAACTGGTCTCTTCAGGTTCCGATGAAGGTTCCTCCGTACTTTCCGTTTCTTCAGGTTCCGTCTCCTCCAAGCTTTCCTCAGAAGAAGTCGGCGTAAGCTTTGCGACGTTCGTTCCCTGATGCTTGGATTCCTTGCCTGGCATATACTTGATTAGCGCCAAAATCCCAATGCCTACCAAAGCAATCAACAGGATCACCACCGAGTATGCTAAAATCTGGTTTCTCTGGCGGCGTTTTCTTCTTGCCTCACGCTTCTGTAATAATTCCTCTTGATTCTTGTTTTCTTCGCTCATGTAATAACCTCACGTAGTCTTTGCGTTTCCGCTTTTTTCTGTCGAAATCATAACTGATCCCACCATGTTCTATCATACATGAAAATAGCTTAGGATTCCATAGGAAAACTGAAAAATCTTAAAAAATCTTCTGTTTTTATTTCGTAGATGCTTGGTTTCCTTCCTCGCTGCATAATATAATAAAGGCGCATCAACCAATTTCGTCGATACGCCTTTTCAGACTATGCTATCCAATGGACCGTTCCTCCTTTAAGTAATGATAGTTTTTCGATATTCAGTTGTCTTTGATGGAATTAACTCTCTACCTATCCACCTTTCTTCGTAGTTCATCCGGAATTTCCCGATACCCTCGAAACACTCTTTTGTATTTTCCATTCACGTACACTTAGACTCGTGTACCTTTGGTTCCTTCGTACCTAAAATTCCTTCTTTTCCATCGGTGTTTTCTGGAATCCCCTTTGGTACTACTTCTTACAACTTCCTTTGCTTCTTAATACCTTATCTTTGGTATCTCGTGTTCTTTTTTCTTTTGTTGATCTTATCTTACAACATCCGCGCCAATTTGTCAACACATTTTTAATTATTTTTTATTATTTTCTATTTCTTTGACATTTTTCGACAAATATTCGCACTTTTCGACAGGTTTTAGTTTCCTTGCTTCGCAGACGGTTTTGATTCCTTCCCCGCTAACAATAAAGGGAACAAGCACAAATGCTTGTTCCCTTTCCTCGCTATATATTATAGCTTCGTCAATACGAAGATGTCGTAGATGGCCTTGATGGCTGCCTCAAAATCATCATTCGCTACGCCGATAATGATGTTCAGCTCAGAGGATCCCTGATCAATCATGCGAACGTTGACATTGGCATGAGCCAGCGCGGAGAAGATCCTTCCTGCAGTACCTCTGGTGGACTTCATGCCGCGGCCTACGACGGCGATCAGCGCAAGGTCTGCCTCAATGTCAATGGTATCAGGCTTTGCAAGACGATTGATGCCTGCAACCACCTTCTGCTCTAAGTGCATGAACTCGTCCTGATGAACAAAGACGGTCAACGTATCAATACCTGACGGAACGTGCTCGAAGGAAATGCCGTTCTCTTCAAAAGCCTGGAGCACCTTTCTGCCAAACCCGATCTCAGAGTTCATCATGTCCTTCTCAATGTTGATCGCACAGAAGCCCTTCTTTCCTGCGATGCCAGTGATGACGTATTTGGATTTCTGGCAGGTACTGCCAACGATCCAGGTACCGTTGTCCTCGGGTGCGTTCGTATTGCGGATGTTGATGGGAATCCCCTGCTGGCGAACCGGGAAAATGGCATCCTCATGAAGTACGCCGGCGCCCATGTAGGACAACTCACGGAGTTCGCGATAGGTAATGGTGTCAATGCCTACGGGATTATTGATAATACGGGGATCAGCGATGAGGAACCCGGAAACATCCGTCCAGTTCTCATACACGTCAACCTTTGCTGCCTTTGCCACGATGGAGCCAGTCACGTCGGAACCGCCGCGGGAGAACGTCTTTACCGAGCCATCCGGCATGGAACCGTAAAAGCCAGGAATAACTGCATTTTTATGGCCTGCAAGCTCCTTGGAAAGAACCTCGTTGGTCTTGTCTGCATCGAAATTGCCATTCTCATCAAAGAAGATAACGGTAGCGGCATCAATAAAATCATATCCAAGATAGTTTGCCATCACAATACCGTTCAGATACTCACCGCGGGATGCCGCGTAATCCTTGCCGGCCTTTGCACGAAACTGCTTTTCAATCTTCTCGAATTCCTCATCCAGGGAAATCTTTAATCCAAGACCGTGAATGATCTCGTTATATCTGTCCTGAATGGCAAGCAGCTGTATGGTAAAGTTCCCTCCCTGCTCCGCAAGATCGTAGCAAGAGTATAGCATGTCAGTCACCTTCGTATCTGACTTGTTTCTTTTGCCTGGAGCGGACGGCACCACGAACCTTCTTTCCTTATCTGCACGAATGATTTTTCCAACCTTTTGAAACTGCTCTGCGCTGGCAAGGGAACTCCCGCCAAACTTTACTACCTTAGACATTTCTTTCTCTTCTCCTCTTTTCAATGACTTTATGTCAACTATTTTCTTATGTTTATCTCGATGCCCTCCGGGCATTAACCAAGGCGAATGCTTCCAAGCACCAGATCACCAAGGCCCTCACATACCTTTTCAAAGGCGTTATGAGACATAGGCTGCGTGAAATATGCGAGATCCTCCGTTCTCTCAGGAAGCTCTATGAATTCACCGCCGGGCAGTACTGCCTCGAGCGCTTCCTTCGCATTCTTCTTTGCGCGAACGTAATAAGCATAGGAGTGCTTCCCGGCATCCAGAATCGTTGCATCCTCGGCATCCCAGAAGCAAGGAATCTGCTTTCCAAGATGGCGCACGCAATCAATGACGTCGCCTACGACGGCACTCGCCGTTGCCAGCTTTCCTGCACCCTTTCCATAGAACATTGCCTCACCAAGCATGTTGCCCTTTACAAGAATGGCGTTGAATACCATGCTTACCATTGCCAGAGGATTTTCCTTATCCAGCATTACGGGGCTCACCATGGCCTCAAGCGTGTTTTCATCAATCATCTTTGCACGAGCAAGCAGCTTGATGGTTCTGCCTGCTGCCTTTGCATATTCAAAATCCGCGGGAACAATCTTCGTGATGCCCTCGGTAGGAATCTTCTCAAAGTCCACGTTCTTTCCCATCATCAGGGAAGACAGGATTGCAATCTTTCTGCAGGCATCATGACCTTCAATGTCTGCCTCAGGATTTCTCTCGGCATAGCCCTTCTCCTGCGCTCTCGCCAGAACCTTATCGAAATCAGCGCCCTCGCGCTCCATCTTTGTCAAAATATAGTTCGTCGTACCATTGAGAATACCCGTGATGGCTTCCACCTTCTCGGCAGTCAGGCAGTCATTTAAGGGACGAATGATGGGAATGCCACCGCCAACGCTCGCCTCAAACAGATAATTACATCCGTGCTCGCGCGCCAGCTCCAGCATCTCCGGACCAAACTTTGCCACCATCTCCTTGTTGGAGGTACAAACGCTCTTCCCTCTCTCCAAAGCGGCCTTGGTATAATTATATGCGAAGGTCGTGCCTCCCATGGTCTCACAGACGATCTTAACCTCAGGATCCTCAAGGATCACGTTGACGTCATGCACTACCTTTGCCTCATAAGGATCTCCCGGGAACTCTCTCAGATCCAGAATGTATGCGACCTCAATTCCCTCTCCGGCCTTCTTGCTTACCTGCTCCTTATTCTTCTCAATGACCTCCACAACACCGCTACCTACGGTACCATATCCAAAAACCGCTACCTTAACCATACATTCTTCCTTTCCGACTTCTCTATCTCTTTTATCCCTGCCAAATTCAAACTCTATCTATCTTAATTATCCCTAACCTACCCCCAGACTGACAACCTTCCACTGCCCAGTCCCTTCCGGAGCACGTCATTCCAAATCCTTGTACAAAAGATATATGTCGTTCTTCCAAGTCCCCAGTGCACTTCCCAATTCATCTCAGAGCACATCGTTCCAAATTCTCATACAAAAGATATATGTCGTTCTTCCAAGTCCCCAGTGCACTTCCCAATTCATCTCAGAGCACATCGTTCCAAATTCTCGTACAAAAAACTTAAGAGTTCAATCCAAAGTACGATGCTTGTAACCTCGAGGGGAAGGTTTGGGGTGTCTTTCTAGGTCAAAAGGTTAGTAGAAAGACACCTCAAACCTAGCCCCGAGTTCTTACCTTACTCCTTGGACAACACCTTCACCCGATGTACTCCCTCAAGCCTCTCCATCTGCTCCAGCATCTCCGACACGTTCTGCGTCGTCTCCAAAATCTGGATGCTGAGCGTCAGGGAAGCCATTCCTCCGATGGGAATACTCTGATGGATCGTCAGAATGTTTGCTCCATAGCTCGCCACGAGCTTAAGCACGTCCGACAAGATTCCCGGCTTATCCTCCATCTGGAATAAAAGCGTCACCGTTGTTCCCTTGGCATTCTCATGAAATTCAAAAATGTCGTCCTTATACTTATAAAAGGAGCTCCTGCTGATTCCCACGGCATCTACCGCTTCCTGAATCGTCGGCACCTTCTCCGACTCAATCAGGCGTTTTGCTTCCACAACCTTGAGAAGCACCTCAGGAACTGCTTTTTTACGTACCACGTAATACCCGGCTTCATTTGCTGGCATCTTTCCATCCTCCCGCCTTCTTCTCCCGCCATGCTTCTTGCGGAAGGGACTCCCAAAACAATCTGAATGTTTTTCTGGGAAAGACAATTGTATGCTAACGAAAGATATTCTAACACGGTCACATGGAAAACGCAAGAGGGGAAAACCCACAAAAAAACGAAGACCCCTTTCAAGGTCTTCGTGATTTTGACGAAAACACTGCAGAACTCGGACATTATACCTTCATATGCGCGGCTATGTAGTCCGAATAGCTCATGCCTGCGTATTTTTTAAAGCAGCGGCCAAAATAGTTGGGGTCGGGAATGCCGACCTCTGAGGAGGCAAGGAACATTTTCTTTCCCGTCTCCGCAAGCTTCATGGCCTTTTCCATGCGGCATTCGGTAAGGTACTCCACAAAATTCTTGCCCGTCTCCTGTTTAAACTTTCGGGACAGGTAGCTGGCGCTAAACCCAAATTGCTCCGCCACGGACGCCAGATTGATCTTCGAATCCACGTAATTATTCTCGATAAACTTTTGGATCTGCGCAATGGTGTCCTGCTCCATCTCAGGACCATTTTCCGCCGTACCATCCGCTTCCGTCTCCATCGTTGCATCCAGCTTCTTTTTCACGTTTTGCAAAACCCCCGTTACCTCCGCGCGGACTATAGGCTTTAGCATGTATTCAAACACGGGAAGGCTGACGCACTTTCGTGCATATTCGAACTGGTCGATCGCCGTCATGATGATAATGATCAGCTTGGGATAGCGCTGTGTTGCGACCTCCGTGAACTCAATGCCATTCATAAAGGGCATGGAAATATCCACAAAAGCGATATCAGGTCTCATCTCATCAATGACGTTAATGGCCTCAATTCCGCTGGCGGCTTCCCCCACGACCTCCATGTTCAGGCTCTCCCATGGTATGGAAGCACGCAGAAGCTTTCGCGCAGACTGCTCGTCATCAATAATCATTACTCTATACATTGTCGTTCCCCTTCTCTTTCCCCATGTTTTCCGTCGTCATATCGTCCGTGGCTGCTCCCTCTGACTTAGAGGCTGTCATACCGTCCGAGGCTGTACCCTCCGCCTTAGAGGTTGTCATGTCTTCCGAGGCTGACCCCTCCGCCTTAGAGTCTGCCATGCCTTCTGGCTTAGCAGGCCTGCGTTCCTTCCTTGTAGCGTGTGGGAAAATGAATTCAATTTCCGTAAATTCTCCCTCATCACTTCGAATTCGCACGACATCATCCTTCTCGCAAAAGCACCGGATTCTCTCGATAGTCCCCCAAAGTCCAAAGCTCTCTGACTGCTCAACGCTCTTCTCGCCGCCGCGCGTCATGTCGGTGCTCAATACTTGATCAATCTTCTCCTGTGACATGCCTACGCCCGTGTCCCTGACAATGACGTGAAGCACGTCACCTTCCATAAAGCTCGTGATCTTAATGGTTCCAGCCTCGCCCTTTAAGCGAATGCCGTGATAGATACTGTTTTCAATCAGGGGCTGCAAAATGAGCTTCGGAACAATGCAATCCTCCGTGTCCTTTGCAATGTCATATTCATCATTGATGATGTCGCCATAACGAAGCTTTTGCAGCGCCAAATAATCCTTTACGATCAAAACTTCCCTGCGAAGGCTTACTTCGCGGTCTCCCTTGCTTAGGAAATTCCGATAAAAGCTTCCCAGGGTTTCGAGCGCGTCATGCACGTTCTCCGCCCCCGCATCCATGGCGAGCCAACCGATGGTCTCCAGGCTGTTATACAGGAAATGCGGTTTGATCTGCTCGTGCAGCACGCGCATTTCCGCATTTTGCAAAACCTTCTCCTTTTCAATCAGGCGCTTTATCAGATCATTTACGTGCTCGATCATGTTGTTGTATTCCTCCTCCAACATGCCAAGCTCATTTTTCGGAAGCTCCACCTCAATCTTCTGAAGCTTACCCTTCTGCCGATTTTCCTCCATCGCGTCCACCAGCTCAAACACGGGACTCGTGATGTGCTTCGAAATAAAGATACCCGCAACAAAAACGGAGATCATAAAGACGCCAACCAAAAGGCCCAGAGCATAAATCGTTGCCAGCGGTAAAACGGGTAATGCAAAGGTTGTAGAGAAGAGAACAACGATGGGCATTCCGTCCACCATTCTCCCTGACAGCATGATCCGCTCCTTGCCCTTTTTCAGGCTTTGATGTACGACCTCCGCAGAGCAAAAATCCTCGTGAAAGTATTGCACGAGTGATTCGTTTCCCGCGAGATAGGTTCCGTCCGTCGCCATGACGCAAAGGTCTTCCCCTCTAACGTTCTCGTGAAGCATCCGCTCCAGCAGGGTACTGGAAACATTCATCATCATGATGCCCGTCCGCTTTTGACGCAGCAAATCATACACTGCACGTGCTATGGTAATCAGCGGTTTTCCATTTGTTCTCTCCAAGGCTCCGTTGCCGTTGATGATAACGGAGGCATTCCCCTTGCCTTGCAGGATTGGATCCCGCCAGCTGTCCTCACTCATCAAATCCAGGTCCACGCGATAGGCATGCATGTTGGTTGCCAGCGCCGTAGACAAATACTGATAATCCTCACGAAAGACGAAAACGGAATCCACGCCCTCCGTCACGTTCATTGTCCGCATAATGCTGTATCTTGCGGTATTGATCACTCCCGCCGTAACATCCTCCGACTCCGCGCGAAGGAATTGTGCAAGAGCATCATCCATCAGGAACAATCTCGAAAGCTCCCTGTATCTGTCAATCTCCGCATAGATGCTGTTGGTCATGCCATTGAGGACACCGTCCGATTCTCGGGTTGCATGGTCAAAACGCTCTCTTTGCGTAACCACAAAGATGGAGATAATGGTTGAAAAAATGAGTACGAAAATAATGCCCGCAAGCACCATGCTCAGCCTTGCAGACAGTGAACCTCTTTTTTTCCTCTTCCTTCGCTTTGACATGTCGTTTCTCTCCGGCACACTAATATCGTAACTACCAAATCACAAATATGTTTGAAAGCTCGCTGCTTCGCAGCCGCTTGTTTTTCTTATGCATGTTTTATTTTATCACGCTTTGGGACTTCTGGCAAATTGTTTTCCAAAACCCGAAGAAACACAAAGAAGACGGCCTCCGAAGAAGCCGCCTTCTTTTATAAAAACCTTCTCTTTTACTTTTACTCAACCCTTCACGGCACCTGCAATGAAGCTCTCCTGAATGGATTTACTCATGAATACGTAAACCAACAGGGTAGGGAACGTTGCAATAACAAGTGCTGCACCGATCGGGCCCCAATCCGTCGTATGCTGTCCAGACAATGCCTGAATGCCGACGGGCAATGTTCTGTATTTCTTTTGACTGATAAAGGACTGTGCGAACATCAGCTCGTTCCAGCACTGCAGGAAGGTGTAGATGCTGATGGTTGCAAGCGCGGGCTTCATCAGGGGAACGATGATCTTGATAAAGGTCTGCCAAAGCGTACATCCGTCAATATAGGCCGCCTCGTCCAGATCCTTCGGAATGTCATTCATGAATCCGGTACAGATCAGAATTGCCATTGCCAGCGAGAATGCGGAATAGGGAATGATCATTGCCCAATAGGAGTTAACCATCTTCAGCTTACTCAAGGTAATGAAAATCGGCACGATGGATGAATGGATGGGAATCGTGATACCCAACATGAAGAACGCATTCATCGTTTTACTGCCCTTCCAGATAATTCTCGTCAGCGCATAGGTTGCCATCATGGCTGCCACAAGGCAGATCGCGATGGATGAGACGGTAACGATCACACTGTTCAAGAAGTACAGGGGCATGTTACCAGTCGTCATAGCCGTCGAATAGTTGCTCCAAAGCCAGTCTTTGGGAAGACCCATAACGTTAGTGCCGTACACCTCTTCGTTGGACTTTAAGGAAAACGTGAACATCCAGTAGACAGGGAAGAGATCGATGAGCGCCCAAATCACAAGACCGATATAGATCAGCACCTTCAGAACCTTATTGGTCTTCTGCACCTGATACTGATCCAGATTAAAGTTATTTTTTGATGACATGTTTTTTGCCATATTCTCTCTCCTTAAATGCCGCACTAATGAGGATCGCAAATGCAAAGCAGAGCGATATCATCAATACTGCAATCGTACTACCCATGCCATAGCGGTTTCTCTCGAACAGCATGCTGATCATCAAGGTACTAGGTACTTCCGTTGCATGGTAAGGACCACCCTTAGTCAACACGTAGATCAAGTCGAAGGATTTCAAGGAACCAGTTACGGCAAAGATCACGCTTACTTTCAAAATAGGTTTAATGCTAGGAATGACTACATACCAGTCAACCTGACCATCGGTTGCGCCGTCCAGCTTTGCAGCCTCCCTAAGTTCAGGGGATACGCTTCGAACGCCTGCATACATGAGCAGCATGTGGTAGCCTACGTACTGCCACAGGGTGGGAACAAATACGCACCAAAGAGCGGAAGCCTCATTGCCCAGCCATCCGCCGAGGGGCATCTTGTCGCCTATTCCGAGCAGGCCAAGGACCGCATTTAAGATACCGTAGTCAGGATTGTAGATCTTTCTCCAAAGCTGACCGATTACTACGGTAGAAATCAGCACCGGCATAAAGTAGATGGAAAGGAAACCTCTCTCACCCTTAATTCCCTTACCAAGCATCAGTGCCAGGCCCAGGGATAAGGGGAGCTGCAGGAATACGGACAGCGCTGCCAGAAGCATTGCGTTGCCAAGGGCTCTCCAGACATTGATGGATCCGCTGGTGAACAGCTCCTTGTAGTTGCCAAGGAATATGAATTCCGCTCCTTTAAGACTGATGCTCTTCATGTCAAAGAAGCTGTAAAATACCGACATGATAATGGGGGCAATCAGAACGCCGATGAAAAGGATCAGGGCTGGTGCCAAAAAGATCGCAATCATCAGGTATTTATATGTGTTGTTTTTCATGATAATTCATACCTTCCAATGAAATTTGGAAACAAAATGCGGCCTTTCCGGCTCCCCGTGAAACACAAGGATCGGAAAAGCCGCAATCATTGCTATTACAAGTGACTAAATCAGGTCATCAAACATAATTATCTGATTTCCTTCTTCAGACCGGAAATGAATGCATTACCGTCAACCTTGCATCCATAAACCTGTGCTACGTAATCAAGATACTTCTGAGCATCGTCAGCGTTCATAGCGGTATCACCGAACAGAACGTATGCGTTAGCATTTGCACAGATCTCAGATACGGCCTTGGTCAGACCGTTGATGTTGCTGGTGTCACCGTAAGGAGTCCAAGCGGGAAGTCCGCAGCCATCAAGGTAACCATAGTGGCAGATTCTCTTACCAAGCTCGAAGGTGTACTTAGCAGCTACTGCAGCGTTTGCAGACTTAGCGGTTACTGCGAGGGTATCGGAAGGACCGCCAATCAGCTGACCAAGCTTACCCTTGCTGGAATCAACAACGGGGAACTCGGTAACCTTTACCTTAGGGAAGAAGTTAGCGTCGTTAGCGAAGTCTGCACAGTTCCAAGTACCATTCTGATAGAATGCATACTTACCCTGCATGAAGTTAGCCTTAACTTCGTCGTTGCTCAGGGATACTGCGTTAGGATCAAAGTAGCCAGCCTTAACCATGCTCTGGAAGGTATCAACTGCCTTTGCAACTTCTGCGTTGTCCCAAGAAGCTCTTCCAAGGAAGATGTCGTTCATAGCGTCAGCGCCGATGCTCTTCTCGATAACGGGCTCAAGATACTCGGTTACACACCAGGTCTCACCGCCTGCACATCCGAAAGGAATGATTCCCTTAGCCTTCAGAGCGTCACAGCACTTGATCAGATCATCATAGGTGGTAGGAACTTCGTTCCAGCCTGCTTCCTTCAGAAGATCCATGTTGCAGAAAAGTCCAACGATGTTCATGGTCAGAGGAACACCATAGTGCTTTCCGTTGTAAGTAGAGTTAGCAAGCATAACCTCAGGAAGCTCGCTCTTGTAATCCTGATATGCATCATCCAGGCAGTAAACCTTACCGGAATCAACGAAATCACCAAGGAATGCGCAAGACCAGGTGAAGAAGATATCAGGTACTTCGTCAGCTGCCATAGCTGCCTTGATCTTGGTCTTATAGGACTGGTTCTCAAATGCTTCCCAGTTCAGAGTGATGTCAGGATACTCCTGCTTCATCTCAGCGATGGCATTCTCATAGGACTTACGGTTGGAATCGCTCTCGGTAGCGATACACCACATATCCAAAGTAACCTTCTGGCTCTTCAGATCTACGCTCTCAACCTTCTTGCCGGTATCCTTGTTGCCACCGTTGTTGCCGCTGTCGCCACTGCCACTGCCACATGCTGCACAAGATACAACCATAGCTGCTGCGAGCAGAGTTGCTGCAAGTTTCTTCAGTTTCATAATTCTCCTCCTTTAAACAAGTTGATGGTTTTTCCATCTTTGTCTCTATGTCAAAGGCGCCACGCCTTATGACCAAATCTTGACGGCACATTACTTTATCTTACTTTGCCGGTTCCGTCTTTACCATGGGCCAGGGATAATCGATCGTAAGCTTATCTCCGTCCACCGAGTAATAAATCAAGGTATCCTCAAGACGAGCGTTGTACATCAGCTTGATCGTTCCGTTCTCAGGATCCTCACTGTAATGTCCCGGGAAGGTACCATCCTCTAAGTAGGTTCCCTTCTTTGTAAATTCATAGGACAACCGATCCTCCGGACCACCCGTCCAATATCCGATGATTCCATCGGGCTTTGAAATTCCCGCGTAATGGTACTCGGTACGCTCATAAAGAAGCATCTTGCCCTCGCGAGCCTGGACGAAACGCATCGTCGTTTCCTTGCCATCTTCATCGGTCAGCGTCAGGAAATCCCCCTCCTGCGAATACGTATACTGCTTTCCGTGATAAAACGCTAACCCGTCGGTCGTGAAAGCCAGAACCTCAGTTTCCGGTTCATGAATGTATGCCCAGCTTGCAAGAAGCTCACGACCTGCGGTATTGCCTGGTGCAGTGCTTTCACCATTCTCTTTGGTACAACCTCCAAGCGGGAACACTGCACTTAGCAAGACACATATAAGGATGATTAAAATGTTTTGTTTACGAGTCATAGGTCGCACCTTCTATGTATCAAAATACCCCATAAGAACCCTTCCCCTTGAAATAAAGTATAGCGAACCCCCTTTTTTAAGTAAATGGAAATCTTTTACTTCAAGAAGCATCTTTTTTACTTTTTTGACAAGCCAAATGTAAATTTTTGAGTTTCCTTTGTTGATTTCGTCGAGATTTATAATTAGTGCAATTAGTGATTTCCCTTATTTTGTATCGAATGTAAGCGTTTCCATAAAATCTTTTGTGCAGCTTGTATGAAAAAGGCCCAAGGACAATTTTATCCTTGGGCCTTTTATGTTCAAAATTTTGCTTTTGATTAGATCAGAGGGTACTTGTCGGTCAGGCTCTGTACGATGGCTCTTGCCTCGGGAACCTTCTCCTCGCCGCCCTTGATGACCATGGCGATTGCTTCCGCGATCTTGTCCATGTCTTCCGTATTCATGCCTCTGCTGGTAACTGCAGGCGTACCAAGACGGATGCCGCTGGTTACGAACGGAGACTGAGGATCATTGGGAATAGTATTCTTGTTACAGGTAATGTGTGCCTGATCCAAAAGCTTCTCCACTGCCTTACCGGTAAGGCCAAAGTTGGTCAGGTCAACCAGCATCAGATGATTGTCAGTACCGCCGGACACGATCTTGATGCCACGGCTCATCAGGCCCTTGCAGAGTGCCTGTGCATTGTCAACGATGTTCTTCTGATAGGTCTTGAAGTCATCGGACAGCGCCTCCTTGAAGCATACGGCCTTTGCCGCGATGACGTGCATCAGAGGGCCGCCCTGAATGCCAGGGAAAATTGCCTTATTGAAGTTGAATTTATCAGCAGCTTCCTTATTGCAGAGAATCAGACCGCCTCTGGGTCCGCGCAGGGTCTTGTGCGTCGTCGTGGTAACAACGTCTGCGTAAGGAATGGGTGAAGGATGAAGTCCTGCAGCAACGAGACCTGCGATGTGCGCCATGTCAACCATGAGAACGGCGCCAACCTCGTCAGCAACCTCACGGAATTTCTTAAAGTCAATGGTTCTCGCATACGCGGATGCACCTGCGATAATCATCTTGGGCTTTGCTTCCAATGCGATCCTGCGAAGCTCGTCATAATCGATAAAGCCGTCATCATTTACGCCGTAGGGCACGATGTTAAAGTACTTACCGGACATATTTACGGGTGAACCATGGGTCAAATGACCGCCATGAGCAAGGTTCATGCCCATGATGGTGTCGCCGGGCTTGCATACTGCAAACTGTACTGCCATGTTCGCCTGTGCGCCGGAATGAGGCTGTACGTTGGCATAATCACATCCAAACAGCTCCTTAGCCCTCTCAATGGCCAGCGTCTCAACAACGTCAACGCACTCGCAGCCGCCATAGTATCTCTTTCCCGGATACCCTTCTGCATACTTGTTGGTCAAGGGGCTCCCCATGGCTGCCATAACGGCCTTGGAAACCCAGTTTTCAGAAGCAATCAGCTCGATATGGCTGTTCTGACGTGCCTGCTCGTCCACAATGGCCTGGGCGATCTCGGGATCCACGTTTTTCACTTCATCCAAAGAATACATGCTTGTCTCCTCCTTAATTAAATCTCCTCGCAATGAATTGCGAAGTCTCGTGATGATTTAAAATACTCCTACCTATATTAACACGTATTTCCAAATTTGCAAAGACTTTCCTGCGGCAAAGCGCTAAATTTCTGAATTCCATTTATCCGGGAGGGCTTAGGTGTTATAAACCTCACGCCAAATGATGGTCGCCATCTTAGAACGCCATTCCGGCTTTACCAAATAATATAGGAAGCTGTCGATCAGTCTGCGGGGCGGATAGCTTCTGCCGTCCAGCTTAAAATGACGGAAGCCCGCATCCTTATACTTTCCATAGAGAAGCTCCGTTGAGATGAAGGAGCGGTTATTCATGATCTGGAAAAACTCTCTGGCAATGTTCATGCAGGGCTTCCAGTCAGGATCTGAAAATTCCAGCTGTGCCTTACCCTGAACGATATAATGAGCGCGTCTTCTCGGGCAGTTATCCTCGCAGAAATGATCCACGATCAGCTCCATCCGGTCCTTATGATCCAGAGAAAACAGCGTGTCCGTGTTGTTCATTGCAGAATCAATCACGACAATGGCATAGTCCTTTTCCATCTCCGCCTTGATGTCCTCCAGCTTGTCCAGGCACTTTGTCGTTGAGGAAATCAGCGTGTATTTCGGATAGTTCTTGCGAATGTAATCCTCCAGAATCGGGGAATTTACCAGCACCTCATTGCCCTTATTGTCCGCAAGCTCCAGGCAGAAATTGCAGAAGGTATCGTTTAAATGCTTCTCCTCGATCAGGGGGTTCGTAAAGGTAAAACGAACGGCAATCCCCCTGCTGTTTAACTGATCAATGATCTGCACCATTTCCGGCTTCTTGCAGGAACCCAAAACCACTCTGCCGCCGTTCCAAATGGTTCCGGGAAAGCATCCATAGGCAGACGCAATCCTCACGTTGTCATAAAAGCATTCCGGCGTTGCCTGCTGCAGGTCCGCCATAAAGCAGATCAGCTTTGCGTTCGTATAAAAATCCGGGAGATAAAAATTGATATCCATGTTGTATTCCTCTCTTCACATATTTTTGTCTGCACACTGATTGTCCCATTTCCCTTCGCCCGGCCAAGATACCCGCGCGAACAAAATGATTATAACAAAATTTGAAGCTTTACGCAACGAACAACTAAATTTGTCATTGAGAAATATACTGTCAACTCACTGTTTTAAATCCCGCGGAATTCTGCCGACGGGATAAAGGCGCAGCTCAGGGCATGGCTCTGCGACGAAGAAGAGGCGTTTTCGCTAATTTAGGTGATCCGGAATAATTAAATACATAAACAGATCACTTCCGCTCTGCTCTGCTCTGATTTCGCCTCCCAATGCGTCGGCAAATCTTTTACATATGTACATGCCAAGCCCTGCACCACTGCCTGTTCTGGATTCATCTTCTCGATAGAACTTATCGAATAATCTATCGGTATCAACAGTTTTGCTTGTTCCGCTGACGACCGTAAGATACACACGGCCATTTTCTTTATGAATTGATATATCGGTTTTGCGTTCCGAGTATTTTACACAGTTTGACAGCAGATTTTGCACGATTCTGGTAAACATTTTACGATCCGTAATTATTTTTATGTCTTCATCTGAATTGTCAAATTTAGGGATAATCCCCCGTTTGTCAAAGCCAGGTGCCAACGCAAAAATCTCTTCGCAAATCAGCTCACATACATTGAACGTTTCAATAGTTATCACATACCGGTCCAAGTCCACAAGAGAGACTTCAAAGAAATCATTGACGAGCTCGTTAAGATATTCAGCTCGTTCCAGTGCAATTCCGATACTCTTTTGTATGTCATCTCCTTCACTTTTTCGTGCCAACTGAAGGTAACCGATAACAGAAGTGAGCGGCGTCTTCATGTCATGAGAAACCATCGAAATGGCATTTCGCAGCGATTTTTCGTTTTTGGTTGCATCATTTCTGATCACCAATGTTCTTTGATACATTCTATTGATTTCGGCAATCAATGAACTTAAGTCACGATCAACACCGTCAACGGTCAATGCCCGATCATCTTCTTTTGACAATCGGGCTGCAACATTCCTGAGCTCTTTTTTAAGCAGGATCACTTTTGCCGTCAATAAAATTGTCGCTATGGAAAGTGCCACAACAATCAAGTAAACCATTTAAACTCCTATTGATCAGATTTCTCTTTTCCGAAAAACAACATAGGAAAGAATTATAAATATTATAATGCTTACAATTGCAACAGTTGCACACGTAATGAGATCCGGATAACTGTCATTCTCCCAAAAATGAAGGAATGAAACCTGATACCATCTGGCATCCCTAAAGATATTTCTGAAGACGTTTACCAGAGTAAATGCCACGATAACCGATGAGATCAGTCCGACATAGAGATTGCAGCAAAGAAAGCCAAGGAAGATAAAGAAGCTTTCCAATGCAACCATCTGAAGTATCACGGTAACGACCCAAAATACCCTCTCGGACGTAAGAACAAACGTATCAAAGCCTATTCTTAAACCTAAAGAGATGACCGTTGCAAAAATGAATGCAGCATGAAGGATTATCCCCGATATGATAACAGGTATTGCACGCGATATGATAACAAAAAATCTTGATGAACCGGACGTTATCTCGTGCTGTATGGTTCTGGTGCTGAAATTGCTTCCAATGAACCATGCCGTAAATAGCGCAGGCATAAATACAAAAGACATATCCGCAAGCGCCTGACTGAAAGGTATCATGATATCACTGATATGCGCTGTTATATCCCATTTTATTCCGTTATAGATACCGACGCTAACCATAAAGAGCATGGCTAGCCATAAGAATATTGAGCAGAGAAATTTGTAGCCTTCTACTTTAAGCTGATTAATCATATCTGGTCACCTCCGGTAATGTTCATAAAGTATTCTTCAAGCGTCTGTTCCTTAAAGGATAATTCCTTCAGCATGATGCCGGCCTCCATAAACGCTTTAGAAATACGCTCAGCTTCAGCCGCCGCCTTGAAGATCCTTATGGTATCGTCAGAGATGACTTTATAAGAATCTGTATCCATGATCTTATCGAGCACCGTTACTGCGGTTGGTACACTATCCGTCTTTACGCAGATATATTTTTTGCACTTATCTTCCAATTCACCGTGAGTCAGCGTCTCCACAATCCTGCCCTGATTAATGATAATATAATCGGTAGCCAGAAGATATAATTCATTAAGAATATGGCTCGAGATAAATATCGTAAGATCTCTTTCTTCGTTGAGTGTCTTAAGGAGATTTCTTAACGATACTATGTTTTGAGGATCCAGTCCGTTTATTGGCTCATCAAGAACCAACAGCTTTGGATTACCGACAAGTGCCATCGCTATTCCAAGGCGCTGCTTCATGCCGAGAGAAAGAGTCTTAGCTCTTCTGTTCTCGGTTGATTTAAGATCGACCAACTCCAATACATAATCTGTTGCCTTTGGATCAGGGTTCCCCACGAGCAGCCTTTTAATCTCGACATTTTTTCTGACACTGTACCATGGGTATATCGCCGGACTTTCGATCATTGCCCCAATACTCTTTCTGGCTTCACGGAGTCCTTTTTCCGAGCTTTCCCCCATCAGAGTCATCTCACCGGTTGTCTGATAAGAAAGTCCTGTGAGAATCTTCATAAAAGTACTTTTTCCTGCACCGTTACGCCCGATAAATCCGTAAATATGCTTTTCCCTGAGTTCAATACTTACAGAATCAAGTGCTTTAACATGCCCATATTGCTTTGTCAGAGCGTTTGTCTGCAAAATCACCTTTTCCATCTGTTTTGCTCTCCTTTCGTTCTGACAACAATATACGTCCGCATTTTAAGAAAAATCTTCACGAATCCTAAAGAAAATCTTAATTTGCCATCCGGTATCCCATGCCATATACCGTATCAATATATGGAACATCCGTAAGCTTACTGATTTTCTTGCGAAGATTGCTCATGTGAACATTCATCGTGTTTTCCTCGCTCATATAATCCTCGCCCGTCACACTCTCAAAAAGATTTCTCTTTGAAAAAATCTTCTTAGGGTTGCTGAGCATAAGCTCCAAAATAGCATACTCCATGGCAGTACAAACAAGCTCATTTTCCCCAATGTGAATTCGTTTGGAATCTCTGTCAATGCGCATCTCTTTATAGGATAATACGTCTTTCTTATCCTCCACTCTGCGGAGTACGGCTTCCATGCGAAGTATCACTTCATCAATGTCAAACGGCTTACAAATAAAATCATCCGCACCAAGCCTCAACAGCTCAATCCTATTGTGCACGTCACTCTTCGCAGATAAAATGATGACAGGCGTATTCTTGACTGAACGAAGATTCCTCAGTATCTCTTCACCACTTTTCATGGGAAGCATGAGATCCATTAGTATCAGATCATAGACGCCATTCATTGCCATATGAAGACCGGTTATTCCATCCGTGGCGTTCTCTGTCTTATACCCGCTCTTGTCCAGTATGTCGCATAACAATGCGTTGATTGTAAGATCATCTTCAATTACGAGAATCATTTATTTTTCGCTCCATTTCTCAGCATTGTATCAATCAAAAGGAATGGCGACAGCACCAAAGCATTTCTGTCAAATTCATTTTTTCTGAGTGTTCGCGCCATTATTTCCTGAATAATACCTCTGCTTTCGACTGTCAGGCTTGTCGGGGATAGTCATCTTAAGTATTTCTTCCTCCGTCATTTTTACTTTCAGATCCATTCCGCCATTGTTCAAAAGCATGATGAACCTCTTTCAAAATCCTAACGCATGACTTAATTAGTATAACATTAGGACAAGTGGTTGTCTATCTGAACTTAGGTTATATCGGCTGTAATTTTCAGCTGTTTCCCGCAAAACAGATCTTCAAAATAAACCTTGCATGCCGATAGAAAATATGATGGATTCAGAAAAATGGGAAAGTCATAGTGGCGGCTATTTTTCTTTATCTCCGCCTTTATCGCGCGCCAATTCTTAAGTCTTTATTAAGATTACCAAAGACTTTCAAAATTATATTGACAAATAATTAACAAGTGGTATACTAGCACCATGATTAGGGAGACATACTATGAGAGAACGAATGAGCCATTTTATGGAAAAGAATTTTTCAAGGCAGAAGCTTTGGAATCAATATAAGCACTTGATTCCCCTGCTTACGTACATGCTGGTTTACATGGTTTGGTGGGGGCATCTTGAGGATACCGTGACCACGAAGTACAAGGTGATCCACATGGGAATTGATGACCACATTCCGTTCGTGGAGATATTCATCATTCCGTACCTTGCCTGGTTTGCTTATGTATCCACGACCGTGGTGGCGCTCTTCTTTAAGGATGAGACGAAAAAGGATTACTACCGCTGCCTGACTTTTTTATTTACCGGCATGACGCTGTTTTTACTGATTTCCACCCTGATGCCCAACGGTCATCAGCTTCGCCCCACGGTAATGCCGAGGGACAACATGTTTACGCGAATGATTGCAGCTCTTTGGAGAACGGATACGCCGACGAACCTTTGGCCCAGCATCCATGTTTACAATTCGCTGGGAGCGCACTTCGCCATTTCGAAGAGCAAGGCCTTCGAACGTCATAAGTGGTTACATTACGCTTCCCTGATGCTGGCAATGTCGATCATCCTCTCCACGATGTTTATTAAGCAGCACTCCTTCTTCGACGTGCTGACCGCCCTATTCCTCGCGCTCGTGATGTATGTCATCGTTTATAAACGCGACGCAGCAACAAACATGACCGGACATGGAAATCATAATCAATCTACCGGTCTAAGGCACCACACCATTTAATCCCGTTTACTCTTCTTTATTATATATCACTAACAGCCCACTACCAAATCGGTATGGGCTGTTTTTTATTTCATCTCTTCTTCTGTTTTAGTTGAATTTAAAGATCTTCTGACAGACGTGATAAAAGCCAACGCAGAAAGCCCTGCCCCCCTTACCGGGAAGATGGATCATATGACCAAGGGCTCCTTTCCTAAGGAAACGATAGATTTCCAAATCCCTGTCCTTAAAGTAGCTCCACAGTTCTTCCTTTTTCTTCAAATGCTCCTCAGTATTAGCGCAGATGAGCATAATGGAAGAAACGGCCGTAATGATTTCCAGATAATTCTTCGCGTACTGATACAATCTCTTGTGGCATTGGAATTCCTGCTTATGCTCCGTCAGATAATCAAACATGATTTTGTTGACACGGATCTGCTGATCGATTCTCTTGATCATGACGGATTCATGGACGGATTGATCCTCACGCCCTATGTAATAACGATACAAATTGACGTCAAGATAATACATCCTCTTTACGCTTGGCAGGGGTTCAAACACATAAATATTATCAACATAAAAGGTATGCTCGGGAAGCCGAAGTCCACAATCCTTCAAAAGCTGCGTCCGATAAATCACGGAATGCATTAAGATATAATGTGCCTTAGCGAAGTGATGACAATCCTCCCAGGAAAACACCTGATCAAGCGGCAGGATCTTGCGATACTGCATTACCTTTTTTTTCTTTTCTCCAACCTTATCATAAACAAAATTGCAGACCAGCATATCGAGGGGCTGCGTCTCTCCGGAATACTCCCGCAGCTTATCCAGAGCCTTCAGATAGGCATCCTTCTTTACCCAGTCATCACTGTCCACCACCTTAAAGTAAAGACCCGTGGCGTGATCAATTCCCGCATTGACTGCAGAGCCATGTCCACCATTTTCCTTGTGTATCGCCTTGATGATGGAAGGATATTTCGCAGCGTACTTGTCTGCGATCTCCGCCGTGCGATCCTTCGTGGAACCATCGTCCACAATCAAGATCTCAACCTCCTCCCCTCCCACGAGCAAGGATTCAATACACTTTGCCATATACCCCTCCGAATTATAACAAGGGATGGCAACGGATAATAGTTTCATTTTCTTTCGTCCTCCAACATTAAATCTTTACCGCGAAGCATGGCAAGCGTTTTTGCATAAAACTCATAGGCGGAAGGAATCGGATATTTCTCCCTCGTCTCCTCAGGCTCAATATAAATCCAATCGCGAATGCCCTCTCCTGATTTTCCTCGTTCCAGTTCATCCACCTTGACCATAAAGCCCTGCATGTGCCATTCTTTATGCGTAAATATGTGCTTCGCCTCGCCAAGCGGCTGAATGCGCAGCACCTTCATTCCATTCTCAAGTAAAAATCTGACAACCTCATCCGATGAGATCATGCCCGGCAGGCAGGGGAATTCATACATTCCTGCCAAAAGGCCCTTCGCCGGACGCTTTCGCAGTGCGACCCTTCCCTCATCCCTCACGAGAAGCACCGTCTTTTCCTCAGGCTTTCTCGCCTTCTTTCCTTCCTTGATCGGATAAGAAAGCTCTTTTCCCTGCGACCTTGCCCTGCAAATCCCCTCCAACGGACATTCCTCGCAGTGTGGTTGGCCATTCGGAACACAAACACAGGCGCCGATTTCCATCATCGCCTGATTAAAGTCTCCCGGGCGATCCTTCGGCATGGCTGCTTCCAGCTCCGCCTCCACGGCCCTTCTTACCTTTTCCTCCGAAATACACCGATCATCCGTCCGAATTCTGGATAGCACCCGAAGCACGTTGCCGTCCACGGCCGGCTTTGGAATTCCAAAGGCAATGGACGCAATGGCTCCGGCAGTATAATTTCCAATCCCCGGAAGCGCCAAAAGCGCGTCATAATCCGCAGGCATCTCCCCCGCATGACGTTCCATGATCATGCGAGCAGCCTTCTGCAAATTTCTGACGCGGTTATAATACCCTAAACCTTCCCAGAGCTTAAGCAGTGTTTCCTCCTGTGCCGCAGCCAGCGCGGCAATGTCAGGGAGCGCCTTCATGAAACGCTCATAATAGGGCTTGACTGCTTCTACTCTCGTTTGCTGTAGCATAATTTCCGAAACCCAGACCCGATAGGGCGATGCATCCTCCCTCCAGGGCAACGTTCGCTTGTTCTCATCATACCATGTAAGCAACGGTTTGGGAATGCATTTTAGGGCTTCAAAATGAAAATCTTCCTTAAGATTTTCTAAAGCTTTGTCATTTTGAATTAGTGCTTGCTTCTTCATTCCGTTTTATCTCATGCGATTGCACTCATATTTTTCCAGGGTCAACAGGCAATTTCTAAGCTGTGCATAGCGCTCCTCCAGCTCACCCTCTGCAACCTCGACGTCACTTGCAACCGCCATGATCGTGATCATGTCCTGCGTGATCCGATGATGCAAAGCTGCCAATACGTTCAGCTTCTCCTCATATCCGTCCGCATCCAAGAATTGTAAGAGCATCGGGTCAAGGTTCGCTTCCTCCTCCGCAGATTCTACCTTCGTCGCATCCGCCTTGTCAACCTTCATTTTATCAGTATCTGCCTTGTTGATCTCCTCACTAGACGCATCTGCCTTGGCTACTTCATTCTCTGGCATCTTAGCCGCCGTAGACACAGTCGAACTAAGCACTTCCTTGGTATGTTCTTCCTTCTTACATGATGCATCTTCCGTATTTGCCGCATTTCCGATCGGCTGCAGTTCAAAGCGATACTCCTGCGTCGCATTTGGATACTTCTCCCGATCTACCAAACTGGTAAACATGGAAAGCTCCCTCGCGTAAACCTTATAATCACCATACAGCGCCTGATAAATCACCAGCTGCTCCCCCGTTTCGGAATGATTTGCCACGGTGATGATCTGATAAAGGTTTCCTTTGAAATGCTTGTAAATCTCTTGGGGTTTTGGAATGCGTGACATGGCCTTTCCTCCTGCTTGCGACATCAATAATATGAGTATACCCCATTTTACGATAAATGTCATGCAGTTATTTCAGAAATCTATAACTATCGAAAAGAAACCTGCATGATAGCATCCGATCCAAAGCCCTTCGCATATCCAGCCAATGTTTCCGCAAGCACGTCCAGCTCCTCCTTGCTTAAATGCTCCATTCTTCCGTGATGAACCTGAAGACGATATTCTTCCTCATTCTCGCCATACTCACGGCGCGTCAGCGTAACGCCGCTGTTCTGATACCCTTGCGAACCCAGATAATCACGAATCTCGCGAACGACGATCTCCTTCTTTTCAAGATACGCCTTCTGCCGCTCCGCACGCATCATTCGATTTCTTGCTCCCGCCGTAACCCCAAAGCAAAGCACCAAAAGCATAACTCCCAGCACCACAAAACATGACACGCCAACCATCTTCTTCAAATTCTTTTTCATCATTGTACCTCCCTTCAGATCAACAAACCTCCGCGTTCAACAAAACCATGTTTCTTAGATCTATCAAAATGCCATCAAAATCTTTATCCTAATGCTAATTCTTTTTGTGTACAATATCCTACTCTCAAAGTAAAATAGCCTAAAAAAAGCCATATTCTGCAAGACTTTTTTGCACGTCAAATTGCGTTAAGTCTTGCAAAATATGGCCAAATAATATACCCGCACCCTGAATGGGGCAGAGAGTTTCCGGATCCGCAAGCCGCTTTGCCGTTTTCGTCTCTACGGCAAACACCTACAGCATCATAAACAGTCCTAAATACATAATTGCTCCGGCAATGTTGCCCTTCGCAGGAAGCTTTGTAACTAGCAGAATCAGCATGACGGGCAAGGTATTCAGTATACATGCCCACTGAGGAAGCGTTGTTTTCCCGGATACTACCATAACAAACAACATGATCAAAAAAACCGCCAATCCTAAGTATCCAATGATCATGGTAGCAATCGTTTTCATCTGAAATTCAAGTACGGCCTCTCTGGCCTCATCGCTTCTGCCTAAACGGATATACAGCCATTCAACCAATCCGCAAATGATATGATGCACTACGATCGATATCAGAAATATGACCGTGGATAGGTACATGATAATCGATGCCATTCCGGAAAACTCTTCCATCCATTTACATAATGCAAAATATCCAAATCCAAATGCCGTGATCGCATATACGCCCAACATGATTGATATGAGCGGCCATCGAAGCGGCAGGTCAGAGAATTCCGTTCTCATCTTCTCCGGGTCTTTTAACGCCCCCTTAAGGTCCAATCTTCCGCTTGGCGAATAACTGAGCAGGCAATCGCAAATGCCACAAAGAACGTGCCCGATAAACGCTATCAACAATAATACTTTTATCATGACCTTTTCCTCTTTTATACAACATTTTCATATAACACATTATATAACAAGCGGAGCCTTTTGAGCTCCGCTTCATTATTTTACATATTATTATGCTGCTTTCTTCAATTTCTTCTTGGCCACTGCCGTGCAGACGGATCTGCCAACAACGAAGATACATAAGCCAAGTGCAAAGATGCATCCGGCAATAATCCCGCCGTTCTTACACAAAGGATTTGCAAACGCATCGACAAAGGTGCTTCCCAGCTTCTTATCTTTCAGGTAACCAATCAAAATAGCGACGTCAAGGACAATTCCTGAAAGCATAAAGGTCATTCCGACGAAGGAATAGCCGCTGTGCTTTGTCTTCTTATGAAGAAGCAATACCAAAATTGTCAACACGACTGCCACGCCAACTGCAATTGCCAATGCCGTTACGGAAAGAAGGAACAGCACGAGATCCAAGGACATGCCCAGGGATTTTTCAATGAACTCAGGCGTTACCTCATCCGTTCCAAGATCCTTGAAGGCATTCGCAATGTCTACGTCATACACCTTGTTTTCGCCAGTCGCAGGATCCTTATAAACGAAGGAGAAACCTGTCAGCTCAAGGATGTCATCATTGTGCTTCTCAATGAATTTAATGAAATCCTTCTTGGTGATCGCATCCGGCTCCTTACCGGTCATAAAGTAGTTTACATAACCTACCAAGATATCCGTGATCTCTTCCAGCAAATAGGGCTTTGCCAAGAACTTCTCCAGATCCTTCTTCTGGATGCCAGCCGTTTTCTCGAAGTCAAATCCGCTGGCATCCTCAAGGAAATCTACCAACGGCTTAGCCTCACCGCCCTTTAAGTCAGGCATGGTAAGCTGCGTCACGTCCATCTTTTCCATCGTGCTTCTCAGATTCTTCTCCGACAAGCAAATTCTCAGGGTTCCAAGCACGCCAGCAAATACCGTTGTCAGGAAGATCAACAGGCACAGCAGGATGGAAAGAAATACCTTCCCGCCTGACGGCTTCGGATGAAGCCCTTTCTTTTTCTCCTTTGCCGTTGCCTTCTTGTCAGATGCAGGCTGCGATACTGGCGCAGGCTGCGGTGCCGGTGCTGTTTGCGCGGGCTGCGGTTCCGGTGCTGTTTGCGCAGGCTGCGGTGCCGGTGCAGGCTGCACTGTCTGTGCTTCCGTCGTCTTATTTACTTCCGCTACCGGCTCAGGTGTTACCTGAACCGGAGCCTCTTCTGCCTTCGTCTCAACGGGCTTCTCTTCCGCCTTTACTTCTGCGGGCTTCTCTTCTGCCTTTGCCTCTGCGGGCTTTTCTTCCGCCTTAACTTCTGCGGGCTTTTCTTCCGCCTTAACTTCTACAGGCTTTTCTTCTGCCTTAACTTCTGCGGGCTTTTCTTCCTCTTTTACCTCTGCGTTTTTTTCCTCTGTAGCTTCGTGAGCGATCCTGGTTCCGCAGTTGGGGCAAAACAATATGTCATCATCCAAACGCGTTCCACAGTTTGTACAAAACATGGATTCTCTCTCCCTCCTCTGCCGTATGCTCTAAGCTTAGTATGCCAGCAAAATTGCGCTAACCTCATCATCCAGCTTCACGGGCTTGCCACCCTTATAGAGGTATAATTCGCCTCTGTAATACTTGGTGCTATAGTCATACAGATAGAGAGCGTAACCATTCGAAAGTACCGTGAAATTGCCATATACGTCATCTGCAATCTTCTTAGGCTTTCCACCATTCTTGCTAACCTTCAGGGTACCAGCATCCTTGCTGAAATCAACCAGGTAGTAGATCTGCTTTGTCTTCTCACAGAATCTGAGAGCCGCTCCATATACGTCAGAATCCACCTTCTTCTTGTTGAAGTACATGTCTCCTACGCCTCTCTTGTAATCCTTAAAGTAAATCGGAGCTATTCCGGCAGCAAGAGTATAGCTGTTTACCTCACTGTCATACTTCTCTATCTTACCTACCTTGGAACTAGAAAGGGTTCCTCGATACATGTCACCTTCATCGCCATCCTTGTTCAGGTCAGCAAGATAATAGAATGCCTTGCCATCCTTCTGGAATCTGATCTTGGTTGCGTCAGTCTGCTCAAGCTCGGTAATCGCCGTCTTTACGGCAATAGCGTAAGTTTTCTTAGAACTGCTCTCCGAGTCCTTTACGGAATATGCGATTGCAGGAGTTTCCATAGCAAAGGAAATAACATCATCCAAATCCTCTGCTACCTTCTCAGCTTCCTTACCATTGAAGAAGTACAGAACGCGACTGTCATCCTTCTTTACATAGTAAGCCTGACCATTCTTATAAACATTAGCGACATAATAGATGTCAGAAGCGATCTTTTCCTTATCCTTGGAACCAACCTTCTTGTATAAGGTATCATCCTTCACATAGTAAACGTTCTTATCGTAAACTGCTTCCAAATCGTCTACTTCACTGTCCATCTTCTCGCTGTCCTTCTTGTTCCAGGTATACAGCTCTCCGGACTTCTTGAGATATACAACCCTGCCGCCATCCTCGCTAACTTTGAAAACGCTAACCTCAGAAGCGATCTTGGACTTCTCTTCCTTCTTGATGTTGTACTGATAAAGATCTCCAGTGGTCTTGATATAGGTAACAAGCGTAGCTGCCTTATTAATGTAATAGGTTCTAACGGAGGAATCCATCTTAATGGGCTCCTTCTTGGGCTTGTTAATATATCTGTAGTACAGGGTGGTCCCATCATTGCGCTCAAGCTTATCAGGGAAGAACATGATCTTACCATCCGGTGACAGCTCACATTCCGTGAACAAATCAATACGGTCCGTTAAGGATTCCGTATCCATGTCGCCATCCTTGGAAAGCTTTGCGGTAAGCTGCCAAGCCCCTTTCGCCTTCAAATTGGTATACATAATCTCCTTATCCTTCAGATACAGGGCATATGGCTTTCCGCCCTTCTTTCCGGAGAACAGACTGATCACTAAGAACAGGAATACAACAACTGCCGCTCCAATACATACATACTTGATCCACGTATTAGGCTTCTTCTCCTCGCCTTCTGCCTTAGGCTCTTCCGCCTTAGGTGCTTCTGCTTTAGGGGCCTCTGCCTTGGGTGCCTCCGCCTTAGCTTCTTCTGCCTTAGGTGCCTCTGCCTTAGGTGCCTCTGTCTTGGGCTCCTCCGCCTTCGGTGTCTCTGCCTTGGGTGCCTCTGCCTTAGGTGCCTCTGCCTTAGGCTCCTCAGCCTTCGGCTCCTCTGCCTTGGGTTTTACGTCTGACAACGGCGTTCCACACTTGCTACAGAACTTTGTGCCATCGGCAAGTTCTTTTCCACACTTCGGACATACTATCATTTGTTTTTCCCTCCATCATTTCGAATTCTATCATGATTTTATTACTTACCAGCTTCCAGAGCCTTATAGGTTACAGCCGCCAAAGCCGCACCCACCAAAGGACCTACGATGAATACCCATACACACGCGATGGCATCCGTTGTTCCGTTGCAGATTGCTGCAACGATTGCAGGGCCAAGGCTTCTTGCAGGGTTTACGGAGGTACCAGTCAGGCCAATTCCCAAAATGTGCACCAGCACAAGAGTCAGACCGATGACCAGACCACCGAAGGAACCATGATTTGCCTTCTTGGACGTAACGCCGAGAATGGCAATCACGAAGATAAACGTCAAAACGATTTCTACCAAAAGACCAGCCACAAAGCTTCCGCCTACGCCGCCAAGTCCATTCGTTCCAAATCCGCCCGTCTTGTCCTCAACGCCGCCAAGTCCGAAGATGGCGGCCAAGATGCCGCTGCCAACCAAAGCGCCGATACACTGTGCGATCACGTACTGAACAAACTCGCCAATCTTCATGCCGCCCGTCATCAGAACACCCAATGACACTGCAGGGTTGATGTGGCAACCTGAGATGTTTCCAATGCTGTACGCCATGGCCACGATCGTCAGGCCAAATGCCAATGCGGTCAAGATATATCCACCGCCCTGTGCGGCGTTACATCCCACAAGCATCGCCGTACCACAACCGCAAACAACCAGTACGCAGGTTCCAATACATTCCGCTATTAACTTTTTCATATCCCCCTACCTTTCCGCCGCATTCTAACGGCCTCATGTTTTGCTGATGGCCAACGCCTCAGGCTTTGTTTCCAATTTTCCTCCGCGCGCCCTCGCGATTATTCTATCACGTTCCATCATTTGCAACAAGTTCTTTTTTGGTTCGCATAAGTTTCCACCAAACGAACCAAAAGCTCCGCCGTCTTCTCCATGCCCTGCACGTGAACATATTCAAATCTGCTGTGATAATTTGCGCCTCCCGTGCAAAGATTCGGACAAGGAAGTCCCAGGAAGGACAGCCTTGCGCCATCCGTGCCGCCGCGGATCGGCATAACCTTCGGAACAATTCCAAGCTCCTCCATGGCCGCCTTGGCATTCTCCACAAGATGCATCGCGCCCTCTAAGACCTCACACATGTTGTAATAAGAATCCTTCAGTTCTACCTGAACTGTCCCCTCGCCATATTTGCGATTCAGGAACGCAGCGCATTCCAGGAAAAATGCCTTTTTCTTTTCAAAGAGTTCCTTGTCATGATCACGGATAATATAATCGCAGACCGTTTTGTCCACACATCCGCTGATCTGGTCCAAATGATAGAAGCCTTCATAACCTTCCGTATACATCGGATTTTCAAAGGTCGGAAGAAGGCTTTGGAACTCCTGTGCAATCAAAATCGCATTCTTCATCTTCCCCTTCGCACTGCCTGGATGCGTATTTCTTCCGTTCACGATCAGCTTTGCCCCTGCTGCATTGAAGTTCTCATATTCCAGCTCTCCCAAGGCTCCGCCGTCCACGGTATAGGCAAAGTCCGCGCCAAAGAGCTCTAAATTGAAATGATCAGGGCCACAGCCAATCTCCTCATCCGGCGTAAATCCAATGCGAAGCTTTCCATGACCGATCTCAGGGTATTTCAGCAGGAATGCCGCCATGGTCATGATCTCAGCAACGCCAGCCTTGTCGTCCGCGCCAAGAAGTGTCGTTCCGTCCGTCACGACCAAAGACTGCCCTTCCAGCTCGGCCAGCTCGGGGAACTCCTCCACCTTCATGACGATCTGCTTTTTCTTATTCAGCACAAGATCCTTGCCATCATATTTCTTGATGAGCCTTGGTTTCACGCCTGCGCCCGACACGGCAGGTGAAGTATCCATGTGCGCGATAAATCCAAGCGTCGGTGCCTTCTCATAACCAGCCGTTGCAGGAATCGTTGCATAGACATAGCAGTGCTTCTTGTCATACGTGATCTCCTTCGCACCCATCTCCTTCAGCTCTGCGGCAAGCAGCTTTGCAAGATCATGCTGCTTCGCCGTGCTTGGACTCGTCCCCGTACTCTCATCCGACTGCGTGTCCACCTGCACATACCTCAAAAATCGCTCCAACGGATTCAATTTCTCCATCCCGCATCCTCCCTATTTCTTTATTAACTACATTAATATCTATTTTAACTCTAAACGCCCAAAACGTAAACATAAAAATCCCCGCATGTATCTAGGTAGCTTTTGTCAGAACGTAAGGAAGAAAAAAACTACCTAGAATGCCTAAATAGCGATTTTGGTAGCTTTTGCCAGGACATAAGAAGGAAAAAAACTACCTAGAATGCCTAAATAGCGATTTTGGTAGCTTTTGCCAGGACATAAGAAGGAAAAAAACTACCTAGAATGCCTAAATAGCGATTTTGGTAGCTTTTGTCAGAACGCAAGGAAGAAAAAAACTACCTAGAAAGCCTAAATAGCGATTTTGGTAGCTTTTGCCAGGATGTCAGAAGGTCCTGGCAGGCAAGAGAAACATAGAAAACGTTTGCTGGTGAGGCAAAAGAAGAAAAGTGCCCCTATGCCGGGGACACTTCTCAATAAGGGAGTTCTCAATAAGGGAGATTTCCTTCCATTCATTTTCTCTGATAGCCCGTAGGGCTTTCAAAAATCTCGGGGCTGTTTGCCTGCCCAAGAGCAATATACAAACCCGGCCCCGAGGTTTTCTAATTTCTACGCCGAAGCGGTGCTGCCTGTATAGAGCTGATAGTACTTACCCTTCTCCGCCAGCAGTTCTTCATGGTTGCCGCGCTCGATAATGCGGCCCTGCTCCATAACCATGATGCAGTCGCTGTTCTGAATCGTGGAAAGTCTGTGAGCGATGACAAACGTCGTTCTGCCATGCATCAGCTTATCCATGCCGTCCTGCACGATCTTCTCGGTTCTGGTATCAATGGAGGAGGTTGCCTCATCCAGAATCAGTACGGGAGGATCTGCAATTGCCGCACGGGCGATGGCAAGGAGCTGTCTCTGACCTTGGCTTAAGTTTGCGCCGTTCCCGGTCAGCACCGTGTCATAACCGTTGGGAAGCTGACGAATAAAGGTGTCTGCATTTGCAAGCTTTGCTGCCGCGATGATCTCCTCGTCCGTTGCATCCAGCTTACCAAAGCGAATGTTATCCTTTACGGTTGCCGTAAAGAGGTTCGTCTCCTGCAATACAATTCCTAAAGACCTTCTCAGGTCTGCCTTCTTAATCTTGTTGACATTGATTCCGTCATACCGAATCTTACCATCCTGAATGTCATAGAAACGATTGATCAAGTTCGTAATGGTCGTCTTTCCTGCACCAGTGGATCCAACGAAGGCGATCTTCTGACCAGGCTTAGCAAACAGCTTAATGTCATGCAGCACCATCTTGTCATCATTGTATCCAAAGTCAACGCCGTCAAAGACTACCTCACCCTTCAGAGGCACGTAGGTCACGCTGCCGTCTGCCTGATGCGTGTGCTTCCAGGCCCAAAGACCCGTGCGTTCCTGGCTCTCCACCAGCTGACCGCGCTCCTCCTTGGCATTGACCAAGGTAACATATCCCTCGTCCACCTCAGGCTTCTGATCCAGGAGGTCAAAGACTCTCTTCGCACCTGCCATTGCCATAACGATGGAGTTCATCTGCATGCTCACCTGATTGATGGGCATGTTGAAGCTTCTGTTCAAGGTCAGGAATGCGGTCAGGCCGCCGACGGTAAATCCGCCGATGCCATTCAGTGCAAGTGCGCCTCCCACGCAGGCGCAGAGCACGTACGAAACGGTGCCGAGCTGTGCATTGATGGGCATCATGATATTTGCAAACTTATTTGCCTTATAGGCGCTGTCGAAGAGCTCATTGTTCAGCTCCTTGAAATCCTCAAGGTTTCGATTCTCATGGCAGAAGACCTTCACCACCTTCTGTCCGCTCATCATCTCTTCGATGTAGCCATTGACAAGTCCAAGGTTTCTCTGCTGTGCCACAAAGTTCTTACTGGAAAGTCCTGCAATCTTACCGGAGGTAAAGAGCATAACGGCTACCATCACGATGGTAAGAGCCGTCAACGGAATGCTCAGGACGATCATTGCGATAAAGGTGCTGACAACGGTGATCACGGAGTTGAACATCTGCGGCATGCTCTGACTGATCATCTGACGAAGCGTATCAACGTCATTTGTGTAAAGAGACATGATGTCGCCGTGTGCATGCGTGTCAAAGTACTTGATGGGAAGCTTTTCCATGTGCTCGAACATTTCATTACGAAGCCTTTTCATGGTACCCTGCGTCACCACCAAAAGGATACGTGCCTGCGCGTAAGCACAGACGATACCTAAGGCGTAAAAGATCACTACGCGCATCATCGCATTCATCAGTCCCGTATAATCAGGCGTCTGCCCTGCCTGCGCTGCCTGAAACAAGGGACGAATGTAATCATCGATCAGGGTCTTCGTGAACATGGTACCCTGCAGGTTTGCGAGCACGCTTCCAACGATGCAGATCGCCACCAGGATCCAGTGGAACCAATAATACTTTCCTACGTAAGCCACCAATCGCATAAATATCTTTCCGGCATTTTCTACCTTGGGGCCCTTTACGCCTCTGGGTGGTCTTCCGCCCGGGCCACGGCCACTGCCCATTTTTGCCGTAGGTTCAGGTCTCTTAACTGCCATTAGTGCTCACCTCCATTCTCATCAAAATCTCGATTACCGCCGGTCTGTGCCTCATATACGTCGCGGTAAATCTCATTGTTTGCAAGCAACTCCTCATGCGTTCCGATGCCGTCCACCTTACCGTCATTCATGACGATGATGCGATCAGCATGCTCCACGCTGGAAATACGCTGTGCAATGATCAGCTTCGTCGTATTCGGAATTTCCTCAGCGAACGCCTTCCGGATCTTGGCATCCGTTGCCGTATCACATGCGCTGGTGCTGTCATCCAAAATCAGGATCTTCGGCTTCTTCAAAAGTGCTCTTGCGATACAAAGCCTTTGCTTCTGACCGCCGGAAACATTGGAGCCGCCCTGCTCTATGTAAGTATTGTAGCCCTCAGGCATTCTCTCGATGAATTCATCCGCGCAGGCCATCTTACAAGCCCTGATGCACTCCTCCTCGGTTGCATTCTCATCACCCCAGCGAAGGTTATCCAGAACCGTACCATAAAATAGCTCGTTCTTTTGAAGCACCACGGAAACCTGATTCCGGAGCACCTCAAGATCATAGCTTCTGACATCCTTTCCGCCGACCAGAACGGCTCCCTGCGAGACGTCATACAGTCTGCTGACAAGGTTTACAAGACTGGTCTTGGAACTACCCGTTCCACCAATGATGCCAATGGTCTCGCCTGATGCGATCTTTAAGTTGACGTTGTCAAGCACGGGCGTTTCAGAATGCTCATTATAACGGAAGGTCACGTGATCAAACACGATGCTTCCATCCGCAACGTTCATCACGGGATTCTCCGGATTCGTGATGGTCGGCTCCTCGGTCAGGACCTCACAGATACGCCGCGCACTGGCCATGCTCATGGTGATCATAACAAATACCATGGAGAGCATCATCAAATTCATCAAAATGTTCATGCAATAAGCAAGGAGCGTTGAAAGGTCACCGAGCTGAAGCTCGCTGCTGACGATCATGTGTGCGCCGATCCAGCTGATGAGAAGGATACAGGTGTAAACCGTTGCCTGCATAAAGGGGCTGTTTAAGATGACCATCTTCTCAGCTCTCACGCCAAGGTCATGAACGTCGCCGCTGGCCTTCTTAAACTTTCCGATCTCATAGTCCTCACGAACGTATGCCTTGACTACCCTCGCGGCGGTAACGTTCTCCTGCGTGCTTTCATTCAGTGCATCGTACTTTTCAAATAATTGCGAAAAATACTTCATCGCAAACTTCATGATGATCGCAAGAATCATTCCCAGAATCAAAACTGCGATCAAATACACGCTTGCGATCCTAGGGCTGACGAAGAATGACGCCGTCATGGCGATCACAAGGCTGAACGGTGCGCGAATGCACATACGCAGAATCATTTGATACGCATTCTGCAGATTGCTGACGTCCGTGGTCAGTCTCGTCACAAGACCTGCCGTGGAAAATTTATCAATGTTTGCAAAAGAGAAGGTCTGAATCCTGGTAAACATGGCCTCTCTTAAATTCTTTGCAAATCCCGTGGCAGCTCGTGCGCCATACTTTCCTCCCATGGCACCGGCATACAGTCCGACCACTGCCGCGATCAGCATCGCACCACCCATGAGATAGATATGCGTCATGTCCCCCGCTTCGATTCCCTCATTGATGATGGAACCCATGAGCAGGGGAATCAATGTTTCCATTAAGACCTCCAAGATCATAAAACAAGGAGTCAAAATGGAATCTCTCTTAAATTCCTTTACCTGTTTTAATAATGTTTTAACCATCCTGTTACCCTTTCTTTGCACTTCTTTTACAGCCTTTAGGACGCAATGTTCTAAATCTTTCTTTGCACTTCTTGTTCAGCCATACCTTCAGGTCAGATTTCTTTGTGAACTAGTCTGGCTTCTCGAGATTCGCACGAATTTGATCCAGGATCCTTAGGAACTCCTCCTTCTCTGCAGGCGAAATCCCCTCCTCCAGTTCTTTATGGAAGCGATCTATCTGATCCTTCACGCGAATGTGGCGATCCTTTGCCTTATCCGTCAAAACAATCTTCTTTAGTCTCCCGTCATTTGGCACCGACACCCTTTCGATCAGACCCTTTTGCTCCATGTTCTGAAGCATTACCGTTGCCGTAGAACGCCGAATCTTAAACCATTTCTCAATGTCCTTCTGGAAGACGTCCTGCATTTGACTGTTTTGATAAATGTAACCGATCACGGGCCCTTGAACGCCACCAAGATCCTCCAAACCATTCTCGGAAAATCTTTGATTTAAGCTTCTTCGGATTAAGTTGTGAATCATTCCCAATTCAAATCCGATCGCCCGATCCTGTTTTTTCTCCATGGCACTCTCCTTTCGTAATTTAATCATTTCGTGATGCTTTTTACTACACGATAAAAAATGTTAGATGTCTAACATCTTTGTTAGTCATCTAACATTATACACGCGTCTTCAAAAAATGCAAGACCTTTTTTTATTTTATGCTCTTTTTATAAAAGTGTTTCTGAACGGCAAGCAGTATGACGCTGAGATTTTCATAAAAAACTACCCAAACCATCTAGGGCAACTTTTTAGGTAGCTTTTCGTCTTCGGTAATCCTTGCGAAAGCTACCTAATTTGCCTTTTCTGCTTTCTTGGTAGCTTTTTCCCTTCGGTAATCCTTGCGAAAGCTACCTAATTTGCCTTTTCTGCTTTCTTGGTAGCTTTTTCCCTTCGGAAATCCTTGCGAAAGCTACCTAATTTGCCTTTTCTGCTTTCTTGGTAGCTTTTTCCGAAAAGTGCTCCCAAAATGGCTCTGCCACTACCGCTTATTCAAACACCCTAATCTCGCCAAGCATTGAGATATCGCTTTTTACAAACACATAAAACTATAGAAAAACTAATTTATAGTACTCAATAGGGGTTTGCGAAGCTCTCTGCCTTTACAACGGCCTCCTCCAGCGTCATTCCGTAGAAATTGCCCGCTCCAAAATACCTTCCTGACTTCTTGTCATCCACAAATGCTCCAACAACTACGCCAGGGATGGCGCTCTCGGGTGCATTCGGTGCGTTTGGCCCGCCAAGATCCGTACGGCACCAGCCAGGATCGGTCAGGTTGATCATGACGTCAGTTCCCTGCAGCTTCGACCCAAGATCAATTGTGATCTTGTCAAGTGCAGCCTTGCTTGCAGAATACCCTGCCTGCTCAGGCTCTAAGCGAATACCGCTGGTCGTATTCACAACACGTCCAAATCCATTTTGAATCATCTTTGGCAGGAAATGATAGCAGATCATCGCCGGTGCCACCGTATTGATCTTATAGCTCTCAATATAATCGCTCACGGGCGTCTCATAATAATCGACGCGATAAGCAATCTGAAGGCCCGCATTGTTCAGCACGATGTCCACCACGGGCGTCTTCGCATCAATTTCCTTCAGCATGCTCGCAACGGCATCCAAATCTGAGAGTTCTGCCGCTACGGCATATGCCTCCACGCCCTTTGCGCGAACCTCCTTCAGGACCTTCTCACAATGCTCCAGGCTTCTTCCCTGCAGAATCAAATTACACCCGTGCTCCGCCATAAACAGCGCAGCCAATCTTCCAATCCCTCTGCTGGCGCCCGTAATCAGCGCCCACCTTCCTCTTACGTCAACCATATTCTTTCATGCTCCTCTTTTCGAATTTGCCTACTCTTTTATGACAGTATTTGCAATATATCCCTTTACAAATGGTGTATCTAATCGATAAACTGAAAGCTGTCGTATCCTTTGCTTTTCCTTTTACTGCATTCCATATTTTTTTCTCGGCAACTACCAAATTTAATTACAAACACTTTAACATAAAAGAGAATATCATATTTAGCCTTGCAGAATGCGCTTCTTGGCAGCCTCCAGCTCCTCGATCACCTTATCGCACCAAGCGTCAAACTCAGGATCCTCCACCTGACATTCAGGATGGGACAATACATATTCAATCGTCCTTCTTACGCCCTGCTCAAACCTTACGTTCATACATAGCCCTGGCACGGCTCTCTTAAGCTTCGTATTATCAAACACAACGCAGTTGGACTTATCTCCAGTCAGTCCGCCCTTGAAATCGTATGGTCCTGCTGCATCCAGAAAATCAGAGGATACGTAATAAGGCTTATACTCCACGCCCAGTGCATCTGCGATGGCCTGATAAATCTGGTTCCAGGTCAGCGTCTCATCGTTTGTGATCTGATAGCACTCTCCGATGGCATGCACGTTCCCCATGAGTCCGACAAAGCCCTTCGCGAAATCGCTGTTATGCGTCATCGTCCAAAGACTGGTTCCATCTCCATGTACCAAAATGGGCTTGCCCTCCATCATACGCTTGAGCACCTGATAGCTACCCTTGTCACCATGTGCTCCCATGGGAACGTTGCGCTCATCATAGGTATGACTCGGACGAATGATGGTCACGGGGAAGCCATCCTCACGATACCACTTCATCAGCAATTCCTCGCAGGCAATCTTGTTGCGAGAATACTCCCAATAAGGATTTGCAAGCGGCGTGCCCTCCGTGATGCGATAGTCCCCCACGGGCTTCTGATATGCCGATGCAGAGCTGATATACATAAACTGCTTCGTTCTTCCCTGGAAAAGCCTGTAGTCACGCTCTAGCTGCTCCGGCACGAAGCCAATAAAATCACAAACGCTGTCGAATTGCAGATCTCCGAGCACCTCTAACACCTGCGGCTCATTGTTAACGTCGCCGCGCAGCACCTTGACACCCTCTGGCAACTCTCCCTCGCGACTGCCGCGGTTGAGCAAATACAATTCCCATTCCTCATCCTTCGCCAAAAGCCGCGTGATCGCCATACTGATCGTACCCGTTCCCCCAATAAATAATGCTTTTCTCATCTGTGCTCCTTTCCCCTTGCCATCATGGCATCCTTCCAATGAAATCTTTTGAAACCCTCTCTATTTTCCGGACAAAAAAGACAAATTTTGAAGTATCTATTTTCAGCTCTTCCCAAAAATGATTCATCCTGTCCTTGTTGAAATTATAGCATTGAAGAAACGAGCTTTTCTAGTGTTTTCTTGTTTATCCCTGCCTACTTTTTGTTTTCTTTTAGAGTAGCATTTGCACCAATCCCAAGAAAAAGCTCGCCAGAATTCCGTAAAGGATCACAGGCCCTGCAATGGTAAAAATCTTGCATCCCACACCAAATACCTGTCCCTCTGCCTGATACTCCATGGCAGCAGACGCCACGGAATTTGCGAAACCCGTAATGGGAACCAGTGCACCTGCGCCGCCCCACTTCACAAGACTTGGATAAAGATTCAGCCCCGTCAGCACCACGGCAATCACAATCAAAATGAGTGAACACCAGCTTCCCGCACTCTGACGATCTAGTTCAAATGGTCCCATCAGCAGGTTCATAATCCCCTGCCCCGCGCAGCAGATTGTGCCTCCCAACAAAAATGCCTTCCCCATCTGGACCCAGACATTCGCCTTCGGCGTCATCCTCTTCACATATTCCTGATACTCCTTCTTTTCCAACTGTGTCTCCAAATCCATACCTTCTTTCCCTCCACATAAAACTCCTTACACAACCATGGTCATTAAGTGATCCCTTTTTTACAAAAGTGTTTCTTGCCTGTCTAAAATCGATTTTTAACCTCTTATACAAACATTTTCCTTTCTCACTGTCCAGATTTCGTTTTTTCGTTTTGGACAATCATAGTTTTTTCGGAAACACTGTCCCGTTTATAAAAAGGCATACCAAACAGTGACAATTATCATAATTTCACAGTCCCGTTTATAATATTTTAATTCAGACAGTTCGTAATGTCTGAAATTCACTGTCTAAATAACAATCATTAAAAGAAGCCAGTTACAAATCACTGTTTGTTCGTCAAATCAAGGAATCCGACAGTGAACAACTAAATAATTTCACTGTTTGCATACATATTTTAAGAACCGGACAGTAAAGACAAATCGAAAGGCCAGCAAAAGACACTGTTCGGAGACAAAATCATAAAGCGAAACAGAGGTGGTTAGATAATTGTCTGTACGAAAGCACCCTTGCAAATTTGCATATCAAGGTATCTGGTTACTCCCCCGTTGCATGAAACTCCGTTAAAAAGTAAAACAGCGATCCGGCCAGCTTTCCCAGTGCCATGGAAAAGATGACATAAAAGATGCCTCCATGAAACGAGATCCTCCGGGCCAAAATCGGAATGCTGTCGAGCATCTCCGCGATGGCCAACGCAAGGCAACCGACGAACATCCCCGCGAATAAGCCCATAATGCAAAGCAGTGCCGTCCCTCCGCCCCGCAATGCTCCGACATACGTTGGAAACTGTTCTGCGAGCCAGTCGTACAGCCCGATTTTTTCCTCAAACACGCTGACAAAGCAGCCAAACAAGGTGCCCCAGATCACCATCTCCTCATAGATCCACACACGATTTGCCGTATGAGTTCTGCCTGCAAAGCGCGGTACCAGCCCAACGGCTGCAAGCACCGTAAAGACGCCTGCTGCCGATAAAAATCCATAGGTACAGCCGAGGAACAACAAGAAAAGCTTGCGAAGGATCATGTCTTGTTTTCCTCCTCCATCGCGTTTCTTCCTGCCGTCTCCACCAGAGCATTGTCTACGTCTTTCTCATAATTGCGCATGGCAACCTGAATCGGCGTCGGATCCTCCGTAATGGTTCTCCCGCCGGCATGATTAAAGAAAATCAGCATGCCCAGCGCCACCCCGACGGAATAAAAGACCTCCATGGCGTTGATGCCATGCGGCTCCTCGCCGAGTAGCATCTGGTAAGCCGAAGTAAAGATCGCGTTGATCCCGATGTCATTGTGATAAGCCATGATGGTAAAGGCCGTGCCGAGAAAGCTGACTAGGCAAACCAACGCAATCTTTGCAAACACGAAAAGCTTCGACTGCTTCTGCTGCGTCACAAGCTCAATCAAAACATCCGTCTCCCCGATGACCTCCACGGTAATCTGCGGACAGACCCCCTCCATAAGCTCGATCAACCGCAGGGTGCTCACCACATGGCGCTTTGGTTGCTCCTTTTGAAAATGCCAGATCTTGATTGCCTTCAGTTTCGCCGAAATAAAAATGTCCGCGCAGCGCAGGTTGCAGACATCCTTTAAGTAGACGTCCTCCGACGAAACCTTTGCGCTTCGCAGACATTTCATATAGACATTCACGTTATTCATGAGAAGCTTCCTTTCTGACCGACTCTACCAACTACCGTTATTCTGTCCAAAAGGCTCCTTCTCTATGCATCATAAATCAATAACACCAATGAACTCAATCATGCTTCTTAATATGCTGTATGATATTAATGGCATACCCAGACGGAGAAAACATCATGGCGGATTTCGCACTCTTTGACTCAACCACATTGTCGCCATAGATATTCTTAAACCCATGCGCTATCAGCATCTGATATGCCTCATCAAAATCATCCACGTTCATGCGGATCGCCGTCATGTCCTTAGGAACCTGAAGCTTTGGAATGGAGATGTCCAAATAGAAGCCATTCTGATCCTTCATTCGAATCCCTTCAACCTTAAAATCACCAATCTCCTTGGGATTATGATGCTTCTCAAATCCAAGCTCTTCGAACAGTTTAACAATGGGTTCGGCATTATTTGTTACAATCTGAGGATTAAAAGTTGTAATTTTCATATGAATACCTCCAATCACTTTACCAAAGCGGTTCAAATGCAAGGTTCATGTCCACGGTTCCCGAAATGCCACTCACCCTTCCCTTATCAGAATACTGCCATACCCTGTAAGCATAGGGATAATACAGATCAGGGTTATAATATGCAAACCACTTATCGTATTCTTCCAGCTGAGAGACATCTAACAGTACGGCACTCATCTCCAGATTAAAATAAATCATGGGGCGATATCCTGCCGCTGCGATGGCATCACAGAAGGTCTTTACGATCTTCGTTCTGGTCTGCTGATCCAGCTGATTCATTCTGCCGCTGGCACTGGAAACACGCTCCACGTCAACGACTACGGGACAATCAATGCGATAAGGGCGAATCACGTCAAGAACTGCCTCGACCTCCTGGAGAGCCTCTTCCTCCGTAATGGCCTGTGTATAATAGTAAGCGCCCGTCTTGATGCCCGCATCATTGGCCCCCTTCAGGTTATCCTTCGCCATCGGGTCTTCCATCATGGTACCATTCTCGCCATAGCCACGATATCCCACGCGGATGAAGGCAAAGGTCACGCCATCCTCTGCCACCTTCGCCCAATCAATGTTGCCCTGAAATTTCGATACGTCGATTCCCTTATAGGAGGTCACGACGCCGCCCTGCATGTACTGCAGCTCTCCGTTCTCCAAAGCAACCAGATTGTTCATGGTGTAATCATTCATCTTCAAGGTCTCATCGATGGGAATGAAGTGATAGGTTCCGCCGCTTCCAACCACCAGCTGGTCGGAATACATCGCACGAAGGGTTTCCACGACGCTCTTTCCTCCCTGAATGCTCTGACGAATCCGATCCAAGGTCTGACGCTCACCAACGAGCACTCCCTGCGAATACTCCGCGAGAATTCGCTCCTGCATTTCCTGCTCTTTCTTCGCGGCCTCTGCCTGCGCCTCACTCTTGACCTGCTCTAACTCCTTGGACGACACCATGATCTCACGATCCGGATCAAGGTAGGTCTCATAATACTTCAGCCCAAAAAAGATCAATAACAAAAGCATTGCCA
The DNA here is from genome assembly GCA_017527205.1 of Lachnospiraceae bacterium. GTDB lineage: Bacteria > Bacillota > Clostridia > Lachnospirales > Lachnospiraceae > Acetatifactor. The sequence goes on along the minus strand of JAFXQK010000036.1, from coordinate 52,090 downwards.
ACAGGCCAAAAATCTTTACAAACGTCCCCAGGGGATTCTTTTTCCTTTCAGGTGCCGTCTGGTGTGCAACCGTCCTGGAAGCACCAGAACGCTGAGGTCCATTTCCGCGTCCACTGCCATTCCCCTGAGCACCGCCATTCCCACGTCCGCTGCCATTTCCCTGAGCACCGCCATTTCCGCGCTCATTGGCAGTGGGCTGGACGTCATCGTACGCCTGCTCATCATAGCCTTGATCGTCATACTCCTGACCATCTTCATAGCTCTGATCATAGCCCTGTGCGTCATCATAACCTTGCTCATCATATTCCTGACCATCATGAACGCTTTGACCACCATTTCCTTCCATCAGACCGTCTGACGCGCCATCGCCCAAAGCAGCGTCATCCTGCCACTCCGCTCCATATTCATCCTGCGCTGACGTCTCGTCCTCCTGTGGGATTTCTTCTTCCGCTTCCTCATCGAAATCCACCAGTTCTTCATCGTATCCGTTTAATTGATCGATTCTCATTTCCCCAATTCCTCATGCGTAGTTTCGGTTGCAAACTTCCGTTATCAAAAAATACACATTTATTTTACTTCATTTTTCCCAAAAAAGATAGTCTTAATTTTGAAAGGATTTTTTTCTCTCGTCTGCTGACCTGTACCTGACTGATTCCAAGCACCTTTGAAGCCTCCTCCTGCGTCTGATTTTGGAAAAAACGCAGCCAGATCAGGCGCCTCTCGTCTTGCTCCAAACTGCCCAAAAGCTGTTGCAGACAAAGATGATCCACCAATCGTTCCTTCTCTGCATCGGTCTCCCGAGGACTTAATGCCGCATACCCGCAGCCTGCCTGTGCATCCGCTGAAATTCTGTCCAAAAGGGCCAATCCCTCACCATCCACCCCCTCCGTCTCTGCTTCCAGGGACATGGTTTGGCTGCCTGCCTCCAACGCCAAGAGCGCATCCTCATAGCTCAGCCCTGCCGCCTCCGCCAACTCTGACAATCTAGGCGTTCTGCCCAGCAAAAGCTCCTCCGCCTCCCGAACCTTAGCCAGCTTCCCCGCGTTCTCCCGTATGGTACGAGAGATCTTGACAAGCCCATCCTCGCGAAGAAACCTGCGGATCTCACCCATGATCAGCGGTACGGCATAGGTAGAAAACATGACGCCGCGCGACATATCAAAGCGGTCTACCGCCTTGATCAGTCCAATGACACCGATCTGAAATAAATCTTCCCCGTCCGTCCCACGCCCCTCAAATCGCCTTACAACATGACGTACCAAACCTAAATTTTGCTCAATCAGTACTTCCCTCGCGCCCTTTTCTCCCGCCTGTGATTCCTGGATTCGTACTGACGTATTTTCCATGGCTATTCCTCACTTGGAATCCACGGCCCACTGGTCATCTTCTTTTGCATACGCACGATCGTTCCCACGCCCGGCGCGCTCTCGACCTGGAGATCATCCATGAACGCCTCCATGAATGCGAAGCCCATACCGGAGCGCTCCAAATCCGGTCTCGTCGTAAACAGCGGCTCCATGGCCTTCTCAACATTTTCAATGCCTCGGCCCTGATCCTCGACCATGACCTTAAGCACGCCATGCTCAAGCTGACATTTCATTCTAACCTTCCCGGGAGACTCTTTATCTATCGTCTCCAAAGCCTCCCCGTGTTTACAATACCCCTGTATGTTTCCATAGCCATGAATAATGGCATTGGTCACGGCCTCTGAGACTGCCGTCTTGATGTCTGCCAGTTCCTCGATCGTCGGGTTCAGGCGAGAGACAAATGCTGCCACCGCCACCCTTGCCAGACCTTCATTGCTGGAGATGGCATCAAACGTCAGCTCCATGTCATTTTTCATCTCTTTCATCGCCTCACAGTACCTCCACCAATTTACTCATTCCGGAGAGCTCCAAGATTCTGCCCACCTGCTTTCCTACGTTGATCGCATACACCTTGCCGCCCAAGGGAGCAACCTTCTTATACCTTCCCATGATGATTCCAATGCCTGAGGAATCCATAAACTCCGTATCCTCAAAATCGAATACGACGTGACACACGTCAGGGCGAAGCAAAAAGCTGTCTGCCTCCTGACTGAGATACCCAGCCTGATAATGATCGATCTCCTGCGGGAGCTTAACCATCAGACAATGGTCGATAACCTGAAACTGATCCATTGTTCCCTCCTTATATACAAATTATACGCTTGGTTTCCTTCCTCTTTTACTCATAAAAACCATCTGCTTCGCAGATGTCGTCGCTATAAAAAAAGCTGGCGGGGATTTCCCGTCAGCTTTTTCCTTCGTATCTTATTCTGTTTCTCCTGCGTCATAATCGACTAAGAATTGCTTAGCCTTTCTCGCCGTGTCCGTCTCAGGGAAGAGCTCGATCACGCGGTTAAAAATGGTAACCGCATTCACGGAATCCCCGTCTCTTCTGTACGCATTTCCAAGGTCAAAGAGTGCCTCAGCATTGTTTGGATCATAGTAAACCGCTTTCAGATAGTTATCAATGGCGGCCTTGAAATCCTCATTTCGGAAAGCTACGTAACCAGCCTCATGATAGGTCTTAGCCAGCTCAGGTCCAATCAATGCAAGCAAAGCATTGTACAATCCCTGAAACTCCTCAGAGGCCTCCTCAATCTTTACGTTCTCCCTTACGTGATCCAGGCGTTCAGCCGTCAGGCCCACGTCCTTCGTGGAAAGATAGGTGGATGCAGCCACAAACAGCTGATCCATTTCCTTCAGCTTTCCCTCCGTGCCTTCATAGGCATCCAGATCTTCCTCCAGCTTCGCCTTGGCATTCTCCAAGGTATTCACCATATTTTCCAACTGTTGGATCTGATTGGTCTTGGAATCCAACTGTCCGGCAATGGATTCCACGCGTTCCTGTGCTTCATTTTGCGCGGCCTTTTGATTTGCCGGCAGCACAAGGAAATACATGGCCGCCGCACCAATGACCAGACCGACAATGATGTTCAGCACGGTCGAGAAACCGCTTCTGGTTCCATCTGCCAGGTTTGTCGGCTGAATGATGACCTCGTTATCACTCTGATAGCGAACGGTCTCTTCCTTCTTGCGTTTCTTATCATTTTTCTCGATATCGTCCGGCGCAAGCATCCTGTCGACTTCCTGCATGTAGAGAAGCGCCTGCGTGTTTCCCCGATCAATGCCCAGCGTCTTATTCAGCTCGCGTCTTGCCTTCTCCCAATCCTCATTGTCAATATGCAAAAGCGCGAGTAGCATGTGCGCCTTCACAAATCTTGGGCTCAGGGAAAGGACTTTCTTTAATTGGATCACGGCAAGATCCTTACTGCCTTGTTCGCAATAAGCAAGTGCCTGATTAAACTTTTTCATGGTCTGTCGGATGACGTCATACCGAGAGGGATTGTTTTGGATCCTCTGGATGTAATCCGACGCGATATTTTTCTTTGGTTCAACGTTCATGCTGAGGATCCACTGGCTCATGGCCTCCGTGCTCTCCCCAACCTCGTAGAAGACCAAGCCCAAGAGGTTTCTGGCTTCTACGTTTCTGCTATTATATTTTAGACTTTGTTCCAAACTGTCAATGGCACCTGTCAGATCCCGTACCTTCGCCTTCGCCAATCCAACATTGTAATAATGATTGGACAGCCCCAGAATCTTTTTATAAAGAGACACGTCCGCGCCACAGGAGGTACAGTAATCCTGCTCAGACAGTTGGCAGCCGCAGTGGTAACAAACCATGCTTAACCTCCTATCACTTGCTCCTGTTCCGGTTCTTCCTTTCGCGTAAACATCTGCTCAAAAACTCCTGCGATGTCCGTAGCGTTGTGATTATATATGCAATCTTGAATGTCCTCCACCTCAGTACTGGGATGGAATTTCTTCAGTTCTTCTTCGAAATTAATCATCTTTCAAAACTCCTAAATTTGCTTTCACTTCACCTACAAGGTAAAGACTTCCTGCAACGTAAATCCTCTGCCACTTTTGCTTTTTTGAAAGCAGGTCCTCCATGGCTTCCCTTACGTCTCCGTAAATGCCATGCGCTGGCTTCTTTTCCTTTTCGGAATGGTCCTTCTCTGGACATTCCTTCTCTGGATATTCCCTCTCGAGTAAACGTTGCACGGTCTCCTCAAGGATTTCCACCTTGGTCGCGCGATTCGTCTTGATCGGCACGAGGAATATCCTTCCAAACAGGCGGGACATGAGTATCTCGCCTAACATTTTGTCAAATTGCTTGTCCTTTACGGCAGAGAACAAAAGAATTCTTTCACCCTTCCAATTGTCCGCCGCAACGGATTCGAGGAACGCCCTGACGCCATCCTCGTTATGAGCGCCGTCCACAAAAACGTCCGGCAAAAGCTCTTCCATTCGGCCAGGCCAAAAGCTCTTAGCAAGCCCCTTCACGATTTGCTCAGCCGTAACGGTACGTCCCTGATCCAATTCCTCAAGGGCACGCACGGCTAAAGCGGCGTTCTCCATCTGATACAGAGCCGCCGTGTGAACAGTTACGCTAATATCTTTATAATAACGAGTACGCAGAGAAAAATCAATGTTTTTATTCTGAAATTTTAGTAACGCGTAGTCAACTTTCGACACGGGATACGCCTTTGCTCCCACTTTTTTCGCTGTTTCGTCAAATACCGCGCTGACGTCCCTTTCATCGTCCAGATAGACGACAGGCGCCCCCTGCGCAATGATGCCAGCCTTCTCTCCCGCGATTTTTACCGTCGTATCTCCCAGATACTCCATGTGGTCGAGACTAATCCTCGTAATGACGGCAAGCTCCTTTTTTGCAACGGAATTGGTGGCATCTAACCGTCCGCCAAGCCCCGTCTCCAAAATGCAAAAATCCGGCTTTGCGTCGCGGAATAACAGCATGGCCATAAAGAACAAATATTCAAAGAAGGTCGGGTGATAAAAGCCCTCGGGGAGCTTTCCCGTCTCATTAAAGACGTCATCGCTTTCCAGCACGTCCCAGGGAATCCTTTCATAAACCTGCAAAAAGGCTTCCAAAAACTTTTCCTTGCTGACCATCTCCCCGTGAATCAAAAATCGTTCCCTTATGTCCACCAAATGCGGTGAAGTGAAGGAGCAAACGGCATACCCCGCTTCCTCCAGCATATACCGCAAATAGGCACAAACGCTGCCTTTCCCGTTTGTGCCCGCCACGTGAATGATCCTCATTTCTTCATCCGGATGTCCAAGACGCCCCAAAAACGCCTTCGTATCCTTCATACTATTCTTACTCGTAAACCGCGGAATATTTAACAAATACTCCACGGCCTCATCATAACTACCAATCTCTTGTTTGAACATCTTTCTTATTCAATCCTATCGTTCGAACTTTCCCAAATGAAGCAGTCCATACTCCCGAGGGGATGGATGGGATCGTCTTTTCAGGTCAAATGGTTAGTGAAAAGACGATCCCATCGTCAGCCCCGAGTATTACTGTAACTGGGAAAGTCTCGTTGTTACCTGCTCCATCATCTTTTCGTACTTTGCAAGCTTCTCCTTTTCCTCAGCAATCTTTGCTGCGGGAGCCTTGGAGATAAAGCGTTCGTTGGAAAGCATTCCCTTTGATCTTGCAAGCTCACCCTCCAAGCGCTTCTGCTCCTTGGTCAGTCTCTCAATCTCTGCCGCGATGTCAACCAGCTCAGCAAACGGAATGTACAGGGTTGCGCCGGGAATCACTACGGAAACCGCGTCATCTGCAATGCCAGTCTTATCTGCCTGAATGAACACCTCATTCGCATATGCCAGGGAAGCAAAGAAGAGCTTACCCTCCGTAAAGATCGTGCGAACGTTTTCATCCTCGCTAACAAGATGTACACTTGCCTTTCTGGAAGGTGCCACGTTCATCTCACTGCGGATGTTACGAATGCCGCGAACGGCTTCCTTAATGATCTCAATGGCCTTCTCTTCCTTCTCGTAATTTCTTGCTTCGTCATATACGGGCCACTTGCTGATCATGATGGATTCCTCTTCGCTCTGCAGCGTGCAGAAGATCTCCTCCGTGATGAACGGCATGTAAGGATGCAGGAGCTTTAACGCGTCGATCAGAACGGTCTTTAAGGTCCAAAGAGCTGCATTCTGGCTTACCGCATCGTCCGTATTGTAAAGGCGAGGCTTTACCATCTCGATGTACCAGTCACAGAACTCATCCCAGATAAAGTCATATACCTTCTGAACCGCAATGCCAAGCTCGAAGCTCTCCATGTTGTCGGTAACATCCTTTACGAGGGTGTTCAGTTTGGACAGGATCCACTTGTCAACGGGCTGCAGATCCTTCTCCGCAGGAGCGGTCACGGTCTTTCCGTCCATGTTCATCATGATGAAACGGGATGCATTCCATACCTTATTTGCAAAATTACGGGAGTTCTCCACCCTCTCGTAATAGAATCTCATGTCATTTCCAGGTGCGTTACCAGTGATCAGGGTAAGACGCAGTGCATCAGCGCCGTACTTTTCGATGATCTCCAAAGGATCGATGCCGTTACCGAGGGACTTACTCATCTTGCGGCCCTGACTGTCACGAACCAGGCCGTGGAAAAGTACCGTCTTGAAGGGCTTCTCTCCCATCTGCTCAAAGCCAGAGAAGATCATGCGGATAACCCAGAAGAAGATAATGTCGTAACCGGTTACCAAAACGTCCGTAGGATAGAAGTACTTCAGATCCTCCGTCTTTTCAGGCCAGCCCAGAGTCTCAAACGGCCAAAGTGCCGAGGAGAACCAGGTATCCAGCGTATCGGGATCCTGCGTCAGATGCTCGCATCCGCACTTCGGGCACTTCTCGGGTGCCTGTGCAGCAACAACAATCTCGCCGCACTTGTCGCAGTAATATGCGGGAATTCTGTGCCCCCACCAAAGCTGACGGCTGATACACCAGTCACGGATGTTGTCAGTCCAGTTATAATAGGTCTTCTCCATGCGCTCAGGAATCAGCTTGATGTCGCCGGTCTTTACTGCCTCTACGGCGGGCTTAATCAGCTCGTCCATCTTCACGAACCACTGCTCCTTTACCATGGGCTCAATGGTCGTCTTACATCTGTCATGCGTGCCAACGTTATGTACGTGGTCCTCGATCTTTACGAGCAGACCCATCTCATCCAGCTCCTTAACGATGGCTGCTCTCGCCGCGTAGCGATCCATGCCGGCAAACTTTCCGCCGTTCTCATTGATCGTTGCGTCATCATTCATCACGTTGATCACGGGCAGATTATGACGCTTACCAACCTCAAAGTCGTTCGGGTCATGCGCAGGCGTAATCTTTACGACGCCAGTACCAAACTCTCTGTCTACGTAGGAATCCGTAACAACGGGAATCACGCGGTTCATGAGAGGCAGCATAACCTTCTTGCCGATCAGGTGCTGATATCTCTCATCCTCAGGATGGATTGCTACTGCAGTATCACCAAGCATGGTCTCAGGACGCGTGGTCGCGAAGGTTAAAAACTCCGTCGTTGAAGGCGTGCCATCCTCGTTCATGATGGGGTACTTAATATGCCAGAAATGTCCAGCCTGCTCCTCATAAACAACCTCTGCATCAGAGATGGAGGTATTACAAACAGGACACCAGTTAATAATTCTGGAGCCCTTGTAGATATAGCCTTTTTCATGCATTTTTACGAACACTTCCGTAACGGCCTTGTTACAGCCCTCATCCATGGTGAAGCGCTCTCTGTCCCAGTCACAGGAGGAACCCATCTTTTTCAGCTGAGAAATGATGCGTCCGCCATACTCCTTCTTCCATTCCCATGCACGCTCCAAAAACTTCTCTCTTCCGAGATCATGCTTGTCGATGCCCTGCTCCTTGAGCTTCTCAATGATCTTGACCTCCGTAGCGATGGAGGCATGGTCCGTGCCAGGCTGCCAGAGTGCATTGTAGCCCTGCATTCTCTTAAAACGGATCAGGATGTCCTGCATGGTGTTGTCCAGTGCATGACCCATGTGAAGCTGTCCCGTGATGTTTGGGGGCGGAATCACAATCGTGAAGGGTTTCTTGGAATAATCCACCTCCGCGTGAAAATACTTCTTGTCTAGCCACTTCTGGTAGAGCTTGTCCTCAATGCCCTGAGGATCATAGGTTTTTGCCAGTTCCTTACTCATTTTGCTCCTCCTTTTTATTGCCTCTGTCACTCATAAAATCCGTCTGCCTTTGGCACCCGCCGCTGCTTCGCAGCTTGCGATTTTATTTCGTTTACGCTCGGGTGAAAACAAATGCCTGCTTCGCAGTCGCTTGTTTTCATTCCTCTTACTCATAAAATCCGTCTGCCTTCGGCATCCGCCGCTGCTTCGCAGCTTGCGATTTTATTTCGTTTACGCTCGGGTGAAAACAAATGCCTGCTTCGCAGTCGCTTGTTTTCATTCCTCGCTAAAAAATATCGCCCTCTGCAAACGGTTTGTTTGCAAAGGGCGTAATACGCGGTACCACCTTTGTTTTCGGAGGGCCTCACGACCATCCTCTCCATGACTTCTCCTGACATATCAGTTCAAAGTCTGATCCTGTAACGGGAATCTCCCGGGGAAACCTACTTGGGACAGCACGCTAATCACTATGAAAAAGCTTTTGCGATGCGCTTTCCGTTCAACTTCCCAGCTCAGAAGCTACCTTCCGCTTTCCTCTCCTTGCATGCCCTCGCAGCGCCTTTAGACTCTCTTGCTAATTCCCTCAAGTCTCATTGATCCAAGGCAGGCATCCTCTCTGTCAGGCGGCCGAAGCGTACTCTTCTTCCTCACAGCCTTTTTCTCTTAGGGAAAATATACAGCCTGCGGAAAGAAAAGTCAAGCACTTTTATCAACCAAATTAATACTTAAACGAGAAGCTATAAGCGCCCTCCGGTCCTACAACGGAATAGTCCGTCTCGGTCACGTAAAAGCTAGCCTCCAAGCTGGAGTGGCTGACAAAGCCCTTTACGGTTCCGTCATCGCTGGTAAAGAGCAGATAAGTGTCGTTGTCGGGAACATCTTCTACCTCGCCATAACCGCGGAGTTCCTTCGTGTCATCAATGTGGATCACGATATTGTAAGAGCCGTTCTCCATGCCCTCCGTGATCGTCAGGTAGCTGCTTCCCTCGTAATCACCGTAAAATCCGCAGCGCGTGGAATCCGGATACACAAAGTCCACTTCACTCATCATGTCCGCAAGAGTACTAGCCAAAACGTAAGCCTCTCTCTTGTAGCGCATTGCCTCGTTGTAAGCATATATGGAAGGATAAATGGAACCATCCTTGTATGTTTCGCTCATCTTTTCTACCATGAAAGGTACGTGGCTTTTCCACTTTTCATATTCCGCAGAAATCTCGCCGTAGGATGATGCGTTCTTATCTTTGATTCTTTCAAGAAGGCTTGCAACCTCTTCCTTCCAAACCTGCGTCCCATTCTTGCTTAAGGAATTCGCGGTCACCTGATCCTGTGCGTTAACTTTCATGTCATCATACTTGGCAAACAAATCGTTGACGCTGACAAGCTCCTTAGAAAGAGAACCTGCACCACTCGCAATCTGCGCGATCTCCGCTTTGATCTGCGCCTCGTAAGAATTTCCTTCTGCATTGTCCTGTGCATCCGTGTTGCTCTGCACCTGTGTTCCGTCATTTGCAGCGTCCACCTCGCTCTTGTCCGTTGCCGTAATTGCCATGCTCTCTACCGTAGGCTGGCTTTCCTCGCCAGATCCGCCGCATCCGCCCATGGCTAAAACTGCAGCTACCATTGCAAGTAAAATCTTTTTCTTCATGTTCTTTCCCTTTCGACTAAACAATATTCTCCCCAAAACATAGTGATTATAGTTTAGGCGAATGTTTTTGTCAACCTTGCCACTCAGATTATCCCTTTTGCTTGCCCGGATTCCTTTTTTACTTGCCTGCGTCTCCTTTTTGCATATGCGATGCCGATTTCCCCAGTGCATTCCACCTTAGCCGAGCTTCGCCACGGAATTACGAATAATCAATTTTCCGTCCACCCGAATCATCTCGTGCACCGTCTCCTGCTCTTCACTGCCCAGCATGCTGATCAGCTTGCTCGCTGCAGCAATTCCGATTTCCTTTAGCGGAAGCTCATTTGTCGTAATGCCGGGGTATAAATATTCTGCGATCTGGCGGTTATCATAGCCAACAAGGGAGAGATCCTTACCAATGGTAATTCCTTGCTCCCGCGCATAATCGTACACGCCTCCGGCCATCAGGTCGTTCATGCAATAAATGGCGGTCAGCTTCTGACTGGCTAGCTTCTTGGCACTACGATAGCCTGATTCCTTATCCCAGTCACCATACACCGTCCACTCGGGATTATACGGGATGGCTTCCTCGAAAAGAGCCCTTTGACATCCTAAAAGGCGTTCCTTTGTATGTGTATTGTCTGCCGCACCCGCAATGATGCCAATCCTGCGATGACCCATGCTCGTCAAATACTTGATCATGTCATATCCGCCCTTTTCATCATTCAGCACGATGGACGGAAAGCGATCATTTTCTACCGTTGCATATGCAATGACGGTGGGAAGGTGAAAGTTCTCCGGAAAGCATTTAATGACGCGGCCATGTCCCGCGACATAAATCATCCCGTCGACCTTGATGGACTGAATTTCGTTCAACACGGGACTAAGCGTGCTCTGAAGCTTCTTCTCATCATAATACCATGTGTCACGCCACTTATCATAAAGGCGCAGATTCATGATAACCGTCCTGTACTCATGCTCCTCACAGCAAGCCATGGCGGCCTCAAGGATGGGCGTCGTGCTAAACTGTCCCAGATCCTCCGCAATGATGCTGATTGTCCGGGTGCTTTGTTTTCTCATGTTCGCCGCATAATAGTTGGGCTGATATCCCGTCTCTTTGACAGCCTGCCAAACTCTCTGGCGGGTCTTTTCACTGACGTTAGGCTTTCCGTTCAATATATTGGAAACCGTGCTTGGCGATACGTCACACATTTTTGCCAATTCTTTCACTGTTACCATTTGCTCTCCTCCTAATAAGTCCGCTTCGCGGACGCACGCTTCATTCGCTCTGTCCCCATTTAAGCGATGAAAATTCTGCCGTAAATTCATCGTCATAATTTTCATCGGGGGACATCGCTTCATTCCGCTTATTTAAAGTCCGCTTCGCGGACGCATGCTGCATTCCGCCTATTTAATGCACTTCATAAAGCCATGCCTTTGCACTAAAGTCCTGCTCTCCGGATCCATATTCTGCAAGGATTTTGCTTCCTTCAGGGAACTCTGGCATAAGCTTTCTGGAATGTTCAAAGCGATGCAAAATAGCTAAGCGCTTTCCCTTCCACTCACGCACCGAAAGCTGCTGCCCTTGTGGATGATTATACCCCGTCTCTTCATAGATATGCTGAACCGTCGTGCCCTTCTGGATGACGTCAGCAGCCTTTCGATAAAACTCCATCCCCTCCTCGACCAATGCCCACTGAGAGTCTGTGAGATCATAGATGTCACCTGAAAGACACATGCGTCCAAACAGCGTCGCTATCAGGGAATATTCGATTCTCTCCTTTGCGTCCTTTGCGCGAAGCACGGCCCAGATCTGGCTCTGCTCTGGCCGAATCACTCTTTGCACGTTTGCCGCAATCAGCGGAATGGAAACAATTTCATGAGCATCGGAAAAGCTTGCCTGACTGCAAAGCTGCATCATGGAAGGCTCCAGCCTGTGACCGCCGCTCGAGCAATTTTCTATGACAATACCGGGAATCTCCTCCCGAATCTTTTCAAAAAAGCTTTGGGAAGCCACGATTTTTCTGCGAAGTCCTTCCCCGATGCTCTCCGCGCCGTCGCATCCCATTCCCAGGGTATCATTATAGTCTACCTTCAAATAACCAAAACCTGCATCCTTTAAGATGCCGATAACCTTTTTACTAAGATACGCAACAACCCACGGATCCTCCATGTCCCAGAAGCGCCGTCCGCCAATGGTCAGGGGCACGCCATCCTTCTTGATCAGGTGCTCCGCATCATTGTAATACTTACTGCCGGAGGCCACGGCCTCCATCTCATACCAAAGTCCGGGAATCATGCCCTTTGATCTGATATAATCCGCGATGGGCTTCATGCCGCCAGGAAAGCGCTTTTCATTGACCTCCCAATCACCAACGCATTCCCACCAGGCATCAGAGCCATACCACCCCGAATCAATGACAAGGAACTTGATCCCCTTGCCCTGAAGCTTGTCACATATTCGCTTTACGTTTTCGAAGGAGGGATTTCCCCAGGTCGTACAATACTCATTAAACAATATGTCCATGTTCGCATCCTGCGGCGAAATGGCAGGGTGCTGAGCCTTCACCAGATGATCACAGGTCTCCAAAAGGGAAGCTCCCATGGCAATCACGGCCTCGGGCGCAACAAAGCTCTCACCAGGCTTTAGGGTCTTCATCCACTGTCCAAAATCGCGATCTGCCTGGCCGCCAATGATCGTCAGCGTGTCATCCTCCCTGCAAAGCAGCTCCATCTGCCAGCTGGAGGCATGATATAACTGAATGCCAAGAAACCGTCCCGTTTTTTGATCCTCTGCGGCGAGGAAGGGAAAATACTTTCTGACGGGCATGGAACCGACGTTACCAAATTTCTCACAGCGAAGACCGCAGCGGTTCCATGACGGTTCCAAATGCAGCTCTTGAATGCTCTCCCGCCTAAGCTTCCCCTCAGCGCTCCAGAAGGACTGCATGCGATATACCTGATCCGTCGGTACGCTCTTTAGGCCAAAGCTAGTCAGCATCTCCAGCGTCACTTCGCTATCGCTGCCATTTTCCACGATGGTTTTGACGCGAAGGGCTTCGCCGTCCCTTCTCTTATGCATTATCATGCGAATGCCTTCCGGCGTCTCATAGCGCATGTCCCCTTCTTCCAGTTCACCGTTTCCTTCTTTCAGCGTAAATCGGTTCATGGTCTGGCTCGCGTGCATGGTCATGCCGCAGGAAAATCCTCCTGCGTACCCGTCTCCCAAGAGCTTCATTTCAGCAAAAAGTTCCATTTTTCCGTCTCCCTTAACCTTTTAGGAAAAGAGGGAGTTCGCAAAATTACTTTTACAAACTCCCCTCTTTATTCATTATGTTCTGACTTCGTTCAAATAAATCCCGTAAATCGTTTTACATTTCTATAAAACAGAATACAACATTCAAGCCGTATGGTCAATCATTTTTCTCGTTTTTTTCCATACTTCATAATTATTTGACATTTTAAATGGATCTGCTTTGTACACTTTAAACAATTATACCGTTTTTTGTAAAAACATCTCTTACTTTCGAAAAAAAGGTATTTTTACTGTATCGCAGAAATTTTTACAAGGTTTTAGGCATTTTTACATACTTTTTCCATGATGTTTTCCATGGATCCATAAAACGTTTCATCTTGCTTCGCAGCTCCCGGTTTTATTTCGTGTACGCTCGGGTGAACCCAAATACCTGCTTCGCAGGTGCTTGGGTTCCTTCCTCTTCACTCATAAAACCTGGCTGCCTTCGGCATCCATCGCTGCTTCGCAGCTCCCGGTTTTATTTCGTGTACGCTCGGGTGAACCCAAATACCTGCTTCGCAGGTGCTTGGGTTCCTTCCTCGCTACACAATAAGGCGCGGATCAGTTGACCCGCGCCTTCGCAATTTATGTTGATGTTTTTCTTTTTATTCGTTCGTATAGTTATCGAAGTATCCCTGAATCAGGATGATAGGCGTTCCCTTGTCTCCGGAGCCTGATGTCAGGTCACACAGAGATCCGATCAGGTCGGTGAGCTGTCTGGGCGTTGTTCCCTGAGATGCCATGTTGCCCTTAAGGTTGCCGCTCTTAGCGCGAATGCTGTCGGAAATTGCCTGGCGAAGTGCCTCACCGCTCAGGTTCGCATAATCATTGTCTGCCAAATACTTCAGCTTCAGCTCATTCGGTGTTCCTACAAGGCCATCGGTAAATGCAGGAGATACCACCGGATCTGCAAGCTCCCAGATCTTTCCTTGAGGATCCTTAAATGCGCCGTCTCCATATACCATAACCTCGACATGCTTTCCGGTTGCCTTCAGGATCTGCTCCTGAATGTCGAGCACCAGCTGCTTGCAATCCTGAGGGAAGAGCTTAATCTTCGTCTCCGTGGACTTATTGGAGCCGAGCAGGCCATAGCTGGAATTATATCCACTGCCGCCGATGGGTGCCGTACAAATATCATCCAGTCCGCAGACAATCTTAGCTCCGGCCTCCTTTAGGATTCTCTTGGTGCGCTTTCTCGTATGAATGTCACAGGTCAAAACGCAGTCCGTATAGTTCAAAATGGTCTTCGCCTGATTTGCGAAAATCACTTCTACCTCAGCACCAGCCTCCGTAATAATGTCGGAATAGTACTGCACGTAATCCACGCCGGTAAACTCATGCTTATTCTCACCAAACAGCTCGCGATATTTCTCCAGCGTCAGTACGTCGGAATAAGGATTAATTCCTGCCTCATCAAGCTGATCATAGGTCAGCAATGCATTGCCCACCTCATCAGAAGGATAGCTCAGCATCAAAACGACCTTCTTACACCCCATGGCAATTCCCTTGAGGTTAATGGCAAAACGGTTTCTGGAAAGAATGGGGAAAATAACTCCCACCGTGCCGCCGCCAAGCTTTGCGCGAACGTCCTGTGCGATGTCCTGCACCGTCACATAGTTTCCCTGCGCTCTTGCAACAATCGACTCCGTCACTGCAATTACGTCCCTGTCACGAAGCTCAAAGCCCTCTTCCTTTGCTGCCTCCAACACGCTGTCAACGGTGATCTCCACCAAATTGTCCCCCTCACGAATGATGGGACCACGAATTCCTCTTGAAACCGTACCAACTCTTCTCATGCTTTTTTCTCCCCTAATTAATCAACTAAAGCTCTGCATTTCATGCAGTCCTCCCAAAACCTGCAGCGTGCCATACGACACGGTCTCGCATTCGCTTTGGGATCGGAAATCATTTCAAGATTGCCCGATTAATTATACAATAGAATATCTAGGGCTGACAAGTGCCATTTTCGGTTGCAATTAAATTATTTTTCCATTATAATTTTCTTGTTATGTGGAAAACACGATTTTCCATGGATTAAAGGAGTTTTTCATGAAGAAAAAGTGGATTTTATATGGGATCGCGCTACTTTGCATGATCCTTTTTATCATTCTTCCCTTTCCAGCCTCAGACCTTAGTCTTCGCCTTGTGCTGGATGAGGAATATCCAATCAGTACCGACACCTTTTATCTCTATTATGAGACGGATGGTCAAGGCTTTCAGGGCGACCAAATGCTTACGGCGACGGTCGACGCGGAAAAGGGCATCGTTACCTTCCGTCTTGCTTCCTCCTTGCAAGGACGTCTTACGGGGCTTCGGATTGACCTTCCAAACACGGAGCAGGTCGTTGGCATCAAGGACGTCACGGTCAGCAGCGCCGGCGTGGTAAAACATCGCTACCATCCCTGCGTTTTTCTTGCCCCTGAAAATCTGAAGGCACAAAACGGCATTCGCACCATCAGTCTGGTAAATGCAAGGGCAAAGGCCTATGTCGGAACCACGCCCGATGATCCCTATTTGATCCTCAGTGATCCCCTCACGGCGCAAATTGCAGGCATGTTTAGCCATTACTTATTGACAAGGATTCTGGTTTGCCTCTTTCTCGTCGCCTGCTTTGCTTCCTACCGAAAAAACCTTTTCGGAGAGAAACAAGTCAACTCGCCGCAAAGCAATACGAATTAGCCCAAAAACTATCATTACCGCATCAAAATGAATGCAGGAGTGTATGACATGAAGAAAGAAAAAACGGACGTCTTTTTCCTGATATTGTTTCTCACGGTGCTTGCTCACCTGACCTATGTTTTTGTCATGAAGGAGCTTGCCTACCAATTCTCTGATTATAATGGTCACGTCTATGTATACCTGCCAAACTTTCTAAGGCGTGATACGCTGCTTGATGCATGGAAGATGGTGCCCTACTGCGCCTATCACGTGGTCACGCTGCTTTTTTATAAGCTAGCGCTCATCCCCTTAGACGTTTCCGCGGCCTATGCCGCCATTCTATTCGCCATGTTCTCCTATTTGGCATTCTATTGGATCTTGCAGCGTTTTTCCGTAACGGCAAAGCTTGAGAACGGTTCCTTTAAAAACATGGCGCTCGCCTTCTGTCTCTGTATCGTTCAACCCATAAATGGCTATTGGATGGATGCCGCGCCTTATTCCATGAATCCCTTGTACAATCCGACCTACATGTGTGCCAGGGGCTTTTCCATTCTATGCTTCTTCTTACTTTGTGATATTTTCGGGAAACAAAAAAATGATAACTATCGCGGATACTTTTTCCGCGTGGAGGAGGGGCTGACAAAGCATTATGTGCTCCTTGGCATTCTCCTGTTCCTTTCCGCCATGGCAAAGCCGACCTTTGCAGAGATGCTGATTCCTGCAGTTGCCTTCACCATGCTCGCGGAATGGATTTTCCGTATCTTTCGGAAAAACGGCACCGCTAAGCCCTATTTCCAACATTGCCTGTTCATGCTGCTCTGTGCCCTTCCGACGCTCCTCTATATTTTTCTGCAATTTGCTGCCTACTTCCTGTTTGGCGGAAGCTACGGAGATGGGGGATCCCTTACGATCACAAAATTCTTGGAGGTTTGGAGCGTCTACTCCCAGAATGTTGTGTTAGCACTCGCACTTAGCCTCGCTTTCCCCCTGTTTATGATTTTGTTGGATCCTGCCAGCTTCCTTACCTCAGAAGCCGGAAGGCTCTCTCTCGCATGCCTTTTGATCAGCTTCTTAGAGGCTGCCTTCTTAGGAGAAAGCGGCCCCAAGCTCCTGCACTTTGACTTCATTTGGCCGCTCATGTCTGCCATGCTGCTTCTCTTTACGGTAAGCACGCTGCGTCTTTTATCCCTCGAGAGCCACCGCGCTGCCACCCTCTCAAGGCGAATTCTTCTCGGCATCGCATGGTTTCTCTTCGCCCTCCACGCCCTTGCCGGCCTGCAAATCCTACTCTGACATCCCTATTTCACTCAAGGCCTTTATTTCCGGAGCTGTTCTTTCATCATAAGCAATTGTTCGACATTATGTAAAATATACTTGACAATATGTCGTAAGGGTGCTAAAATACGATTAAGCAATGGGAACCCTATGGAAGAAAGCCGAAATGATTGCGAAGCGATTCCACGTGAAGGGATTCCATGCGAACTGATTCCGTTTAGAAAGGATTCCATTTAGAAAGGATTTGAGATTATGAATGCGAAGAAAACACTATGCGCCATTTTGTTATTGTCAATTCTGCCGTTTTTTGTGATGGTAGTATTGTTCCTTGCCTCCCCCGGGAAAAAGGGAGACCTGATTACGGAAAGTACCCCGACCTTTCAGGTGGCCGTCAATGACGGCGTACTCTCTGAGTCGGAAAACGTCGTGGAATTCACCGTGCCGAAAAAAGGGGCTTATCGCTTCGATATTGATTATGTCACGGAAGAGCCTGGATTCTATACCGCTCTCATCGTAAAGGATCAAACCGGGAAAAATGCTTTCTATTTTGGTGCGTTCTCCATCACCGGATTTGCTAATCAGGTCGAGCTTCCTGAAGGGAAATGCACGCTAGAGCTCCATTATTTTTCCAGCGAAAAGGATCTCAGAGATTTTAATGACGTGCATTCTCTCTTTGATGACGTCGATAACTTCATTGAAGATCTCAACTTCCCTACCTTTACCAAGACAGGAACCTGGGATGCCAAGCTTTCCTTACATGTTTTTGAGATCGTTTCCGCGCCTGTTTCTCTGTCCCTGTTGACGCTGGTGTTTGGCATTGTTCTTACGATTTTGCTCTTCGCACTGACTGCGAAGGATGTGCCTGCACCTGAGGAGGATGCCAAGACTGCCTTGTCTCATATTGGGATCCGCTACTCTTTATTCTCTTTGGGAGTCGTCATTTGTCAGCTGCTAATGTCCGTCCTGATCAGTTCATTTGCCCCTTCCTTATTCACCGCCCTGGGAACAAACCTCCAGTTTTTGGAAATCATCATCCCAGTCGACGTGATAGGACTTACCATGCTCGCGCTCATGATGAAAAAAATGCCCAAGAACCCTCCTGAGAAGCATACCCTTGGTCTTGGCAGATTCCTGCTCTGCGTGCTGATGATGGCAGGCCTAACAGGCGCAGGTGCGATCCTTGGTATACTCTTTCATAACCTCGTCACCCTGCCCTTTGGAGTTTCCAACTCCGTTGCCCTCGGAGACCTGATGTTATCCTCTGACTGGCCCTTGCGCATTCTCTCCGTTGGCATTTTGGCTCCAATCTGTGAGGAATTCATCTTCCGCAAATTCATGATTGACCGTCTGCTGCGACACGGTGAATTCATTGCCATCTTTACCTCGGGCCTTTGCTTTGGTTTATTCCATGGCAACTTTATGCAGTTTTTCTTTACCACCTTTGTCGGAATGCTTTTTGCCTTTATCTATGTTCGTACCGGCAGCATAAAATATCCCATTTTCCTGCACATGATCATGAACTTAAGCACCTCCGTCATTACGGTGTTCCTGGCTCAGCAAACAGCTCAGATCAATCCCATGGGTTCAACCGACATGAACGTTCTCATCGGTATCATGGAAGAAAATCCGGAAGCAAAGCTGATCTTTGCGCTGAATACGATATGGAACATTACGCTATATGCTGCAGTTTTCATAGGATTCGTTATCTTTATCGTCTTCTTTGCC
Organism: Lachnospiraceae bacterium; assembly: GCA_017527205.1. Lineage (GTDB taxonomy): Bacteria > Bacillota > Clostridia > Lachnospirales > Lachnospiraceae > Acetatifactor. Next base: position 33,462 of record JAFXQK010000036.1, on the reverse strand, counting down.
TCAAAGAAGTTCCGCCTGCTGAGACAGGAAAATGAACTGACAAAGCGCGAGGTTCTTTCCGCATTCTTCGGAAATGCCTATATGTGGATTTACATTGTAAGTGCCCTTGGATTATTTCTCATCAATTACCTGCCAAAGTTCCTCGCATAGCGCTTCAAGCTAATTTCGAAGGGGTGAAATGATATGAAAAAGAATCGTCAGAAAAAAATATTTGTTTTTACGTTCCTCCTGCTTGCCATCATTGCTTTACTTGGAATCAGTACTGCGATCCTGCACAAGCTGGATCAGGAAGACGATAGCCGGAGTTCTAAGTGGTCTAAAGCCGTCACCGTAATGAACGGCATGGCAGACCCTGGCATGAGCAAAGTCGATTTTACCATCAAAACGGGCGGCACTTATTACTACTCCTACGGTTGGCTTCCTGCCGGTAAAACGCAAAAGGATCTGGATACATTTCTGCCCAGCGATTTAGGCTTCGTCACTGCCATCGTCCTCTTTGACGAATCCAACAAAGAAATTTTTGCGACTGCGGGCACCGCCCTTTTGGCAGACACGACGCTGGTGCTTACCCCGGGGAACTATCACACGGAATATCATTACCTGACCAATCTAGCCCAATATGAGGCGTTTGCGGGGAAGTATTTATGCAGCTCCTATCAGGTTTCCTCCTGGGCCGATGACATGAAGGATACTTTCGCCAACCTTCAAAAGAACGGAGACTGGACCATGGAATATTCCTTGACCGTTGATGAAGCGGAAAGCTACTCTATCGGCTATGCAACAGGAGCGGTTTTGAGCATACTGCTTGGCATCTGTCTCACTGCACTTTTGATCATGTTGTTCACCAAGGATCATTCCCTGTCGAGCCCCAAATATGACGAGCGCCAGGAATTGGAGCGCGGCCGTGGCTTCCGCTACGCCTTCTTTACCATGCTTTGCTTCTTCGGCATGCTTTTCCTTTTTGAAGTTTCCGAAGTGATTCGATTCGCGAATTTTGAATTTTTGTTTGGCTTGGGACTTTTCTTAGGTGTCATCGTTTATGTCGTGTATTGCATCTGGCATGAAGCCTATTTTGCATTAAATCAAAAAACCCCGACCGTCATGATTTCCTTCCTATTAATCGGTATTGCAAACCTGCTGATTGCAATCTTAAACTATGCTCGCGGAGACCTGTTTCATGACGATCACTTTGAACCAGCCATTCTCAATGTTTTCTGTACGCTGGCCTTCCTTTCCATCTTTATCACCATGTTCCTCAAAAAACTGGTGACGGACCGAAGGAATGCAGAAATTGAGGAAGCAGACGAAGAGGAAGAATAAACTAAGCAGCACGCTTCTATGCGCGGAAATGGAGGATCCTTTATGAAGAATTTAAAATTAAAATCCGCCAGAGCTGCTTTGGATTACTCCCAGCAGGATCTGGCAGACAAGGTCGGCGTTTCCAGACAGACCATCAATGCCATTGAAAAGGGGGATTACAACCCCACCATCAACCTTTGCAGAAGCATCTGCAAGGTTCTTGGGAAAACCCTGGATGAAATATTTTGGGAAGACGAGTAAACTCGTCTTCCCAATTGTTTTTTACTGTCTTATTCACATTTATCAGATTCTTCCAGACCTGACCTTTCTCATGTTGTTTATGCGACTCTTCCAGTTCTAGCCTCTCAAATATCGTTAATATGGTCCTTCCAGCCCTTCCCTGGCATGAACCTCACGTTTGATCTCATACATAAGATTATCGGCCTCACGTATGTATTCCTGTAAAGGGAATCCGCTTTCCGGATCCGTGATCACGTAGCCGCAGCTCGCCGAAATCTGAAAAGGACTCTTACCGTCATGATTCTTTTTCTCCAATTCATCCAGAATGCTCTGTCGAATCCTTATTGCATCCTTCTCGCCGCAGTTCGGAGCAATGATCAGGAACTCATCCCCGCCGAATCGAATGGCAATCCAATTCTCCTTGATAATCTTCATGATACAATTGGCAACACGCTTGATTGCAGCATCTCCATAAATATGACCATACTTGTCATTGATGCGCTTCATGAAGTTGATGTCCACGAACATGACCATCATGGTCGTGTGCTTTCGAACGCTCTCCTGATACAACGGTATTGCCTTGTTTTCATAACCAAAGCGATTAAACAATCCCGTCATCGGATCCTTGTCATAGAGCTTTGTCAGATTTTGGTTCAGCGCATCCAATCGCAGGTTCGTCCGAAGGAGCTTCAATGCCTGTTGCAGCTTTTCCATGTAGGAATACAGCAGGTCCTCGCGCAGTATGTACGGCTCGTCTGCCAGCACCAGATACCCATAATTATACTGGTAAAAATGGAGCGGCAGGAAATAATATACGTGCTGTACGCCCTCCTGCTTATCATAGCCAGGAATCAGCGTATGTCTGTCAATCTTTTCTATGTCTTGAATCTCACCCTCCTTGAGGGAAACGATAACCTCAAGCTTGCTCCTGCTTTTTCGAATATCCAGCTCTTCCTCACTGGCCATGGGATTCTGAAAATACTCGGTTTTGAGAACCAAATGCAAATTAGGGCCCTCAAACATATGATTCTCATAGAAATGTCTGCGAAGACTTACCTTAAGATCCGCATAGCTCTCTACTTCTGAAATCTTTTGCCGCATGGAGCGTTCCGTCTGTTCCATAAAGGCGGCATCCGTATCCTGCTGGTATAAATGCTTGCAATACTCCTTGCGAATTCTCCAGCCCTCCTCCATGTTGCCACAGCCGCAGCTCTCGCCTATGGCTACGGAGGTCGGAATCATGCGCTTCTCAGCAGTTTTCCCCTCGCGAAGCATCTCAAAAATCATTTGGCAGCTCTGATAACCAACCTCATCATAATTCTGCTCCACGGTCGTCAGGGCAGGATAAAAAATCTGTCCCCTGGAAATATGATCATAGCCCGTAACAATGACGTCCTCAGGAATCTCATACCCCATTTTCCCCAGCTCCGTAGATGCCGCAAGCGCCATAATGTCATTTGCGCAAATAAATGCGTCAGGAAGTCCGCTGATTCTCTCTATGACGCCATGCACGGCCTCCACCGTGCGCCTGTTAGACCACCCGCCATAACAAATATGATCCTCGGGCAGGGTCAATCCATGCTCCTCCAAAACCGACTTTACAATCGTCATGCGCGCATCACTCTCGGAATGCCCAGGCACGCCGCCGACATAAACTACATTGCGAACCTCATGCTTCTCCACAAGATGCGTTACGAGGTCACGCATACCCGTACTTCCGTCAACAAAAAGCGTTGGAACCCCTTCCACGTCCATGCCAATGCTGACAATCGGCACGCCGCGCTTTTTTGCCTCACGGCAAAGCGAAACAGCCGTCTCGTCAGAATTCATCATGTTGGAAAAAGAGATAATGCCGTCATAATCCCCCGCATCGCAGAGCTTATAGACATTGAGTTCTCCTTGCATCAATGTCTTATGCACGCTGACATTGGCAAAGCACAGGAAGACAAAGACGTCAAAGTCTTCCTGCGCTGCATATTTTTTTATCCCTGTAATGGCTTGTGAGAGCGCTTCGCTGCTCCAACCATTTGCATAAACTGCAATCTTTTTCTTCATGCGCCAACTCCGAAAAAATACCCTTGGTTTGAGGTTCAGCTTTCCCCTTGCCCTTTTTGTCGCTTATGCTTTCTTTTTGAATACAAGCACGTTCCAGGACAATGGTTTCACGTGTGCGGTATAGATTCCGTTTCCAAACGTCCCCTCGGACTTCAAGACGGGCTTAATCCGCTCTGGATCCTCAAAGCTGTTTTTCGCATCCAAATCCTCTGAGCATAATTCTATATGCTTATCAAAATTATACCCTATAAATCCTTGAATGTCTACGTTAATCGGATATTCCGTTTCCGCATTTCTGTTAATGACAAAAATAGTCAGAGTTTCCTCATCCTGATTCCAAGCGGATGCGCTGTCAACATAGGTAAGTCCTTCCTTGTCATAGTACTGTGACGTATCATCAATGGCATAGCCCGGAATGTCATAAGTTTCGCTCTGCACGTCCGTCTGCATGGAGGTTCCCTTCGCGTAGTTGATCATATCCATGAACGCATAATGGGAGGCGGATCTCCATACATGATCATGATTCGAGCTGCAAAGTGCGCCAAGACCGCCCGTCATACAACCGATCTTTACGCGGTCTGCATGACGCAGGAATGCGAGCTGAACAGACAGCATGGAGAGGGCATGCAGCATGTCTCCGCCAGGGAACTGTCTGTCAGGCATATTGTCGGGATCATGACGGATGTACGGTCTCTTCGGGTCAAAGCGATAATGAGCTCTCGCCATATTGTGATAACCGTAACCAGGATGAAGCGGGCTATTCGGACGAACCATGCAGCCATACTCATCAAAGGAGAGCATGATCTTCTTAGGAGAGCGACACTTTGCGCCAACCAAATCACACATGGCAATCTCCGTATTGATGAAATCCTCATAGTAAGCAGAGCCGCCAAGCAGTGCCTTCCAGTCTCCGGGAGGTGCGCTGTGATAATGATGCATGGACAGATAATCCACGGTTTCATAGCACTCCTGCAAAACGGTCTCCTCCCAGGAAGGATAATGATCCATGAACAAAGCGGAGGAAGCGCATACCGCGGTTTCAATGGATGCATCGATCCATTTCATAGCCTTGGAAACCTCGTTGCAACGAACGCCGTAGCCTCTCGGATCCTTGTCCCAGGAACCAAGCTGCCATGGGCCGTCCATCTCATTTCCAAGATACCAAGTCTTTACGCCATAAGGCTTCTCATGGCCATATTTTTTACGAAGGTCGGACCAGTAGGACCCGCCTTCAAAGTTCGTGTACTCCACGATGTCCATGGCATCCTGGAAGGTTCCGGTACCAAGATTGACCGTATACAGTGGCTCGGTTCCTACCTTCTCCGCCCACTGCAGATATTCATCATGTCCCACGTCATTCGGAATAAACTGATACCACGCGGGATCGAGGTGAACCTTTCTCTGCTCCTTTGGTCCAATGGAATCCTTCCACTGCCATGCGGACACAAAGTTACCGCCGGGCAGACGACACGCGGGCATACCCGTTCCCTTCAGTCCATTGATAAAGTCCGTTCGGAACCCCTGCTCATCCGCCGTTGGATGCTTTGGATTGTACATTGTGCCGTTCACCATGGTACCGATTGGCTCTAAGAACGTACTAAAGAGCCTCGGTGAGATCTCACCAATCTTGAACGACGGATGTACCGTAATTTTTGCTGTCTCTGCCATTTCTGTAACCCTCCTGTGTTTTTGTTTATTTATTGAATTTTGTATACGATGTACTTAAAATAACGTGTCTTGTTTCGTGTATCGCGTTTCATGTGTTTTGTTTTATGTTTCTTGTTTTGTGTATCTCGTTTCATGTGTTTTGTATTAAGTCATTGCCTATAATACAAGAAATCATCCATTCCTGCTTGCCTAGATTCCTCTTTAGCTTCATAAGCATACAGTCTCTTCCCCTTTGCATACCTAGCCTCTTCTTTTGTAACATCAGCAAACATTTTCTTCCTCTCTTGCTTGTCTGGCTGCCTCCTTTTCCCCTCAGACAAACATTTCCCTTTTGAAATCTTGCCGAAAGCTACCAAAATCTCCATCTTGGCTTTCTTGGTAGCTTTTTCCATTTTGAGATTCTGACAAAAGCTACCCAAATCGTCATTTTGGCTTTCTTGGTAGTTTTCCTTTCAGGCTAACGCTAATTCTTATAAACTAGATTCTGCCTGCACCAAGCATTCAAGCAAGTAGCCAATGGGAGAACATAAATTTCAATATTACTTGTTATCATGTCATCCCATCCTGTCAAACAGTAATTTGGAAAAAAAGGGATCCCTGCAAACGATAGTATTTTATGAGCTTCTTCCTTCTGCCAAATTCAGCAATTATGAAAGCAACAGCAGAAAGCGGTGCTGGTAAATCGTTTTATCTAAAAAGAGAAATTATAGGGGAGCAAATCAATCGACATACTCCCCTATACAAAATTTAACTTGCGTTACCACAACTACTTCATTCCGCAGAACTCAGCTTATGTCACTACAGCCACTTTTTTTTGCGGAATCCAGCTTATGTCACTACAGCCACTTTTTTTGCAGAATCCAGCTTATGTCACATCAACCACTTCGTTCTGCAGCATCAATCCATTTTACATCACTACTACCACTTCGTTCTCGTCCTTCATGTCAGCGGCAGGAACATAAGGCTGGTCGAGCTTCTTGCCATTTAAGTAGAACTCCTTGAAGCCGCACTCTGCCCCGCTCTCGTTGCGAACGGTGATGTGAAGCTTCTTGCCGCGGAAGTTCTTGTCCATGGTCATTTCCTTCCAGGCTGAAGGAATGGTCGGGCAAACCCAAAGGCCGTTCAGGTCAGGTCTCATACCGCAGATACCCTCAACGCAGCCTACCATACAGGTGGACGCCGTACCGGTCAGCCAATGTACGTGGCTTCTGCCATGGAAAGGAGACTCGTCTGCCTCGGTGAACTGGCCATGTACGTAAGGCTCCAGGCGGCGTACGTCTGCATCATTGTTTTGGGATGCAGGGGAGCTCTCGGTAAAGTATTCGAATGCCCTGTTGCCGTGACCCATCAGGGACTCAGCAAGGATGATCCAGCCCTGAGGCTGAGAGAAGATACCGCCGTTCTCCTTCGTGGACGGGTTGAAGAGAAGTGCCAATGCGCCGTCAAATGCATGATCCACATAGGAAGGTGCCATGACGCGAACGCCGTACTTCGTGTTCAGCTCGCGATGAACGCTCTCCAATGCCTTCTCTGCCTGCTCCTTCGTAGCAAGGCCGCTGATGACGGACCAGGACTGAGGATTTAGCCACATGCTTGCTTCGGGATCCTTCTTGGAACCAATGACTTGACCATCCTCCTTGATGCCACGGACAAATCTGTCATCCTCCCAGCACTCCTTGTTGATGATTTCACCAAGCTCCTTCTGCGTTGCCTCAAGATAGGCAAGATATTCGGTGTCGCCCATATCCTTTGCAAAGCCCTTCATGACGGTGAATGCATAGTAGAGCTGCAAAGCAACGAAGGTGGACTCACCCTTCTTACCAAGACGCAGGCAGTCATTCCAGTCTGCATGCAAACCTGCAGGCATCTTGTGATCACCAAGTCGTTCCATGGAGAAATTGATGGCTCTCTTTAAGTGATCATAAACGGTGCCCTCATCCTTATTGGCATAAGGGATCACCTTCTTCACGTAATCCTTGTTACCTGTCTCGGAAACATACTTCCAAACGGTCGGGAACAACCACAGCGCATCATCTGCACGATATGCGGGATGTCCGGTAGCGCGTACGTAGGACTCGTCGTCCGGCGTATCCTCATGACCGGGATTGTGATCATATTTTACCAAAGGCAAACCGCCACCATTGTCAACCTGCGCGGAAAGCATGAAGGTGATCTGCTTTTCAGCCATCTCAGGATCCAGGTGAATAATTCCCTGAATGTCCTGTACGGTGTCACGATAGCCATAGCCATTACGCTGTCCGCAGTAGCTGAAGGAAGCTGCTCTGGACCAGGTAAAGGTGATGAAGCACTGATATGCGTTCCAGGTGTTGATCATGCTGTTAAATGCGGGATCGGGAGTATTTACCTGGAAGTTCAAAAGTTTACTGTGCCAATAGGTGATGAGCTCCTGCTTCTCCTTCTCCACAACGGAAAGATCCTGGTAACCGGCAAGAATCTCATCTGCCACCCAAGGCTCAGCCTGTCCAAGAAGGAAAGCCACCTGCTTCGTCTCTCCGGGCTCTAAAGTGATCTGCGTATGCAGTGCGCCGCAGCCGTTCGAGTTATAGTTCAGAACATTGTCACATGCACCATTCACAACGGCAATGGGATTGCCATAGGAATGATAATTTCCAAGGAAGGCCTGCTTGTCACCGTTAAAGGAAACAACCTTCTGTCCTGCCATTCCGAAGAAACGCTCCCTGTGGTTCGAGCCAGTCTCATCCTTTCCGGTGTTGGCGTTGATGGTCTGATAAATCTTGTTGTTCTCAAAGAACGTTCTGGTGATGAACTGCGTATACTGCAAATTTACCTGATCCTGTTCGTAGTTGCTGTCATTGGTAAACTCCGCATAACCAAATACGGAAATGGTTCTGGGCTTAGCGCTCTTGTTGGTCACCGTTGCGGCCCATACCTCGTAGGTCTTGCCAAGGGGAACATAGTAAAGAACCTCGGAATGAATGCCCGCGTACTCAGCAATCATGTTGGAGTAGGCCGTACCGTGATGGCACTCACTCTTATAGTCATTCAGATCCTTGCCAACAGGCTGCCAGGTTGCAGACCAGAAATCCTTGGTGTCATCATCACGAAGATAAACATATCTTCCAGGAGTATCATCGCTGTTGAAATGATAACGGATGATTCTTCCGTTTGCGCCGCTCTTTACAAAGCTGTAGCCGCCCGCGTTGTTAGAAATAATTGCGCCATACGCCGGAGATCCCAGGTAATTCGCCCAAGGAGCCGGGGTATTCGGTTTGGTGATGACATATTCCTTATTCACCTCATCAAAATAGCCATATTGCATATTCGTAACCTCCTGCATTTTCTTTTTTTGCATCAAGTAGCAGGCATGAGCACTCATGCCATCTAATACCATATTAAAGGGAAATGGCAAAAGTTTCAATGTATTTTTCTGCCATTTCCCTCTTTTTTTTGTATTATTTTGACAATAACTTATAACCTTTCAGATCCATGTGCGAAAATCATGGTTTATGCGTATATCAGTGCCATAGATTTTGCATCTGGCAAAGTAACTGCTACATGAGCAAAAATGTTGCAGCCCTCTTACGAAATATTACCAATGGCGTTCTGAATCATGACTTTTTTGATCACTTGCCCTCTCAAGGAAAAGTTCAATCATCACAAGATAAATGCAAAGGTTTTCCCAGAAGAAAATCGTACCGGTAAACCAGCGCCATTTCATGACCAGAAGCGCCAGAATGAAAAAGATGGCATAGGCAAAAACAGCAAGGGCAAATATCCTTTGTGCCTTTCTCTTTGCCCAAAGAGCAGTCAGCAGGAAGGAAAACGATGCCGAGAACATAAAGGTATACGCACATTTTAGATGGATATTCGATACCATTCGGCTCCACTCCCTGTTAGAAGGGAAAATGGCGCATCCCCACACGCTGAAAAAGACAACATAATAGACGAGCTTCTTTGGAAGTGGCATTTTCAGACGATGCACGTAACTCATGAGAAGCACCAGCATGATGGTGATACAGACGAAATATAGCGCGGCAGTCCATCTTCGATATCCGACATAGGCCGAAATCGTCTTTCCAAGGTCATAACGGTGCAGGTCAATGGCCCACGCGGACAGAACCGTCACCAGACACACTATCGTATAGATCACCATGGATATCACGACTGGCCTGCTGCCAGTCATTATATTTCTCATAAACTCCTTCATACGTTTCTCCCCATCCTGCCGTATTCTCTCTAACCTTTCGCCGAGGCTTTCCGAATCTTCTCATACACTTCCATTGCTCCCTAATCCTATCATATTCCCATGACTCCCCATCCTTCCCGTATTCTCACGTCCCCCATCCTTTCCGTACATTCTCACGCCCCCATTCTTCCCGTACATTCCCATTGTCCTATCCGCTCCACCAGCCTAGAGTACCGTCTGACCTGACCCTATTATGGTCTCTGCCATGATTTCGAATGCCTCTCTTAGATTTCGCTCCTCCAGATCAGAATAATAGATCACAAATTGATGACGATAGCGTGCCTGACCGCCGTAGCAATACGATGCTACTGACTGCAGGCGAATCCCTTTTCCCTCGAGCTCCTTCAGCCATGCGTCGTCATCCTTGATCGCACGTACCCTTAGGATAAAATGCAGTCCTGCACTGTGTTCCTCCACGCTGACCATGCTTCCCAAGGAAGATTCCTCCAGCGCGCGTAAAATCTTCATCCGCTGCTGCCGGTAGTAATTTCGCATTCGATTGACGTGGCGCTCATAATAGCCCTCCCCAATAAATGCCGCGAGCGTATACTGCTCGAAGGAGGAGACGGAGCCCGAGTAAAACGAGAGCTTTTCCTCATATTGCTCCTTCAATTTTTCCGGAAGCACCATATAAGCGATACGGATGGAAGGTGCCAAGGTTTTCGTAAAGGTATTTAAGTAAATCACCGTCTCATCATCCAGGCTCGCCAGCGTTGGCACGGGTTTTCCGTCAAAGCGAAACTCGCTGTCGTAATCGTCCTCCAAAAGATAGGCTCCCTGCGTTCTCGCCCAATCGAGCAGCGCCCTGCGCCGTCCAATCGGCATGACGCAACCCGTGGGGAAATGATGCGAGGGCGAAAGATGCACCAGCTTCGCATTACTGTTCCAAAGCCGGTCCACGATCAGGCCATTTTCATCCACGGGAACATGAAGGCATTTCATTCCATGGCTCTCATAGATTTGCCCTACTTTTTTATAGCCAGGATCCTCCACCGCAACAATGCGGCTGGAACCAACAAGCTGCAAAATCAGGTGATGCAGGTACTCCGTTCCGGGTCCTACAAAGATGCGATCTGCCGTGACGTTAAGTCCCTTTGCCTTTCGCAGATATTTTGCAATTGCCTCGCGAAGCTCCGGCACGCCCCTGCTCTCAGGCTTCTCCAAAAAAGCCTCCTCGCGGTCATCCAAGACACGCCGCATCAGCTTTGTCCAGGTGGCAAAGGGAAAGGCATCTCGCTTTAACCTGCTCGAAGAAAAATCCACAAGGTCGTCTCCCGTCCTCTCCTTTGAGATCGCCTCTTGATTTAACCTGCAATCGTGGGACGTTTCCCGCGTAATTTTTCTTTGTATGGCATGCCTCTCCGCTTCTTCCCCGTTGCCCTTTCTTTGTGGGTGCATGATCTCCTCGTTCCTCACGGAAGCCTCAGCCGAATCATCTCCTGCCCATCCATGCAGCTGCGCCATGTCCGCATTCACGAAATACCCGCTCTTTTCCTTTGCGGTGACATAGCCCTCAATCATCAGCTGCGCGTAAGCGTTCTCCACCGTGATCAGCGCAATGCCGTGATCCTTCGCCATCGCCCTCTTTGACGGCAACTTTTCTCCGGCCTGAAGAACGCCTTGCAAAATGTCGTCCCTGATACAAGCATATAAATATTCATATAATGGCGTCTGCCCGCGTTTTTCCAAATCATAAACCAACATGAATCACGTCCCCCTGCATTCTCCATTCATCATATGCCGTACTCCACCCAATGCAGCATCTCCGAAAATTTTATATTGTATCTGGTCTTATAATTTTGTTACAATATGGTACTATCAATAATACCACTTTTGTTTTATCCTTGCAACATGAACTTTGACACGCGAAAGCGTTAATGCAGATGAATGCGGAAACAGCTAAATCTTTTGTAGTTCTGCAAAATGAGACAAGGAGAAGAACAAGCATGAAACGAATCATGACCATACAAGATATTTCCTGTATCGGAAAGTGCTCCCTGACGGTGGCGCTCCCCATTATCTCTTCCTTTGGACTAGAGACCGCCATCGTTCCTACGGCAGTGCTTTCTACCCATACACAGTTCCAGGGCTTTACGTTTCGGGACTTGACGGAAGACCTTGACCCCATCAGGGAGCATTGGAAAAAAGAAGGATTTCAATTCAGTGCTATTTATACCGGATACTTAGGGAGCGAGCGTCAAATTTCCATCGTCAAGGACTACTTAAAGGATTTTAAGGCGCCCGAAACCATTGCCATCATTGACCCCGTCATGGCGGACAACGGAAAGCTGTATGCCGGATTTGATGAGCATTTCCCTGAGAAAATGGCAAGTCTTTGCGGCGAGGCAGACGTCATCCTGCCAAACCTTTCCGAGGCAGCCCTGATGCTGGGCGTGCCCTATCCCGGAGAGGATGCGGCACCCGATGTCACGAAAGAGCTGCTAAAGGGGCTTGCAAAGCTCGGTGCAAGGCTCGTCGTCATTACGGGCGTGACCCTTTCGGATGGCACCTTCGGCTTTATGGGACTGAACGTGGAATCAGGCGAATTCTTCGAATATGGCAACCCTAAGGTTCCGTTTAAGTCGCATGGCACAGGCGACATTTTTGCCAGCACCTTTACGGGCGCCATCGGCAAAGGTCTTTCCACCTTTGATGCCTTGAAGCTCGCCGCAGATTATGTCACAGCCTGTATCAAGAATACCTATGAGGATCCAAATCGCGTGAATTACGCAGTGAATTTTGAATTGGAGTTGCCTTATCTCATGAAAAGAATTGAGCAAATTTCGGCGCAGAAATGACAGAATGTTAAGACATCCTTGGCAGGAACTATACGACAAACCACAAAAGCACGAAACATAGCATACATCTAAACAAACAATAATAATCGACATCTTGCATTGTCAGAAAGAAGGTAATCACATGAGCAAACAACAAGCAGAAACCAAAACCGCCAGAGTAAAGGGCTGGCGCTTACTCTTCGTCAGCGGCGTGCTTTTTATCGTCAGTCTGATTCTCGCCATTTATACCCATGGCGGAACCTATCAGCAATCCAAGGTCATTGGATCTGAGCTTAGCTCCGTCAAGTCCAAGATCAGCAAAATTGAAGCCGGCACGGACGAGGGAAACCTCGAAAATCTGAAAAAAACGGCAAGCTCCCTAAGCGATGAAAAGCTGCGCCTAGAGCGTCCTTATTCCTTTAGCATGACAGCGCTCTTTTTAACTCTCGTGTTTGTCATCAAAGGATTATACAACGCATTCATTGGAGTCCATCCCTCTCAGGCTCTGGACACGAAGCGCCTTGCCATGGCGGGCTTCATGGCCGCCCTTTGCTATGTCGGATTTGCCTTTTTCAAAATTGACATCCCCGTAGGCACGGAAAAGACGGCCTTCCACCTTGGAAACGTCTTCTGCGTCTTAGGCGCCCTGCTCCTTGGCGGATACCTCGGCGGCCTTGCCGGAGCCGTTGGCATGACCATTGGTGACCTTACGACCGCCTATGTCACCAGCGCTCCCAAGACCTTCCTCTTAAAGCTCCTGATCGGACTCATTGTAGGGCTGGTCGCTCATAAGATTTTCAAAATCAGCAAGACGCATACGGCTAAATTCGTGACCGGAGTGACCATTCTCGCCAGCATCTGTGGCATGGCGTTCAATGTCGTTGCCGACCCTCTGGTCGGATATTTTTACAAGATTTACATTCTTGGCATTCCCCAGGAAATTGCAAGCGTCTTCGCAAAAATGGCAGCCCTGACAACCTTTGTCAATGCCATCGTTGCCGTAATTGCAGCAACCATTTTCTATCTGGCCCTGCGTCCCGCGCTGAAAAAATCAGGCCTCTTCCTTCAGGTATCCCCTGAGGAAGAAGCCAAATAATCTTCTAGTAGCATTTGGAAACGCAAATTGGGCTGACCCTTTACGGTCAGCCCAGCTTTTTCTTATTCCCTGAATTTACTCAAACATTACTTCAATGTTTCCCGTAGCACATTCCAGCTTCATGTCTTGGTCAGCGCCATGGTCAATTTTCTCTTCCTTCGCCAGACCACTATATTGCTTGCCATTTAGTTTGATATTGCCTAAAGCACATTCCACCTTATAATTGAAATCCTCAAACTCATTTTTTAGCTTCAAATTGATGTTACCAAGGGAACATTTCACCTTAGCGTCCTTATAAACAGTGCCATCAAAGCTCATGTTTCCTGCACCAATCTTGACATTCAGCTTATCAACATTTGCATTGGAAATCTCGACATTGCCTGCGCCAACCTCGATCTCCATCTCATCACAATCCATGGAACCAAGCTTTAACTCCCCTGCACCGATCTTGAATTCGGCCTTCTCGGCTACAAAACTGTCCGATAGAAGGATTCCGGCGCCAAGCTCGACTTCCGCCTTCTCACACGTAAAGTCAGTAGGTAGGTAAAGAGTGATCTTCACGTTTTTGATGTTGAGGCCAGTGAGGCTCTTTTCCTTGCTCGTGTTCACCACGCGAAGCGTCTCGCCATCAACATACGCCTGGAACTTCTGTACGTTCTTTGCTTCTACCCAGAAATTGTCATCGTCGGATTCCTTGATGGTCAGCTCGCAACCGCCAATGTCAAGGCGAAGCTTTTCCACGCCAGCAGCATCAATGCTGTACTTTTCCACGTCACCGGACAAGGTCTCCTTGCCATTATTGAACACGGAGCCAAAATCATCCATGTTATAGATCTTGTTATCCATGATTCCCTTTAACGCATCCTTTACGTCATCAGAGGATACCCCGCCAATGTTGATTCCCCAATTGTTAGAATCAAGATTGATGTCTACCTTTCCGTCAGTGACGTCCCTAACAACATTCGTAATCTGCTGGGGGCCTCCCAATGCACACCCAGCAATGGTCAGCGCCAATCCTGCACCAAGTAAGAATAATACAACTATACCGCAGCCCTTTATAAATCCTTTCATATCTCCACACTCCTAACTTGTTTATTTGATGCTGTCATAAAGCTTCTTCACGCCCTTGATGCAGAGCTTGCAGAATGCTCCGAAGCCCTTTAGGATCGCAGGCGTTGCGGTTCCGCACATCCATACCGTCAACATCAGGAAGAGTACTCCCAGGCAACCAACAAGCATTCCGATTCCTAATACCATCAGGAAAACGGCAAGGTTAACCGGCATGCAGAGCGCCGATACGACTACAATGACAATTGACGAAACAATCAATCCAAATGCAGCTGCCCCAATCCCCACGATAACACTAAACCATGCTACGACCAATCCAAAGATACCACCAAAAATACCGGTCAGTATGCCAAAAATACCAGGCGTAATGCACACAATGAAAATGATTAACAGCACCCAAACCCATGTGGGATAGCTTCTGGCCTTCTCAATTAGTTCCCCGGCGCGATCTCCGACATTCTGGAAGGAACCCGCCGCACCACCAAAGCTGCCGAAGCCGCCAGAGCCTCCTGCTCCTCCACTTCCGCCAAAGCTGCCGGCTCCTCCTGCTCCTCCACTTCCACCAAAGCTGCCGACTCCTCCAAAACCGCCAGAGCCTCCTG
The DNA here is from genome assembly GCA_017527205.1 of Lachnospiraceae bacterium. GTDB lineage: Bacteria > Bacillota > Clostridia > Lachnospirales > Lachnospiraceae > Acetatifactor. The sequence continues at coordinate 18,429 of JAFXQK010000036.1, read as the reverse complement.
CTCCGCCGTTACCTACATAGGTTCTCTCCCCATGCTTTTTCTCACCGGAGGAATCCGTCTCATCCTTTACTTCTCCCGCAGGAACAATCTGTCCATACTTCGCTATGGCATGATCTCCTGCATTTGCCGTCGTTGGAATGATTTCTCCGCGAAGCTCTGCCTTGATGTTCTCAGCGATCTCCCTTGGACTTCCCAGGGATTGAATCACGGACTGCTCATTCTCAGGACCTGCATCCTCAAAATAGTCGTTATAGTATTGCAGCGCTTCTTCCTTCTCAGCTGCAGAAACGTCAGCCAAATAACTTTCCAGCTGGCTCATAAATCCATCTCTGTTCATATCTTTCTCCTTTATGACACTCCATCGGTGTCGTCCATCCTCATAAGCCTTGTGCTCTTTTTGCGTCCTTATTTCGACCTTAATGCGACATTATGGCGTCCTTATAACGTCCTTATAACGTCCTTATAATGTCCTTATCATGATCTTATCGCATCCTTACGCTTTTATACTTAGGTATCCTCCACAAGGGATCGTCCGTCAAACAAGCTTGAGATCTTGTCGGCATATTGCCTCCACTCACTCTCATAGAGATGGAGCTGCGCCCAACCCTGACTTGTCACCTTGTAATATCTTCTGTTGCGCCCTGAGCATTCCATGTCGTAGACCTCGAGGCATTCATCCTTTTGTAATCTTCGGAGCACTGGATACAGCGTGGATTCGGAAAGCTCTATGACCTGTCGGACCTCCTGCGTAATCTTATATCCGTAGGTTCCGTCCGGTTCCCTGCTCACCACCGCCAGCACAATCGCATCCAAAAGCGCCGCGCCCGTGTTAAAAACCATGTTATCACCCCTTGCTTTCTTATGAAACAATCTTACCAAATAGTATTTGTTAAGAAACAATATTATATGTCGTATATTATTGTTCGTTATTGATACTATACATCGTATAATATTGTTTGTCAATAATTATTTTAACAATTTTCCAGATTTTTCAGATAGTTATCTGGCCTATACTGTCCCAATTCGTATTTTTGTCTTTGAACAGTGTCTTTACTGTCCCGTTCTCGATATATGTTTTCAGACAGTGAAAAAAATCCGTCATTCACTGTCCGATTCGTATTCTGGGCAAATAGACAGTGATTTGCGACTGGCTACTTTTGATGCTTGCAATTCAGGCAGTGAAACTTTGACATTTTCAACTGTCTGGATGAAATTTTACAAACGGGACAGTATCGTCAAGAAAATTATTACTGTCTAGAATGCTTTTTTGTATACGGGACAGTGTTTCCGAGGTACCCATACATAAAAAGACCCGTCTCACATTCATGAAACGGGTCTGTCTAATACAACTACATATGTTTTGACTTGCGATTTATTCTGTATAACTATTCCGTATAACTATTCTGCCATTTCGTATAACTATTCTGCTATTCCATATATCTATTCTGCTATTCCATACAATTATTCTGCATAGCTAATAGAGAAGATTGTGAAGGCTTTGTCTAAGCTGTCCTCTGCCATTTTCACTTCCAGCGTATGAGTTGCCGCTTCCTTCTCATCCAGCACCAGCAAAACGTTACAGTTATTCCAACCGCCACCGCTATATCCATCCGCCATTGAAACAATCTTTCCATCAATATAAAAATCAGCCTTGCCAAAGGTCTTGTCATTCGCGGTCTTGAAATTCACGATGATCTTCTTACAATTCACCTTCATGCTAAACGGCACGTTTGTAGACCCCGCCGGATGATAGAAATTGTTGGGGAAGGCTGCCGCCTTCGTAAAATACTCGGTAACGATCTTTTCATCCGTTTCGCAAAAGCTTCCCGTCTTCATACCCTTGACCGGATTCTTGGAGTCCACCTGAACAAGGCCCGTAAAATCACGCCCCTTGACTGCCTCCGCAGGAATCTCTGCAGGTGCTGCGGTCTCTGCCTCATCGGCCTTGGCAAAGAGATTCATCAGGCAGTCCTTTGTGAGCTGATGGCCAAAGTACTTCGGATGATAATCATCCATGAAATACTGTGCCGCGGGTACACGCATCTCGTTCTTTGGCGTAAACACGGCCTTCTTTAAGCTGACAATCGGAATCTGGTAATGCTTTGCAATCGTTAGATAACTCTCCTGCGTATTCCACCCCGTCTTTGCGACAGAGCAAAGGCAAATCACGGCAGCATCCTCCTTTGCTGAAAGCGCCTCATAGACCATGCTCTCGTATGCCCTGCCATTCGTCGCCTCCTGCCAGTCATTCACGGCAAACTCAAGGATCAGAAGATCGGGATCCTCTCCTAAGGGAGCAACAATATCCTGCTGATAACGCATCAAGCCCAATACGGACGGCGTTCCGGAAAGCCCTGCATTCACATACTTAATCTGATCCCTTCCATTTGCAGCATAGGCTTCCGCCAGGGCATCGACAAACTGATAAGCATATCCCTTATCATTGCTTCCTGCGCCAGCGCCCTCCGTCACGGAACCGCCGAGGATGCCGAGAGTAATTGTCTCTCCTGCGCGAAGCTTTTCCAGCACCTTCTGGATCCTTGCATAGTTTCCCTCGTACATGAGAGAGTGCTCCACCATCTCCGCATAGATTTCCTCCGCACTTGGCGTAGGCTCCGGTGTTGTCGTCTCCTGCGGCTTTTTCTCCGTGCTCTCCTCCATAAATCCACTACTCATATTCATTGCCTCCCCATCTGCACTTTGCGTTGCGTCAACTGTCACATCCATTGGCTGCTTCGTTGAAGCCGTGTCTACTCCATTGCATCCAGCCATGGACAAAGCGATTGTTCCTGCCAAGGCAGCAAACATGGTTTTTCTTGCCTTCTTCCCGATGCGGCCGCCTCTCCCCATACATCCCATAAAATCCATAAATATCATGATCTCCGTATTCCTTTCATGATTTTCTCCCATGCTCAGGCTCTTCCAAGCATTTTCCTTCCCTTACTTACCTTCCTGGGCTCCTTTTCCTCCCTGCCTTACCCAGCTAGGCTTTCCTTCCGGAGCTCCTTTTCCTCCCTGCCTTACCCAGCTAGGCTTTCCTTCCGGGGCTTCTTTTCCTCCCTGCCTTACCCACCAGGACTTTACTTCCAGGGCTTCTTTTTCTCCCTGGCTTTCCTTCCAGGACTGCTTTCCTTCTCAGGCCTACTTCCCCTTCTCTGGCTTACTATCACAGCTCCAACTGCATTTCCTTTTAATGTTTGGGCTTCATCACCATTTTTACAACGATGGGGGAAACCAAAATCGCCAGAACATAGCCGATCACAGTCGTAGGAAGAAGCAGCGGCGCCCAGCTTCCAAACCACATGGCAAAGAGCGGCGGTGCCTGCTCTGCCGGGATCTTTGCATGCGCCTGTGCAACATTGATAAAACTCACGACCGTGCTCACGATCAAGGCATTCCCAAGCGCCAAAGGAATGGAATTCAACAGATTAAATTTTAAGGAAGGCGGCATGGCCTTTGCCTTCCTGCAAAGTGCTTGGCCGATCTTTCCCAGAGGAATGAACAGTGCAACCAACAAACCAACGATAACGGATTCCACGACATTGATCAGGCAAAAGATCGGAAACGGCGGCGTCTGTGCTTTCGGGTCATTATGAATGACAACTGCTGCAATAATACCCATGGCGATGGACATGATGACCGCCATGATAAGTCCTATGGTTCTCTCTTGTTTCTTCATGCTTTTTCCTCCTTATGCAAGTGATCTCTTTCCGTTTGTAAGATCATTTGTTACCTGTTTACTCAACCATTTTCTGTTTACACAACCGTTTTAAAAAGCCATATAACTCCATATTAATAGTACATGGCAAGCATGACCGAGCCCAGAATGATTCCAAAGAACAACCCCAAGATACAGGTTGCGACGGAGAAACGGTCAAATACTCTCCCCAGCCTTCGGTTCCAAAGGACATGGTAGGTCTTGTCCTCCTGATAAAATCTGTCACGGAAAACTCCCTCCTCGGGAAAGAGGCAAGGGATCTCCTCACCATCCACCAGATAAAAGGCCACCTTGAATCTCGCCTTTTCCGTGGGCAGGTCAATCCCGACAAACTTTGCTTCCTTCCACTTTGACAATAACAGCACTATGCAGCATGGTGCAAAAATAACAACCATAAAGCCTGCCGTTAGCAGCAAAAGACCGGACATGCCAAAAAGAACATATCCCAGATTTCCCGTCATCACACTGGCAAAGATAATAACAATAATTAAAATAATTGCAAATTCCATACAGGCCTCCCGTCACCGATCTTATGCGGCTGATCTACCCAAAACCTTTCTCAGAATAACAACACCCCCGCAGATCACTGCGACTGCGCCCATCGCAATCATGATATAAGAGCTCGTCTTAACCGGCAGGATTACTTCCGTAGGCTTTTCTATTTCGTAAAGCACTGTCAATTCCATTCCTTCATAAAATTCGCGTGGGTTTTCACCAAGGTGCGATACATATTTCTTCCCGTCCACCTGATACTCAACGGTAATATCATGTTGTTCATGAATGCCGTCCTCATCCGAAACCGTCGTGGTCTCAATATGGGTGATCCTCGCCTGCGTTTCTGCATATTTTCCGGCTTCCAGTTTCATTAATCTGTTGATACCAAAGTAAATCACCACAATGCCTGCAACAACAAAAACTAGTCCAAATAAAATTTCCGCAATGCCAGATAATCCTTTTTTCATAGCCTTTTTCTCCTCTCTTTGTCCTAAATCCCCTTCCGTCTGCGGCGTCTGCGAGGTCTTGTGCCTAGATTTTGCTTTGCTATTTTCTGTCTTTGTTTCAGCTCGTCCATCAGGCGCTTTCGCTCTTCGGGATCAGTTTCCTTATCGATCTGTTTTTCTAATTCGCCCTTGCGATACTCCGCAAGAACCTCCTGTACCTTGGAATAATCCCGTTCAAACAAAAGCTCGCTGACCTGTGCCCGTAAAAGCTCTTCTGAAATTTTTTCCGGAACGCGCTCTAAGATTTTGTCAAAGAGCTTCGCCTTGCTAAGCTGCTTATACTTTGGCATCTCGTTCCATTCCTGCAGCTGCGCCAGTTCTGGCCTCCACAAAAGCTCCAGCTTCTTTTTCCATTTCACCTTGGGGTTAGGAAGCGGTTTTCGAAGCACGTAAAAATCAAACCTGCCGTCCACGATCTCGACCGTGATAATGCCCCAATACGCCGGCACGTGCTCCGGTACGTGCTCTCCATGACTGGTTCCCACAACAACGATATTATAATCAAAATAGCGATCATAATCCTTGATCTGGTCCGCGAGTCTGACATAGGTATCCGCGTCACTCTTGATCTCAATGCCATAAAGCGCATCCGGTAAGACCATCACCACGTCCGCACGGGATCTTCCCATGGTTTTCTCCTCGATGATGCGCATCTTTCCATAATACTCCTCTAAAAAAGAGAACAGAGGCTCGCGAATGTCCTTATCCTTCAAGGGTTCCCGTTGCATGCGCAGGCTTTTCTCATCAAAGCCTTCTTGTTGAACTTCCACGCAGGGCTTCTTCGTCTTTGCCTGTCTGCCACGTGACCTTGCGCTTTTCTTTAATGCCTCGTCTTCCTGTAGCTGCTCGCAGATTTCCACGACGATCTCACGCAGGGACTTACCATAGCAATCAATGGTCATATCTGCATATCGTTCATACAGTGGCAACCGTTCCTGATAAAGCTCCCACAAATTCTGCCCAGGGCGCACGGTGACGCCGCGGGTTTGCAGATCCCCCACGCGCTCCTCAATCTCTGCATAGGGGAGCTGCAAATAAATGATCGTCGCCGTTTTCCGAAAATGCTCCATGGCGTTCTTGCCATACACAGCGCTGCCCCCCGTGGCAATCACGGTCTTTTTGCGCTTGATTGAGGCATTGATTTCATCCTCAACGTCCCAAAAGCCCTCCACGCCATATTCTTCGATCAATTCCTGAAGCAGCTTTCCGTAATGCTCCTGAATGACCAGATCAGAATCCAAAAATTGATAGCCCAGGCGCTTTGCAAGAACAACGCCCACCGTACTTTTTCCAGCTCCAGGCATGCCGATCAAAACTATATTTTCCATGCTTATTTTTCTGTTCTCCATTGTTCCTAACCGTCATCACTGCCTATCGTTTCAGACACGTATGCTTTCCCTGCCTTGCATGTCTGACACACTAACTTATGCTAAGTCACGTTATGACAACGCATAAACGCCAAGACAACCAAGGATCATCAAAAGGATCCAGAGCACGGCCCAGACGATCGCCGTAAAGTTGCCGTTTTTCTGATCGATCTTTCGAAAATATTCCCAGAGAGATTCATAGCTTCCGATGCGCCCGACATGGCGAAACCAAATGGATTCCACGATATAGGCAAGAAACCCTGCCACAATAAACACGATACTACAGACAACGATCGATTCTACTTTACCCATCTTTTTTCCCTCTTACGTTCCGTGCGAATGTCATCTTATCTTTTCACGCAAAGACTTGTGTCTTTCTTACCGAGCATCTCACGAAATTCCTCCAGCGCTGCCTGCCCCTCCGGCGTCACAGGCTTGATCCAGGTTCCGCGGAACAGGTGAATTTGCATCAAAATATAGCGAATGGGTTCATCTGCATAGCAAAACGCAAAGACCACAAGCGTTGGCAGATGCCATACCATGCCAGAGCACCAGACAAGCGGAATCACCATGATCCACATGAAAACAATCTCCAGCACCGTTCCATATACCGCATCGCCCGCAGCGCGGTAGGTATCGTTCTGCACCCAGTTGCCCATACGAATGAAGGCTGCCACGGCATAGATGCAGACAAGTCCAAAGGCAATCTCGAAGCTTCTTCCGCGCATACCCATGAGTCCTAAGATCGGCGTATGTAAGCCGATCAGCAAAAGTCCAACGATTCCTATGGAGAGCTGACATAGGTACACCAGTCGCCACGCCCTGAAATAGGCCGTCTGAAGATTTCCTGCGCCAACCTCCTTGCCGACCAGGATGGAGGAGGCATTGGAGAAGCCTGCAAAGAACCCGATGACTAGTCCCTCCAACGTTCGGAAAACTGCCAGGGCCGCGATGGCCTCCTCCGGCTGTCTCCCAAGGACAACGTTGATCATCATGTTGCCAACGCCAATTAAGATCTCATTCATGAGAATCGGAAAACACTTCTTGAAATAGGCTGCGATGAGCTTCCCGTCCCAATGAAAATGCCGCCGCACCGCAAACAAATAGGGATGCCTGGCGGCCTTAGCCAGTCCCATGATCACTAAAATACCGGAAAACTGTGCGATGACGGTGGCAAGTGCCGCACCGCGAACGCCCAATGCCGGAAAGCCAAGATGTCCAAAAATCAGCACCCAGTTCAGCGCAACGTTGACCACTACGGAAAAGGCTGAGCCATAGAGTGGAAGCCTTACTCGTTCCGTACATCTTAGCATGACCGCCATTGCCATCGAAAAGACCATCAGCGGATAGGAAAATCCTGCAATTTTTAAGTATTCCACGCCAATCCTTTGGATGGACTCCTTGTCCGTGTAGAGGCGCATGACCTCCTCCGGAAATACCGTTCCCAGCGTGCAAAACAGGAGCGCAACTGCCATCATGCAGGTCAGCGTCAGGCCATAGGAACGATTGATGCCGTCCTCATCCTTTGCTCCCCAATATTGGGAAATAAATAGCATGCCGCCGCCGACAAAGCCCCAGTAGCCGCTGAACATCAAGGACGAGAACTGGGCGCAGAGTCCGACTGCGCCCACCTCCGTTTGCCCCAATGAGGCAATCATCATGGTATCCACCATGGATCCCGTTGTCGTTAACAGATTCTGAAGAGCCACGGGAATGGCAATTACGGCAACCTTCCCGAGAAAATCGCTCCACTTAAATTGTTCTTGTGTCTTCATGTCTTAATCCCTTGGTGCAACATGGAAGTACGATGCAGGCTGTCCGTCGCCTCCCAAAATTGTATAATTGTGTACGTCATATCCAAACTGCTCAGAGTTCCATCCGTCATAGCCCTCCGTACCGCCTGATAATTCCTCATTCGAACCAATGTAGAAAGCATCCTCCATGGTCGTTTGATAGATGACAAAGGCCGTGCTGCCATAGCATTCCAAAACGACGCCATCGGCAATCATTAGGCAGGTCTCACTTCCCTCAGCCATCATGACAAGACCGCCATCGGATCTTGCATAATGGTCATTGACCACAAGGCTTCCATCACCCGTCAGTTTCAGACTTCCGCCATACTGGAAGCCCCAAACCTGCAGAAGATCAATATAGTTGTCCCCGATCAGCCGTATGGTAAAACCATTGCCCATCAGGTTCACGTCGAGCATGCTCGCCTCAAAATTGGAGAGCGTTAACGTATTCGTTGCTTCGTCATACCAGGCACCGTCAACCGTCGTCTCCACGGCATTGTCATATTGCACTCTCCATGCCTCCCCTGCCTTTAGGTAGACAAACCCGGAATCCTGCGTTTCCTTGATTCGAATAAAATACTCTGATCCGTAGACGTCGCCGGAATAATTTCCTGCAAAGTCCGGGTCAAGATTCGAAAGCACGGGGAATACGTCTCCATTTTCACTTACCCCTTCCGCATATTCATAGACCTCATAATAAGCGAAATCCATGAGGATCTGCGAAAGCACGCCATCATTGATCTCATACTTTGTATCTCGTCTAAAAGAGACAAATTCCATGGAAGCCGGATCTCCGCCAATGCTTCTGATCCATTCCCTTGCTTCTTCAAGGCCATTTTCTCCGGTTTCCGTCGGATAGAATTTCTCTCCGGTCGGCACAAAGACAACTAAGATCGGGAAGCCTTCCAGCTGATTTACGTCAGGCGCCTGTCCCTGACCTTCCTTCCCTGCATATGCATGGAAATAGGCAATTTCCTGTGTCCCTTCCCCCACGGTTCCGCCAAAGATAAACCAATCATCGGGATTGTCTTCGTCCCCGACGTACTGAAGATCATCGCTATAGGTTTTCCCCGTGGAAATTGTTTCCGAGGATATATATGTGATCGTATCCGGGTCGCCGCCCTGCAGCTCTACCCATTCACGAGCTTTCTCAAGTCCTTCCTCGCCAAGCTCTGCCGGGCGAAAGGATTCTCCCGTTGGGACATAGGTTACGTCAATGATGACGCCCGTAAGGTCACCGGGATACCCTGCGACCCCTTGGTCCCTTACGTTGTTCTCCTCCCCATGACCTTGAGGATCCGCCTCGCCCTTACCCTGCTGCCCGTCCTGTCCTTCCTCATTCGGGCCATCGATCCTCCATTCCTGATTCAGGAAATCCTCCCCGAGTGGATCATAGCCAAAGGATGAAAAAACGATGGCCAGCGTTGCCGTTGTTGCCGCAATCGGCATCAGCAGCATGCGCTTAATGAGGCGATGCTCCTTCGCCTTCTCTGATTCCTCTCCGCCGCTTTTCCCTTCGAATTCCTTGTGCATGTCCATGGATGGTTCTGCGACTTTCGAAAACTCCGTCGCAGGAGCAGATTCCGTCGGCAATCCCTTGGGTTCGATCAGCGGTCCATCCTCCTTCGGCGGAAAGGAAAACTCTTCTGGTAAACGTGTATTTTTCAATAGCTGCCTCCGTTTCCATTCCAATCCACTCTGCGTTTATTGATAGAGATGAACGTCCCTCTGAGGGAAAGGCACCTCTACGCCGAGCTTTCGGAATCCAAGAAGCAGATCGTGATTCAGCACTCTTGTCGCCGCAAAAATGTCACTTTCATCAACATACACCATAAAGCGCAGGACAACGGCGCTGTCTCCCAGTTCATTCACGCCAAGATACTTTGGCAAATCCTTCATCATGTCGCGGTGCTTATCATAAATCTCCTGCATGAGTGCCGGAATGGCCGCCTCGAGGTTCTCCAGGTCCGTCCCATAAGGAATGCCAATGTCGCTGATGCTGCGAGACATCTTGTCAGACCTGTTCAAGATATTCTTCATGGCAGAGTTATTGACAATCTTGATGTTCTGCGCAGGATCCGTGATGCAGGTCGTACGAATGCCAATATCCGTCACGGTGCCACGGAACCCGTCCACTTCAATAATATCGCCCACGTTATAATGATTTTCAAAGATCATGAACGCACCCGTGACCACGTCTGCGATCAGGCTCTCCGCACTAAAGCCAACGATCAGGGCTACGATCCCGACGCTGGCAACGATGGTGGATACGTTGACGCCAAGAATGGAAAGACCCCAGCATAAAATAACAATAGCTGCAATGTATTTCATCAGGCTGGAGATCACGGAAATCACGGAACGCGCCCTGTGGCTTTTCAGCTTCGGGAGACCAAGCAAAAAGACGATCAAGGTCTCCAGGGTGATGACGCTGGCCATCATGATGAGTACCTTCCAGATGGCAGAGAAGTCAAATACAACGTCACTTAAGTCACTCAGGGCAAACACTCCAGAGGCAATGCCCACGCCACCCAGCACCAGAAACACAACAATCATCACAAGCAATCTTACAAAGGTAGCCTTGCTTTTTTTCTCTTTTTTTTCGTCTGCCGCCTTTAGTACGGCATTCGTGCTTGTCGTTTCAACTTTTGGGGTTTCAACCTTTTGGGGTTCTTCTTTCTTTACTTCTTCTGCCATGTAATTTTCCTCCTTCTTCATCTACGTTGCGATCATTTGCTTCTTTTTTCTCGACTAGCATTTTTATTTTTCAAATCTTAGCTTTCCCCGGCCGACCCACAGAACTTCCTTCGCCTGATAAGGAGTCTCCCCGTCAAAATGAATCCATTGCGGCTTCTCACAGACAAGGCGCATGGTCTTACACTGTCCGCAGGTAATGTTTCTTAGAAGCAAATGCTTCTTGAAATACACCAGCGCCACCCCTAACAACGCCTTTCCTTTCGACATGTCACGTGCCAGACAAAAATCGAGCATTCCGTCACCTGAATTTGCATCCGGGCAAAACGGCACGCCGCCGCCCTCGCAGGGATGCTGCATGCCCACCAGGAAAAACAGCTTCGGTACGTGAACCGCTTTTTTACCGTCCAGGTAAAGAACGGCATCCGTAGAGCTTCTCGTGAAAATCTGTTTTAAACCGATCATGAGATATACGAGCTTCCCTAGGCCAAAGCGATTCATCACCTTTTTCAGCCTGCTTTTAGAAACCTCCTCACAGATGTCTGCGTCATACCCCATGCCACAACTGATGAGGAACCTCCTCGGCTCATGCTCGTCCGCACGAACCACGCCATAATCCAGGCTTGCCTCCATGGGATGATTTAAGAGCTGATCCAGCGCTATCATCAAATTCTTATCAATGCCGACGTTCGCCGCGAAATCATTGCCGGAACCCGTTCGCAGGCAGGATAAAACCGTGTGCTGAAAATCTTCAATTCCATTCAGCACTTCATTCAGCGTTCCATCACCGCCTAACACCAAAAGATGGCAATCCTTTAAAAGATTTTTCGTCAAATCGCGCACAAGGAGCGTAGCCTCACTCGGAGCCTTCAAAATATGCTTCCGATAAGGCACGCCCCTCGCGTCCAATTCCTTCTTTACTTTTTTCCAGACTCGCATTCCCCTGCCCGAGGAAGCGCTGGGATTGATCAAAACTTCAAAATGTCTTCCGTCATTTATCTGCATGCCTTCTTTGTCCCCCATGGGCGAAGCCTCTTGTCCGTCCATAGGTATAGCATATCATTTTTTGCACATTTCTGCAATGAAAACCATACTGAAAAAGTGTTATTCATGCCGCAGTGCTTCAATGGGACTGAGCTTTGCAGCTTTCTTCGCGGGATACAATCCAAAGAAGATGCCAACTACCGTGGAAAAGATCGTGGCACCCACCACGGATCCCCAGTTAATCTTCGCATGAATGTTGATGATTCCACAGAGCAAATACGCGCCGCCCACGCCAAGGATAATGCCAATGATACCGCCAAGAAGCGTGATGATGGCTGATTCCGCGAGGAATTGCAGCATGATGGAGGAGGTCCTTGCGCCGAGCGCCTTGCGGATACCAATCTCCCTCGTTCGCTCCGTGACAGACACGAGCATGATGTTCATGACGCCAATACCGCCTACCAGCAAGGAAATCGCAGCAACCAAAACGACAAACAGGGTAATATAATCGAGCACCTCGTTCATCTGATCCATGTATTGGCCAAAGCGTTCTACGCTGATCAGTCCCTTGCCCTTACAGTCATATTTGACCTCCATGTAATCCATGACATCCTGCGCCACCTGCTCCTGAGATTCAGCCGTCGCACTGACAACGGTAAAATAGCTATATCCCGGCAGCTCTATTCCAAAGCGCGACATCAAAACCGTCTCTGGCAGCTCCAAATAAACCGTGGTCTCTCTGCCCTCAAAATCCATCATATTTGCCACGTAGGCGAGCACTCCCGTAAGCTTTTCTTCCTCACGAACGCCAATGATTTCCAGCTCTATTGGCATCCCGTAGAAATTGAACTCCACCGTCATGCCTAAGACGTCGATATTTCCAAATAGTGCCTTGGCAGAGTCTTCATGAATCACGCACACGTTAGAAGCCGCATAGTACTCGCCGTCCGTAAAATACCTTCCCCGAATGATGGGGCGTTTCTTATATTCGTAGTCCATTCCGGGCGTTCCGCAATTGAGGTATGCCTTAAAATCTCCCCTGCGGTTACTGATGTTGGTGGAATAGGTGCCATAGGCATAGATTTCGGCAACATTATCAATGGTCCTTTTGATCTCCTCGAAATCTGCCATGGTGAGCTCTGGTAATTCCCCTTGATCTGTCTCCCTGCTTGCGTTAAAGAAAATCTGATTTCCCACCAAATCATCCATGCCGACGTTCACGGTATTTTTAACCCCGTTACCCACGGTAATGATCAGGATGACGGAGGAAATGCCGATGATAATGCCAAGCATGGTCAGGAAGGATCGGCCCTTATTCATTTTGATGTTCATGAAGGCAATTTTTAAGTACTCTAAAATTTGTGCCATGATTTCTCTTTTCCTATTCCGTGCTTCGAACTACACGTAATTTCACTGTCAGCCCAAATGCTTACTGGCTCTGCGCTGGCGTGGAATTAACAATCGTTCCTTCCTCCAAGTAACCGCTATACTTCACTACGACCTCGTCATTCTCCGTGATGCCCTCTTTAATTTCCGCCTGGCCATTGCTAATGATTCCTACTTTGACAGGCTTTTTCGTGATGGCTCCGTTTTGTACGACATAAACAAAATCTCCATCCTTATTTGCGTTCACGGCCTCGGAAGGAAGCAGCAGCGCGTTCTCTGCCTTGTTCGTATAAATCTTCATCTTTGCTTCCATGCCAATATAGACGGAGTCATCCTTCTCCAAAAGCTCCACCTCAAAGCCGACGGAGGCAGCATTCAAGTTACTTAGAACGGCAATTCTGTCAATATGAGTAACCTTTCCCTCAAAGACCTTGTCGCCAAGGGTGACGTCAACCCTCTGACCAAGCTTTAGCCGCTCCATGGCATATTTTGTCGCACTGGCCTTCACCTTCAGCACGTCCGAACGCTCTAGCTCCGCGATCTGCATGCCTGCTGCCACCTGGCTGCCAGGCTTCACCATCAGATTCGTGATGACACCCTGTGCCTCCGTAGCAATTCCCTTTTTGGCAAGTTCAGCCTCCTCCAAAAGCGTCTGGTAGGAAAGGTCGGTCAGCTCCTTGTCGATTTCTAATTGTCTGCGATTATCCGCATCCAAAACCGACGCCTCTCCCGTTGTCTTCTGCGACTGCATCTTTACCTGATATTCTTGAAGGTCCGCAATGGTCTGTTGCTCTTCCGTAATTTTCTTTTCCAGATCCTTTTCGTAGTCCGACTGCGTGTTCAACCTCTGCTGAAGCGTCAGCTGCTCTAGCTGATTCACAATGCCTTCCAGCTCCTTGACCGCATCCTCATACTCCTTGGTTCCTGGCGTCAAATTCTCGAGCTTTGTCTTCAGCTCCGTTTGTTTTTTCGTCAAATTATAATTTGCAAGCACAAGGTCATTGCTGACCTTGGTTTGATAATTCACAAGCTCCTTTTGGAGATTCTTTAAGTAATTCTGGTGATCCTCAATCTGCTGCTTTAATACGGAGAGATTGGTGTCCGCCTCCTTGACCTTCCCGTTGCCCTTAGAACTGTTGTTAACGGTATGATCGTAAGAAATCTGCGCCTTTTCATTTTGAAGCTTCGCCTGATAAAGGTCCTTCTCCATCTTATCGAGGTCATAGGTCGCCAAAACCGTTCCCTTAGGAATTTCCTCTCCCGTGCGGAAGGATACCTCCTGGATGGTACCGGCAGCAGGTGCATAAATGGCAACGGTCTCGATCCCCGCGACATTCCCTGTATTGGTGATCTCTTCCTGTAAATCGCCGCGCGTTGCCTTTTGCGTCTGCACGATTGGCGTCACGTCAATCGGTTGCTTTGAAGCTTTATATATTCCAATGCCTCCTACGATCAATACGAGGAGAAGTATGACCAAAATGATTTTTTTGCCTTTTTTCTTTCTTTTACTCTTTGCCTTCACCTTATGCTTCCTCCTGCCGTTCGTTTGGTGCCAAAACATTTTGCATGCTTTCCTTCAATTGTTCCTGCCGAAGCTCTAACTCTCCCAAACTTGCTTCCAGCCTCTCCTGCATGGCATCTATATCTTCCTGTTGCTTCTGCAGAGTACCTAAATCTTCCTGATTTGTCTCCTGACGGTCAATCGTTCTCTCCGAGAATTTAGAATCATGCTCAATGCGTCCGTCCCTGATTTGAATGACTCGCTTTGCGCGGGCTGCAATTTCATTATTATGTGTGATCACGATCACGGTTCTGCCATCCTTATGCAGGGCTTCGAGAATGTCCATGATCTCCCAGGTGGAATGGGAATCCAGATTTCCGGTCGGCTCATCCGCCAAAATGACGGGAGGCGCCTGTGCGATTGCCCTTGCGATGGCAACTCGCTGTTGCTGTCCGCCGGACATTTCTGACGGCCTGTGGTCCATACGATTTCCCAGCCCCACCTTCTCCAAAGCACTCTCTGCCAGTTGCGTCCGCTTTCCCTTGCCAACGCCTCGGTAGATCAGCGGAAGCTCAACGTTTTCAAATGCCGTCAGATTCGCAATCAAATTAAAGCCCTGAAAGATAAATCCGATTTCCTGATTTCGGATGTCCGAAAGCTCGTCATCATCCAATTCCATGACGTTATTTCCATGCAGAAAATAGGTTCCCTCCGTCGGCACGTCCAGGCAACCCAAAATATTCATCAGGGTCGACTTACCGCTGCCCGACTGGCCAATGATCGCCACGTACTCTCCCTCTTCAATGGAGACCGTGACATGATCTAAGGCCCTCACTTCATTTTCTCCGGGATTATAGATTTTACTGACGTCCCGAATGTCAACCAATACGCTCATATTTCTCTCCGTAACTGACGCTATTCCTTTATGGTGAAAACAGTTCGTTTCCCCAAATTTCAAAATGCCTAATCCATTTCCCTGCAATTCAAAAAATGAACCGAGTGTCACTTTTTTGGCGAATTTCCTTTTATATCCACCGATTCCACAGAGTTATCCACAATGACACATATGTCATTCACATATTTTTTAAAGTGTCATTTTTGCAATTTCCTCTTATTCTAGCATAGAATCCCCGTAGGCGCAATACCATTAGTTTCCATATTTCCCCCAAGAATCCCAGAATCTTTCCAATCGATTTTCTAAGCGTTCCACGTTTACTACCTCATAATGCTCCCACTCCCTCGGGAAGGTTTTGCGATAAGACAGTTGCAAAAAACGTTCGTCCAAAAGGGCAATGACCCCGATGTCCTCCTGTGTGCGAATCACTCGTCCTGCCGCCTGCAGCACCTTATTCATTCCCGGGAAGCGATAAGCATAGTCAAAACCATTTTCGCCTCTCTCGTCAAAATATTTCTTTAACAATTCCTTTTCAAAGCCCACCTGCGGCAAACCCGTTCCGACTACCACGGCGCCAATCAGGCTGTCCTCCCGCAGGTCAATGCCCTCACTAAAGACGCCTCCCAGCACGCAAAAACCAACCAGTGTCTCCCTCTGCCCTTCCTCCACTTCGATCTCCATGTCAATCAGAGAGGTCAGGTCAAGCTTTTCATTTCCACGGAACCTCCCAAGGAAAAGCTCCTTTTCCTCCTCTGACATGATTTCCTTTTGTAATATGCATTCAACGTCATCCGTCTGGAAGTGTGTCGTAAAAACTTCATACAAGGAATGCAGAAAGGCATGCGACGGGCAAAATACCATATAATTACCCGTCCTGCTATGAATAACAGCATTTATATAACACGCGATATTATATAATTCTTCCGGAGAACGGCGCGTAAATTTTGTCGTCACGTCATTCGCGATAAATAACGCTCGTTTTTCATTATCAAAAACAGATTTCGCATAAACCTCATAATCGTCCTTCTCCCCGCCTAACAATTCCTTATAATATTGAATGGGAAGAAGCGTCGCGGAAAACAGAATGGAGCTTCGTCCCCGCAGCATGCATTCCTTTAGGTTTTCCTTGGGATTCACGCAAAAAAGCTTGATTAAGAAGGAGCCATCCTCCTGCATCTGAACATACTTTACGTAATGCTCATCCACCCGCTCATAAATGTCCAGGAAATGGGAGACCTCAAAAAAGAAATCCAATAGCTCCTCTCGGCAGGCAACTGCTTCCTCCTCCTGCTCTGAGAGATAATCCGACATGCAGGCATAGAGTCTTTGCAGACAATTTACAAAATCATCAATCTCATCGACAACCATTGCCGTCTCGCACTCTCTCTTAAATAACAGCAGTTCTTTATTGCATTTTTCCAGATGATACGTTATTTTATCCGCATAACCCTCTCGAAGGAAAATACTTTTCGCCTTGCTCTTCCTTTTCTGCTTTCCGCGCTTCTCCATAATGGCCGCATCGGCCGTAAGACCAGTCATTTCCAGCGTCAACTGAACATTTTCCGCTTCCTCTTGTTTCTGGCCCTCTTCCCGTTCCTGATCCTTAGGGCGTTGCTTGTCCTTTGCGCCCTCCAGCTCCATCATCACCGTCTCCTTGACGGAACGCTTCAACGACAGGAAATCCTCCTTGACAAGCCGGGCAGAGTACATCTCGCGTCCCCGATCCAAAAGGTTATGTGCCTCGTCAATTAAAAATAGATAATCTCCACCGCCACTCTCAAAGAATCGTTTTAGATATACGTGTGGATCAAACAGGTAATTATAATCACAAATAATAGCATCAGCAAACAAACTAACGTCCAGTGCCATCTCAAAGGGACAGACCCGATGCTTTTCCGCATACTCCTCCAAAATTTCCCTGCTAAAACGATCCTCATGCGTAATCAAGTCATAAATGGCCGCATTGATTCGATCATAATGCCCCTTGGCATAGGAACAACGCTCCGGAACGCACTCCATCTTCTCTTGAAAACAAATCTTCTCCTTCGCGGTCAATACAATGCTCTTAAATCGAAGCCCCTGTCCTCGCAAAAGCTCAATCGTATCATCTGCTACCGTTCGCGCAATGGTTTTCGCCGTCAGATAAAAGATTCGTTCCCCCATGTCCCGGCTCATGGCCTTCATGGCAGGAAAAATGGTCGAAATCGTCTTTCCGACTCCTGTGGGCGCTTCGATAAACAGCTTCTTTTTATGGTAAATTGTCTGATAGACATAAGAAACCAGATCCTTTTGACCATCTCGGTACGGGAATGGGAACGTCACGGCCTCCAGGGAGCTCTTTCGGATGCCGCGCCACTTCCACATAAAATCAGACCACTTTTGATATTCCTTTAACAGCGCCAAAAACCATGCTTCCAGGGCGGGGAAATCATATTCTTCATAGAAGTAGCGAATGTCCTCAGTCTCGATATTACAATAGGTAATTCTAACCTGAACGCGATCCCGCGGCTTTTGCAAGCAATAAAGATAGGCATAGCACTTCGCCTGTGCCACGTGAACAGGTATGGGGCGCTTTAGGTGATTCAGATCCCGATAGGTTCCCTTGATCTCATCGATCATCAACTTCTCAGGCATGTCCAAAACGCCGTCCGCCCTGCCCTCGACGATGATCTGATACCCATCCGCAGGGAAAACTGCCTTTAACGACACCTCGGCCTGATAATCAGAGCCAGCGCGCTTTTGCAGCATGCGGTGGATTCGGCTTCCCTCCTGCATGGCATTTTCCGCTCCTGCCTGATGACGATTGTCAATGTCGCCCTCGCGAAGCAAAAATTCCACCAGGCGCCTTACGGAAACCCGTAGTTCCCCCATGGGTGCTTCTACATATGCCGGATCATTATCAGGAGCCTTTTTTGCAGGCAATTGATTTTCCACGGGGTACCTCCTTTCCATGCGAGTCGCTTGGTTTCCTTCCTTGATCACTCATAAAAGCCATCTGCTTCGCAGATGTCGTCGCTTCGCTACTTACGCTTTTATTTCGTGTACGCTCGGGTGAAACCAAATGCCTCGCTTCGCGAGTCGCTTGGTTTCCTT
>JAFXQK010000007.1 GCA_017527205.1 Lachnospiraceae bacterium | reverse complement strand
CCATGTCCTTCGGGAACTGATTGCCGTCTATCTGGAAATCTGTACGCAGGTGCTGCCGAGACTGGGCATCGAGGGAAAAACAAGGTTCATCGGATTCTTTTCTCCCGTGCGCAGATGCATGCAGACACCGTTTGCGATCACGATGTCAAAGCTTTTGTCGAGGGATTATAAAACCCTATATCTCAACTTTGAGTATTTTGCAGCGGATCAGGAGCTTTTGGCAGATGCACAGACAAGGGATTTGGCGGACCTTTTGTATTTCCTTGGAGCGGAAAATGACAAGTTTGCCTTAAGACTACAGAGTATGGTGGGAAAGCTTGGCCTATTAGACTATATCCCTCCCATGAAGTCCGGACAGAACCTGCTTGGCATTACGCCAAAGGAATGGCTTACGTTTATGCAAAGGCTACAGGAACTCGGGGAATATGAATATATTGTCATGGATCTGTCGGAATGCATGCAGGGGCTTTTTGACGTCCTGCGGGCCTGCTATCGAGTGTACACCATTACCATGGAGGATCGCGCGGCAAGCGGAAAGCTGACACAATATGAAAAATTGTTAGAGCAATATTCTTTTGATGACGTCCTTCAGAAAACGCTTCGATGCAGGCTGCCGAAAATACGACATCTTCCGGCAGAGCTAGAGTACTATGACCGAGGTGAATTGGCGGACTACGTGGAGGAGCAAATACGGGAATTGCTGCAGAAGGACTCATAAAGAAATGGGGATAGAGGGATGGGGATAAAGAGATCGAGATAGAGAGAGGGTAGCTTATGGTGGATATCCAAAGGATCAAGCAAGAAATGAGGGATCATGTCAGGGAAAAAATGGATTATGGCAGGGACTATGCGGATGAAGAAGTGGAGGAGCTGATTGATGAGGAGCTGCTGGAAAGTCCCGATACCTGTCGCCTTACGGTGGAACAGAGGCTGCGGCTGAAAAAGGAATTGTTTGATTCCATGCGACGATTGGACGTACTGCAGTTTTTTGTGGAGGATCCAACCGTGACGGAGATCATGATCAACGGCAGGGATCATATTTTTGTGGAGCGAAATGGACGGCTGACGCGGTTAGACCTGTCCTTTGATTCGAAGGAGAGATTGTCTGACATAATCCAACAAATCGTGGCAGGCTGCAATCGAGTCGTGAATGAAGCCTCTCCAATCGTGGATGCCAGACTGCCGGATGGCGCAAGGGTGAACGTCGTGATGGACCCCGTGGCCATCAACGGCCCGATTGTGACGATTCGGCGTTTTCCGAAAAAACCGATCACGATGGAGCAGCTCATGGCCTTTGGATCCATCACGAAGGAGGCGGCAGAATTTCTCGAACGACTTGTGAAGGCGCATTATAACATTTTCATTAGCGGAGGCACGGGAAGTGGAAAAACGACCTTCCTAAACGCACTCTCGGCCTTCGCACAACGGGATGAAAGGATTATTACGATCGAGGACTCGGCGGAGCTTCAGCTTCTGGGTGTCGACAATTTAGTGCGATTGGAAACCAGAAACGGGAACACCTCCGGGTGTCGTGAAATCACAATTCGCGAGCTGATCCGTACGTCACTTCGCATGAGGCCTGATCGGATCATTGTCGGAGAGGTCAGGGGCGCGGAGGCGATGGACATGCTGCAATGCTTGAATACGGGGCATGACGGCAGTATGTCTACGGGACACGCGAACAGTGCAAGGGACATGCTTTCCCGCTTGGAGAATATGGTTCTGATGGGAATGGAGCTTCCGCTGGCGGCAATTCGCCAACAGATCGCCTCAGGAATTGATTTGATAGTTCACCTTGGGAGACTTCGCGATAAGTCGAGAAAGGTATTGGAAATTGCGGAGGTCCTGGGATATCAGGACGGAGAGGTGCAACTGGCAACGCTATTTGCGTTCGAGGAAATGGGGCAGGAGGAAGATGGCAAGGTCCTTGGGAAATTGGTGCGTAAGGGAGAACTGATGCATGAAGACAAGCTTAAAACTGCGGGACTATCACCAATATGAATTCTCGAAAAGAGAATGGATCGTGGTTTTAACGCAGGCTGTTGGAATTCTCTTGTTTTTCTCTTGGTTTTTCTACCGCTCTCTTTTAGCCGTGCTGCCCTTGGCACCGCTGGGATGGTTATGGGTGCGCTATGTAAAAAAGCAAAAAGGGGAGAAGCGAAGACAGGAGCTGACGGAGCAGTTCAAGGAATGTATTTTGTCGGTCTCTGCATCCCTGCAGGCAGGATATGCCGTGGAAAATGCTTTTTTGGAGAGCCGTGAGGACATGCGAAGTCTATATGGCGAAGACTCCATGATTTATGAAGAGCTGGAAATCCTTCGGCGTGGGCTTGTCATTAACGTTGCATTGGAGGAGCTGCTGCTGGATTTTGGAGTCAGGAGTGGATGTGAGGAAATTTTGCAGTTTGGTCAGATGTTTTCCATTGCAAAGCGCGGCGGCGGAAGCCTTTCAGAGATGATTCGTGCCAGTGCTAATTTGATCAGTCAACGCATCGAGGCCAGACAGGAGGTGCAGACCATGCTGGCAGGACGCAGAATGGAGCAGAATGTTATGCGCCTCATGCCCTTTGGCATTACAGCCTATATTTCCGTAACCTATTCTGAATACTTTCAGCCTTTATATCATGACCTTTCCGGGGTGGGAATCATGACGCTTTGCCTGGTGCTATATCTTCTGGCGCTTCTTTTGGGCGAGAAGATTTTCCAGAATATCTGGAGCCAGATGGAGGGACAGGAAAGAAAAGAAAAGCTGGCAGCCATGGCGCAAACGGGAATTCTTGGGAAGATGGCAAGGCTTGGGAGAAGGACATACACCTTCCTGAGGGCGCACCGCCTATGCCCTTACGGAGGGGAGAAGCTTCGGAAGCATCTGGAGATCCTATATCCTGAGGAAAACCGCGAGGAGCTTTTGGAGAAATATTATGGCGGGAAAATGGGATTATCGTTCCTGATCTTGCTGCTGGGATTTTTTTTCTCCCTCTGTCTCTTGCTGAAGGGGGGAAGCGAAGGGCAGGAGCAGTTACCGCTGACAATTTTAGGGATGAGCGTGGCGTCATCCGTGGGCGTATTCTTTTTGATGGATAAGGATCTGGAGGATCAGGTGAAAAAAAGGCGGGAGTGGCTGCGGCTAGGATATCCTGACCTGGTACATGGACTTGCATTATATCTTGTATCGGGGATGACCATTCGGGCAGCCTTTGGGAGACTCGGAAAGTCGAATGAACTGGCGGCCTATGCCTTTCGTGAGATGCAGGCAGGGGTCTCGGAGCAAACCGCTTATGAGCATTTTGGAAAGCGTGCGGGTCCAAGAGAATACGTAAAGCTTAGCACGCTGCTGTGTCAGAATTTGAAGAAAGGAAGCAGCACGCTTCTCTCTAGGCTTGAGGAGGAAGCCATCATGGCGGCAGATGGGAGAATCCAAAGTGGAAAACGCTTAGGCGAGGAGGCCGAAACCAAGCTTTTGATTCCCATGGTCATGCTCCTTTCCATGGTCATGCTGATGATCATGATTCCGGCATTTTCCATGATGGGAGCGTAGCATATGACAACCCAAAGAGTAAGGAAGGAAAGAAGTCGAGGATTGTAAAGAGAAAAGGATTGTAAAGAGAAAAGGATTGTAAAGAGAAAAGGATTGTAAAGAGAAAAGGATTGTAAAGAGAAAAGGATTGTAAAGAGAAAAGAATTGTAACGAGAAGGAATGATAAAAGAAAAGCCTGAGAGCGATGGGAAAGAAACGAACGGTCATAAGAAACAAAGGTCCATGAATGGACGGAAAGAGAGGATAAGGCTATGTTGAGAAACTGGAAGGATCTTTTGAGGGATGAGGAAGGAATGGGAACTGTCGAGATCATCCTTATCATCGTGGTGCTCGTGGGACTGGTTTTGATATTCAAAGAGCAAATTACAAAGATTGTAAATTCCATCTTCAGCAAGATTACAAAGCAAACAGACAAGGTATGATGACACGGGAAAAAAAGTTGCCGGCTTTTTTGACGGTTTATCTTGCGCTGACGCTCGGCGTGATGACGTCACTATTTTTCGTACTGATGGAGGGGGCACGGTTAAATACCATACAGCTCGAAGCGGCCTGTATTTCGGATGCATGCATGGACAGCGTGATGGCGGAATACCATCGGGAGCTGTTTCGCAGGTATAATCTGCTGGCCATCGATTTTTCCTACGGAACAAAGACGGCCAGCAGGAGAAACCTGGAAGGACGATTAGCCTGGTATCTTGACCTGAATATGGATCATCCCATGAGGGATGCCGGGACTACGCTGCTGAAATCCAGGGCGCGTGATCTTTTGGGCATGCAGCTGGAAAGCGCTGATCTGACGGGATACTCCCTGCTGACGGATGGAAATGGCAGCGTGTTTCGAAGGAAGGCCGTGGAGGCGATCAAGGATGATTATGGCGTGATTGCCGTACAGGAAGCGCTGGAATGGGTGAAGACCGTCAAGGAGTATCATCTGGATACAAGGGACGTGGAGGAGGAAAAGCGGGTCGTGGATGAGCAGATTGCCGCATGGCAGGGCAAGGAGGTCTCGCAGGATGGAAAAGAAAATGCGATTTTGGAATTCGACAATCCGACCGTTGTTATGGAGAATCACAGAAAGACGGGGATTCTTTGGCAGACAATGGGAAACAAGCCTCTTTCTGGGAAAAGGCTCAGTACGTCAGATTTGATTTATCAAAGAATCAAAGGAGGTAAGCAGAACCTGGGGAATCTTCCACTGAGTGACCAAAATACGGTGGAGGATGCAGCAGAGAAGGTCTTGTTCGTGGAATGGCTTAGGGCTTATCTGGGGTGCTATGGGGCGCCGAAGGAGGGCAGCGCCCTGGAATATGAGCTCGAATATGTTCTCTCCGGTGAGGAATCGG
Source organism: Lachnospiraceae bacterium (assembly GCA_017527205.1). Taxonomy (GTDB): domain Bacteria; phylum Bacillota; class Clostridia; order Lachnospirales; family Lachnospiraceae; genus Acetatifactor. The sequence goes on along the minus strand of JAFXQK010000007.1, from coordinate 59,114 downwards.
ACGCATGGAATTTGCGCAACGTGCTGTATCGTCTTTTGGCACTGCGCGAAGCAGCCAACGCAACCTATTTGTTTTCCGATGAGACGAAGCGGGAGGAGGCTGATTTGGTGGCACTGGCGCTCAGCACTATTTTGGGAGTTCCGGAGCTGGAGGAACTGTTTAGCACCACAATTCTCCTGGGATGGGCTTATGCGGAGAGCATTTATGACCTGGGCATTCTGATGGATGACGGAAGGGTTCCTCTGATGAAAACAAAAGAGACCTGGCACTATGGCTTAAGCTCCTTTTTGGAGGATCTCTGGAGCATGGGAGATGCGTCAAAGGCAAAGGAAGGCTTGTCCTATCAGGACTATCTTAGAATTTTGCTGTTATTGGAGGATGAGACGGAGATGACCTGTAGGGCCATGGACGTTGTTGAGAGTGACGTTCGGCTGACGATGGGAAATCAAGCCTTTCGGCTGGACGGTGCTTGCACGCAAATCAAAACGAGAATTGTCATCACTAGTAAGTATGGGTATCGCACGGAGCTTTGGGAGGAAAAACAATACTAATCAAGCGCCCGCACGTGGCCGGGCAAGGTGATTTTATGAAAAAAGGAGGGGCGCGGCGATGTTCTCTCTGTGGAACCAGCATCCTACACAAAAAAATCAAGAAAAGGAAAATATATTTCAAGCACCTTCTTTGAATCCTACGAAAACCCCATCCAGACCTGTCCAAGGTCTGATTTTCAAAAAGCACGCCTTGTTTGTCAAACAAGAGCTTCATTCCATGGAGGGAGCATCGCCGCGCACCTTCTTTTCAAAGCGATGGAGGGCTTCCCTGACGGTGGAGGCCTCGTTGGTACTTCCGCTGTTTCTTCTATTTTTTCTGACGCTTGGCAGCGGCATGGAAATGCTGCGCCTTCATGGAAGGATGGAAATGGCCTTTTGGAGGATTGGAAGGGAGACCTGCCTTTACGGAACGGTTCTGAGGGAATTTCGCCAGCAGGGGACGAAGCTGAGTGGACAGGCTGGCAGCCAGATGCAACAGTCCTTGGCGACGGTCGGAAACCTGACCTTCTCCTATGGCTATGTCAAGGGGAGGGTGGAGGAGGCTCTGGGCAAGGAATACTTAGAGTCGGCACCAATTGGAAAAGAGGGGCTTTTCTATCTGGGAGGAACCATCATCAATCAGGACGATCTGGTGGGATTTCAGGTATCGTATCCCGTAGAGCCCAGATGGTCGTTTCCGGGATTTCGAAGCTTCTGGATGGAAAACCATTATTATGGGAGAGTGTGGACTGGCTTTGAACTCCCTGAGACGGACCGGGGATTATACTATCTGACGGAGAACGCTGAGGTGTATCACCTGGACTTAAATTGCAGTCACTTAAAGCTAAGCCCTGAGGCTGTTTCTAAAGAAGTGCTTTCTTCGGCGAGGAATGCCAAGGGGAGTTTTTATCGGGCATGCAGCATTTGCAAGCAGGAAACCATTCCGGCGCAGGTATGGATTTCGCCGGAGGGAGCATGCTTTCATTATCGCAGGGATTGCTCGGGATTAAAAAGGACGATTCGGACGGTGACCTGGAAGGAAGCGAAGGACTATCGGCCTTGTTCGAGATGCGGAAAATAGGAGGGGAGAACGATGCTGATTTCTGTGGGAACCATGATTTATCTGGCTGCGTTGGCTATTTTGGATGCAAGAAGACGTGAGATTTCGACAATTGTGCTTGGAATGGGCTCATTTGCTGCCATTTTGACGGCAGGATGGCTTTTGCTGCGCGGCAGTACTTCCTGGGAAATGCTGTTATTTGGAACCGTGCCAGGGTTGCTGTTGCTGGCCTTGGCTGGCATGACGGGAGGAGCGGGTGTTGGAGACGGCATTGTGTTGCTCCAGTTGAATTTCCTGTTACTGTTTGACCGCGTGGTGATCGCATTTGGGATAAGCATGCTCATCATAGGGGCATTCTCAGCCGTGATTCTGCTGGCAAAGCTTGGGAAGAAGGATTTAAGACTTCCTTATCTGCCGTTTTTGTGGCTGGGATGCCTTGTCGCATTTTGCATCTGTTGAGGAGAAGGGACGTGAAGACAATGAGAAAAAAGAAAAGATGGGGAGTGAGTGCCTATTTTACGGTGGAGGCCTCGCTAGTTTTGCCAATTGTTTTGGGAAGCATCATTTTTGTGATCTGTTTTTTGCTTTTTTGGTATAACAGGTGTTTGATGGAGCAGAATACGGCCATTTTGACCGTCGGCGTCGCACAGATGGGGGAGACTTCTCGAGAGGCACGGCAGAATCAGATAATACAATGGCAAACGGGTTATGTGAAAAACAAGCATTATGCGTGGGAACTAAGCAGCATCCATCTGACTGTTCGGCCTGGAAGCCTTCAGGTAGGCAGGAGTGGGCAATTACTTATTGGAGACCGGATATGGAGCACAGAGACTGCGTGCGAAGCCTCGATCCTAAATCCTGCTGCTTTTTTGCGACTTTGCAGGAAAATCACTTTGAATTTGGAGGAAAAGAAATGAACGTGGAATATGTCAGGAATCTACACAGCAATTATGTAAGGCTTGGGCTTCCCGAGAAGCCAGAAGAAAAGAAATACCAGTATTGTATCGTTACCCGAGGCGGCATTAAGGGTCTGCTCCCCTGTAGTCTTAGGTATTTGGATGGAGGAGCTTTTTTATACTATGACATTACGTCAAAGCAGAATCTGGTACAGCTTCATCAAAAGGGAAACATTTCGCGGGAATGGCTCTTGGATTTTATATATAGTCTGCAGAAATTACAGCGTGAGCTAGAGCGCTTTTTGCTGAGGGAGGAGAATGTCATTTGGCAGCCGCAACATATTTTCGAGGACTTGGAGGAGCCTGTTTTTTCTTTTCTGTATGTGCCTTATTATGAGGGGAAGAATGATTTTCTGCAGCTATTGGCTTTTCTGGTAGAGAAAATTGATTATGATGATTCCGAATTGGTGGAATGCGTTTATAAGATGTATGAGCAGGTAGAGCGAAACGGTGAGTCCTATCTTCAGGAGCAAATCTTTAAGGACGTAAAGGTGCTGGAGCAGAAAAAGGAGAAAAAGGAACAGGCCTTGCAGCCTGAAAGCCGTAGGCTTGAGGTCTCGGATCCCTGGGAAAACGTAGTGCGGGAACAGGGAAATGCCCAGGCTGAGACGGTGGAAAGCATAAAGCCTTCCGAAAAAACGCAGGAGCAGGAGACGGCAGTGCCCAGAAGAATCTTTGGCCTGTTCGATTCGAAAAAGAACAAGAAGAGTAAGGAGCAGGAAAAGCGGGAGGAGTATCAGGAGAGCATGCAGCGCCTGATAAGCGGCTATGCAGTGGCAGAAGAGACCACCTATGAGGAGGAGTATGGCAGAACGACCTTTCTCTCCCAAAAGCCGGAGAAGAAAGAGAGCATTCGCAGGCTGTATTATGCGGACGGACGCAAGGCATCGGAGCTTGGAACGGGAAATTTGCTGATCGGGAAGTATAAAGAAAAGGTTGATCTGTATCTTTCGGATGAATCCGTATCCAGAATGCACGCGCGTCTGCTTCATGACGCTGAGGATTATTATCTGGAGGATGAGAATTCGACCAATGGAACCTATTGCAATAAAACAAGATTACAGCCCTACGAAAAGACGAAACTAGAGCCTGGAGACGAAATTCAGATCGGTAACGTCACGCTCTATTTTCGATGAATTTTTGTCAGAAAGGCTATTTTACTTTACATTTTGCCTTGGTATCGTTTATAATGGCATTTGGGTTTCGAAGAACGAAAAAGAGATGCAAGGATAAAGGAGGATAAGGCAAATGTTAGAGTTTCGCTATGACACGCAGCTACTGATCGAGGGAACGGGTCTGGACGAGGATGAGATTACGGATTATATCACGGAGCATTTTCAGGGTGACTGCCTTTTGGCCGTAGGAGATGATGAGCTGATCAAGATTCATTTTCATACCAATGAGCCTTGGAAGATTTTGGAGTATGGAAGAAGCCTTGGGGAGATCTATGACATTGTCGTGGAGGACATGGATCGTCAGGCAAGGGGCCTTCACGGTTAAGGCGAAAAGCTTTGCGTGAAACGATGCAAGCGTATCCATTAGGCATTGTTCCTGTCATAGTCATACAAAAATATTGCCCGAACAGAACCGATTCCCGTAAGATGGGTTCTGATCGGGCTTTTTTTCTCATTGGTCTTACCAGCCCATGATTTCGCGAATGGCAGGGATTAAGACGTTTGCAGCTTTTTCGTGCGCGGATTCGAGCGGATGATAATCGGAAACGTAGCCGATTTCGGGATCCTGCTCGGGAAGGCGTACGGTATGAATGCGCTGGTCGCCCGTCTCTTCGGAATAGGTCTTGGCGGCCTTACAAACCCAAGGGTATAATCGGTCTCCCATGAGACCTAGGGCACAGATTATCATGGCGTTAGGATTATGTTTGCGGATGACCTTTAGGAAGGAAGCGTAAGCGTCCGCGTATTCCTGCTGTCTGGCAGTATCCTCTTGACAGTAGCTGTCATCATTGGTTCCAAGGTTTATGACGACCGCATCGGGAACGAAGGCCTGAAACGTCCATGGAATGTCCATTGGGGCAGGATGGGAGGGCATCAGGTCATAGCTAAAGCCCATGGATTCATAAAAATCAGGGATCAGCTGATTGGTCATCTTAACGGTCGGATCGTCCGTGTAACCAGAGATAATGCCATAGCCGCTGGTGGAGAACATGCTGTAGTCTGCGCCAAGTGCCTTTGCCGTCTTATAGGCATAGGCTCTGGTCACGTCCTCCGTCTTCGTCTGGAAGGGATGGAGGGGATCTTCGTCATCAATTCCGTAGCCGCAGGTGATGGAATCACCGATGAACTCGATTTTATGCGCCTTGGCAGGAGTGGGTTTTACGGTTTCTCCCGCAGAGATTTCCAAGGGGGCAATGCCTGCCAGGGACATGGCGCACTCAGAGAGCTTAATCACGCGAATGACGGACTTTTTCGGCTGCGCGCTCTCTGCCAGGCGAAACGTGGTTTGGGCAGCGGACAGCTGAACGTCGTATACGCGCTCATCGTCCACGTAAATCGCCATGCGCGCATAATTCGCCTCATTGTCAGGAACGACGGAAGCGCCTCCGCCAAGGAGCGTCAGCGTGAGCCCGCGGCCCTCATATTCAAATTCCATTCCAGAGCCTGACAGGCTAAGAAACAGGGTATCCTTCATTAAAATCGTACGTCCCAGGTGCTTTACGTTTTGCGTATTTAAAGTGACGTTCATAAGTCTTCTCCATTTCTAACGTTTTTGATTTCTGCCGTTTTTCGTTGCATCTGTCGGCAAATCCATTCTTCATTTCCGTTTAGGGCTGATAAGCTTATCATACAAAAAACAAAAGAAAAAAACAATATTTTATATTTTTTTAATCATTATATTGGATTGTTTTAAAACATTTTGCAAAGAAACGTGCTAGAATAGATGGCAGGAGGGAGCGTCATGAAGTTTAAAACAAGACTGCAGGTGACGTTTATCAGTATCATCGTTCTGCCGTTATTACTGACGGTGTTGGCATTTATGATGATTGGCGTTTACCTGATGAATATGCAAAAGGGCTATGGCCTGCGGGATCTGGACTACGGCATGATGACCGACAATCTAAAGGATCTGCTTGGAGATGCGAATCAGGTCTATGACGAGTTTGCCCGTCAGGCGAAGAAGGACGTCGCCGTTTTTGCGGATAAGGCCTATCTGGAGAAAAAGAACGAGGAATTGAGTCGAAGATCTACCTATCTTCTTGTCAGAAAGGGTGATACCTTGTACTTTGCGGGGAATCCCACGGCATCGGAAATCATTTTCCGCAGACTTCCGGCGTATCAGTCCTTAAGTCAGGACAATGAGAGAGGCATCTATTTCAATGATCTCGAGAGATACGTCAGCCAGCTGGATTTCGTCTTCCCGGATGGAAGCCAGGGAAGTCTTTTTGTGGTGACGAGGGTTCATCTCTTGATCTCTCGAAAGCTTGTGGCGTACATGTTTATTGCGATTTTGCTGATCCTGTTGTTTACCAGCATCATGCTGACCAGGTGGATCCGTACGGGCGTGTTTACGCCAATCGCGGAGCTGAACGTCGCCATGAAGAAGATCAAGGACGGCAATTTTGATTACGCCCTGGAGACGACGGCCGAGGGCGAGATCGGGGACCTGTACCAGAATTATGAAGACATGAGGCTTCGCCTAAAGGAATCTGCCGAGGAGAAGCAGGATAACGAAAAGAAAAACAGGGAGCTGATCAGTAATATTTCCCATGACTTAAAGACCCCCATTACAGCCATCAAGGGCTATGTTGAGGGCATCATGGACGGCGTTGCGGATACGCCTGAAAAGATGGATAAGTATATTCGAACCATCTACAACAAGGCCAATGACATGGACAAGCTGATCAATGAGCTGACCACCTATTCGAGCATTGACACGAACCACATTCAGTATAATTTCCAGCGGATCAACGTGGCAGATTATTTTGGCGATTGCGTGGAAGAGGTTGGGCTGGATCTGGAATCCCGTAACATCAAGCTGAATTATGCGAACGCGGCAGATCCGTCTACCATGGTGATTGCGGACGCGGAGCAGATGAAAAAGGTCATCAATAACATCATCAGCAACAGCGTGAAATATATGGATAAGCCGAATGGAAGAATCGACATTCGCATTTTAGATCATGAGGATTCCATTCAGATAGAAATCGAGGATAACGGAAAGGGAATTGCCCAAAAGGATCTCACGAGGATCTTCGAGCGGTTCTATCGGACGGATGCCTCGAGAAATTCCGCGCAGGGCGGAAGCGGTATCGGACTTTCCATTGTTAAGAAGATCATTGAGGACCACGGCGGCTATATCTGGGCCACCTCGAAGGAAGGGGAAGGCACTTGCATGCATTTTGTTTTGAGAAAGTACGTGGAATTATCATAGGTGAGCATTTAAGGCTCGGAATGGAGGAAGCATGAGTAAGATTTTGATTGTGGAAGATGAAGAGGCAATTGCTGATTTGGAGAAGGATTATCTGGAACTTTCGGAGTTTCAGGTGGACATTTGCAACACGGGGGACAAAGGCCTGAAGGCGGCCCTGGAGGGAGACTATAATCTGATCATTTTGGATCTGATGATGCCGGGCATGGACGGCTTTGAGGTTTGCAAGCAGATTCGTAAGGAGAAGGACATTCCCATCCTCATGGTATCGGCGAGAAAGGATGACATCGACAAGATTCGCGGACTGGGCCTTGGCGCGGACGATTACATGACGAAGCCCTTTAGTCCCAGCGAGCTGGTTGCGCGCGTCAAGGCGCATTTGGCGAGATATGAGAGACTTGTTGGAACCAATCAGAAGCCGCAAAATGACATTGTGGAGATCCGTGGCATTCGCATCGACAAAACGGCCCGCCGCGTTTACGTGGACGGCGAGGAGAAGATCTTTACGACTAAGGAGTTTGATTTGCTGACCTTCCTTGCGGAGAATCCTAACCATGTGTTCACGAAGGAGGAGCTATTCCAGAAGATCTGGGGACTTGGACCCGTGGGGGACATCGCAACGGTTACGGTACACATCAAAAAGATCCGTGAGAAGATTGAAAAGGATTCCGCGAAGCCGCAGTATGTGGAAACCATCTGGGGAGTTGGCTACCGCTTCAAGATCTAAGCCGTGCCAAAGGACATCCGAAAAGAAAGCTTTTACCAGGTCACCTTTACCATTTAGGGGGATTGACTTCTTGGAGGGATGCGTATAGAATAATAGCGTCACGGAAGAATAGCAACAGGAAGGATAAAACAAATGTTAAAGCAAGTATCAATTTATGCGGAAAATAAAAAGGGAACCATGCAGAAAATTACGGGCATTCTTTTAGAAAATGACATCAACATTCTTGGTTCCGTTACCAATGACAGCGCGGAGTATGGCATCATCCGCATGGTCGTATCCGATGCGCAGAAGGCCTTTGATGCGCTGACGGCAGCAGGATACCTTTGCCGACTGACGGACGTGATTGGCGTTGAGGTCGCTGATGAAGTCGGAAATTTGAACAACTTATTAAAGGACTTGGAGCAGAGCAACATCAGCGTGGATTATTTGTATCTTTCCTTTAACAGAGAGTCTGGAAAACCCATTATGGTGTTCCATTGTGAGGATACCGGCGAGGTTAAGGCATGCCTTGCTGCTAAGGGATACACCGTGATGTAATCCGGAACGCCGGCAGGAGGGATCCGGCCGCAAGCCAAAGGGGGAAGCATATGCTGCCAGAGGAATTCTTACTGCGCATGCAGGAAAAGCTCGGGGAGGATTACCCGAGGTTCTTGGCTAGCTTTGATCAGCCAAAGCATCAGGCGCTGCGCCTGAATCAATTAAAAAAGACGGAGAGCGGAGAGAGCATGGAAAAAGCCCTGACCGCTCTTTTTCACTTGGAGAAGGTTCCCTGGGCAGAGCAGGGATACTATTATGGTGCGCAGTGTGCTCCCGGGCGTCATCCCTATCATGAGGCGGGACTTTATTACATTCAGGAGCCGAGCGCCATGGCACCCGTGGGCTTTTTGGAGGTTCAACCAGGAGAACGCGTGTTGGATTTATGTGCGGCGCCTGGGGGAAAAAGTACGCAGATCGGAGCATTGCTTCGTCAGAAGGGCTTTCTTCTCTGTAACGAGATTCACCCGACCAGGGCAAGGATTCTCTCAGAAAACGTCGAGCGCATGGGGCTTGCGAATGCCTGCGTGACGAATGAAACACCAGAGAGGCTGGCCGAGGCCTTCCCGGAGTACTTTGATAAGGTGTTGGTGGATGCTCCCTGCTCTGGAGAGGGCATGTTTCGCAAAAATGAAGTCGCAGTGACGGAATGGAGCCCGGAGAACGTTCGGCTTTGTGGTGAAAGGCAGGACGGTGTCATTGAGGAGGCATCTAAAATGCTGCGTCCGGGCGGGCGACTTGTGTATTCCACCTGTACCTTTGCCGATTGGGAAAATGAGGGAACCATTCGTAGATTTTTAGAGCGCCATCCGGAATTTTCTTTGGTACAGAATTTAAGCTTTTCCGTGGGAGAAGGCAGGAGCATTCGTTTTGATGGCATGCTACAGATTTATCCCCATGAAATTCGCGGTGAGGGGCATTTTTTGGCCGTCCTGCAAAAGGCGGGCGAAACGGCGGAGGGATATCGGGCGCAGCCCCTGCGCGGGACCATTAAGCCCCTGCGGGAGGAGGATTGCAAGGAATGGATGGAATTTGCCAGGGAGACGCTTGGGCGTCCCGTTGCAGCCTGCATTTATGGCGGGGCCGGCAAGGGCTGGTTTCACCGGTTTGGCGACAATTGGTATCTCACGCCGGAGGAGTTTCCGAACCTCAAGGGGCTCAAGGTATTGCGTCCCGGCCTGCATCTTGGAGAGATCAAAAAAAATCGGTTTGAACCGTCACATGCGCTGGCCTTGACATTGGGGGCACGCGACGTGCGCCATGTCTATCGAATGACGGCAACGGACAGGCTGCCGTCCGCCTATTTAAATGGGCAGACCTTCCCTGCTGAGGGCGGAAAGGGGTGGCATCTTATTCTCGTGGACGGCATTTCCCTTGGATGGGGAAAGCTTGCGGGCGGCGTGATGAAAAATCATTATCCAAAGGGACTTCGAAAGGATGGCGTGACATGTTAGAGTATCATTGGATCGAGATTACGGACGTGAGTGCTCCCGAACTCGACGTGTTTTCGAGACTTTCCGAGGTACAGCTCATGCATTATTATGAACCGAAGCCGGGCATTTTTATCGCGGAGAGCGCTAATGTTATTTTACGGGCCCTGGAGGCAGGGTATGAGCCCGTAGCCTTGCTTTTGGAAAAGCAAAGAATCGAGAAGGAAGGACGGCCCGTTCTTGAAAAGATCGAGGAGCTTTTGGGCCGGGAAAGGGCAGAAAGTCTCCCGATTTACGTGGCGGAGCATGACATTGTTACGAAGCTGACGGGATATAGTCTGGTCAGAGGACTTTGGGCGGTGCTTCGGCGAAGAACGCTACCATCGCTGGAAGCATTTTGCGAGGGGAAGAAGCGGCTGGCAGTTTTGGTGGACGTCGTAAATCCAACGAACGTTGGCGCCATCATTCGCTCGGCAGCAGCGCTGGGAATGGACGGCGTCGTTTTGACCAAGGGAAGCGTAGATCCTTTGACCAGGCGCTCGGCGCGGGTCAGCATGGGAACGGTCTTTCAGATTCCCTGGACCTATGCCGAGGAAACGCAGGCTGACGCAGATGCCTTGATTCCAAACAGGCTGGCAGCCTTAGGATTTTCAACGGTTGCCATGGCGTTGACGGACGATTCCGTTGGCATCAGGGACGAGAGATTAAAGTCGGAGGAGCGGCTGGCAGTCCTACTGGGAACGGAAGGGGACGGGCTTCCAAGGAACGTGATTCAATCTTGTACCTATCGTGTAAAAATACCCATGGCGCACGGTGTAGATTCCCTGAACGTGGCAGCGGCAAGTGCCCTTGCATTTTGGGAACTTGGCAGGTAGCGAAAGGGGCGAGCGTGTGAAAAAAATTCTTGCCATTTTGGGCACCCCCCTTTAAAATATACATATGGGATCGCTTGGCGAAACATAGCAGCGAAGCGTATGAGTTTAGGAAAAAGTATTTGGAAAAGCCTTGAGAAAAATGGAGAGATGGACACATGATGGATTATCAGAAATTTGTGGATTGTATTGAACCCATGACCTGTGTTTTGTCCGTGGAAAAGCTGCCCAATGGTTCCTATGGCAAAATACGGATTGTAACGGGGAATAAGTCATATATCGACTCGATTGAGCATCCTTTTTTTTCTCCGGAGATGACCACGGATACCTTTGTGCCTGGTTCTGAGTATACGAAGTATTTGCCCAAGGATCTGAATTTTGAGGATTTTTGTTATCGGGCGGCAATTCTGAAGCAACCACTCCATACCTATGTCCATCCAGATCGCTTTGATTTTTGGTTTAATTTGTTTATGCTGCCTCTGGAATCGGAGGATCCGAATCTTGGCTATTGTACTTATACGCAGGAGATTTCTCATAAGGCAAACGTCTCAAAGATGACGCAGCTCTCTTATGAGACGGCAGCGGACGTCTTGAACACCTGCATTAAGCTTCGCGGAACAAACGACTTTGGCAATACGATACAGGAAGTCATTTCCGACGTACGACAGATTTGTAAGGCAAGAACCTGCTGTTTGATTCAGGTGAACTTTAACAATCGAAGATGTGACGTGCTGGCCTTTTCCTTCGACGGGGAAGGAACGAGAAAACCTCTGAATCATTGGTCGGATGATGAACACTTTGAAATTGTCAGAACCTGGTCGGACATGATCGGCGGAAGCAATTGTCTGATTCTGAAAAATGAAAAGGACATGGAGGAGATCGTTAAGGATAAGAGTACCGTTTGGTATGATTCGTTACAGAAGGCGCAGGTAAAAAGTCTTGTATTGTTCCCCTTAAAGGCAAGAGGAGAACTCATCGGCTATATCTGGGCATCGAATTTCGCCGTGGAGGACACGCTTCGCATTAAGGAAACCTTGGAGCTTACGACCTTTTTCCTGGCCTCGGAAATTGCCAGCTATCAGATGTTTGACCGCTTAAAGATCTTAAGCACCATGGACATGCTCACGGGCGTCTATAACCGTAATGAGATGAATAACCGCGTGGATCATCTGAGCGAGGAAGGAACGGCGGGCAAGCCCATCGGCGTTGTCTTTGCAGACCTGAATGGATTAAAGGTGGTCAACGATGCAGAGGGGCATCTGGCAGGGGATCTGCTCCTGAAAAATGCCGCGCTGCTGTTACAAAATATCTTTATCGGGAACGAGGTCTATCGCGCTGGCGGTGATGAATTTATGATACTGATCGAGGATGCCACGCCGAAGGTTCTCGAGTATCAGGTAGAACGCATTAAAAAACACTCGGAAGCATACCGCAACGTGTCCTTTGCCGTTGGGTTTTGCTGTGAGCAGGATGGCAAGGACATCCGAAAGGCCCTAAAGATTGCGGATCAGCGTATGTATGAGGATAAAAAGCGCTTCTATGAAGAGCATCCGGAACGCAAGAGAAATTAAGCCAGAAAGAAGAGGCTGACTATGCGCTGTAAAATCATTTATGAAGATGAGGAGCTTCTTGTCATCCATAAGCCTGCGGGGCTTGCAACGCAGAGTGCAAAGGTTGGGCAGAGCGACGTCGTGAGCGAGCTGAAGGGCTATCTTGCAAGGAAAACGGGTGGTGGGCCCCGCAAGGAGCCGTACCTTGGCGTTGTTCACCGCTTAGATCAGCCGGTGGAGGGGCTTTTGGTATTTGTAAAAACGCAGCGGGCAGCCGCAGCATTGACAAGACAGCTCCAAAAAGGAAGCCTAAATAAGACCTATGTTGCTGCAGTTTATGGTATTCCCAAGGCGCCTCAAATGGAACTGACGGACAGCCTTGTAAAGGATGGAAATGCCGTGAGAGTGGTCACGGGTCAGGAAAAGAACCATCCGGATGCGAAGGAAGCAAGACTTAGCTACAGGTTGCTTCGTTCTTTTCGACCGGGAGAACTTGATGAGAAGCTGACAGGGATGGTGGAAAGCAGGAAAACGGATGCGGAGATTTCGATTTTGGAGGTCAGGCTGGAAACGGGGCGGTTTCACCAGATTCGCGCGCAGCTTTCTTATGCAGGCCTTCCGATCTTGGGGGATCAGAAGTATGGGAGCGAGGCCTCTAGGGAGCTGAGCGAAACGCTGGGCGTTCGAAATGTCGCACTTTGTGCGGAAAGCCTGGAACTTGTGCATCCCATTACCAAAAAGAAAATGTCCTGGAGGGTTTCCCCCGAGAATAAAATCTTTCAAAATATCTCAAACTAATCCCGATAAGGCTCATAAGGAATGAGCGCCAAAGAGGTGAGAGATGGGCATGGAAGAGATTTTTGGGAAATTACGACATAACAGTGCAGTGATGCTGCTCCTATTGACGGGAGCAGTATTTTTGTTCTTAAAATTCCTGGCACCCCTTCTTTCTCCCGTCATTCTTGCGATGCTTTTTTTGACGATTTTTGGCCCCTTGCTTCAAAAGCTTCAAAAGCGAGGAATTTACAGACAGGTAGGAGCCGTTCTGCTATTGATTTTGGCAATCTCCATACTTTTGGGAACGTTGCTGCTTTTGGCAAGATGGGCATGGAAGGGATTGCCGGAGCTGATGACGCAGGCAGAGGGATGGAAACAAAAGCTTCCAAGCTGGGCCTATGGATGGGTGAATCGTAGTCTGGCGGAGCTACAAAGGAACGCGCTGGGGATTGAACGGGAGGTGCTCAGCGGCGCCGTGAAATATGCGGGAAGGTTTGCGGCCCTGGGCGGCTACCTCATCACCTTTCTGATTACCGTGATTTTATTGGCTAAGGATTATGATGAGCTAATGAACCGATTGCTGGAGCGGGAGGACTGCCACTTGCTGCTTTCCGTGATTTGCGGCGTCATTCGCTACGTCGCCACGTATGTCAAGGCGCAGGGGATGATTATGTCAATCATTGCCTGCCTAAGTGCGCTGGTGCTCACAATTTTAGGAATTTCTCAGGGTCTCTTTTTGGGGGTATTGGCAGGCGTTTTGGATGCCCTGCCATTTATTGGAACGGGCGTAGTTTTGGTTCCGCTGGCTTTGATACAGGGCATGGAAGGGAAACTTGGCGTGGCAGCAGGCTGCCTGATTTTGTATGTCACTTGCATCTTCCTGCGGGAACTGTTGGAGCCGAGACTGATTGGAAAACGAATTGGCGTGCGCCCCATTTTCGTCTTGATCAGTCTGTTTGTCGGGATCAAACTGTTTGGAGTGACTGGCATCATCAAGGGACCGCTGGGATTTATGATCATGTGGGTGACTTGGCAGAATTTGGTAAAAAACACGGAAATGACAAAAAATAGGAAGAATATTTGAAAAAAACTCATCAATAAGGGAGACGTAAATCTAGAACTATGTTACACTATCATTGATACGGTAACTCATTGTGAAGCGATTCTGCAAAGCGAAATGGAGCGTATCCATCGCAAAGTGATTTCATAAGGCAGAATGGAGCATATCCATCGCAAAGCGATTTCATAAGGCAGAATAGAGCATATCCATCGCAAAGCGATTTATTAAGAAAAGGAGAACGATATGGAAAAGAGACGATTTGAGAAGCTTGGTATCGACGTTTCCCTACTGGGATTTGGATGCATGAGATTTCCGACGGGCCCCGACGGCAAAATTGATCAGGTTTTGGCAGAGCAGATGATGGACAAGGCCATCGCTGCGGGCGTCAATTACATAGATACGGCATATCCTTATCACGGGGGCGAAAGTGAGTTGTTTGTTGGAAAGGTTTTGAAGAAGTATCCGAGAAACTCCTTCTATCTTGCAACGAAGCTTCCCTGTTGGCACGTGAATGAGCTTGCCGACGTGGACAGACTGTTTAACGAGCAGCTTTCGAAGCTGCAGGTGGATTACGTGGACTTTTATCTGATGCATGCGATGAACAAGGGCAGCTGGGACAAGATGGTTGGGCTTGGCGTTGTGAAACGCTTGGAGGAGCTGAAGGCAGAGGGAAAGATCAAGTATCTTGGATTTTCCTTCCATGATGCCTATGAAACCTTCGAAGAGATCATCAATTACAGAGATTGGGATTTCTGTCAGATTCAGCTCAATTACATGGATACGGAGGAACAGGCTGGCCTGAAGGGCTATCGCCTTGCGGAAGAGAAAGGCATTCCCCTGACGATTATGGAGCCCATCAAGGGCGGGTCCCTTGCAAATTTTTCAAATGACATCATGGATGTCTTTCATGCGGTGAAGCCTGGTGCATCTGCCGCATCCATTGCGCTTCGTTATGTTGCGACGATGCCGAACATCCTGACGGTGCTCAGCGGCATGTCCACCATGGAGCAGGTGGAGGATAACCTGAAGACCTTTACGAACTTCGAACCAATGGAAGAGAAGGAGTATCAGGCCATTGAAAAGGTAAAGGCGATCATGAACAGTCGCATCCAAAATGGTTGCACGGGTTGGCGGTATTGCATGCCTTGTCCGTTTGGCGTGGACATTCCCGGAAACTTTAGCGTTTGGAACAGATATCACATGTACCAGAACTACGGCGTGGTTGGCTGGCAGTGGGAGAACATGGGCCGTGAAGGCAAGCAGGCGAAGAACTGTAAGGAATGTGGCAAGTGTGAGAAGGCTTGTCCTCAGCACCTTGCCATCCGTGAGGATTTGAAGAAGGTTCAGGCAGATTTGGACAAAAAGGAAATGGTTTTGAATTAGTGAAAAGGCGCGTCCCCATAACGGGGGCGCGTTTTTGCAGAAAAGATGGACAAAAGCAGGGGTTATATGATAGACTTATTTTAGGATTTTATGCGAAGCGGAGAGCATGCCATGGGTGATGAAAGCAAGAAAGCAAAGTTAAACGGTGCGGACTTCATGGAGAGAATGCCTGCGGCTGCCTTTATTTGTAAGGCAGAGGGGGATTTGGAACTTCTTTTTGCCAATCAAAGCCTCGTGCACTTGTTTGAGTGTGATACGCTGGAAGAGTTTCTGGAGCATGTTGGCCATAGCTTTTATGGAATGGTGAGCAGTTCTCAGGCAAGAGGCATACGGAAGGAAGTCCGGCTTCAGGTTCAGGAGAAGCAGCAAGCTTCAGGGCGCCTTTTTTATCATATCATGACGAAAAAGGGAAATATTTATCTTGCTGAGGAACACTGGGCCTTGGTGCAGGATCCAGAGGAAGGTCCCGTATTCTATTGTTTCCTGATTTCTCGCGAATATGAATCCTCCGGGGCAGATTATGACGAGGTAACGGGTCTGTTTGGAAAGACAAGATTCCAAACCTACGTAACGGACTGGAATCAGGAACTGAGCGGAAAAACCACGGAGAAATATGTCGTGGCTTACTTAAATTTGGTCAATTTCAAGCTCCTGAACGTCAACAAGGGCATTGATGAGGGAGATGCCTGTCTGAGGGCCATTGCGGACAGCATCGGTGCCGCGTTTGAGGATGCATTTCTGGCGAGGCTTTCTGATGATCATTTTGTCATTTTGGATAAATACGAGGGCTTGGAGCAACGAATGGAAGCGTCCAAGACCTTTTTCCACGAGAAATTTGGAGATCGCTTTGGCGTGATCGGAAAATGGGGCTATTATCCCTTTGTTCCCAATGAGAGCTTTGACTCGCAGAAGGCGGTTTCCTATGCGAAGCTCGCCTGCGATTATATTAAATATGATTCCAGCGAATTTATCATCGAGTATTCAGAGCAGCTTGAGGAAAAGCAGAACAAGGCGGAGCATCTCGTAAGAAGCTTTGAAAAGGCGTTGGAGAAGGGGTGGATTAAGGTCTATTTTCAGCCGGTCATCCGTGCCATCACGGGAGAGCTTTGCGGAATGGAGTCTCTCGTCAGATGGATTGATCCCACCTATGGCTTCATTGTGCCCGGTGAGTTTATCAGCATCTTGGAGGAGAGCCGTCAGATTCATCTGTTGGATTCCTTTATGGTGGAACAGGTTTGTAAGATTATGCGGGAGCGCCTGGATCAAAAGCTTCCCATTGTTCCGGTTTCCGTTAATTTTTCCCGCCTGGATTTCGTCATGTGCGACATGCTGAAGATTGTGGAGAATGCGATCGAGAAATACGACATTCCGAGGGATTATCTGCACCTTGAGATCACGGAGAGCATGATTGCTTCGGATGAGGCACTGATGCGCGGCGTGATTGACGGCTTCCGCTCTGCAGGCTATGAAATCTGGATGGATGACTTTGGAAGCGGTTACTCCTCACTGACGGTCTTAAAGGATTATCAATTTGACATGTTGAAGCTCGACATGAATTTCCTGTCGAATTTTACGGATAAATCAAGGGACATCATGCGTTCCGCCGTGATCATGGCAAAGGATTTGGGAATCAAGACACTTGCAGAGGGCGTAGAGACGCAGGAGCATCTTGATTATCTGAAGGCGATTGGCTGCGAACAGATTCAGGGATATTACTATGGTAAACCCGAGCCGATCGAGAATCTGTTTGAGCATCTTAGGGAAAAGAATATTTCCATTGAACGCCGCAGATGGAGGCATTTTTATGAGATGGCCAGCTTTAGCGTAAAGGCCACGGACATGCCCCTTGAGGTGCTTGAAGACGATGGGAAGGCCTTCCGGACGCTCTTTATGAATGAACCTTATAAGGAGCAGATCGGCATGCAGGGCTGTGACCTTGCGGAAATCGACAGGCGCATTTATCATACGGCCTCGCCGCTGCTTGAGCAATATCGCAATTTCGCGGATCAGATGAAACAGAGCGGCAAGCCGGAAACCTTCTACTATACCAAAGGGGATACTTATTTATGCCTGCACGGTCAGGTTGTGGCGCAGAAGGATGGACGAAGCATTGTCAAGGCATCCATATACAACATGACGACGGATCAGAACGTGAATCAGGCGGAAATGATTGATTCCAGGCTGCGTACCCTGAACCTTTTGTTTAAGGTGATTCTGCTGGCGGATTTGAAAAACCAGACGCTGACGCCCCTGCTGGGAACATCCTCCACCATGAGAACGCGGCAATTGTCACATGACAGCTTAACGGCAAATAACATGGTTTTTGCCGAGAATAATATTTTCCCTACGGAGAGAAGCCGTTATCGTGCCTTTATGAATTTTTCCACGGCAAAAGAGAGAATCGAAAAATCCATGTTTGGCTATATTACGGATCTCTTTCAGATTATTCAGCCGGATGGGAATTATCGCACGGCGGAGATTAGTCTGATGGCCATTCCGGGAACGGACTGGCAGGAATTCCTGTACTGCGTTAAGCCGTATTATGAAAGGCGAAAGCCCGCGGAGGAGGACGGGGATGGCATGGCTCCCGGAAAGCTGTCTTCAGAGGGACTTCGCGGAGGCGAAAATCTGTTCCGGCTCCTTTGGACGAACATGCTCTGGAATTCCAGCGTGAAATTTTTCTGGAAGGATCGAAGCAGACGCTTTTTGGGAGCAAGTCAGGCATTTTTGGATTTCTTTGGATTATCTTCTCTGGATGAGCTTGTCGGAAAGACGGATGAGGAGATGCAGTGGCATATCAATGACGAGCCCTATCGTGAGCAGGAAATGGCGATTTTACGGCGCGGCATTCGCGTGATTGACGAGCCGGGCCAATGTATCGCCAGGGGCGTGCTTCACAATACGATTATCAACAAGATGGCAATCTATCAGGATGGCTTGATTGTGGGCTTGATGGGATATTTCTTAGATGCTGATAAGAGCATGGCATCGACACACGAGAATTTCATGAAGATTAGGCGGGATCCCGTTACAAAACTGTTGGATGCCCATAGCTTTGCGGATGCCATGATTGATTATGCATTGCAGTATCATGAGCAGCAGAGCGACTATGCCGTGATCGTGATTCGGAATGCAAGGGCAGGCCGCATTTTGGAGACCTACGGCGAAGAGACGCTGAATGAGACGCTGAGGGAGATTGGAAAGGGCATCACGGAGGTTATGGGTGCCGGAAGCGTGGTCATGAGGGCGAAGGAATCCATCTTTGGCGTACTTATGCACTTGGAGAACGAGCAGGAGCTTCAGGAGAAGGTTTTGCAGCTTCAAAAGCGTTTGAATGGAATTACTTGCGTCCATGGGAATTCCGTCACCATGCGCATACATATTTCCTACAGGATTCGTTCTCAGGAGGGCATGACGGATGAAAGTATTTATGACAGTGCTTTGAGAGAGGTTTTGGACAATTAAGAGATTGAAGGAGAAAAAGAAATGGCAAATCCAATTTTACCCCTTTGGGAGTGTATTCCGGACGGGGAGCCGAGAGCATTTGGAAACAGGGTCTATCTGTATGGATCCCACGACAGATTTGGCTGTGATAAGTTTTGCGACTATAAGTTAAAGGCATGGAGTGCATCCGTGGATGACCTGAATACCTGGGTTTGCCATGGACACATTTTCCAGACGAGACCTGATACGGATCATGAATCCAGCGTTCCGCATACCGATCATGAGCTCTATGCGCCTGACGTAGTTGAGAAAGACGGAAAATATTATTTGTATACTTATATCGCAGGTGCAAAGGGTTGCGTCAGCGTCAGCGACAGGCCAGAGGGACCTTTTCAGTTCCTTTCCACCTACGAATATGCTCCGGAGGATGCGGGAGATGACGGTATTTATAACGATCCCGGCGTTCTTGTGGATGATGACGGCAGAGTTTTTGTATATTATGGCTTTGAAGGCTCCAACATGAATGAGCTGGACGGAGAGACGATGTACAAGGTGATTCCCGGGAGCCTTAGAAAGCGCGTGATGGATGACCGTGAGGAGGTTCCTTCCCCCAAGCGCTTTTATGAAGCGAGCTCGCCCAGAAAGATTGGTGACACCTATTATCTGATTTATTCGGCGAGAAAGGGCTGCAGGCTTGCCTATGCGACCTCCGATGCTCCGACGGGTCCTTTCACCTACCGCGGTTATATCATTGACAACGGTATCGACTATCCCGGTGGAAACAACCATGGCTCCCTTTGCAAGGTTGGAGATCAGTGGTATATCTTCTATCACCGCATGACGAACGATACGATGTTCTCCAGGCGTGCCTGCGTGGAGAAGGTGACGATTCTGCCCGACGGCAGCATCCCTCCCGTGGAGATGACTTCTCTTGGCTTTGAGGAGTCCCTAAACCCCTATGCGCCCGTGAAGGCGGAGATTGCCTGCGTGCTAAAGGGTGGCTGCTATATTACGGAGAAGGATGTCTTTACCCGCGTGATCACGCAGATTAAGGACGGATGTGTCATCGGTTATAAGTATTTTGATTTTGGTGAGGATGCTTCCACGAAGACCATGGAGCTTGCCATCAAGGTGCATGGCTGTGGCTGTAAGGGTAAGCTCCACGTCATGATCGATGGAACGGAGATTGACGAGAGCGCCTGCGCAGCGGCAAATTTGACGCCGGAGGACGGACGCTTTGCACCGGACGGATCGGAGATCGTAGAATATTCCACGGAGGGCGCGAGGGTTCTTGGAAAAGAAATCGGCGTCTTGGAGATTGGCCTCGGAGACGGCATTTATCGTACGAGAGTAGAGAACGTGACGGGACGCCACGCACTGTATTTCAAGGCAGACATTGGCCTTGAGAAGGGAACCTGGACGAGCAGCTTCTTTACGAATAAAGTGATCTGCGAGATCGAGGAGTTTGTGTTCCTGAAATAACCGATGCTCATTAGGCAGTATGGCGGAAGGAAACCAAATACCATGTTCGTCGTGGGAAGTAATGAGAGGAACGCTTTGAATGAGCTGAAAAGGCTAAGAGGAATAAAAAAATTGGGAGAATGGAGAAAAGGGCATGAGCGAGATCAAGGCGAAAGTGCTTGATAAATTTCAGGATATTTTTGGAAATGCGGGGGAGGCAAAGGTCTATTTTGCGCCGGGGCGCGTAAATTTAATCGGAGAGCATACGGATTATAACGGCGGACACGTATTTCCCTGCGCATTGACGATCGGTACCTATGGCGTGGCAAGAAGGCGGACGGACAAAAAGCTCCGTTTCTTTTCCATGAATTTTGAGGGCTTAGGGATCGTGGAGTCTTCTTTGGAGGAGTTTACGCCGGGCGGTGACAAAAACTGGACGGCATATCCCAAGGGGGTTATGTGGGCGTTTGAGCAGAAGGGCATGAAGATGGATTCCGGCATGGATCTGTTATTGTTTGGCAACATTCCCAATGGCTCCGGACTGTCCTCCTCCGCTTCCGTGGAGGTCCTTACGGGTGCCATCCTGCGCGATCTTTATGGATTCGAAGTGACGAATCAGGATCTGGCCCTCATTGGTCAGTATTCCGAGAACAAGTATAATCTGGTAAACTGCGGCATCATGGATCAGTTTGCGATTGCCATGGGAAAGAAGGACTGCGCCATCTTCCTGGATACCTCGAACCTGAAATATGAATACGCTCCCGTTGTGTTAAAGGGCGCAAAGATCGTTATCTCCTGCAGCAATAAAAAGCGCGGCCTTGGAGATTCCAAGTATAACGAGAGAAGAAGTGAGTGTGAGACGGCGCTGGCAGAGCTGCAAAAGGTCGTTGACGTAAAGAGTCTTGGCGAGCTTGACGAGGCAACGTTTGAAAAATATCAGGGTGCCATTGGGGATGAGGTTCGAAGGAAGCGCGCAAAGCATGCAGTTTCAGAGAACCAGAGGACGCTGAAGGCCGTTGCAGCGCTGAAGGCGGGAGACCTTGAGGAGTTTGGAAGGCTGATGAATGCGTCTCACGTCTCCCTGCGGGATGATTATGAGGTGACGGGAATCGAGCTGGATACCTTGGCTGAGGAGGCATGGAAGGTTCCCGGCGTCATCGGTTCCCGAATGACGGGTGCGGGCTTCGGTGGCTGCAGCGTCAGCATCGTGAAGGATGAGGCCGTAGATGGTTTTATTCAAAGCGTTGGGGAAGCCTACCTGAAGAAAATCGGCTATGCCGCTGATTTCTATGTTGTGGAAATCGGGGATGGACCAGTCATTTTGTAAGCAAAACGTCCATCTGCAGGGCTGTAAGCCCCGTGATTTTAAGCAGGTTTCTACTTGTCAAACCTAAGGAATTCGACTATAATATCTGTTCAGAACATAGAAAAGCTACTATGTTGATAAGGAGTTATCATGATTAATTTCAATAACAGAAAAACAAGAAAGACCATCGCTGCCGTGATTGTGATCATTCTGGTGATCGCCATGGTGCTTCCCTTGGTTTTCTCGTTTTAAGGTATTGCGGTTTTGTTTTGGAAATAAGAGGCAGGAAATGAAAAGATTTTCGAAATGGTGCGCCTTGCTTTGCAGTGCGGTCATCGTTTTCGGCGTGGGATCTGTAGCCAAGGCATCTTCCCCTACCATCAAGGAGGGCGTATTTGCCGATCAGGATTCCTTAGCTGGGATGACGGCTGAGGAAGCGGACGCCATGATCCGCGAAAAAATCGCGCGGATGGGAAATAGTCAAGTGACGCTATTGGTTGCCGGTGGACATGAGGTCACCGTTACGGCGGATGCGCTTGGGATCGAATGGGCAAATCCAGAGATCGTACAGGAGGCTTCCAGGCTCGGCACGGAAGGCAACGTCATTCAGCGTTATAAGGCCATGAAGGATCTCCAGTTTGAGAATAAGACCTATGAGGTTCAGCTGGAGTTTGACGTGGGCGCCATCAATGATGTTTTGGTGGAGCAATGTACCAAATATGATCAAAAGCCATTGAATGCAAGCCTCTCCCGTGTTGATGGTGCTTTCCAGATCACGGAGGGACAGGTGGGCTATGAGCTTGACGTGGAATCCTCCATTGACGTGATTTATGACTATTTAGAGCATTCCTGGGACGGCAAGGATTGTAGGATCCAACTGACCGTTGCTGAGGAGCGCCCGCATGGAATGGCAGCGGATCTGGCTGAGGTGACGGATCTTCTCGGAAGTTTTACGACGGATTATTCGACGTCAAACAGTAACCGAAGCGGAAATGTCGCGAACGGGTGCAACAAGATCAACGGAACGTTGCTGTTCCCGGGAGAGGAGTTCTCTGCAACGGAAACCGTGTCTCCCTTTACGGCGGCCAATGGCTATTCCATGGCAGGAGCCTACTTGAACGGCAAAGTGGTTCAGAGCATGGGCGGAGGCATTTGCCAGGTTTCCAGTACGCTGTATAATGCGGTTCTTCTGGCAGAACTGGCGGTAACGGACAGAAGCCCGCATTCCATGGTTGTAACCTACGTGGACTGTTCTGCAGATGCTGCCATAGCAGAGGATGCAGGAAAAGACTTTAAGTTCGTCAATAGTACGGATTATCCGATTTATATTGAAGGCTATACCAAGAATAAAAAGATCACCTTTAACATCTATGGCAAGGAGACAAGACCTGCAGACAGAACGATTCTGTATGAAAGCGAAATTCTGGAGAAAACGGAGCCGACCATCGACTTGATCACCGCAGATCCGAGCAAGCCTCTGGGCTATGTCTCCACGGAAGCGGCACACATTGGTTATAAGGCAAGGCTTTGGAAGATTGTGAAGGAAGGCGGTAAGGAAGTCAGCCGCGAGATCGTCAACAATAGTAAATATAATGTTTCACCGAGAAGCGCCGTCGTAGGCGTTGCAACGGATGAAGCCTGGAAGTATGAAGAGATCATGGCCGCCATTGGCACATATAACCTGGAGCACGTGAAGGTTGTGATCGGGTTGCTTTTGCAGCCCGCGGAACAATAAGTGCGTGTTCGTGATCTTGGAAGACCTCTGACATATGGAGGAGGCAAAGATAAGTTTCATTGACGCATGAAGGAGATCAGGGGTTCCCCTGATGACGGGACGGAAGGCATGAAAACCGGAAAGCTGCCGGAGAGCGCTCTAAAGCGCTCCGTATTGAAACAAGTTCATACGGGAAATCATAGGATCAGCCGTCCGTTCATGGGCATGATTTTAGAGAATACAAAAGGCGCAGCCATAGGGTCGGACTGCGCCTTTTTTGCAGCTTCTGGCGGGCAGATTTTGGCATGGTGCGCCCAGGAGGCCGCAGTCGCGGTCAAGGCGGATGCGGGAAAGATGGCAGTACTGGTGCAGAAATGTGTCAACAATCTTGCGGCCGCTGGCGCGAAACCCGCATCTGCCCAAATAAGCTTAATGCTTCCTGAGACCTGCGAGGAAGGCGATGTTAAGGAAATCATGGCAAATCTTTCGGCAGCCTGCGCGTCGCAGGGAATGGAGATTGCCGGAGGCGATACGAATGTGTCTGCCTACGTAACCGCTCCGATCCTGACCATTACGGCCATTGGTGTTGTCAGCGAGGAAGGAATCCATGATCTAAGCATGGCGAAGGCGGGACAAGATTTGGTCCTGAGCAAGTGGATCGGATTGGAAGGCACGTCCCTTCTGGCTAAGACTTATCGCAAAGAATTGCTGGGACGATATCCGGCTTTTCTTGTAGATGAGGCTACGGGCTTTGATAGATTTCTTTCCGTCACGGAGGAGGCATTTATTGCCTCGAAGCATGGCGTTTCGGCGATGCATGACCTGTCCATGGGCGGCGTGTTTGGTGCCCTGTGGGAGCTGGCGGAGGGCGCGAATCTTGGATTGGAAGTGGATTTCAAGAAAATTCCCATTCGTCAGGAGACCGTGGAGGTATGCGAGGTTTGCGGCGTAAATCCTTATGAGATGAAAAGCGGCGGCAGCCTTTTGATGACCTCAGATGATGGCGAGAGGATCGTGCAGGCCCTGGCAGCGGCGGGAATTCCTGCCGTGATCATCGGAAAGCTGACGGACGGACTGGATCGCATCGTTCGAAACGAGGAGGAAGTGCGTTTTTTGGATAGACCCAAGGGAGCGGACGTCCTTGCAGAGCGCATGAAAGAAGCATAATGCGCCAGATGGAAATGCATTGGTAGGAACAGTAAGAATCATAGCACGAAAGGAGCTTTAGAAATATGAGTGAGCAAGTGAATAACGAAAAATTACGTGAAGAATTATTAAAGCTGGTTGAGAAAAACAGCCGCATGGATTTAAAGGAGCTGGCAGTTTTGGTAGGTGCCGAGGAAATCGACGTGGTGAATGCCATGGAAGAAATGGAGAAGGACGGCACGATTTGTGCTTATCATACGTTGATCAATTGGGAGAAGACCTCCATTGAGAAGGTGACGGCGTTAATTGAGGTTCGCGTGACGCCGCAGAGGGGTCAGGGCTTTGATTCCATCGCCGAGAGAATTTATAATTACCCTGAAGTGAGAAGCCTGTATCTTTTGTCCGGAGGCTTTGACCTGATGGTCATTCTTGAGGGCAAGACCCTGCGCGAGGTAAGCTCCTTCGTATCCGACAAGCTTGCCACGATGGACACGGTTCTTAGCACCTCGACCCACTTTATCCTTAAGAAATATAAGGATCACGGCACCATAATGACCACCAAAAAAGTAGACGAAAGAGAGATGATCACGCCATGAGAAATCCATTGTCAGATACCATTGTACAGATTAAGCCCTCCGGCATTCGTAAGTTTTTTGACATCGTCAGCGAGATGAAGGACGCCATCTCCCTTGGCGTGGGCGAGCCGGATTTTGATACGCCCTGGCACGTGCGCGAGGAAGGCATTTACTCCCTCGAAAAGGGCAAGACCTTCTATACCTCAAATTCCGGTTTGAAGGAGCTGCGCGTTGAAATTTGTAACTACATAAAGAGAAGTCAGGACATTACCTACGATCCCCTAAAGGAGGTCATTGTCACGGTTGGCGGTTCCGAAGCCATTGACATAGGACTGCGTGCCATGATCAATCCCGGGGATGAGGTCCTGATTCCGCAGCCCAGCTATGTTTCCTATGAGCCCTGCGCACTTTTGGCTGGCGCTAAGCCCGTGATTATTAACCTCAAGGCTGAGAACGAATTCCGTCTGACTGCCGCTGAGGTGGAGGAGGCCATCACGGAGAAGACGAAGATCCTGATTCTTCCCTTCCCGAACAATCCAACGGGCGCCATCATGGAGAAGTCCGATCTGGAAGCGGTTGCGGAGGTTGTGAAGAAACATGACATTTACGTCATGTCGGATGAAATCTATGCTGAACTGACCTATAAGGGCAAGCACGTTTCCATTGCAAGCCTTCCCGGCATGCAGGAGAGAACCATTCTGATCAACGGGTTCTCCAAGGCATATGCCATGACGGGTTGGAGACTTGGATATGCGTGCGGACCCGAAGCAATCATAAAGCAGATGACCAAGATCCATCAGTTTGCAATCATGTGCGCGCCAACGACAAGCCAGTATGCTGCCGTGGAAGCCTTAAAGAACGGCGACGATGACGTTGCAATGATGCGTGAATCCTATAATCAGAGAAGAAGATTCCTCATCAACGCGTTTAAGGAGATGGGACTTGAGTGCTTTGAGCCCTTTGGCGCCTTCTACATTTTCCCCTGCATTAAGGAATTTGGCATGACCAGTGATGAGTTTGCCACAAGATTCCTGGAGGAGGAGAAGGTGGCCGTGGTTCCTGGTACGGCCTTTGGTGACTGCGGCGAGGGATTCCTTCGTATCTCCTATGCATATTCCTTGGAAAAGCTAAAGCTTGCCATTGGAAAGCTGGAGCATTTCATTAACAAGCTGAGGGCTGAGAAGGAAGCATAGACATGAAAATAGTTTTACATCAGCCGGAGATCCCGGCGAATACGGGGAATATCGGGCGGACGTGCGTTGCGACGAATACGGCGCTGCACCTCATTGAGCCGCTGGGATTTCGGCTGAATGAAAAAGAGATTAAGCGTGCAGGGATGGACTATTGGGAGCACTTAGAGGTCTATCGTCACATGAATTATCAGACCTTTTTGGAGTCCATTCAGGAAGATCTTACGGCGCATCCTGAGGCAAAGATCTGGTATGCGACGACAAAGGCAGAGAGGGCATATTCCGAGGTCAGCTTTGGGCCTGAGGATTATATCATGTTTGGCAAGGAGAGTGCAGGAATTCCCGAAGAAATCCTCGTGGAGCATCGGAAGCAGTGCATTCGCATTCCGATGGCACCGACGATTCGTTCCCTGAACTTGTCAAATTCCGTGGCAATTGTGCTATATGAGGCGCTTAGACAAAATCATTTTCAAGGGCTGGAGCAGGCGGGAGAATTGCACAGACTTCACTGGAATTAGAACGGAAGGACTTTGCTAGAACGCGGCGAAGGTAACTCATGAGGAAATATGTCATGGCAAGGGGGCAGGCTTGACCGATTATATCTTGGATCTGATCCGGCTGATGATTGCGGGAATCCCGATCTACGTGCTGCTTAGGATCTTACTATTAAGACATAGGGCAAGGAGACTGAGCGCTAAGGCCGGAGGAAAGAAAGTAAAACTAAAATACAATAAGCTCAGAGAGGTGTTGCTGGGCTTATTTATTGTTTTTATGATGGCATTGTTTGTCTTTGTCTGGCAGGGCGAATATCATACGCCTAAGGTCATGCTCCAGATCGCGAAACACCGTTTGGAGACGGGGGAGGGCATGAATTTAGAGCCCTTTCATACCATTCGCAATTATTATCGCGTGTTTGGCTTTCGGGGAGATCTGTTTGGCATCAATATTATCGGCAACATTCTCATGTTCGTGCCCTGGGGGTTTGGCCTGGCACTTTTATGGAAAAAGAATCGGAATCTACTAAGGCTGCTTTGGTTTTCTGCCGCGTTGCCCATTTTCATTGAGTGCACCCAGCTTTTCATCGGACGGCAGGTGGACGTGGATGATTTTATCCTGAACTTTGTCGGAGGCATGCTGGGCGGTATTCTGTTTCGCCTGTTGGCCCATATGTTTCGAGGACTTAGGACGGCGGCGCTGTAAGGCGACACTATTCAGTGAACACATTTAGATAAACGAGGTGATATCTATGGGAGAATTCTATGATCCGAAAACCCGGGAAAAGGCGATCACGCAGACAAGCATCATTGGAATCGTGACAAATATTTTTCTGGCGGCCTTTAAGGCAGGCGCAGGCTTGATCGCCGGCTCCATTGCGGTTGTGCTGGATGCCGTAAACAACCTGACGGATGCTTTTAGCTCCGTGATTACGATTCTTGGTATTAAGCTCGCCAAGAAAAAGCCGGATGATAAGCACCCCTATGGCTATGGACGAATTGAATATTTCAGCACGCTCCTGATAGCGCTGATCGTCTTTGCGGCCGGAGCGGCTTCCTTCTTGGAATCCGTGAAAAAAATTTTTGTGCCGACGTTGCCGGAATACACGTTGGTGACGATCATCATTATCGTGACCTCCGTTGTGACGAAACTGATCCTTGGCCGGTTCGTGAAGGGACGGGGAGAAAAATATGCGTCTGATGCGCTGGTGGCCTCCGGATCCGATGCCAGCTTTGACGCCATTATTTCAGCAACTACGCTGATCGGTGCGGCCATTACCTATTTTCTGCACTTTTCCGTGGACGGAATCCTTGGCGCGATCATTTCCATTTTCATTGTGAAGGCGGGCATCGAAATGATGACGGATGCCCTAAGCCATGTGATCGGTAAACGGCCAGACAGCGCCATCACGGGTGAAATTAAAAAGACAGTAAACGCTATTCCGGGCGTACTGGGAACCTATGACCTGATTTTGCACAATTATGGGCCTGATTCCGCCATCGGAAGTCTGCACATAGAAGTGAACGGAAATATGACAGCCTCCCAGCTGCATGCGCTGACGCAGAAGATACAGGGGGCCATATTGGAGAAATTCCATATTTTTGTTACCGTTGGCATCTATGCAGTGGAACAGGAAAATGAAGTGGTGATGTCCATGCGGGCAAAGATCAGTGAACTCTGTAAGAGTCATGAGGGTGTCGTAAACTGTCACGGCGTATTCATAGACCTGGAGACGAAAAAGATTTCCTTTGACGTGACGCTAGACTTTAGCGTTACGGACAAGCTTGGCATGGCAGCGAGCATCAAAAAGGAGGTTGAGGAAGCCTTCCCTGGTTTTTCCGTTACTACAAATTGCGACACCAACTATAGCGATTAAAGGAAGAAAAACGCAATCTGCCCAAGGAGGGTGTAAAAGGCGTTGGACTAAGATAAGACACGAAAGCAAAAAGCTCTCGGCAGATGACACTGCGGAGAGCTCTTTGCTTTTGAAGTTTATGGGGCGAACGGTCAGCTTGTCCCCCTAAGTTTTTGGCAATTATGATTATTGTGATAGGGCTGTCTGGTTTGCGTTAACTCCCTGAAGAGGAACCGCCGGCAGATCCGCTGGAGGAGGAAGTCTCTCTGTCACGAATCATGTGCTGCAGCGTCACTAGGATTGCTACGATGATCTCCTCATATTCCGGACGATAAATGTCGATACAATACTTGTCATGGATCGAGATAAATTTTTGTCCGATCACGGCAATCACGCTGCCATCCTTGTCATACAGCTCAAAATTCAGCGCAAGAATGTTGCCGCGAAGCTGCCAATCGAGGCCGATGATATTCGTTACATCTTTAATGATATGGAACAGCTCGTTGGAAATCTCGAAATTGAGGCCACTGTCCATCGTAACATAATGTCTCTCATGCAGGGAAATCAGCTTTCTCTCGATATGCGCCACATGCTCACCGGATGCCTTATACAGCTCCGTCTTGTCATGCAGGGAAATCACCTTTGCATTGGAACGATATACAACATTTTTATTCTCATCCGTGATTTCAATGCGATGATGCAGGCTAAAAACCTTAGTGCTGGTGTAGAGGGAGTAAGCGGGAACTCCAAACCGATCTATGTTATTTACGTTTGCGCCCTGACCAGCTTCATGGAATCTATGAACCTTTGAAAATGCTCCCATATGTGTTCCTCCTTAATTAAAGCACTTTGTTTCATTTACTTGCTGATAATGCTAGTATACTGGAAGACTAAGAAAACGTATAGTAGGAACTGATGCATAATAACTTGTTTATCGTGCGGCTTATGTGCTAAGAGAGTAGCAGGGGGCAAATTATGAGTAGTCTATCCAAGCCAAAAGCGGTATAGTTAAATTGTGTTTTGAAGAGCTTTAATATGTGAAGGGAGGTTCAAAAAATGACGGACAGAGAAGCTATTTTGCAAAGACACTCAGTCAGGGCATATGCAGATAAAAGAATCGAAGCGGATCAGGTGAAGCTGATTGAGGAGAAAATTGCGGAACTCAATGAGGCGGGAGGCCTTCATCTACAATTTGTTGAAGACGCAGGAAATATTTATAACAGATTATTAAATAAGGCGATGGGGCTCGGATCAGCGCCGAGCGTGATCGCATGCGTTGGCAAGGAAGCAGACGATCTGGACGAGCGTGTGGGCTATTACGGCGAAAAACTGGTGTTGTTCCTTCAAAAGCTAGGACTGAATACCTGCTGGACAGGCACCTACAACCGAAAGAATGTCGGCGTCAAAATAGATGATGGCGAAAAGCTTGTGATCGTCATTGCCGTGGGATATGGTAAGGATCAAGGGAAAATACATAAATCCAAGACGGCCGAGCAGGTGATGGAGGGGAAGGCGGACAGACCGAGGTGGTTTCAGGAAGGCGTTGAGCTTGCGCTTCTTGCTCCAACAGCCATCAATCAGCAGAAATTCGCCATCCGGCTCAACGATGATGACACGGTAACCTTTCTCAACAAAGGAGGCTTTTTCAGCCAGGTGGATTTGGGAATCGTCAAGTGTCATTTTGAAATCGGCGCAGACTATGGGAGGACAATCTGATGGAGTTTGCAACGCTTGATGATGAGGCAGCGATTCTCGATTTTTATCAAAAGGTGATCGAAGCAGTAAATGCCTCTTCAATTCGTTTGGGGTGGAATATCGAAACCTATCCAAATCAGGAGTTTGTTCACGGCGCAATTTCAAGGAAGGAAATGTGTATCCTTCGCGAAGATGGACAGATCCTTGCGGCGGCTGTCGTCAACCATGAGGTCAATCCAGAATATGACGACGTCAAGTGGGCGGTTTGTGGTCCAAAAGAAAAGGTGGCGACGATCCATGCGCTTGCAGTTGCACCTGACAGACGAGGAAGCAAGGTCAGCTATCAAATGCTTTCTGAGATCGAGAAGCTTTGTCGAAGGAACGGAGACCTGGCAATTCACCTCGACGTCATTGACACCAATGTTCCGGCGTATAAGCTGTATCTACGGAATGGTTATCAGGAGGTCGATTGTATTAAGATGTACTATGAGGTCGTTGGAACCAGAGAGTTTTGGATGATGGAGAAGGTTTTATCATAGTAAGGCGTGGCAAGGAATGGATTTACGAAGGCTAAGGAGGAAATAATGATGGCAGGGTATTATGATGTTTCACTGGAGGAATTTCCGCGGCTTGCGGGGGAAGAAAGCGATGACAAAAGAATCAAAAGAGCTATTTTGGCATGTGAAAGGGGAGTGCTTTATGTTCCGAAAGGAACCTATTTGATTGCGGAGACGATCAAGATCACCAACTGCTGTTCCCTTCTTTTGCATAAATCTGCAGTATTCAAGGCAGTGTGTGAAATGCCATATGTGTTGATCTATGATGCAAAGGAATCCTATCCTGACATTCAGGTGGAAAATTGGTGTATTGTTCCATCGAATGATCCAGATTCCGAGGATTGGAATCTATTTGTGACAGGAGGCGTGATCGATGGAGCAGGACTGGCGAGCTGTATGTGCCTAAACAGCTTTAAGCATTTTACGCTGCGCGACGTCTCCTTCCGAAATGGCAAGAAATATGGACTGTTCATTGAGGATGGCACGAGCACCTGGACCTTTGAATTGATCGCGCAGAATCTGTATTTTAAGTGTACGATGCCAGGGCTGTCGCCCAACTGTGGCATCCATTCCAACGGCGGAGACAGTCATTTCGTGGATTGCGTCATTGTGGATTATACAATAGGCTTTGAAATGGTAGGAGGCGGTTCTAACAGGCTGACAAGATGCCATGTATGGGGAGGCCCCATCCCGCCCAAGGAGAAAGGCTTGGAGCCCGAAATGCTGGTGGATTCCGTGAATTACTATTTGGATTCCTATGACATTATTCTGACGGATTGCTATGCGGACACGGGCAAGACGGGATTCCTTGTAAAGCAAAATACGAGACTCCGTGGATGTAGTTATTTCAACAATTTTGGCTATGGTTTGGATCATGTCACCGTGATTGACCATCAGGGCGGCAATCTTTTGGTGTCTGAGGGGCTCTTTAGAAAAACGAGTCCTCATGCCATTCTTTACAAGGGTGACGGAAAGAATGTCGAGTGGTCTGGCAATACACTGGACGGGGATTTTGATTGAAGCATAGAAGATTAAGCTGGGACGCAAATTGACAAAGCATGAATGGTCAGGCGTCATGGGAGAAACATGGAATTTGTCGTAAAGCATTTTAAGGAACTAAGTACTACGGAACTGTATGAGATTCTAAGGACGAGGGCAGAGGTCTTTGTCGTGGAGCAGGATTGTGCATATCAAGACCTTGATGGAAAGGATTTGGATGCGGTTCATCTGTTTGCATGGAACGAAGAAGGCAGGGTGTCCGCATGCCTTCGCGTGTTTTGGAAGGACAAGGAGAAAGGAATCGCACAGATCGGCCGCGTTGTGACGCTTTGTCACGGTCAGGGACTTGGTGGGGAAATCCTTCACAGAGGCGTTCAGATCGCAGAACAAGACTTTGGAGCGAGGAGAATTTACCTTGAGGCGCAGCAGTATGCCATCGGTTATTACGAAAAGGAGGGCTTCGAGGTCACCTCGGAACCGTTTTTGGAGGATGGGATTCCTCACGTGACGATGGAAAAGAAGTTATAGTGGGTATCGTCTTGTTATAATTGTTCTTTCTCTATGCATTTACCTCTCTGGCTGATAGTATAAAATTGTAAAGCGCTTATACAAATAAAACTGAAACGATCAGCAGATCAGAAAGGATACGATGATGAATAGAGACATTTTTATTAGGAATTTGACCAATGACAGGATAGAGATGAGCCCTAAGGGAAGGAATGCGAATGAGCTTACGCCGGAAGAATTTGAGAAGATTTATGAAAGCTTCTTTGACATGATTTTTGAGATAGCAGCTACCGACATTTCAGGGCTGACGGGTTATGGAGAGTTTGACGAAAACAATCAGGCGCCATATCAGACCTTGGAAGAATTTATTACGGATGAGGTCATCCATGAAAAGACGGAAGGCTATTGGAAGAACTGGACCCAGATGTTTGGAACCACGTTTTTGGAAAAGGATTATTATTTTGAGATCGCAAACAAGGCGCTGAAATACGCACCCTACTGTGAAGATCAAAGATTCCTTGTAAACAATAACACGTTCTTTTGCAACATGATCGTTGACGAGGCAGGCAAGACCTATTGTGCCGATTGGGGAAGGGCCGGAATCATGGATTACATGATGGATTTTGCCATTCTCGACCTAAATAAGCCATATCTTCTTGTGCCGGAGAAGCTTTTCGGGTATGCTAAGAGAAGAGGCATCAAGATTGAGAACTTTAAGGAGAGGT
Source organism: Lachnospiraceae bacterium (assembly GCA_017527205.1). Classification (GTDB taxonomy): domain Bacteria; phylum Bacillota; class Clostridia; order Lachnospirales; family Lachnospiraceae; genus Acetatifactor. The sequence goes on along the minus strand of JAFXQK010000007.1, from coordinate 26,180 downwards.
TCCTGTGCATGGCATATTTTAAGGGGATCGCAACGCTGAGATGGCATGCCTCCATCGATGATCTGGAATCCTGTGAGTCGATTGTGAGATCCATCAATGCGCTGGAAGATCGCATGTCGAAACTGTTAGACCGGTAGGAGCAGCTATGAAATATGAAAACGCAAAGGACGTTCTTCCGGCAAAGCTTTTAGAAGAGGTTCAAAAGTATGCGGAGGGCAAGGTGATTTATATCCCCAGAACCGAAAAAGGGCGGGGCTGGGGAGAAGCCTCCGGATACAGAGACAAGCTCAAAAAACGAAACACCTTGATCTGCAGTCGCTACTCGGCGGGGCAATCTGTTTTGGAGCTCGCGGAAGAATTTTTCCTTTCACCAGAAACCATCAAAAAAATCGTATATGGAAAGAAGGTGGAAACGCCCATGTTTTCAAATTCCGTGACTTCGGCTGCACAATATGCCGCAGCAGGAATGGGGGAGGAATGGGTTCGCATTTACCTCCAAACGTTAGGACATGAAATGCCGGAGCTTTCTGAGTATTTTATTTCAGAGCTGGTCAGAATCCCGTTAAGACTGATTGAAACGAAGGATTTTTCAAAAATGGATGGCGGGGAAGCAGCTTCTTTTGAAGTGCCGCTGCTCGTGTTTTATGAGAAGGGAGAATTCTCCGTGCCAAATCAAGCGGCCCTGTTTGGAAAACTGAAGGCGGAAAAGAAAAATGCACATGATGCATTTGTTTTTGCCAGGAATCAGGAATATGGATATTTTTGGAAGAATTACGGAAAGAATTTCCAAAGATAAGGAAATGAAATCTTAGAAAGGTTAGGATATGATTTAGGTCCTTGCTTAGGGAGTTTTATGGAAACTTATAGCTTTGGTAATGAGTCAGCAAGCGTCGTTTTGCTTCAGCCGGTCGATGAACATGACCTGCATTCCATGGAGAGCGAGCTTGCAATCATCAAAGAGGGCATCACGGTGGACTTTCAGATGATTGCCTTTCGAATCAAGGATTGGAACAAGGAGCTTTCCCCGTGGAAAGCTCCTGCGGTATTTGGCAACCAGGATTTTGGCGATGGCGCGGCAGATACGCTACGGAAAATCCTAAGGCATTGTGCGGATCGGACAAAGACCTATTATATTGGCGGGTATTCTTTGGCGGGGCTCTTTTCCCTGTGGGCAGCCTATCAGACGGATTTATTTCAAGGGGTTGCCGCCGCTTCTCCCTCCGTATGGTTTCCGGGGTTCACGGAATACATGCAAGAGCAGGCAATTCAAAGCCATCGGGTCTATTTAAGCCTTGGGGACAGGGAAGAGAAGACGCGGAATGCCGTCATGGCAACCGTGGGGGATCGGATTCGCATGGCAGACGAGCTTTTAAGGAAACAGGGCGTAAACTGCATCTTGGAATGGAATCAGGGAAACCATTTCCGGGAGGCGGACAAGAGAACGGCAAACGCATTTCTTTGGCTGCTTCGGCAAACATTGTGAGTTTTCGTGAAAGCCCAAAGTGATATGAAAATTTAAAAGTGTTGCGTGAAATTCCAAAAAATGGTTGACATCCCGGGAAACTGTCTGTATAATTTGTTTTGTTGGTAATTCGATTTACTGACCTGTAACTGTTCACCGTGCATCGCCATTTGGCGGGAAAGGAGGTACTAAAATGATGATTCGCGTACGTAGATTTGACAACATTCATAGCTATCATAATACCTCCTGGAGATGTAATAATTAGCGCGGCAGGTTTCCTTTCTTATGGAATTTCCCTAGATATGGCAGATGTGACAAACGCTTATTATGCCCCAATACCAGTAGGTATTGGGGCTTTTTAGCGATCATAGCTTCTAAGCGAGCCGCCGCTGGGCAAGCTTGCTTGCGCCAGGGCGTGCTCATTTGGAAGCGCAACGTGAATGAGTCAAAAAGCGCTGCGAAGCGGCGCGATTGACGAATTCAAGTAGGATTGCGAGAGCTTCCAAGAAGCGAAGCAATCCGTATGATCGCGTGGGATTATCAGAAAGGGAGTGATGCTTAATGTTTCAGATAAAGAACGTTACGCTGATACATAAAAAGGATCTAAGAACGATTTTGGAAAATTTTTCTCTCGTCTTAAATGACGGGGATAAGGCTGTTTTGATCGGCGAAGAAGGAAACGGAAAGTCTACGCTGATGAAATGGATCTTTGACCCGCAGCTTGTGGAGGAGTATATCGAAGCGACTGGGGAGAAGGCCATCAGCGGCGAAAAGCTGGGGTATTTACCTCAGGAGCTGCCAGCTTCGGAAAAAACGAAAACGGTTTGTGAGTACTTCATGGAAAGCCTAGATTTTCTGGATCAGACACCGAAGGAGCTTTCAAAGCTGGCGAGTGATTTTGGAGTGGAAGCCGAATTTTTCTATCGGGAGCAGGAGATGAAGACGCTCTCCGGCGGTGAACGCGTAAAGGCGCAAATGATGCGGATTCTGATAGAGAAGCCAACGATTTTACTGCTTGATGAGCCGTCAAATGACATCGACATCGAAACACTGGAATTAATGGAACGGCTGATCAATCAGTGGGAGCATGCCGTGCTGTTTATCTCCCATGATGAAACGCTGATCGAGCATACGGCCAACCGCGTGATCCATTTTGAGCAGATCAGGAGAAAGACGAGGTGCCGTCATACCGTGGCAAACATGCCCTATCGGCGATATGTGGAGGAGCGGCTGAGCGCCTTCGAAAAGCAGGAACAGATCGCGCTTGGTGAGAGACGGGAAAAGCGAATCCGCGATGAGAAAATTCGAAGGATGGAGCAGAGCGTCGGAGCAAGGCTCGATAATATTTCCAAGGGGGATCGGGACGCGATTGGAAGGCTCCTCAAAAAGAAAATGAAGAACGTCAAGGCCATGGAGAAGCGCTTTGAGCGTGAAGATGCAGAGATGACGGAGAGGCCGGAGCAGGAAGAAGCAATTTTTTTCAAGCTTGGCAATAAGGACAGTGCGATTCCTTCTGGAAAATGGGTATTGCAGTATGAAAATCATGAATTGACAACGGCAGACGGCGGGAGAACGCTGGCGCATGCCGTGGAGCTGAAGCTTCGTGGCTCGGAAAAGATCGGTATTATCGGGACGAACGGATGCGGAAAGACAACGCTTCTTACTTTGTTGGCGAAGGAGCTGCTGGCAAGACAGGATCTTCGGGCAGAGTACATGCCGCAAAACTACGAGGCGCTTTTGGACATGGACATGACTCCCGTGGACTTTCTTGACGACTCGGGAGATAAGGAGGAGCGGACGAGGATCCGTACCTATCTTGGGTCGCTGAAATATACGGCGGACGAGATGGAGCATCCCATCAGGGAGCTCTCCGGTGGTCAGAAGGCGAAGGTTTTGCTCTTAAAGCTTAGTATGTCGGGGGCGAACGTCCTGATCTTAGATGAGCCGACGCGGAATTTTTCACCCCTGTCCGGACCTGTCATTCGCAAAATGCTTCGGGAATTTCCAGGTGCCATAATCAGCGTGTCGCATGATCGAAAATATCTTTCGGAGGTGTGCGACAAGATTTATCGCCTGACGCCAGATGGATTACGTGGCAAGGAATCAGAGGACATTATCTCTAGAGAAGAAGGATTAGGAAAGAAGGGAAATGGCATGGTGATGTTTTTAAGACTTCGGAATATCTGATCGCGGGAGCCGTTGATAAATGGTTTCCTGCAGGTCTCACGAAAGATGAAAAAGAAGCTTGTAGACTGTGAAACAATTTATCTAAAGGAGAAAAATCATGATATTCCAAGACAATATAATGAAAAAATATTTAGAAAACGTATATTTTATCACGGGAACACCCTGCGGCGGAAAGACAACAGTCTCTCGGGCCCTTGGCAAGAAATACGGGATTCCCGTATATGATATTGACGAGCGCTTTGAGGAGCATCAGAAGGCGTCCGACGCGGAGCATCAGCCTGCGATGAACAAGAATTTCAAGGACGCGGATGAGTTCTTTGGACGGAGCGTGGAAGAGTATAAGGCATGGCTGTTGCAGAACACGCGGGAGCAGCTGGATTTCGTGCTTTTGGATCTGATCCGATTGTCGCAGAATGGCAAGATCATTTGCGACTGCCATCTGAGGCTGGAGCAGGCAGCGATCTTTACGGATCCGTCGAGAGTAGCCTTTATGCTGAAGAAGCCTGAGAACCTGGTGGATGAGTATTGCAACCGCGCGGATCATCAAGGCTTTAATAACTTCATCCACAGTGCGACGGATTTTGAGAAGGCTAAGGAGACATGCAACGCGACGCTGCTCTCCCTCAATGAAAAGTTCTATGAGGACGTGAAGGCAAGCGAATACTTTTGGCTTGAGAGGGATAACGCAAGGAGCGTTGAAGAAACGGTAGCGCTGGTGGCAAAGCACTTTGGACTAAGGGAGCCTTCGGCAAATCGCGCTGAGGGGAAGACGAAGGAAGGGGATTTGGAACCGGGCAAGGCATTCGATGAAGCTTTTGCAAATGGCGGGCTTCAGATACGGAAGGTCGAGAGGAATACGCCCCTTGCAGAAGAATTCCTGCATTTTGTGGAGCAGTGCTCTTGGACGGAGGTGCGAGAACATATTGCAGGATTGATCCGAAACTGGGAGTTCACGGATTGGGAGACCATGTTCGCGGCAGTCGAGGATGGGAAAATCGTCGGTATGACTTCGCTTCTGAAGGAGGATTATTATCCTATGCCGGAAATCTGCCCGTGGGTATCCTGCGTCTTTGTGGAAAAGGACTCCAGAGGTAAGCGCATCAGTGAAAAGCTGATCGCGGCTGCCAATGAATATGCGAAGGGCCAGGGGTTTGAGAAAACCTATATTCCCACGGAATTCACCGGATTTTATGAAAAATACGGGTATACCCACGTGAAGGATATCGTCAACTACGGAGGCGGTACCGATCGCCTTTACGTGAAAGAGCTTTAACACATAAGGCTGTGCCATTAGGTTAAAGTCTTTGATAATAACTCGGGGCTAGGTTTGGATTGTCTTTCTGGTAGACTTTTTGACCATGTCGCAAGCTATGCTTGCGATCCCGACCGAAGAGAGGGACGTGCCGTAGGGCACGCTAAGGAAAGACAATCCAAACCTTCCCCTCGAGGAAATGGAAAGCTTAATTTAATTAAGAGGGGGGATGTATATGAATTACTTTATAGAGGGGATTCAAGGTGCGGGTAAGAGCACTTTGGTAAGCCGGCTTGCGGAGAAGCTTCCGGAGTATCATGTGTTCCGCGAGGGAGATTATAATCCCGTGGAGCTTGCCTGGTGCTCTTATCTGACCAAGGAACAATATGAAGCGGTGCTCAACAGGTATGCGGAGATCGTGGATGAGATCAAAGCGAATACCACCGTCGAGCGTGTTTTTACGACTGAGGGTGCAAGCGCTGACAGAAATGCGGAAGACCGTTATGTCGTTACTTATACGAGAATTTTGACGGATATTCCCGGATTTCATAAGGATCTTGAGCAATATGAGATTTATAACGGTCGTGTGGACAGAGATACCTTTGACAGAATCATTTTTTCCAGATATGCAAAGTGGCACGGGGATCATCAGGTTTTCGAGTGCTCCATTTTTCAAAACATTGTGGAAAATCAGATCCTGTTCTACGAGATGACGGACGATGAGATCTTGGAGTTTTACAAGGAGCTGGCGCAGGTGATCCAGGTGGAGAATTATAAAATTCTTTACCTGGACGTACCATGGGTGGCAGGAGCACTGGAGATCATCCGCAAGGAGCGCGTGGACGCAGAGGGAAATGAGATGTGGTTCCCGCTGATGCTGGGATTTCTTGAGGATTGCCCCTATGGAAAAAAGCATGGCCTCAAGGGCTTTGACGGCCTGGTAAAGCACTTGGAGCACAGGAAGGCGCTGGAGCTTCGAATCCTTAAGGAGGTATTTCCGGAGCATGCGGTCATCCTACCGTCGAAGGATTATGATCTGGGAAGCATGGACTTTTAAAAATGAATTGGGGGAATGTGGATTGACAAATGTTTTAGAGAAGGCAAAAGCCTTTTATGAGTTAGAGAATTTTGAGTTTGAACAAGTGGGCGGACATGATGGCGGAAGAAATCTAGTCTATGTCTGTAAACAAAATGGTGAGAAGAAATATGTTTTAAGGGTTTCCGCGCTGGGCGACAGGACGATGGAGGATTACGAGGCAGAGACGGAATTCGTGCATTACCTTGCGGAAAAGGGGGCGCCCGTAGCGGACGTGATCCCTTCGAAGAACGGAAGACTTGTGGAGCGTTTGGAAGACTCTATGGAGTGTTTCATATCGTTATTTGCCTATGCGAGGGGAATCCTGCTTTATGAAAATGGTTATCGATACCGTGAGGGCGCACCGATCTCCGAGCTGTTTTACAATATGGGAAAGACGATCGGAGCGATTCACAGGCTTTCGAAGCAATATCAGCCGGCGCATCAAAGGCAGCAGTATTTTGACAAGTACAACATGGAGTATATCGGTAAGATCATTCCTGATGCATACGCAGAGCTGAAGGCAGCCATCGCGGATCGCTTGGAGAAGTTCCATGCACTGCCCATGGATGCAGAGAGCTACGGGCTCGTGCACTTTGATTTCAGTGACGGGAATTATCATGTGGACTTAAGTGATGGAACGATCACGACCTTTGATTTTGATAATTGCATTTACTGCTGGTACATGTTTGACCTCGCACATCTTTGGACGCACGGCGTTGGCTGGAGCATGTGGCTTGAGGACGGAGAAGCGCGCCTCAAGTACATGAAGGAGCAGTATTTTGCAGTTGTTCTTGAGGGATATCGAAGCGAGACAAGTCTTCCGGAAAACCTGTTGGAGCAGCTGCAGCTCTTCATTGACATGGTGCAGATTGAGGGTATCGTGGACGAGTTTGAATGTGCCGCGAGGGAGGGCGAAGAGCCAGATCCTGAGGACATTGAGGATGCAATAACGTGCCTGGTGGAAAACATTCCCTATGCAGGCATTGGCGTGGAATTATAGAAGGCATAAAAGGGGCGAAAAAAGAATGTTTTATCACGCATCGCAGACGGCGGGAATTAAGCAGTTGGAGCCGCGAATATCGAATCATAATGTTCCGCTCATCTATTTTTCCACGAAGCGAGAGAATGTGCTGGTCTACTTAAGCAATGCCGTTGAGAAATACTGCAGGGAACACCATTTCGCATATGACGGAAAATGGTCGAAGTGGGGGCCCTATGGGTTCGAAAAGGATGGGAGATTACGGTTTGAGGAGTATTATCCCAATGCCTTAGAGAGTACCTATCAAGGGGTTTCCGGATATATCTATGAGGCAGCAGAGGTAAAGGATTCAGGGTTTGCACTGCAGATTCCGGATGCCGTGACCAGTGAGATTCCCGTGGAGGTGACAGGCTGTGAGTTTGTCGCAGATGCGTATGTGGAGCTGCTTCGCGCCGAGCGGGAAGGACGGATCACGATCCTGCGGTACGAAGAATTAACGCCGCAAAAGAAGGAGTGGATCCGAAAGACTATGTTGCAGGAATACGCAGACGCAAAGGAGCATCCGGAATATCAATTCTTTTTGAGAGGAACCTTTCCGGAGCTTTTTTGAGGAAGAATCGAAGAATGACTGCGTGCGCTTTTCATAAGGATGGTGAGGGAAGCTATGGAGATAAGTGAGGGCGAACTACGCATTCGAAATGTAGGAATTGAGGATTGCGAGAAGCTGGCCAGATGGTGGAATGATGGAAAGGTCATGGCGCATGCTGGCTTTCCGAATGGCCTCGGAATAACAGCCGCAGAAATCTGGGATAAGGTTTCAGGCGATACGGATGATACCAAACGGCGTATGATCATAGAGTATCAAAACAGTGCGATTGGCGAGATGAATTATTATCATCTCGGAGATCATGTTGCTGAGATTGGAATCAAGATTTGTGATGAAACCTATCAGGAAAAAGGTCTTGGAAAAAAGATTCTCAGCATGCTAATTTCGAAATTGTTTTCGATGGGATATAAAAAGATCATCTTAAACACCAATCTGAAAAATACCAGGGCGCAGCATGTTTATGAGCAACTGGGATTTCAAAAGGTCCGGACATGCATGGATTCCTGGACGGATCAGGTCGGTGTGCTTCAATCCTTTGTGGATTATGAGTTGTTACCAGAAAATTTTGTGGATTTCAGATAAGGAGGCAGACATGGGAACAAAGTATTATGTTGTCGTGAGCATTGAAGGAGATTATGCAAATCTTAAGAGGACGGACATAGAATCAGATGATTTAAAGCTTGTGGCAAGAGCATTGTTGCCTGCTGAAATCAATGAGGGAAGCCAGCTCAAGTACGAGATGATGGAATATGAGCTCATTTAGTTGATACGAAAGGTGATGAGAATGAAGATCAAGAAACTGGAAGGAAAAGAGAGATTTGACGCGTATTTGACGGCCGTTTATTGCTTCCACATGCGGGTGGAGGATCCGGAGGCAGAGAGGGCCATTTATGAGGCTGACACGAAAGAGGATTGGGGTGCCTTTGATGAAAATGGCGCGCTGATGGGCAGAATTCTCAATCATAAATATGATTTTTATTTGGACGGGAAGACCGTGAGAACGGGCGGTATCGGAGCCGTTGCAACGCTTCCTGAATATCGTAACAAGGGCGTAATCAGGGCAATCTTCAAGGAATTGCTTCCGGCAGCATATAAGGATGGTGAGGTGCTTTCAGCGCTGTATCCCTTTAAACATGAGTTTTATCGAAAGCAGGGCTATGAGGTGGTGCCAGCCTGGAACGAATATTCCTTAGCGCCTGGACTTCTTTGCAACTATCGCTTTGACGGCGAGGTTTCTAGGTGGAACATGGGAGATCCCGTGACGGATTTTATGACGGTGTACAATGCATTTGCACCGCAGTTTAACATGGCCTTGGCGCGCACGGAGGAGCAAATGCAAGGGCACCTAAAGGTCGACAAGCCCTACATTGACAGGAAGTTTTCCTATGTGATGAAGCAGGATGGAAAGCCCATTGCCTATGTTATTTTCACGGATATTCGACATGATCCCGCTGCCATTTTGGAGGTGGAGGAATGTGCTTGGACGGGGCGCGACGGTTTCCATGCCATCTTGGGCTTCCTTGCAAGATTTGAGGCAGACTATGGCACCATCAAGTTGACCCTGCCAAAGGGAATTGACTTGCTTCGCATTGTGCAATCGCCTCTTGCCTATGACATTGAAAAGATCCCGCAACAGAATTTCATGGTCAGGGTGATCAATGCCAAGAAGCTTTTAGAGGCAATCTACAAGCCTGCTGACTGCGATTTTACGATCAAGGTGTCTGACGAACTGATCTCGCAGAATAATGCAACCTACCGCGTGCAGGCCAATGGCGTCAAGGCGAGCAGAAAAGAGAAGGCAGACATTGAATTAAATGAACGCGCGCTGGCACAGCTGGCAGTCGGGTGCCTCAATCTGGATGAGGCAATGCTAAGAAAAGACGTGACCGTGAATGCGAAGGAAGAATTGCTAAGGCGTGTATTTTTAGAGAAGAAGATCTTTGTCGGAGAGCATTTTTAACATATCGGTGGATGGAGTAAAAGAGATCCCCTGATTTTCAAGAAGATTGGCATGGATTGGGGTGTTTCTGGGGTATTTTGAATCAGATAAGAATACATTGGGGGAATAAGATGAGAAATGAATTTTTGGCGGTGTTCAGCGGATTTCCGGACCATCATTTTTCGGGGGAAATCACGAAGCGGCTGCGCAAGGAGCTGACACGGAGGAAGAGCATCGTGTTTATCACGGCTTGTCCGCTTGACTATGCACAAAATGACAGCGACTCAGACGGAATGTATGAGATGTTCGCAGAGCAGGGCCTGCCCTTTGAAAAGCACTGCGTGATCGATCAGCGAACGGACCCTTCCGAGGCGAAGGAGCTTGTGACGAATGCCGACTGCATCTTTCTTATGGGCGGCGGCGTATGTGAGGAACAGCTTGCGCTGATCCGCGAGAAAGGGTGCCTGGAGGCACTTCGCGGCTGTCACGCCGCAATCTTTGGCGTGAGCGCGGGATCGATGAACATGGCAAGAATCACGGTGGATTTCTTTGAATCCATGGAGCCCTTTGAGGGACTGGGGCTTACCAATATTACGGTGAGTTGCCACCATGATCCGCAGGATTCTTGGAGGTACGAACAGACGCTTCGCATGTCTGAGGACCGCGTTGTATATGCCATGGAGGACATGAGCGCCTTCTTTATCAAAGCGGGACAGACCGACGTCGTGGGAAACATCTGGCGCGTGGAAAACAGAAAGCTGCAGCCCCTTACGGAGGAGGGCATAAAGGAACTGGAAAAGGACGAGTTTCGAAGGGTTTTTGACACGATCCCAGAAAAATTTGACCGGTTTCGTCCCCGTTACAGCGCGGAGCTTTTCGAGCATTTGATCCATGCGACTGCATTGGGTCCCGGAAAGAGAGTGCTAGAGATCGGACCGGGAACCGGACAGGCGACGGAGCCAATCTTACGTACCGGCTGCGAATATCATGCGATCGAGCTTGGTGAGCATTTGTACCGGAAGATGAAAGAAAAGTTTGGGAGCTTCCCGAATTTCGACATTGTCAACGACGACTTTATCACCCATGATTTTGGGGAGCAAAGGTTTGACCTGATCTTCTCTGCGGCGACAATTCAGTGGATTCCGGAGCGGGTTGCGTTTTCCAAAACCTTTGAACTGTTAAAGCCGGGCGGAACGCTGGCAATGGCGTTCCTGATCGGGGACTATAAGACGCCAAACGAGGAGCTGTTTCAGAGCATTCAGAAGGTATATGCGGAGTACTACAAGCCCGTGACGCTGTATAAGGATATGAAGGAGCCCTTTGACTATCTTCATGCGACGGACTATGGCTATGCAGATCTGGTAAGGCACGACTTTCACGGAAAGCGTGTTTTCAACGCGGACGAATACGTAGCTTACTGTGGAACGCACAGTGATCACATGATGCTTCCGGAGCCTTACAAGACAAAATTCTTTGAGGGACTTCGCAACGCGGTGCTTCAGGGAGGAGACAAGGTCGAGTTTTGGGATACCTATGTACTGTATTTGGCGAAGAAGCCGGATGTGCCGTAAGGAAGCTTACCATTTGCAGGACCGGACGTATCGTAAGAAACGATTACAAATTATGAGATTTTAGAGGAGTACTAAAATGGAAAAATATATAGAAGGAAATAAGGCCGCGTGGGAGGAAGCATTTGATAATAGAGATGCTTCTTGGGGCGCGGATGTTGTAGAAAAAATAGGCAAGGAAGATTATGTGTTCTTCCATCAGGAGACGAAGGACGTACTTAGATCAATGAACTTAGAAGGAAAGGTCATCGGCCAGTTTTGCTGCTATAACGGGCGAGAGCTGCTTTCTCTGGTAAAAAGCGGAAAAGCAAAAAAGGGAGTTGGCTTCGATATCGCTGAAAATCAGGTTGCCTTTGCCAATGAAAAGGCAAAGGAACTGGGTTTACCCTGCGAATTCGTGGCTGCCAACATTTATGACATCGACGACCGTTACAAGGAGCAGTTTGACCTAGTGATCATCACTATTGGTGCACTCTGCTGGTTTGAGGATCTGAAGCGTTTCTTTGCTATCGTGGCAAAGTGCATGAAGCCGGGAGCTGCGATTGTGATCAATGAACAACACCCCTGCACGAATATGCTTGCCACGGCGGGAGATGAACCCTATGATCCAGATCATGCTTTGGAATGCCATTATTCCTATTTCGAGCATCAATGGACCAGTAACGGCGGCATGTACTATATGACGCAAAAATGCTATGAATCTATGACATTTACTGATTTTACCCATTCCATGTCGGAGATCATGACGGGGATGTGTGTGAATGGAATCGTGATCACGGGACTGAAGGAGTTTGACTATGACATTAGCGGAGGCTTTACCGCCGTTGATCGCAGGGCTTTTCCTCTTTCCATGATCATACAGGGCATGAAAATGCCATAAAAGACGAGATGGCATAATGAGGAAAGAGAAAGATGATAAAGTACTATGACATCGGCTTGAACCTGTTTTGTAAACAGTTTCGAGAGCCGGAAAAAATAATTAATGACGCGGCTGTGGAAGGCGTCAGTTGTATCCTAACGGGATCCGACATGCGAAGCAGCGAAAGTGTGAATACATTTGTCAAAGAGCATGATTGCTACGGCACCTGCGGCATTCACCCGCACGGAGCAGATCGCGCGAGGGGCGAGGATTTTGCGCGAATCCGTGAGATCGTTTCTGGGAATGACAAGATTGTTGCCGTGGGGGAATGCGGTCTGGACTATGACAGAATGTTTTCAACACGTGAGAATCAATTGCGATGCTTTGAGCACCAGATCAAAATCGCGGAGGAGTGCAGTAAGCCGTTATTTTTGCATGAGAGAGAGGCAGCGGATGACTTTATTGCCAGATTTAAGAAGCATGGCGATATCTGCAAGCACTCCGTAGTCCATTGCTTTACCGGGACAAAGGAGACGCTGCAAAGATACCTCGACATGGGATTTTTCATTGGGATCACAGGTTGGATCTGCGATGAAAGGCGCGGCGGGGCGCTGCGGGAAGCAGTAAAATATATTCCACTGAACCGGATCATGATAGAGACGGATGCACCCTATCTCACGCCGCGGAACATAAAGGGCTTAGACCGCACGAATGTGCCGCAGAATATCAAATACGTTGCGACGGAGCTTGCAAAGAATATGCGCGTGAATGAAGAGGAACTGATTTCGGCCGTGAAAGAGAACACGGAAGCGTTTTTTAGGATATAATGGTCGTAAGACATGAAAAAATTGGGGACGCAGATACAAAGAGCATATGTTTCATACAAAAAATAAGAAAGGACGAAGAAATGAAAGTAAAAGAAAGTGAATATCTAAAACTTAAAAAATCAATACTGAAAAAACTGCTTGATAAGCTTCTTGCCAGGTATGAATACGCATCCATTCTTGCAAATGACTCAAAGAGCACTAATTATCGCGTATCTAAGACAGGTACCAATATTTCTGAGGACGGAACATTATCGGAGCGCGGATTCTGCGTGAAGGTATATGATAACGGTAAGGCTGCGGAGTACAGCTTCAGCGCCATAGAAGACGATACTGTGGATGCAGTATTTGATGAGATCACCAAAAGATTGGATACACTTGGAAAGACTTTGCCTGAAGGGGTTACTGCTTTCAGCTTTGACGGTGTTGAGGATGAGAAGCTCTATATCAATGAGAGTACGGAGTATGAGGTTGACCCTGAAGAAAAGGGCGATAATAACATCATTGATCTATTAACGCGTATCTCGGAAAAGGGGCGTGCCTATGATGAGAAGATCATAGACTGTAGCGTGGCCTTCTCTTATCAGAAGTACTCAAAGATGTTCTTGTCCAGGAATAAGGATCTCACGCAGAACGTGATGTGGTCCTGTGGTTATATCGTAGCCATGGCAAAGGATGGAGAGGAAATCCAGAACGGATATAAGCCCGTTTCCATGCTGGGCGGCATAGAAGTGCTGGATACCTTGGAGAGTAAACTCGAGGATGCATGTAAGACGGCGATCGAGCTTCTTTCGGCTGAGCAGATGATTCCCGGCGAATATGACTGCATCTGTGAGCCCGACGTAACCGGAATGATCGTTCATGAAGCATTTGGACACGGCGTGGAAATGGACATGTTCGTAAAGGACAGGGCGCAGGCGCAGGAGTTTATCGGAAAGCAGGTAGCCTCTGAGCTGATCACCATGCACGACGGTGCATGTACCATCCCTCAGGTAGCCACATATTTTTTCGATGATGAAGGCGTACTTGCCCATGATACCATTATTATCGATAAAGGAATCCTGAAAACTGGAATCTGCGATGCCCAGTCAGCCATGCATTTGGGCGTGGCAGGGACAGGCAACGGCAGACGCCAGGATACCACAAGAAAAGCGTATACCAGAATGACCAATACCATCTTTGAGGCAGGTACCAGCAAGGTGGAGGACATGATCGCCTCCGTTAAATACGGATTCTTGCTCTGCCAGGCTTCCTCAGGCATGGAAGATCCTAAAAACTGGGGAATTCAGCTCATGGTTGACATCGCCAGGGAAATCAAGGATGGTAAGCTGACGGGAAAGATCTTTTCGCCAATCGTTCTGACGGGCTATGTCCCTGATCTATTGAAGTCCATTTCCATGATATCCGACAGTATTGAGGCTGGTGGTACTGGTTACTGTGGCAAGGGCTATAAGGAGTGGGTCAAGGTATCGGACGGCGGCCCATATATCAAAGCGAGGATCCGTTTGGGATAATCAGTAAACGCCTGCTCCTAGAGGGAAAACTGTGCGGACGCAGGAAGGGGAAATCCGGGGGAAGCGCCGATGAAAGCTAAGCATGGGAAAGCTTTACGGACGCAGGAAGAAGCGTCTGCGGATTTATGATCACAGATTAGAAAACGAGGTGCAATATGAAAGAACAAATCCTGGCCTCATTAAAGAGGCTTCACATTGAAGAATATATCATCAATATTACGTCCTATCAAAGCGCTCAGATGTTCTTTGTGAAAAAGAGCCTGGATTGCAAGAGGGCGGAGAACACGATAACCTATAATGTAAACGTCTACAGGACCTTTGATAAAGACGGCAAAGAGATGAAAGGAAATTCCTCCGTATATGTTTATAACGGCATGACGGATGCGGAGATTGATGCCAGCTTAAGCCGCGCATATCTTGCGGCATCCTTTGTGTGCAACCCAGCGTATGATCCTATGGAATGTACCGAAAACAAATTCATAATAATGGAATCCAATCTGTTTGACCATACTCTTGAAGAGTGTTGCGAGGAGACTTCGAAGGCATTGTTTGCAGAGGATAACAGAAAAGACGTATTTATCAACTCGGCGGAAGTATTCGCCTATGAAATAAATGTCGAAATCATATCATCAACAGGTATCGATTCAGGGTACGTTAAGAGATATGTCAGCGGAGAGTTTGTGGCACAGTGCAAGGAGCCTCAGGACGTAGAAACCTATAAGGATTTTCGATATAACGATCTTGACTGCGAGTCCTTAAAGTCAAAGGTTCGTAAAACGCTGGAATACACTCTTGAAAGAGCAAAGGCAACGGAAGCTCCCAAGGCCGGAAAATATAGGGTGATTATCAGTGATTCCTATGTAAATGACGTCTTTAGCTATTATAGCGGAAGAGCGCAAGCCGGTTATATCTATGCAGGATATTCAACGTTTGAGGTGGGGCAGAACGTGCAGGCTCTGAATGAAGAGGGCGAATTTGCAGACATAAAGGGTGACAAGGTAAGCATGACTCTTGTGCCTACCGAGCCTTTAAGCAACGAAGGAATCTGGCAGAAGGAATGCGAATTATTAGATAACGGCGTGTTGAAGACTTATTATGGTGGATTACGCTTCTCAAGATATTTAGGGATTGAACCGACCGGATTTTTCGGCTGTGTCAACGTGGCTCCTGGAACGATGTCCGTTGAGGACATGAAGAAGCAGCCATATCTTTGGGTGGTGAATTTCTCTGATTTCCAGTTGGATGATTTCACGGGTCACTTTGGCGGGGAGATCAGACTTGCGTTCCTGTATGACGGCGAAAAGGTTACGCCCGTAACCGGTGGTTCCATCAACGGAAGCATCATTGATTCACAGACCAATATGCATTTCTCGAAAGAAATCCAGAAATCAGCCGATTTTGTGGGTCCGTATGCCATGTGCTTTGAGGACGTTCCGGTAGCGGGTGTATAAGAACCAGTAATGAATGGGGAGAAAGAAGAACATGATAGATTATAAAGAATTTGGAACGGAAGAGTTGGAACGGATCAAGGAAATCTATCGTGGGGAAAGTTGGGCTGCATACCTGCATGATGATGAAGCGCTGAAGAGGGCATTTGAAAAATCGTTATATTGCTTAGGTGCATATGATGGTGATAAGCTGGTAGGTTTTATTCGATGTGTCGGCGATGGTGAGCATATTGTATTTGTGCAGGATCTCATTGTTGAATCAGATTATCAGCGACAAAAAATCGGGACAACCCTGTTCAAGAAGGTTTGGGATAAATATGTTCACGTGCGTATGTTCCAGGTGAATACCGATATGGAAGACGAGAGAGATAATCAGTTTTACAGGTCTTTTGGAATGAAACCAATATGCGAAGGCAATATGATTTCATATTTCCGTTGACGAAGCTGTTTGGCAAGATCAGTTGGTAATGATAAATCTTGTAGTATGGAGGAACATTTGTCAAAGCGCAAATCAGCATTTGTTGAGGTCATGGAGGCTTGCTTAATTGGAGTTTGGCGGAATCCATCCTTTTATGATTGTTAGATGGACGGGTTTCGGAGCTGAAAGCATCGAAATCCGCGTAAATCAGGAAATTTGATGCTTTTTAAGCTGGGCGATGAAGAAATAAGCAGCGAAAACTGCAAATATCTTGTAAATCGATGCTTTTCCGGTTGAACAATGAAGAAAAAAGCATCGAAAACCGCAAGAACCAAGTAAATCGGCATTTGAGGAGACAATATGGAATTAATAAGTTTAACAGAAGAACAGGTGGAGTATATTAACGACCAATTGGAGATGTATAACAGAGAGTACATTAAATACCATCTTGACGGTGGTGTACATATAGGAATGGAGCTGGACGGCATTCTGGTCGGGGGACTTAATGCATACATGTCAGCTTTTCATATTTTATATGTGGATACGATGTTTGTAGCTGAACAATATCGAAGACAAGGCATAGGAAGAAAAATAATGGCTGAAATGGAGCATCAGGCCAAAGAATTAGGGGTAAATCTGATACGTTTGGATACTTTTGATTGGCAAGGCTACGAATTTTATAAAAGCTTAGACTATGAAGAAGTCGGACATTACTTCAATGAAGCCGATGGTTTTCATGAGTACTTTTTTATAAAATGTATTTAGATGAATTCAAGTTTGTCAGGAAAAATGAACTCAGCAACTTCAAGTTTGTAAGGGAGACTACTATGATAAGTGCGGCGACTGTGAATGACGCTGAGCAATTAAACATTCTAAGCATTGAGTTTAACGGTGAGGACGAAGCTACCATCGAAAATATCGGGAAATCTCTTTTGAACAATCAACAGGAGTTAGTCATCGTTGCAGAGGAAGGCGAATTATTAGTTGGATTTGTTTGTGTTCAACTGAAAAAGGCATTCTGTTACAATGATTATATGCCCGAGATTACGGAGGTATATGTAAAGCCTGCATACGGAAATAGAGGAATCGCAATTTGAAAATGATGACAGCTCATCTGAAGGAAAACATGGCGGCTGAGTGAGTGCTTCTTGACCCGCATCAAAATAACCACAGGGCCATAAGGGCATATGAGAAAGCCGGATTTATAATCATCAAACCACTTCCGAAACATGAGATGTTTGAGGGTGAAAAAGTAAATTGCCGGCTGATGGAATTAGTGCTGTAAAATTTTGGCTTGTCAATTCAAAGATGTTTTTAGAACTTAAGGAGAACTAGTTATGGAATATAAAATCGTACCGCTGCCAAAGGAGCAGTGGAAGGGCGTCCCCATATTGATGAGATATCAGGCGGAGGAGTATTATGATCTTGAGGTATCAGAGAGTGCGGACGCTTTTGAGGCGAAGATGATAAAGAAGAAATTTGAAACGCCAGTGACGCATACGCCGGAGGAATATGATTTTCCGGACGGCCTGTATCAGGATCATTGGGAGAAGGCGGAGGCCTATGGCATGTACCGCGAGGAAGGCGGAAAGAAGATTTTACTGGCGTGCATAGAGGTCTGCCCCGAGGAATGGAGCAACCGCCTGATGGTGACGGAGCTTTGGGTGGATGAATCCCTGCATAGGCAGGGAATCGGCACTGCGCTCATGAACAAGGCGAAGGAGATCGCAAAGGAGCAGGGCCGAAGGGCCATCATTCTGGAGACCCAGTCCTGTAATGTCAGGGCCATTACGTTCTATCGCTCCCAAGGTTTCAAGCTCATCGGATTTGATACCTGCTGTTATACGAATCGCGATATAGAAAGGCATGAGATTCGTTTTAATTTAGGTTTCTTCATGGATCAACGCGAGGGCAGAAGATAGGAAATGGACAGGCCGAATTTTGAGGAAATAAAAAGCTATGCGGAATTTAGCAAATATTATTGGTATCGGGAAGAACTGATCAAGATTTGCAAGGCACATGGACTTAAGGCACCCAGTGGGAAGATTGAGTTGTACAAGGTTATTGAGGCGTACTTTTCCGGAGAGAAGATTTTACCAGATAAGATTTCTGCGGGACGAGAGAAGGAGAGATTCTCTGGAAGAAATTCTGGAAGCGTAACTAAGAAAAGCTATGGTAAAAAGAAAGATTTTGTAACGGAGCTTACAAGGGAAACAGGTTTGATCGAGTGCGGTTTTACCTTTGGACCAAGGTTTCGTGAGTTTTTCGTCAAGCAGACGGGAGAAGAAAAGTTTAAGTTTAACGTCGACATGGTAGCGACGGCGAAGAAGGTCAAGGAGACGAGAGACGAGAGCTTTACGCTGGGGGATCTTCTGGATATTTACTACGGAAAAAAGTCTTACGCGACTTATGATAAGTCAGCGCTTCAGTGGAATCAGTTTGTTCATGATTTTTGCGCGGATGAGGAGACGAAGTGTTTTCAGAATAGGCTGAAGACAGCCGCTGCTCTCTGGAAGATCGTCAGGGATTCCGACAGAGAGAAGAAGTATTCTAAGACGTTATTGGAGGAATTCCGAAAAGTGTTGTAAGAATTTGACTTTGTAAGATCAGGGCAGAAAGGTTAGATTTACAAAATGGAATGGACACTGAAGATTGAATGTTTCACGGAAAAATACAGAACAGATTTCCTTCAACTGATGGAAGAATATCTTCCCGGGAGTGAGCCGGAGACGATATGCCAGAAAACGACGGACCATCCGAAAACTTGTCTCATGGCTGTGATAGAAGAAAAGGTCATTGGCATAGCTTACGGGTGGCCGCGAGAAGCAGCTTTGCCGCAGAAGGAATATTGCCTGGATGGCATTGCCGTGCGGTATGAGTACTGGGGAAAAGGGATTGGAAGCATGCTTCTGAAAGCGTTTGAAGCGGGTGTTCTAACATATGGATATCATAAGCTTTCCGTGGGATCAGCGGAAGGATTGGCGGAGAAGTTTTACCTAAAGAATGGATTTGTACCGAAGTGTTTTAAGACATACGAGGACGGACAGATCGTGGTACGAAAAGACTTCTCGTCCATGGAAGAGTATGAAAGCTATGAAAGAATGGAAGAAGGCTTTGTAGTATTCGAAAAAGATTTATAACAAGACATGTAGTTCTTTTATGTTTTTTCTGGGATGAAATGGTAAAGGATGGGGAGATGGCATGAACGCAATTCATCAAAAAATCGTAGATGCAGTGTTAGAAAAGGCAAAGTGTGAATGCCCGGAAGCGCTTGACATGATAGGTATTTACGGGTCGGTTTGCACGGGTGACGTACATGAACGTTCGGATCTCGACCTGTTGATTTTGATCAATGATCCGAAGGGGTACGCATTAACAAAAGCATTTATCTTGGAGGATGCAGGAATTGGTTATGACATTTATTGCACGAGCTGGGAAATGCTGGAAGAGGATGCAAATTGCGGTCATGCCCATATCAGCAAGCTCATGGACTGCGAGGTGGTTTACGTGCGGGATGAGAGCGTAACGGAGCGTCTGGAAAGCCTAAAAAATCAGGCGCGAGAGGTGCTGAGTGCTGACAAGCGGTTTGAGGTGATTGCAGGGATTCGGGAGGAGCTTTGCAAGATTTACGGACATGCCTTTGTGGCAGAAACGATCGGACAGCTTCGGAACTGGGCGGCATATATGATCACGCGCAGCCTGGATGCCGTGATGCTTTGGAATGGCGCATATTTCAAGCGCGGCGTTAAGAGAACCTTTGAAGAACTGGACGGACTCGACATTCCAGATGATTTCGAAACGAATGTCATGAAGATCGTGCAGGCGAAAAATTTCATTGAACTTGGGATTTCGATGGGAACACTGTTTAAGTCGGTGATGCGCTTTACAGAGCGCAGAACAAGAAAGGATGCGCCCACGAAGGAAAGACTTGCAGGCACTTATGAGGAAATGTTCTCCAACTGGAAAAATAAGATGCCTGAGGCGGTGGAGCGCGGGGATGCGTTTGCGTCCTTTATGAATCTGGCATCCCTGCAGTTTATGCTTGATGAAATCCGTGCGGAGAGTGCCATTCCTAGATTTCAGGTGATGGAAGAGTTTGACGCGGGCGACCTTGCGAAGAATGCGAAGATCTTTGATGATGCACTGGAGGACTATCGCCAGGAGTATGTTAAGCTTGGCATGGAGCCCGTGCGATATGCAAGCGTGGATGAATTTGTGAAGGCTTATCTGAAGTAGGGACTAAGCCTTAGGAATCTGCCTGAGACTATGTGAAGCAGAACTCATGATATTTTAATTCAGATAGAGAATAAGAGGAGCTGAAAACATGAGAATCGTTAACTTAATTGAGAATACGGAAGGTCATGACGGGTGTGCATTTGCACATGGCTTGTCCTTTTACGTGGAGACGAAAAAACATAAATTGCTTGTAGATCTCGGCCCGTCGGAAGAGACCCTGCGGAATGCGGAGGTGCTTGGCATTGACCTTACAAAGGTGGATACCGTCATCTTGAGCCATGGGCATTATGATCATTCGGGAGGGATTCTTCCCTTCTCGAAAATGAACGATCATGCATGTATCTTCATGCAGGAATCAGCAACGGGTGCGTACTATGCGGATGATGGAAGGAATGCACCTGAGCGGTTTCGCTATATTGGGATCGACAGGGAGATTGCAAAGCTGCCGCAGGTTCGGTTTTTACGCGGCGATGCCGTCATTGATGAGGAATTAGAGCTCTTTACCATCAAACAAAGAAGCCATGACCTGCCGTTTACCAATAAGCGACTCCTGATCCGAAGGGGAGAGGAATATCAGAGGGACGATTTCCGGCATGAGCATTTTCTTGTGATCAGGGATGAAGGAAAAACGGTTCTGATATCAGGCTGCGCGCATAACGGGATTCTTAGCATCATGGATGCGTTTATGGAAAAATATGGGAAGGCACCGGATCTGGTAGTCAGCGGATTTCATTTGATGAAGAAGACGGACTATAAGGATGAGGAAATTAAAGAGATTGAAGACATCGCGAGGGAGCTGAAAAACTACCCGACAAAATATGTGACCTGTCATTGTACCGGTACGGCGGCGTATGACTTGATGAAAGGGATCCTGAAAGAAAAACTGGATTACGTGCATTCCGGTGAAGAGGTTATGTGATAAGGATTTACGCTTGAAAACGGGGTGTCAACGCAGCGAGGTCGAAGTGAAGATCAGAGAGTTAAAAAAAGGCGAAAAGGAGTTATTAAAGGATTATTTATACGAAGCCATTTTTATCCCGGAGGGCGTGGAGGCGCCTTCGAGGGATATTATTGAACTGCCGGAGCTTCGGATTTACTATGAGGATTTTGGCAGCGGACGCGCAGATTTTTGCCTTGTTGCTACCGTGGAGGAAGCCGCGACGGAAAACGAGTATTCTGCATCTAATGTCGCTGTAGGGAATGATTGCCTAACACCTAAAGCTTCCATGGGAAAGGTTGACACTGTGCCTGGGCCAAATGAGAAGGTGGTTGGCGCCGTTTGGACGCGTCTCATGAAGGATTATGGTTACGTGGATGACGAAACGCCGTCCTTTGCCATTTCGCTCTACAAGGAATACCGCGGGAAGGGCTATGGCGCGGAGCTGATGAGGGCCATGCTGGAATTGTTACGGTCGAAGGGATTCAAAAAAGCCTCCCTTGCCGTACAGAAGGCAAATTATGCGGTTCGCATGTATGAAAAGGTAGGTTTTGTTACGGTAGATCAAAACGATGAAGAATTTATCATGACATGCGATTTGTGAAATCAAAAGAACGGCTTTCACAGAAGGCGGGAATGCCAAAAAGATGCGCATTCAACGACGGACGTGCAATGAAATGGATGGAGGAAAATGATGGATAAAATGGATACAAAGGTATATTACGAAGACGAAACGATGAAGATCCGAAGCATGGTACCAGCGGATGCAAAGATTTTTTATGATATGTATTTGTCCTACAATTGGCATCCGCAGCTAGAGACCTATGAAAATTATTATAAGGAGCAGGAAGCGGGGGAACGCATCGTGTTTATCCCGGAATATGATGGCAAGGTTGCGGGGATCTGCACGCTGGTCCTAAAGCCATCGGAAGGGCCGCTCGCAGGCAAGGGATGGCCGGAGATCGTTGATTTTGGCGTGTTCTTTCACCTGCATAAAAGAGGTATCGGAAATAAGATTCTTGACGTGGTTGAGGCAGAGGCGGCGAAATACGCGGATCACGTATTTCTCGCTGTAGGCCTGCATTCCGGCTATGGCGCGGCGCAGAGGATTTACGTAAAGCGCGGATATGTACCAGATGGCAGCGGCGTGTGGTATCAGGGAAAGCAGCTGGATCAATACGCGCCCTGCGTGAATGATGATGGCCTGCTACTGTTTTTGGCAAAAGAAGTATAACGAGAAACCAACGTAAGCTCATCAATGGTTCTTGTGTTGCAAGGAAGCGTGGTTAAAAGCAATGTATGCCATGGATAAGCTTGCGTAGAACAGAAGTCAGAAAGATGGAAAAAAGAAAAATGGAAAAGGGTAAGATAATATTTTTAAATGGCGTCACCAGTTCTGGAAAAACGACCATCGTAGAGGCATTGCAGGAGCGACGGGACGTGTTTTTCTATGTGGTTGCAAATGATCTGTTCCAGGAGATGGTGGGCGAGCAATATCTGCAGGAAAATTATTGGAAGTATCTTTCCGAAGTGATCATCATGATGTATCACACGGCGAAGCTCTATTCCGACATGGGAAAGAACGTGCTGATCGATGGCATTCTTGTGGAGCGCGAGGAGATCAGGCCTCATTATCAAAAGCTCATAGAGATCATGAAGGACAATCCCTTAGAGATCGTTGAGGTATATTGCCCGCTGGAGATCTGCAAGCAGAGAAACATCGAGCGCGGAGACCGCTATGAGAGCCAGTCTGAGGAGCAGGCAGAGCTGATGAGCAAGGAGATCAAGTATCGCATGCGCGTGGACACGAGTAAGTATTCTGCGGAGGAATGCGCAGAACAGATCATTAAGACAATATTTGTAGAAGCATCGTGAACATATCAAAACGATTTGCATATGTCGCCGGCATGTCTGAGTTGCGCATGGAAGCAAGGGGCATCAGGAAGAGCATGCAAGTCGGCAGAAGGAGAATGGAACGTGGCGAATATTTATTTTATCTCGGGGCCGTGCGGCTGTGGAAAGACAACCCTCACGAACGCGCTGGCTGAATATATGGTGAAGGTGGAAAAGCGCAGGCAGGTTTATGTGATCCACGGAGATGACTTCCATCAGGGCTTTGTCACGAGAGCCTATGAGGAAGGGGATTTTTGGGCAGATGGACAGGCAACAAACCAGCTGGAATGGCTAGAGATCCTGAAGTTTAACTGGGAGTGCATTATTGACGTGGCGGACAAGGCGCTCTCGCGTGGAATTGACGTGTTGATGGATTATGTTGTGGAAGACGAGCTGCCGCTTCTGCAAAAGCTGGCGAAGGAGCATGATGCAAAGCTTTATTATCTGGTACTCACGGCGTCAGAGGAGACCATCACAAAGCGCATCCAAGAGCGCGGCGACGTGGAGATGGTGGAGCGGGCCTTGTTCCTAAAGAACAAGCTAGATCATCTTCCGGAGAATCAGGGACACCTCTATGACAACACGGGAAAAACCGTAGAGCAAGAGGTAAAGGAAGTCGCAGAGAGTATGAGTGACGTACCAAGGGCATAAACCCATAAAGGAGTTAAAGTCAATAAAAATTGAGAGAATGAGTCCTGCGTTTCATGCGTGACAAGGGTATTCAGAGTTACGGCAGACAAAAAGAAGTTTATAGGGGAAAATCATGGGAAGAGAAGAAAACATTGCAGTGTTTCAGGATACGGAACACAGGTGTAAAACAAATCAAAGATTAAAAGAGGGAATTGCGAGGTCGGTGGCTGACCAACGGCTGATCCTGGAAGGGGACGGCGTCGAAAATGCCTTCCCGGGAAAGGCTCTGGAGAAGAACCGTTATCAAAGGGCTGCAAAGGTTGTGGTGTCAAAGAAAAGATCCTTTGAAGCAGCAAGTGCGTATCAGGGGAAAAGGGTCTGTGTTCATAATTTCGCCTCTGCTTCGAATCCGGGCGGCGGCGTGACAAAGGGGTCAAGCGCGCAGGAGGAATGCCTTTGCAGATGCTCCACTTTATATTTTTGCCTCAATGCGGAGATCCCGTGGGGCGGATTTTATGGCCCGCACAGGGCAATGCATGATCCCATCCACAATGATGACTGCATTTACACGCCTGACGTGACCGTGATCAAAACGGATGAAGCGATCCCGCGGATCATGCCGGAGCAGGATTGGTACAAGGTAGACGTGATTACTTGTGCGGCACCGAATTTGCGTGAGAACCCCAGCAATCAGATGAACTCTGGCGATGGGCAGAAAGCAGTGAAGTTATCGTATGAGGAGCAGGTCACGATCCATGAAAAAAGGCTGCGCAGGATTCTTGACGTTGCGGTAGCTGGCGGAGATGAGGTCGTGATCCTTGGAGCCTTTGGATGCGGAGCGTTCCAAAATGATCCGCAGGCGGTGGCAACGGCGGCAAGTAATGTTTTAACGGATTATTTGCATGCTTTCGAAACGATTGAATTTGCAATTTATTGTTCGTCGAGGGATGAAAAGAATTACGGCTTTTTTGAACGTGCGATGAGAAGATTGTAAAGGAACTTGGTTTCCGGGTGATTCAGTTTAATGCAGTCGTTGAAAGCAATATCCATGCCAGGCATCTGTATGAACGCCTGGGATTTACGAAACTTGGGACCGTTCCCGGAGGGTTTCGCATGAAGGATGGACATTTTGAAAATATCTGTCTGTATTATCATGAACTGTAGATCCTCCATCATTAAAATTGTTACAACGCAAATTGGGGTTTATCATGAAAAAAATAATGATCACGGCAGCTTTTGTTGGGATTCTATGTTTTTCTTTTGCTGCCTGCAAGAGGAATGACAAGGGTTTTGAAATAAGTTCTGACGAAACAAGTGATGGAGACGTGGGTGACACAGGTACGATTGACTGGGCTGACGATCCGACAATCGGTATGTTGCAGCCCGGATATTATCAGCGGGTAGGAATTGTTAAAAAGGATGAGACATATGAGGAAATGCTTGAGCTTGCCAAGACGGAAAAACAAGGTTGTCTTATCGTGAACAATGACGGATGCGCAACTTTTGAGCTGGACGGAGAAAAAATAGAGTATGTCTATGACAAATTTTGTCTCTATTTAGCCGAAGATACCGAAAGAGCCAATGGAATTCCCTATGTTTATATCGGGGGAAGGCTTATTGTTAATGATGGCACGGTGATAACACAGTATTTAAAATCTGAGGATTAATCGTTCATAAGAAGCTAAAATAGACCTGCGAACATGCAAATTTTTTGGTAATGAGAGAAGTGGCTAATACTTTTGGCAGTATGCCAGGCAAGGCAGCCGGTGGTATTGTCAGGAAAGTAAAGCGATTAGTTGTCAGAATGGAAGAGATAAGGAATTATGGAGTAAGGAATGATTTTGAAAGTAGGTGAACGAGTTGAGTTTAACAGAGATTAGTAAATATATTTCGCTGATCCTGCGGCATAAGCCTGAAGAAATTGGGATCACGTTGGATGAGCATGGTTGGGCGAACGTAGAGGAACTGATCCAAGGGATTTCCAAGACGAATGATTTTAACATGGACATGCTGGAGGAAATCGTTGCGACGGATAATAAGCAGCGTTATTCGTTCAATGAGGATCATACGCTGATCCGTGCCAATCAGGGACATTCCATCCCCGTGGATGTAGAGTTGGAAGAGTGCGTTCCGCCTGAGATTTTGTATCACGGAACCGGAGAGAAGTTCACTGGTTCGATCGACGTGCAGGGGCTGATCCCGAAGTCAAGGCTTTACGTGCATCTCTCTCAGGAAAGAGAGACGGCCGTGAAGGTGGGACAAAGACATGGAAAGCCCGTGATCTATTTGGTAAGCAGCGGCGAAATGCAGCTGGACGGATACAAGTTTTATAAGTCCGTGAACGGCGTG